>JAHDIR010000050.1 GCA_020630675.1 Bdellovibrionales bacterium
AATTAAGCCCTGATGGTACCAACTATTACTATTGGACATCAAACACTTGGGCCCCTGCCCTTACACAGTCTCAAAGTTCTAGTCAGTCTGAGTTAAAAAATTATATTACATATTACTCTAGTCAATTCGGTGAAGGAGAGCTTTATATAAAAGCCCTTTTAAAAACCAATACTAATCAAAGCTCAAATTGCACCATTCAGTCTATTGATTTTGATTATTCAAAATAACGGACCAGTACAAAGTTGTTAAAATTATTATCTAGCTATAAAAAAAACCATAAACGTATTGATAATTACCTTTTGCATTTTCTTTGCTCAGGAGTTTTTTGATTCCACATCACTGAGAAAAGCTGATCTATATAATTTGTTAAAGAATCTTTTGCGCGAGATGTATAATCAGTAAATAACCCACGGCCAGTTACATGATACAAACACACTTCATTACCGTCATATTTAACATTTAGATCATCATACCTAAAAATATCTCCAGGTTGTAACTGTAGAGTTGGTGTTGATGGCAACGGAGCGGTGGGCGCCGTCGTAGGGCTTGCGGGCAAACGACCACAGGCCCAGTTGTTGCGACCTCGCCCCCACATTTGAGAGTAAAGACTCGTCAAACGATCTCGAAAAGAACCTTCAGGTACATTTGAGTAGTCATTTTCAACGTCATTAATGTTATTTCCCCCAGGTGTTCCTAGTTCGTGTATTAAGCAAACACTTTGACCATCATACTTAACATTCAAATTAGAGAAACGAAAACTATCTCCCGGCCTAAGAACGTATTGAGCCACTGGTTGATCCGGTGTTAAAACTCCAGGCATTGTCACTGATATTTCATTACTCATAATAGAAGTGGTACGACCTTGTTGTCCGGCAGAAGGGCCATTTCCCCAACCTCGGAAGGCTGAAAACGTATATGTCGCCCCAGGAGTTAAGTCTTCAATAATAGCGTAACCACTACTAAATAATTTATAGCCACCTTGCCAGCCATTATGACCAAAAACAAACCCATCCAGTATCCACATATAGTCATGTTGAACGTCCCCTCCCGGCGCCCTATACCTTTGGTGAAACTCTCCATTTTTAAATAAGTTAATTGGATGGCTATTACTGCCCCAACGAATATAGTTTTCATCGTCAGTGGTGGGGTGAGTTCGACTAAAAATTATTTTTAACGACGTAGGAGATGAAGGTAAAAATTCATATCTGAGCTTAGTTGGCCGAGGCGCTGCAGGTGGGCTATTATCTGTACTGTGTTGAACAGGCCCATCATTATTTGGCGAAAAGTAGGTGCTCATAAAATTAGTGAAGCGACCAAAAAATGTTGGAGTAGATGAGTTACCTCCCCCCAAAGATACGCTTTCTGAAGGTTCTGCGCTAAGAATAGTACTGAAATAATTTAATGGGCTTGTTGGACTTGAAGGTAGTATACCAAAGGAAGGAAGGTCCTCTAAACGACTGCCCGGGGTGTGTAAACCTAATCGGCCACCATTATTTTCAGACTGCTCTGAAACAGGGTTATAAGTTGAAGATACTAACAGTTCATAAAGTGTGTCTGGGTCTTCGAGGTCATAATTATAAATTTCATAGCTTGTAATTGTATATAGCTCACCATACCCCACACCATTGGGGTTTTGTTCAACAATGTCCAAACTTCCTAACGTTATAACACGACTAAAATCATAAACATTGATTACAGAGGAGCCATCCGAAAAGGTATCTGTAATTTCAGAAATTTGGTTTTCGTAATCATGAAAGGCCCTGATATTAACAGAACCATTAGGGTGAGAAACATAAGTATAGACGGAGCTATAAGTATCACTAAAAACCACTGTTCCCGATATAAACCCCAAGTTATCAGAAAAATAGGCTATAAAGCTGTAAGATTGGGAGCCATCAGTGGTATTATTAATGGAGTAGTCAAACAAACTATCATCTGGCACGTCCACTTCAGTTTTACCAATAATTGAAGTTCTCACCAAAGTTACAACTTCCTCAGGGATGTTCTCTTCATTTTTTGGGCGTTGGGCCGTTCCTAATTTTGAAACTTGAGAACTGGATTTATAAAAAGCACTCGTTTCTGGAATGGGAGTTAGCTTTTTACTATACAATTGGGATGATGCCGGAAAAATTTTTCTGTTGGATTTACCTGCGACAGCCATCAAATAATACATCATATCTGAAACCTGTCTGTGCGGTTTATAATTTATAACTTTCTTTTTGCCCAAGCGGCAGTAAAGCCTGGCATAACCAGACACCACTGTGGTTTTACCAGTGACATTATTTGTGATAGGAAAATTATATTTCTTACCTGAAACTAAATTTTTAATGACTATGCGACTGCTTACAATGTTAAAGTCATAACCAGGAAGACTAAAACTATCTTTTTTTAAACCCTTGTAAGCCAAGCGCAGATCAATAGAGAGATCAAACTTCTCTTTATCATATTCAGATATACAGCTGTCATGCACTCGAACCTGAAACACATTTTTTAGATAATCTTCACCATCGTTATGAACTTCCGGTCGAAAATGAACAAAGTCACTGGTGCCCTGAGCCTGCAATTGAGTTGCAGTCAAAAAACAGCCAAGACAGGCTACAATAAGAATTTTAAGGCTTTGCCATTGGTACATTTAGATCTCCAAGAGAGAGAGGTGAATATTTGAGCAAATTAGTAACATGTCGCGCCGATATCCACAAAAATAAGAAAGCTCTATTGTAAATTAGTAACGGTTGGTGTCTTAACTTTAATCAATGAAAGCTAAAAACAGGATTATTTTAGTTTTAATGCACCTGAAGACAAGAAAAACCCAATCTTAGACCTTTTAGCTGTTCATCGGGCTGGGCCCTATGAGCCGAGAATGTATACAATTAAACACATTAAATAAATAGGGTCTAAAATTCGTTAAATCTGGTTAGACAAATCCTCATTCTAAGCTTTAAATAGGATAAATAAATTAATAATCGCACCAAACGATTTGCTCATCATCTGTCACTTTTTTATAAGTGCTCAGAGGCTTTATGAGTTCAAAAGGAGTCAAAATGAAAAAGTTAACAATCAGCATCTTAGGCATCGCCTTGGCTATCGCTTTATCCAGCTGTCAATCAAAGCCTAAAATGGATACAAAAACCAACCTCACCTTTGGTGCAGTCAAAAGCCGCATTGTAAAAGGTCAGACAACTCAATCAGAGATCATCTCTTTACTGGGTTCACCAAATATCACAAGTAAAAACAGAGAAGGTAATGAAGTTTGGACTTATGCCAAACAATCTTCCAGACAAGAAGACACCAAAGCAACAATGGGTGGTGGGCTTTTAGGAACAGGAGCTATCCTCGGTGGCTTATTTGGCGGTGCCAGCAAAGCTGTCAGCACAACTTCTGTAAATACTTTTGATTTAATTATCATTTTTGATCAAAGTGACATTGTTAAAGACTACTCAGTCATTGCTTCTAAATTTTAATCAACACCTAAGGAGAACAACACATGAAAAATTTAGCATTAATTCTTATGGCTGCGCTTTTTGTAACGAGCTGCCAAACTACACCTAAACTAACTGCTCACCAAAGAAGAGCTCTTCAGGTAAGAACTTTCGACCATGATTTAAATACTGTCTTTAAAGCTTTTAAAACTATACTTCTTGATGAAGGTTACATTATAAAAAACCAAGATATGAATGGCGGAATGATTCTTGCTCAAAAAGAAACTGATGCTATGTCTGGTGGAATGAAGTTCTTAAACGTTTTTTCTGGTTCTAACAATTATGTCACTGGCCGTGGTTATGAAGTTTCTGTCAATTTCGACAATATTGGTAAAAACACAACGGAAACTCGACTCACTTTACAAACAACAACAAAAACAAATATTGGTGGATCTTCTGGAAAAGAGATTGTTCAACCACAAATTTATAAATCTTTGTATGATAAAGTAACTGTTGAAGTTGGCCGTAGAAAAGCAAGAGGACTTTAATTTGAAATTCAAGAGCTGGATAATGAGTTTATTTATTTTACTCTTAACCAGCTCTTGCTCTACAATGGGTGTGATTGTTAGTGACTTTGTTCCTCAAAAAGAAGTGTGTAACTTAATCTACCAAGGAACAATCAACACCTACTCAGATGGCGGCTACTTTTGGGACTACCTATTTGCCCCGTTTGCAGACACTGCCGTTCTTATTTACTCTGTACCTAAAACACTAGGTAATGTTATCTTTAAAGGCGATTGCGCCAACTAGATTCAGGTTTTTTGTTTTGTATCAAAACAGGACAGTTCAATCTTATATAGAGCAAGTTTCCTCCAGCTTTGCTTTCATTAAAACTAAAAACAATAAATAAAAGACAGATTCAGTCACCCAAAATGTAAAAAGTATCTGCATCTGTCTTAGTTTTAAAGCCCTGAAGGCTCTAAAACCCTTTTATATTCATTTTTAAAGCTGGCCTAATTACTGCTACTTCATATCACTATCTGCCTCAGTTAAGTGAGGCTAAAGACGGTGTAAAGTGATTTCCACTTTATACATAATTCAAAATTGTCTATATACAGACAAAGGAGAACAACCTATGAAGAGAATTCTATTTGTAACAATGATGGCCGGTTTTTGTTTTACAATTTCGTGTGCAAGTAAAAAAACAACTCTTGATACTCAAGAAGTTACAGTAGAAAAACCCAATCTCTTCCCAAGGCCCACCACAAAAGATCAAGATATGACCAAAGACGATAAGACTCAAAAGTTCTCATGCTTAGTGGCTGGCGAACAAAGAGTCGTCATTTTAAATGAACTCAATACTAACGATAAAAAGTGTAATGTAGAATACACTAAGAAAGGAGAAACAACTGAAGTGGCTTGGGCACAAGCTACCCCTGATATTTGCACTAAAACATTTAACAATATTAGACAAAACATTGAAAATGCCGGTTTTAAATGCGGGTTATCTTTTGAAAATATTAAAAAGGAAAGCAAAGCTATTGGAACTGCTGACGTTAATAAAACAAAAAAAGGAGAAACTAATAACTAGTTTTACATGAAATTCTATTTTTTAAATTAAATAAAAAAGGGCAACTTCTAAGAATTGCCCTTTTTTATTTTCATCCTACTCAAATTAGAAATTATTTCTTTTAGATCTTTTGTTTCTTGAATATATGTTTCTCTTTTTATGCTTCCAATTCCGTTGAAAACTTGTATTTCTATTTTTTATTGGCCTATACATGTTTTTTCTTTTCCACCGATTTTTAAATCGAGGTTGATAAACCACTGGCTTTACAATGTATGGACGATAAACTTTTTTTACTCTTACAACAGGCTCATGATAAACTCTTCTCGGTGGTGGAGAAAAAAACCACTGAAAAGGGTTGATATGAACGACAGCCCTAACATCGGCATGGGCTTTATTGACCCCAGCAAAAGAAAAGACTCCTACCATCATAAATAGTGACATTATTACTTTCATCATAAATAACTCCTTTTTAGGGTGTTAAGGTTTAACTCTCAATTCTTGAGAGGTTATTTGTTAGACGAAAGACCAGCCAGGTGAGTTCATTTATTTTTTAAAAAAAATAAATATTGAATAAAATTATATACTTAGAGATTTTATTTTTGAACTCTAGATAAAAATGAACCTCATTTGCTCTTCTTACGTCTAATACTCAAATCACAATATTTGTGATTAAATTTAAACTCATACCAAAGGATTTTTATGAAAAAACAACTCATCACCCTGCTTATCATTTCTGGTTTATCTGGCTTAGCCCAAGCTAAAAATAGACACCAAAGAGAACAGTTTCATGAAAAGTTATTTACACAGCTTGATCTCTCCCAAGAGCAAAAACAAAAATTAAAAGAAATTAAAAAATCTCAAAAAGGAGAGGTGAAAGAACTAAAAAAACAAATGAAAACTCAACGTAAAGAACTAAATACAGCCTTATCCGGTGAGAGTAGCGACATAAACTTACTACAAATGAAGGAAAAAATTATTGAACTTCATAAACAAATTAAAATGAAAAAATTCAATAAAATGCTCGCCATTCGTAAAATTTTATCACCAGCACAAAGAAAAACTTTTTTTGAATTAAAAAGAAAAATGAGAAAAAATAAAAAACATCATCGAGAACAATAAAAGAGATTCTTATGAACTCCGATGATAATGTATTCAATTCTTTTAAAGACCTTTACAACGACAACGAAGCTTTTGTTCGTAAAAGTTTGTACTATATTATTCACAACCCCAACAAAGTGGACGAGGTTGTACAAGAGGTTTTTATTAAGATATGGAAATATAAATCAAAATTTCGAGGTGAATCTAGTTTAAAAACCTGGGTTCACCGCATAACCCTAAATTGTGCTTATGATTATTTGAGAAAAGAAAAACGACACAAAACAGTGGATATCGAAAAGAACCCCGAAATGGAAGGCAGGGCTGAGGCAAACACCCTGGAAAATGAACAACTCATCCTTAAGGCTATTAATCAGTTAACGCCAAAACAAAAAGGGCCTTTTGTTTTATTTTATATTCAAGAATTACCATTAAAAGAAATCTCAAAAGCTCTTAAAGTTCCTGAAGGTACTTTAAAATCTCGCCTACACAAATCGCGTGAGGTCGTGACCTCTTTTTTACGTCAACAAGGAGTTAAGTTATGAGCCATAACGATGACGATCAATTTAAAAAATTTATAAAAACAAACACCGATTTTCAGCCATCAAAACCTGTGAATGAGTTTGCAAATATTCAAGAACAAATAAATCAAAATAATTCTCGTCGATTTCTTAGGTGGTTAACTCCCCAGTGGGGAATGGTTGCTGCGTTTTCATTTTGCTTTATCGCTATAATGAGTAACTCTTTATTTTTTGATCAAAGCCAAGTCAGTGACCAAGAGTTGGCTTTATTTTTAAGTGAATCTATGGACTCATCTTTAGATGATGATGACAGAAATGAATCTAATGAAAACGAAGAGCTTAGTTTACTCTCGTTGCTTGACGAGGCATAAAACTCAATCTGTTATACATGAGTTGTTTAGTTTTACTAGAAACTATCAGAGATCGTTCAAAATATCTACAATCGACCCTGTTATATTTTCAAGCCGCCGACTTTTTGTTTTATATATTTGAAGTAAAAGCATAGTCTAGCTTTACTCAATAACAACATAAAGTAGGTGATATTTATGGCTTTTTACTTAAAAGCAATTCTATGTTCACTGGTCTTGTTCAATGCTCTCACCACGTTAAATGCCCATACAGACCATGCTGAAAAAAAATTAAACCCAACCAACAGAGCTATACCTCTTGATAACGAACCCTACAGTGTCGGCCTTTGGGGTGAAGTGGATGAAAGTTGGGAGGTTCTTGCCGTACATGCAACTTTGCTTCCCAATGGTAAAATCTTAGCCTGGGATGCCACGCCCGATGATTTTGATGAAGATGAATTCACTCACCAAAGCCTAAATACTCGAGTGGTTTTATGGACCCCACCTACAAAATTTGGAGACTTGGGGCTTCAAACAGATACCTATAACCGCACAGGGACCGATTTATTTTGTGCTGGCTCTGCTCACCTTTGGGATGGTCGAGTTTTATTTTCTGGCGGAGACACAGGTGAAAATTTTGCGAACGGACCATCTATGCATTCTAATATTTATAACTACAAAACAAATGCTTGGGTTCGAGCCGATGATATGAACACACCTCGCTGGTACTCCACCGTAGTGGCTATGGCTAATGGGGATATGCTAACGGTCGGAGGTACTTACAAACCTATTCCCTACGCCGAAGTTTTTGGCCTTGATTTAAAATGGCATGCCCTTATTTACGGAGGAGCTTTTGGTGAAGATACCACTGGAGACTACCAATGGATCATCGTTGGCCCAAATGGAAATACTTACGGTTTGGGGCCCTACCTAGATATCATCGAAATGACCACAGAAAATGGCGGTGAACTAAAAGGCATGGGCAAACGTGAGTCGGACACCACACCTCTTTTTAGAAGTTATGGCAGCTTTGCCATGTATGATGCTCTTGCCGGAAAAACTCTTATTGCCGGAGGAGGCGAGCCAGATAACGATACCACTGGAGAAAAATTTAAAGCCTCTAAATCTGCTGTTATTGTACAATTATTACTTTCTGAACCTGGCAACTGGAAGTCGTCTGTAAACATGAGCTCTACGAGTACGAGTGATATGAATGTTGGTCGACGTCAACTCAACTTAACTGTTTTACCAGATCAATCTGTGCTAGCTATTGGTGGTCATAGCGGAAATGGCGAGCTTATTAATATGCAAGAGCCTGTGAACTTTGCTGAAATTTGGGATCCTAAAACCGAAGAGTGGACTTTACTCAGCCCCTCGGAAAGAACACGACAATATCACTCGATAGCTATTCTTCTTCCCGACGCTACTGTATTAACTGGCGGTGGTGGTTATTGCGGTGACTGTAGTTCAGCTAACTACTTTGAAAATAACAGCGAAATTTTTTACCCACCTTACCTCTTTGAAAAGGGAAGCTCTGAACTAACAACAGACAGACCTTATATTTCTGACGTTATAATGCCTTTGCCTCGCGATGATAAGTTTTCTATCGATTACAATAAAAAATTTACCGTTATTTCTGATCAGGCTGCTCGCATAAAAAAAGTTACACTTATCAAACTCGGTTCAGTCACCCACTCTGTGAATCAAGACCAAAGAGCTATGGCTTTAGAGTACAACCTCACTAATGACAGAGAGCTTACGGTCACATCACCTATTCATAGAAACATTGCTCCTCCTGGCCACTATATGCTTTTCATCCTCAACGAAAAAGGCATACCTTCTATTTCGCAAATTATAAAAGTTGGCCAACCTCTTTTATCTTCTGGAAAGGAGCTTAACTATGAAACTGCCAAAGACGAGTGGCATTATTATAAAATTGAAAAAGGTGGTTTTGATTTCTTAGAGGTGGTTTTAAAAACATATTCAGCGGCTGAAAATGGTACCGACCGCAACTATCATGAAAACAATAAGGCTCAGGTTTTTGTTTCTAAACAAGGTGTGCCCACCGTTGAAAATAATGATTGTCATTACCAAAGAAACGAAAGTAATGAAAGAGCCTGCTATATTAAAAAGACTGACAGTTCTGAATGGCATATCGCCGTTAAAGGTCTCGAGCCTACCCTTTTTGAACTCTTTGCCACCAATAAACAAATACTTGAAATCCCTGAAAAAGAAGCTGCTGAGCCTACTAACCAAAGCCCGAATGGAGCCAATGAAGATAACTTAGGTCATTCTGTATTAGGAAAAAAATATGATGCAAGCCATATGCATGGCAATTTGGTTCAAAGCCAATCAATGGGTTTTAAAGACAAAATTAATGTTTATCTCAATCAAGTGTCTTGCCCAGTTAGTGTTGAAGAAGAGCTTGAACAAGCCATTGCTATTTGGAATGAAGGCAGTGCTGTTGACCCTCTTATTGAGTTAATAGGCAGTACCGAAGCTAATGATCTGAGTGCCAGTTTATTTCTTTTTGAAGAAAATGGCATTGTCGTTAACTGCTCAAATAACTTGAACACTCTAGGACGCAACAAAGATTTGTCTTATGGCCTAGCCTCAGCAAAAGATTCTGATGAAGATGGTTTTTTAGATAAAGGTTATATAATACTTAATAATGATTTTGGCGGAGAGCTAAAGTACTTTTCTCAGGATATTAAAATTAGAAAAAAAGTGATCACTCATTTCTTGGGTCACGCCCTGGGCTTAAAACATAATACAGATGATTTATCTATGATGAACGAAGTTGTGCTTAATACAAGCCTTGAGCTCAGTGATTCAGATATCACAAACCTAAATTTATTGAACGGACAACAAATAGATACCGGTGGCTGCACAAAAGGATCAGTTTCTGTCACTTCAAATCCACCCAACCCTATGAGTTTTATTTTACTTTTTGCCCCTTTATTCTTAATGTTATTTTTAAGAAAAGAAAGCGAGCTCCAGGGTTAGATGAATTGATCTATTTAATTAGTGAGTATGGACCTTTTCAATTTCAAAAGGAAATTGACGGGAAGCAAGGTCCATTTCTTTAAACTCCTTAAACCATGTTTTATCGTCTTTATTCCACCTAAACCCTAGGTTTTTAGCTTTATCTTTTTCAGCAAAAGAAACTTTGGCAATCACTTGAACTAAAGGGCTATTTGAACGATCAACAACTTCTTCAATAGAGTAATTTTTTAAAACATTGAGCATCGCCATCACATCAAATAAAGCTCTATGAGCATTGGTGTTCAAAATTCCATGTTCGGCAGCAAGATAAGATAATTTTCTAGTTTGAATATCTTCGGGGTAAGGAACATCGTTACATGTATCTATCCATTTCAGGGATTGCACATCACACTGAGTTCCGTAACGTTGAACTTCGGCCTCAAAAAAACTGCGATCAAACTTGGCGTTATGAGCGACAACATAATCACAAGAAGAGATCATTTGGTTCAGCTTATCAAAAGCAGGCTTTCCTTCAACACCATAACTGTTAAGCATGTCATCGGTAATTCCAGTGATTTTTATAATTTCTGCAGGTAACTGCTGAAAGCCTTCAAATTTAATTAACTCTGACATCATAGATAAAGGTTTATTGGTTTCTGTGCACCAAATCACAGCCCCAATTTCAATCACTCTTTCTTGTTGAGCTTCTAAACCTGTTGTTTCAAAATCTAAACCAAGTATTTTCATAAGTGTTCTCCTTAATTTATTTAGTGGGCTTCATCCCAGTTGGTACCGTAAGAGCAATTGACTTTTAAAGGAATTTTTAAAGAAGTCGTTTGTTCCATAATTTCTTTAATTTCTTTCATTTGATCTTCAATTTCGTCAACAGGACACTCAAAAAGTAGTTCATCGTGCACCTGTAATAGCATGGGAGCTTCTATTTCTTCATAAACCTTAATCATAGCTTTCTTAACTATATCACTGGCTGATCCTTGAATGGGAGCATTAATAGCTGCCCGCTCTCCAAACTTTCTGATCATTGGCATTTTTGACTTTAATTCTTTAATATATATTTTTCGGCCCGAAAGAGTTGATACATAGCCATCCATTTTTGCTTTTTCAACCGTGACCTCCATATATTCTTTTACATTCTTAAATTTTTGAAAGTAAGTTTCAATAATTTCTTTGGCCTCTCCACGAGGTATGGACAAGGCCTCAGACAAACCAAAAACTCCCTGGCCATAGGCAATACCAAAGTTAACAGCTTTTGCTTTTCTTCTCATATCTGAAGTCACATCATTTAAACTAACTCCAAAAACTTCACTTGCCGTTGCCGCATGAATATCTTGGTCAGCATTAAAAGCTTTACATAAACCAGGATCATCAGTGATATGAGCTAATACTCTAAGTTCAATTTGACTATAGTCGACAGAAAGCAAAACACTGTCTTTGACGGGAGTAAAAGCCTTTCTAATTAACCGACCTCGCTCAGTGCGAATGGGAATGTTTTGTAAATTAGGGTTTTGACTAGAAAGGCGACCAGTTGTTGTTACAGCTTGTTTAAATTGTGTATGAACGCGAGAAGTGTCTTTATTTACAAGCTCAGGAAGAGAGTCTACATACGTATTTTTTAACTTAGACAACTCACGGTACTCAATAACCATTGAGCATATGGGATGATCATCAGCTAACTTATTGAGAACATCAACACTTGTGGAGTAACCTGTTTTATTTTTTTTGACCACAGGAATTTTCATTTTTTCAAACAAAATAGCGCCCAACTGCTTAGGGCTTGCGACATTAAAAGCTTCTCCGGCTTCTTCATGAATACTTTTTTCCAAAGCAGAAATATCTTTTTCTAAGTCTGCACTTTGTTTCTTGAGCTTATCGGTATTGAGATAAATACCGTTGGTTTCCATTGAATAAAGAACAGGAACTAAAGGAAGCTCCATATTTTCATAAGTTTCTCGGGCAGCATCCGCATCTAACTGAGAGGAAAGAACTGAAAATAAATCATGATGAGCTTGAGCGTACTCAAGGCCCGTTGCTAATTCAGACATTTTATTTTCTGTGTATTCAGTATAAATAGATTCAAAATCTTTAATATTACCCGGCTTCAAAGTATAGGCTGCCAACATATGATCCCAAGCTGGCTGTCCGACCTCTTTAATCCCTAAATCTCTCCAAATCGACTTCAAATCAAAGCCCTTCCACTTTAAGTGACGAGCCTCTAAGCGTGCACCCAACTGTTTTAGGTCTCCATCCACTAGTATTAACTTTTTATCCGATTGAAAAAAAACTCCTCTTGGCGTTTTAATAGCCCATACCTCAGAGTAAGGAGCCATCGCTTCAACAGCCTCATCGATAGAGTACGTGACTTCACTTAATTTTAGCTCTACAGCCTTTACCGAAGGGGAACTATTCTTAGAGCTTTTTGTTTCTTCAGTTTTTTTATTTTCGTCTTTAAAGAATTTTTTTTCAAAACTTTTAAAACCTAATTCATTAAAAAGAGAAACTAGCTTATCACGATCTACGGACTTTAAAGTTAAATCTTGTAATTTTGTATCTAGTTCAACTGAAGTAGCAATAGTAACTAGCTCTTTGGATAAATACGCCATGTCTTCGTTGTCTTGAAGTTTAGTTTTTGTTCCTTTAGGGCCAACATTTTCTATATTTTCATAAATGCCTTCTAAATCTTTGTACTCTGCTAGTAATTTTTGAGCTCCTTTAGGGCCAATGCCTTTCACTCCCGGAACATTATCACTGCTATCCCCCACTAGGGCCAGGTAATCAATCATTTGAGAGGGATGTATCCCCCATTTATCAATCACTCCTTGCTCATCGTACATATTGTCTCTCATAGGATCGAAGAGTTTTACTTGCGGAGAAACACATTGTGCAAAGTCTTTATCACTACTAATGATATATGTGTCTAAATTATTTTCGCGGCCAAAATGCGAAAGTGTGCCTATAACATCATCGGCTTCAAAGCCTTTAGCATCCACAGAGTAAACACCAAAAGCATCCAGTATTTTTCTCAAGTAAGGAACTTGAGGGACTAGATCTTCGGGCATTTCTCCACGGTTGGCTTTATATTCTGGGTAAATCTCTGTTCTAAAAGAACCATCTTTACGATCGAAGCAAAAAGCCACGTAATCTGGCTTATGTTCTCGTAATATTTTAATCACCATACTAACAAAGCCGTAAAGAGCATTTGTTGGAAGGCCATCACCATTACTCATATTAGCTGGAATGGCATAGTAAGATCTAAAGACAAAAGCGTAGGTGTCGACTAAAAAAAGTTTTTTCATGCTCAAGTTATAGAACTATGAAGGTACTTTTGCCAGAACTAAATCATTTTGAAACCTTGAATCAATGAGACTGAACGTCTGAAAATACAAAAATAAGGTCACCTTCTTGAGCCAAATCAAAGCGATTTAAAACTTCTAGCTCTAGATAGTTAGGATCTGAAGCACGAAGGATTTTCATATCAATATTTTCAATTTTTTGCTTAAGTTCAGATTGTTGCACTTTTACTTTTTTTAAATTTTGATTTAAATTTAAAATTTCAAGAAGCCCGCCCTTAAAAATCATATTAACCACAACAACAAGTAGGCACACAATAAAAACGCGAGTTGGACGCGCAAGAAATGAAATCACAAATTTTCGTAGTGTAAAAAAAAGCCTCATAACTCTATTATAGTTTCGAACTCATAAAATTATAAGGCTGATGATCTATTCTTATCGATTATAGACCAAAGGCTTGAGGCCCGCGAAACTGAGCCTGACTTCCTAACCTTTCTTCAATTCGTAAAAGCTGATTGTATTTAGCTGTGCGTTCACCACGACATAAGCTTCCCGTTTTAATTTGCTCACTGGCCATTGCTACAGACAAATCAGCAATGATGGTGTCTTCTGTTTCGCCACTACGATGAGACATTACAGTGTGGTATTTAGCGTTTTGGGCCATCTGCACGGCTTGTTTCGTTTCTGTTAAACTTCCTATTTGATTAACTTTAACAAGCAAGGCGTTGGCTGCACCCATCTCAATTCCTTTACTCAGTCGCTCAGGGTTTGTGACAAATAAATCGTCACCAACTATTTGAGTCGATGATCCACACTGGCTAGTAAAGTGAGACCAACCCGCCCAATCATCTTCAGAAAAACCATCTTCAATACTTTGAATCGGAAATTCAGACTTCCATGACGAGTAAATATCACTCAACTGCTCGGCAGTTATTTTTTCCCCTTCCCAAATGTAGTGCCCGTCTTTATAAAATTCAGTGGCCGCCACATCAAGAGCTAAAACAATATCTTCTCCAAGTTTGTAACCGGCTTTATCTACAGCTGTAGAAATTAAAGATAAAGCTTCTTTATTTCCAGAAAGTCTAGGGGCAAAACCACCTTCATCTCCTACTGCAGTTGATAGAGATTTTTCACTTAATATTTTCTTGAGATGATGAAAAACTTCACAACCAGCCCTTAAAGCTTCTTTAAATGAACCTCCACAAATAGGAGCAATCATAAACTCTTGAACGTCTAAACCATTGTTGGCATGAGCTCCCCCATTTAAAATATTCATTAGAGGAACAGGGAGCTTTAAATTTTTTTCATCAAAAGCCAGGTACTGAAAAACTTCTATGTTTTGCTCAAGAGCGGCCGCCTTAGCACAAGCCATAGAAACAGCAAGTATAGAGTTAGCCCCTAAGTTTGCTTTATTTTTTGTGCCATCCATTTCTAGCATTAAACGATCAATTTTTTCTTGGTCACTCACAGGCATTGCAAGAATTGCTGGGGTTATTTTTGTTTTAATATTTTCGATGGCCTGATTTACACCCTTTCCTAAAAAACGAGGAGAGTCGGTGTCTCTGAGTTCATGCGCTTCATAAGCACCAGTAGAGGCCCCTGAAGGAACAGCCGCCCGTCCACAGATTCCTTTTTCAGTAAATACTTCTGTTTCTATTGTTGGGTTTCCGCGACTATCTATGATTTCTCGGGCTAACACTTTCACTATTTTTGACATACGGGGCTCCTATCGAAGGTAAATACACAATTAATGTGGAGCCTTCCGATGACGAAGACACCAGTTTTATTTTTACATTATGTTCCTGAATTACTGAAGAAATAAATGGATCCAATAAAAATTGGTCCAGAGCAGATGGGTGCATGCCCTGACCATTATCTACAATTTCAACTTCTGCCGCTTCTAGCTTTGGACGACTCACTACACGAATATAACCTTTATCATTCATTTTTCCGGCAACCAGTTCTAAAAGTTGGCCAATAAGATTTTCAAAAGAATTTTTATTTATATAAATATTTTTTCCATAAAAAAGCATGCGGTCGATAAAAATATGACGGTTTTTTAGCTTCAGTGAAAGAGAGGAAACAGCTCTATCTAAGACTGAGTCGAGGTCGACCATCATCATCCCCTCCCCTTTAGAAGGCTCCACTGTTCTATTTTTAAAAATTTCAAGCTCGCGACGAATGCTTTCCACATTATTCACACCGTCTTGTACAGTATGAGTAAAGCGACCACGAATATAATTCCAGTCGACTCTTTTCATGGCTTCTTTGACTTGACGGTCTAAACGGTTTTGCCCGACCAAAAGTGTGATCAGTTGTTGAGCACGGGTGAGGTAGTCTCCCATTTTTAACATTTGTGTTTGAATATTAATTAATGGAGCATTAATATTTTTTTCTAACTCCTCTCCATTTTCTTGATTCATTTGCGATAAATCAATCATGTCCGAAGAGTCCATTAATTTAAATTGCGCCAACCTAGATTTAAGTTGTTCAATCTCTTGATCTTTTAAACTAAGAAGTTCTTTTTGGTTTTCAAGCTCTCTTTCTGCAGCTTCCATAGATGCCACTAAGCCCTGCATAATATCAGGGTTTAAATTGGGCGCTTCCATATCTTTCACAAAAAGATCTTCTTGAGCCGAACTCCAATCAACAGAGATTTTGTTATCTACCCACTTGGCAGTGGCCGCAGTTTTTCCCATAAAGCAAGGAAGTACTTCAAAAACACTTTTCATATATGCTGTAAATAAAGGGTACTCTTCTTTACTGATGGGCACTTCAAATTCGATGTAATTTTGCTTTCTGAGTATATTAACTACGGGAGGGGCCGGAGAAATAAAATAAGATACAAACCTTTGTGGCTGCATAAAAATATCTTGAGGCTGCATCATCATTTTTAAAACACTATCTAAAACTCCCCAAGACCTTAATTCATGATTAGACAATCCCACACTTTCAACAAGAGATTCTCCGGTATTTATTGAACTCAGTCGATTTTCGAGGTCGGCAAGGAAAGACTCGACCTTGGGAGCCTCTAACCAACAACTAGGGTCACGCAAAAACTCGGCGGGCAAGTCAGTATGCTCAAATAAAGGCTCAAGGTCGATCGACTCCTTAGCCAGATAGGTAAGAATAGAATGAGTGACTTTACCGCTAATATACACACCATTTTTTTAACATATATAGGTCTACACACAACGGTTTATTGCCATAACTCTAGGGGCTAACCAAAGTCCTGTCATTGATGTTGCCACTATTTTAAACATTACCGCTTCGAGACACAGTGTAAATATATAATATATATGAATTTTTAAGAAATGGTGTTGGCATCTTATTAGCAATTAACTTAGGTCATGGATAGCTTAAATAAAATTAAAAACAACGTTCTATTTCTTTTCATTATGGCCTTAGGCCTTGTTAGCTGCGGGGGGGTGGACTTTCAGGCCAGCGATGACCCCAGCATATTAAATGATGATGAAGGTCAGTTTTTTGCCTATAAAAACAAAGTTGATATCTTCACACAAAACGATTTACTCGAAAACAAAATTGGTTTGTCATTTAGAGCATTTGATTCATCAGGAAATCCAATTTCTAATTTAACAAAAAGTGATTTTTTAATTTCAGAAAATGGATCACCAGTAAATGATTTTGAATTTTCTACCGAAGCTTCAGCTCCGACCAAAGTCGATATTGTTTTTGTTTTGGATATTACAAATTCTATGCGGCCAAGTATAAATTCTGTAAAAGAAAATGTTATCGACTTTGTCGAACAATTAAAGAGCGTAAACATTTTAGCCAATCTTTGTTTGGTTACTTTTGCTAACCGCGTTCTCGACGAATGTACTGAGTTTCAAAACGATGACCCCCTCACTTCTAACAATGAAAACATTGAAGATTTTTTAAATAAGTTAGAACGATTAAACACCGTCGTTGGAGGTGAAATACCTGAAAACCAATTGCAAGGTTTAAGATCTGCGGCTGAGGTCACTCCTTGGAGAGCGGGAGCTCGACGCTTAAGTATTTTAATTACTGATGCAGGTTTTTACGATGCCACCAACCCTGGAGAGGCCGGAGCTAACGCTCAAAGCTACCCAGAGGTCTATAATTCAATTATAAACAACAGAGTGAATAGCTATATTGTTGGGCCTGATATTGCTGGTTATTCACAACCTTTTCAAGGAACAGCTCCTTTAGCTTCTGCCGAAAACTTTTTTGATTTTAATGACCTTATCGAAAGCTCTTCAGTTAACAACCCAGGTAACTCATCTAAGAGTTTAAAAGATATACTTAAGGAAATTGCTAGGTCATTGAGCACTGTTTACAGCATAGGTTATGATGTAAATAAAAACAGCTTGAACCCAGACCTTCCTGTCAGACAAAGAAACATTGTTGTAACCGTTCCTGCTAACCCTAGTTATGTTGTTGAAATGGAACCAGTAACAGCAACTTTTCCTAACGGTCACCCAGTCACTCGATCAGAGTGGGCTTTAAGTGTTAATAATGCTGTGTTCGAAAACTTAAAAGTGTCTATCAACAATAATGAAATAACAGAAGGCTACCAAGTTCAAAGTGGAAAAATTAAATTTTCTACTCCTCCTCCTGCTAATGCGCAGATTAAAATTGAATACAACAATGGAAATGTTTCTGATGGCATTTCATTATCTCAGCTTAAGTTACCTGTTCCCAATATCGACAATTACAAAGTTTTAATTTATTATAACGGTCTCTTGGCTGACGGCTTAGACTACGAACTTCAAGTCGAGCCAAGAAAGAGGTTTATATACTTAACCATTAAAGCTTCAGCCTTAGATGAAGGTGATAAATATAACATTAGGCAGAAACAAGGGCTTTATGTAAATTTTCAAATTATTGAACAAAATCTAGATGTACAATAACTAAAACAAAACAAAAATCAAAGAATCATTATGCAAACATTAATAACAATTAATGTTTGCCACTCAAGATCAATAAACTGAAATTAAAGATGAGTTATTACCGCATTACATATTGGTGTGTTTCTTTTCAACTCATAGACCCTAGTGGTGCTTCCAAGGCTAGGTTCTCTTGATTCAACAAGGTCACCATTGGGAAAAAAATATTGTAACCCCTCTTGATTCAGGTCTACTAATAAATAATCACCTGAATCTGCTAATAATGATTGAATGTAAGACATTACATCCCAACCTTCTGTATAAAAGTAACTGGTCAATTGCAGCCCGGATTCTGATTTTTCTGAAATTTTTTTAAGGGTATTTAACTTTAATTCATTAGAAGTTATGTCTGAGTCCATATTTGGTAATTGCCTGAACCCAGGATTTTTAAGATGTGCTGTACGTACAAATGGAAATTCAATTTCATTGTAATCACCAAACAGGGTTATGACTTCTATTTTGTGCTCTCCTCGGTCATTTAAGTACTTTTTAAGATATTCAGCGGCTTCATTAAGACCATCTAAGATGTAATCGTTAATATAAATTGTACCTTCAGCACCATAATCGTCAATTAAGCTTTCAACTGTATCAATTAAAATTTTAAATTTTGCATTGATATCATCGTCATCTGAAGGACTATAATTAGCAACTCCAAGCTCTAAATGTAAAATTTGAGATTTTACACCAAACGAAGTTAATATAATTAATAAAAAAAAAAGAATTTTTATTTTTTTTGAAAGCATGAAAAGACAATATTTATTTTAACTAATTAAGTATAGTGTTTAGAAAAAATTAAAAACTTTTTGTAAAAATTACTTTTATTAATTGGAGTAATCGAAATCTATGGACTTGATTGAACAGTTGGAGCTTTGCTGAGAGTTCGTTTGTAAAAGAGCTTTTATAAAAAGCTGACCTGAACCAAACTGATTTGAATAATTAGAAATATAATTTTCAAAATCTGACTGATTGGAGCTATCTATATGAGAGGTCACCGGCGCCCAAGC
>JAHDIR010000008.1 GCA_020630675.1 Bdellovibrionales bacterium
AAGAAATTGGTAAATATTTCTAGAAATATGCTCTGAGCATGATGTCATAAGCTGCACTTAGAATACCTATAAAATACTATCCTTCAAAACAGGGGAAACATGAAAAAACTAGTCTACTTAGCAACACTATGCCTCATGCCATATGTAACTTTGAATGCAGCTTATGGCTTTACTTTGAAGCCCCAAGGCTCTGTATCTTTCGATGAGAGTGACAATGGTTGGTTTGCCCATGCTGGCATTCAAAGAGCTGGCTACGCCAGCCCATCAACTTATATTTTCTCTATGGATCACGATATGTCCACGGGGATCTCTCTCGGTATCTACAAACAAAATGGTGATTTAGTCTTTAAAGAGGACTACCCAAAGCATATCGTAGAGTCTGTTAAGGTTTATGAAGATGCTGATTTGCTATTTATCAGGAGATCCATTTTTGAGTTTTCAACAAAAAATACTCAAATTGACATCATTCAATTATCAACAAAAAATGTTATCGAAACTATTTCTCCCTTTCAATACAAGAACTTTTACTTCAATAAAGAAAGTAAAGTTGTCTCAGTTATTGATTCTTGGAAAACTATCAATTTAGATCTTTCGACGATGAAAACCACAGAGGTAGACCATCCAAGTACTAACGCAGCCTTTACCACGAAAACAGGAGTATTCTACATTGAACGCGTGACCGGCCAAAGTAAGATCAACATGTTGAACTCAAGTAGTAATTTAATTTATTCGTTTGAAGCTCCGCACAGCATAGTACTGAAGCCAGAGGACTACAGCCTTGAAGTTCTCGACGATAGATATCTTATCGTCAGCAAACCAAACAACCACAATATGGTTTTTTCTGTTTATGACTTAAAAGAAGATAAAGAGATCATCAATGCCGAGAATGAAAAGACCTCAGTGGCCACACATGCAGAAAACTCGTCATCAATTGCATTCTCCCATGATGGTATGGACAAAGTCACCGTTATTGATTTTGACAACCATAGCATCACGACTCATCAGCCAGGAAATCAGTATATGTACAGCTTTGCGGTTCACCCTGAAAACAAAAAAATTATGCATTGGGTTTTCCCAGGGAACCGCTTAATTGAACAAAACCCCGATGGATCGGGGGTGTCAGAGACAAAATTTGACTGTCAGAATACTAAATTTTCAAACAAGGGCTCTTCCATTGCTTGCTTGAAGGAAGACTCAGTAGTTTGGAGTGAGATAGTTCGATAGATCATGTGATTTTCTTATTAAATATTTTGTAGGTTTATCTAAATGAAAATATATTTGGAAACGGAAAGAATTTTTCTCCGAGAGTTTACCTCTGAAGACATTAAGTTTATTGATGACTTAGATAGTTCACCGGCTGTCATGAAGTATCTAAGCGATGGTGTTCCTAGCTCCAAAGACCAAGTTTTAAATACAATAAATTCATTTTTGAAATGCCCTGACCGAGAAGGTGGTTCTTATGGGTATTGGCTGGCACAAACTAAGGATTCCAAGGAATTTGTAGGATGGTTTCAATTAAGACCTTTAAAAGAGGATATAAATAATTATAAGGTTCTAGAAATTGGCTATCGCCTAAAAGAAAAGTTTTGGGGGCAAGGGATTACGACTGAAGTTTCTGAAGCCCTTATTAATAAAGCATTCAACGAGTTAGACGCAAAGGAAGTATGGGCCATAACCATGAGAAGCAATATTGCCTCTCAAAAAGTTATGGAAAAGTGTGGACTAGAATTTCAGAGAGAGGATGTCTTTTTAGATTACCCAGGCAAAGACAAAAGGTGTGTCTGGTATCGGCTAAAAGATAGCGACTTTAGAAAACACAAACTCAACTCTCTTGTTTACAGGAAATCGGCTTTATCCGACGCTTTGGCGGCTGCAAAGTTACATTCTGTAGGAGACCCCGAGGCATATGACTCCTTAGTTCCAGTTTTCCAAAACGAGTTTAAGATGTGTGATGAGATGCCTGATATTAGGTCTTACTATTTAGCTTTCGACAAGAGTTGTCTTATTGCATTTGCTGGAGCAAGATATTACGACCAAGAGAATGACGAAAGCATGTACGGAACTAAAAACCTCTTGCCTAGTGGCTGGTACCTAAGAGGGATTAGGGTCCACAAGAAGTGGCAAAGACTTGGAATAGCTAGAGAGTTAACTAAGTTAAGACTCGAGTGGCTAAAAGAGAAATCATCAGAGATATTCGTATTTTTAAGTGACGAGAACAAAGAAACACTACCTATGTACAAAGACCTTGGTTTTTTAGAACAATCTAAGGGTTGGACCTATAGCTCCCCTAAAATATCTCGCAAAGGTATTTTGCTGAAAGGATATTTTAATCTCGAACTAGAGAACCGCAGAAGTCTATAAGGCAACTTTATAATTAGCCCCCTAAATGTTTTTGATTTTTAATAGAATATTTGTTAACTCATTTTAATGATAAACGTTAGGGAAATTACTTTTGATGACATTGAGAGAGTTGGTTCCGTAGTTCCGTAGTTCCAAAAAAATACGTCTGTCAGATCGTAAATACCCCCGTAGGTTCAAATCGCGTCCCCGCAACCATAGTTCGTAACGTGTATGTTTTTTTTTGGCGTGCACCAAAATGCACCACACTTTGAATTTTGCAGAAATATTGTGAAATAAACCGGAGGGTCAGCTTCTTGAATATTAAATACTTCGTAGTTTGGGATTTTTTGCCTTCTCTTGAGAAAACCAATCGGAAAATTGGTTGCGGGGGCCGGATTTGAACCGACGACCTTTGGGTTATGAGCCCAACGAGCTACCAGGCTGCTCCACCCCGCGACAAGGTGTGTCTGGATCTGTAACCTAGAGGTTTGCACGAGGAGAGTCAAGCCATTGTTTTTCTTATTATTTTTATGCTAAGCATTAGTTAGATTACATTTTTAAACTCGGCACTTGAACCAAACTATAAACAAAGAGATGGTAATTAGCTATGGTTGACGACGGCAATTTCACAAAACTCAAAGAGCTTCTTGAAAGTCAGTATGAATGGCCATCGGCTTATGTTTTTAAGTTTATTGTTCCTCAAGAAAAAATAACTGAGGTTGAACAACTATTTCCTGGCCACCCTATTGAGAAAAAAGCCTCTAGCAAAGGCAACTACACCAGCATGACGGTAACATTAAACTTAGAGTCTGCCGACCATGTCATTGCTGTTTACCAACAAGCTTCTAAGGTTCAAGGCCTAATTGCTCTTTAATCATTTTAGCGACGGCATTTTCAAGCTTTTGGCTTAATTCATAACTTTTTTTAATAATAAGGCTAGGGGCTTCTTCATCAGCATAGTCTGACACAACTTTAAATATAGACACTCTTTTTGAGCAATGAAAAGCCACTGACAAAAAACCTTTAGACTCCATATCTACTAAATCCGCCTCCACAACAGCCAATAACTTATTTTTTTCAACAGAACTCATAATGGGTTTTTCACTACAAACCAAACGAGCTATGGCAAGGCCTTGTCCAATCGCCAAAGAACTATCCCCTTCGACCTTCCCACTACAACTTAATACTGTGCCCACCTGTAACACACTTCCCCAGTCGTAAAAGCTTGTCAAAGCACCTGCAAACCCAACATTGATTAGCCATGACCTTTCACTGGCAGGCCACTTTTTTTTAATAGCCTGGAGAGCTCGTGTGCAATTCTTATGTCCTTGCCCAGTGATTAAAAAAGTAATTTTTTGCTGGCAATACTCCCCTTGATAATAAGTCAAGCCAGCAGAGCTCACTTTACTTACGTTTTTAGCTCTTTCTAAAAAGCTTTGAACTTCCTTTTTATAGGCAGCAACCATCAAAATATCGATCATAAAAAAGGTATATCAGCTGAAGCCATATTTTAAATGATGTCTTGCGCCAAAAAAACTGCAAACCAAAATGAAAATCCTCGCAAAAAGAGAGAGGCCCCTTTCGGGGCCTCGGGAGGAGAAGAGAGTTACTAACTCATAGACACTTTATGGGGGTATTCGTTAAACTTGAACTTAAGTTACCTCTTTAATTAAGACCAATTGTCAGTTCACTGACAACTGTTTGTAAAACATACACTAAGAATTTTCTTCTAATTTTAAACGATAACCAATACCTCTGACGGTCTCAAAAAGATGATCGTAAAATTTTTGTCTTAGTTGTAAAATATGAGTGTCTACGGTTCGAGTGGTCGGATAGTTTTCATAACCCCAAACTTTGTTTAAAATTTCTTCTCGAGAAAAAACTTTATTGGGAACCTCTGCCAATAGCTTTAGTAAATCAAATTCCATCTTGGTCAATTCTACGGCCACACCTGAAAGAGTAACCTGTCTTTGCTCGCTATCTATTACAATATTATTAACAGAGAGTTTATTCGTGCTTTTAACTGCAGCAGGCTGCTCTTGTCTCATCTGCACACGTACTCGAGCCACTAACTCACGAGGCTCAAAAGGCTTAGTTATATAATCATTAGAACCAGATTCTAAACCTAAAATTTTATCCACTAAGTCTGTACGGGCTGTTAACATAATCACAGGTAAAAAAGAATTTTCTTTTCTAACAGACCTTAAAAAATCTATGCCCTGCCCGTCAGGAAGCATCCAATCTAGAATAACTAAATCTAGCTTTTCTTTTTCAAAGATGGCCTGAGCTTCCTGTAAATTTTGAGACCAGTGCACTTGAAACTTTTCAAACTCCAAATATTGTTTTAAAGACTCTCCTAAACTGACATCATCTTCCACTAATAATATTTTATTCATTTTTTTTACCTTCCTTTATTTTAATATAAAAACGAGTAGGGTTTTTACGCAAAACAAACTTCCCGCCCATTTCTTTGACCGTTCTATAAACAATATTAAGCCCCAACCCCATGCCCTCACTTTTATTTCCTTTTACAAATGGATTTTTAATTCGACTCAAATCAAGACTGGTGGCCTGGCCAGCATCGGCCACGCATATCTCTAAGGCCTTGCCCTCTTTCTTAATTTGTACAGTCACAGGAGCCTGACCATGCTTAATAGCATTTTCAACTAAATTACGAACACAAATACTAATCCAGTACTGATCTAAGTAAAAACTTTGATCAATCACAAGCCCAGAAAAAGAAATTTCAGTTTCAAATTCGCTTAAAATATCTAGAAAAAATTGATTTAATGAAGAAACTAATGTGCTATTAAATTTTATCATTTTTTGCTTTGATTGAGAGCTTAAGTATTTCTGACTCATTTCGGTTAAACGCTTCAACCGATAAATATTATCTTTAATTTTCAAATGTTTTTCGTACAAGTCAGAGTGCTCTTCAGAGTTTCGAGTTAAATTTTCCATTTGTAATAATAAGCTTGTGACAGGAGTGCGAAACTCATGAGTAAGTACTCTTAAAGCCATTTTTCGATTCTCATCTTCTTTGCGGTCTGCTCGAATGCGATTAAGAATCATCCACATAATCACCGACAAAAGAAACACGAGAAGGTAAAACAAATAACTCGAAGACTCCTGAATTAAACGAGATAAAGCCGTAGGGCTATAAACCCAACACACCTGCCCGTCACGATAGGAGCAATTTGAGTAAAGATCCCACGATTTTACACGATAACGACTAGAGTTTAAAAACTCCTCCAAATGATCACGTTTGTAAACCTTATAAACAAGGCCATAGGTGTTTGTTCTTTTATGCGTACGAATTAAATATTTATCTTTGGAAAGAATGGAGGACTCTGATTTTAACAAGTGGATCAATGACTCTCTACTGAAGTCAGCTAGCACAGCATAATAACCATCCAAACGTCCCACTTTTTTGGACACCTCAGAAAGTTCTGTCACATGAAATAAAGGGATATTATTACGAATCCAATCCTGGCTACTAAAAATGTCTTTATTAAGCTGAATAGCCAAATAAGGGTAACTAAACCCCGAGCTATGCATATAAGGGGCTTTTACAAAAAAGTTAAAGGGTAGTCTTTGGCTATACCCACAGACATATTCATTCCATAACCATTCTTTTGTATTAATAAAGTTTTTACGGCTTGAGGAAATGCCTTCACTACAATTCATAGCATTTGTTTTGTTGGTAAAGATTAAGGATTTAAACCCTGAAAAGGTATACAGAGGATTCACCAACTTTATTTGCCCTGGAAGGTAATATAAATCTTTAAAATCAAGGATGGCTAAGGGAGCTACCTGCTTTTCAAACTGCTGACGAACACGCTTTAAATCTCCAGTGTCTACGGAAAACCGAGAGAGACCATCTTTCAAACTCAGTGAAACATAGCCCGTCAAAAAGGCCATAGAAGTCACTAAAATAATCAAAACAGCATATAGACGCATAGCACACAAAGTAACACAAATAAATGACTTATAAAACTGAGAATTGTTAGCTTTACGACAAGTTTATGTGGATTTACTCCCCTAGCTTACATTTTTTGCCGTGTACGAGGTTTCATTTTACAGTACAATGAATAAAAAGGTTATCGATTAATAAATCAGCAGTCACTGCCATTGAATAGGATAGAAGCTTTCGTGAACTTATTAACAGCCTCAACATTAGAATGGGTATTTTTCGGTATCGGTACTCTACATTTTTTTCAGTGGTTTTATTTAATAAATGAGTGTGTTGCTTTTAAAAATATATCGCTAAAACTTGAAAAAAATAAATCCACTGGCCAATTATGCCCTAAAGTCTCTGTTATTTTTACGGCCAGAGATGAAGAAAAATATATTTCCTCTTGTTTAGAATCACTTGTTCATCAAAATTATAAAAACTTGGAAGTCATTGCCGTCAATGACCGATCAAAAGATAACACGGGGTTAATAATTTCAAAATTTGCCAAAAAATATGAAGTTATAAAACCCCTGTCTATATCCACCCTTCCCAGCGGCTGGTTAGGTAAAAATAATGCCTTACAAAAAGCGGCCGATATTGCCACTGGCGATTTGATTTTATTCACCGATGCTGATGTATTTTTTGAAAGCCACGCCATAAGCACTGCCGTTAAATGGGTTCAAGGAAACCAACTAGACCATTTGGTTTTATCGCCTAAGCTTAAATCTGATTCTTTGATTTTATCTGCCTTACAAACATATTTTTCTTTGATGTTTGTACTATTCACAAGGCCCAGTCAAATTGGTAAAACTAAAAAACATTATATTGGAGCTGGAGCTTTTAATATGCTCACGCGAGAGGCCTATAATAAAATTGATGGACACAAAAAATTGAGGCTAGAAGTTCTTGATGATGTTATGCTAGGAAAGTTGATTGTATCTGCTGGTTTTAAACAGGCGGTACTGAGCGGCCGCGAGCTGCTGTCCTTAAACTGGTATGATTCAACATGGGATATGATAAAAGGTCTTGAAAAAAATGGATTTGCCGCCCTTAGATTTTCTTTGCTCAAATTAGTTGGGCTTATTTTCTTCACCGGCTGGCTACACATTCTTCCTTATACATCTTTGTTTTTTTTAAATTCTGTTGGGCTGTATGCCATCGCGACAAGTTTGATATTTGCTCATCTCTTTTTTTTATTAGTGATTATCAAACTTGGTCATAAATGGTGGCTATTTTTACTAATGTCTCCTGCGGCTCTTATTCTTTGTTTCACACATATTCGCTCTACATGTATTAATTTAAAAAATAGGAGCATCACTTGGAGAGAAACCAGTTACTCGCTTAAAGAGTTAAAAAAACACTGCCTATAACTTAAACTTCATCAAGCAGACGAGCGGCTAAGTCTTTTTTTAAGTCATCAAAATAACCTTTAAGTACTTTTAGCAAAAGTGCTCGTGGGTTAAGAGTGATTAAATCCATTTTCATTTTTCGATCGATTTTATCAATAATGCTTTCATTTGCAGCTTGTAAACGAACCACAGCTTCATCGACCTTCTCTTCAAAGCTATCTAACTTTGAGTGAAGTTCCTGGATTTTTTCTAAAGCTTTGGCATGAGAAGGAATGCTTTCATCTAACTCTGCAGTAATTTGCTCTAGTTTTTCGCGAATAGAGTTATCTAAATCATAGGCTTTATCTACTACTTGCAAAATTTTGCTAAGTATCTCTTTTATTGGATTTTTTAATTTTTCATTAACAGCCTGTTCTGTTGTCGCTTTAAAGGGTAAGGACAAAATAGTGCTTAATATATTAATATTTCTAATTTTCTTTTCTTGAGAAGCTAAGTCCGTATAGGCTTGTTCTGTCGCCACTTCTTCTGCTGCAACTTCGTCAATCAACTGCTTTACTTTTTCAGAAACGCCTTCATCGATCGTTACCGGAAAAGATGTTTTGTTACCTATTGCATCTTGAGAAGACGAGTTAGACTGCAAATCTCCGCCGCAAGCTGTAAGTGCAAGTATTAAACTTGGTGCTATTATTCCTTTTAATATTAATTTCATAAATCCCCCGATCCAAAAAAATTTAACTTAATGAAAAGCAAAGACGTCACCAACTGAAAGCGAAGGGTTACTCGGAAACTTATTTTAAATGATCAAAAAAAATAGAGTGCTTAAAATTTAGACTAAATTAATTATTTCTAATGTATCAACCAGAGAACAAAACTTGACATGCCACGTAAAGCCCTTGCACTAGGGCTCTCCTAGTGCACTTAAATTAACTTGTGTGTTTTTAATTGCAAATATTTTACTTCAAAAGAATCATTGATTCATTTTAAACCAACACAGGTAAGCTCTTATTTAAAAAAATTGACTATTTTTTTTAGATCTTATGAATCTATATGAGAAAAAATATAACAATCAACTCGTTAAAAAAAACTCTTTAATGTCGAAGTACTTTCTGATCTACAAATTTGACAAGCTCAGGGATAGGCCTTAGTCCAGAGACAATTGCCGAGGACTGCTCTTTAAATGGCTCAATAAACTCGTCATGCATGGGCTTTACATGAGCAAAAAACTGGCTCAGAACACCCTCTTTAGTTCTTCCTCTTTCAGTGGTGTCTCTTTCTATTCGTCGCTCTAAACGTATGCTCTCGGGAGTATCAACAAAAACTCGGTAATCCAGTAAGTTCACAATAGCTTCTTGCGAGAAAATTAAAATTCCATCAATAAGAATTATTTTTTTACTGGCAAAAAATTTTTTTTCTTTTTTTCTGGCGTGAGTTTCAAAGTCATAAACAGGGACATCTATGTCTTTACCCCACTTTAGCTTTTTTAAATCTTCGTACATCAGTTGAAAATCTATAGAACTTGGGTGGTCATAATTTATTGATCCACCATCATGATCAAAGTTTTTACTTTGATCAATATAGTAGGAATCCTGATATAAAATAGAAGACTTTTCTTCTCCCCAAAGTTGTTGCAGGTTTTTTGCTAACGTTGTTTTACCAGAGCCGCTTCCACCACAAACACCAATTAGTAATACTTCCGACATTATTCTAACCCCGCTGTTGATTTAAATTCTAATTCTGGATTTTCTTTTTCAAGCCACCTTAAATCCCACTCTCTATTTAGAAGCACCACCGGGTTATCGCTGATATCTTTGTATAAGGTTCCACCTTTAATTGTTTTACCAACGGCGGTGGGCTGCTCCTTATTTTTACTAACAACCCAACGGGCTACAGAGAAAGGTTGTTTTTCTAGCTTTACATTCAATCCATACTCATCATTTAGGCGGTAGAGGAGAACATCAAACTGCAACTCGCCAACAACACCAATCACAGGGTCTTGTATACCAACAAAAGGGTCTACAAAAATTTGGACAGTCCCCTCTTCGCCAAGCTGTAAAACAGCTTTTTGCATTTGTTTTCTTTTTAATGGATCTTTAATATTTAGCTTGGCAAACACTTCTGGTGAAAACCTTGGCATATCAGGAAACATCCATTTTTGTCCTCCAGTGATGGTGTCACCAATTTGAAAGTTACCTGTGTCGGTCACTCCGACAATATCACCCGGAAAAGCCTCTTCGACTGTAGCACGATCTTGGGCCATAAACTGATTTGCATAAGACAAACGAATATCACGGCCCAAACGCACATGAGAGACTTTCATTCCTCTCAAAAACTGTCCAGAACAAACCCTTACAAAGGCGACTCGGTCGCGATGTTTTCTGTCCATATTTGCTTGAATTTTAAAAACAAAACCAGAGAACTTTTTGAGTGTTGGTTCAACAATTTCTTCCGACCTGGTTTTTCTGGGTGCAGGACCAGGAGCATACTTAGCAAACAGCTTAAGAAATATATCAACACCCCAATTAAACTTAGCACTTCCAAATGACATCGGAGATATTTTACCCTCCAAAAACTCTTGCTCATCAAAAGGAGCTAATGCCACTTCTAGAAGTTCCATTTCTTCTAAAAACTTATCATAAACGAAGGGTTCTCGGCAGAGCTCTTTAATTTTAGGGTCTTGCCATGAAGAGACCTCAATCACCTCCGGAGCTTCTTGGCCTTTTGTAAAGTGATAGACTTTATTTTCAATACGATGGTAAAGGCCGGCAAACAAATCCCCCATACCAATCGGCCAAGTGACTGGAAAGCAAGTAATTCCTAAGGTGCTTTCTACATCATCAACAATCTCAAGAGCCTCTTTACCTTCCCTATCCATTTTATTGGCAAAAGTAAAAATGGGCATTTTTCTAAGTTTACAAACTTCATAAAGTTTACGAGTTTGATTTTCAACTCCTTTGGCAGCATCTATAAGCATAGCTGCTGAGTCGGCCGCTATTAAAGTTCGATAAGTATCTTCACCAAAATCTTTATGGCCGGGAGTGTCTAATAGATTGACCCTTAAACCTTGAAAATCAAATTGCATAACACTAGAGGTGATAGAAACCCCTCTTTCTTTTTCCATGGTCATCCAATCAGAAGTGGCCGCCTTAGTGCCCGACTTTCCTTTAACCTCACCAGCCTCTCGTATAACCCCACCTTGAAAGAGAATTTTTTCAGTGATGGTGGTTTTTCCCGCATCGGGATGTGAAATAATAGCAAACGTTCTACGGCGTTGTGTTTCTTTTATAAAATCCATGGCAAACCCTTTAATTCACGGGCAATCTAACCGAAATCAACCTGAATTGGCAAACCCTGTTCTGGATAAACAAAATCGTTAGTTTTTCTACTCTTTCCTACCAAGACATGCTAAATATATATTTGATTTTTACCTAACTTGAGGCCCGCTTTGGCAGATAAAGACAACAAATTTGAGGACAATATTCCCGGCAAATATTATGTCGATAAAGAGTGTATCGCATGTGATGCATGTGTAATGGCAGCACCTGACCATTTTGGTATGGATGAAGACGATGGCCATGCCTTTGTTAAAAAGCAACCTAACGGCAGTGAAGAAGATGAAATGTGTGTTGAAGCCTTAGAAAGCTGCCCTGTAGAAGCCATTGGTGATGATGGCGAATAATTGCGCGCCGCCACGTATTTTCTTTTTTTTTCATTCTTAGTAAATTTCCAGAGCCAAAATGCCTTTGCATTTATAAGGCTTTGACATCTCCGGCGACCTTATTTGACACCAACTCTTGACTAGTTCAGAGCCAAACTGGCCTCAAAAACAAACAAAAAGCATTACTTTTTAGATACTTACAGATTTTAGCTCGTTTGACCAAAAAGAGGCCTTTCCCCTATTATAAATTCACAACACAAACCTTGGGGAGGGTTCAAAATGATAAAATTACTTGCTTTACTCGCTGTCACAATCACTGCCGCAACATCAATGGCTAGCTGGTCTGAGGGATTGGCAATTCTAGAAAACGTCGCTGAAATTCCACAAAGCCGATATGACAGTTTATCTTGCTGGCGAGACAACTCTAATAGAGACCTTTGCCGAATTGAAGAGTACCGTATAAATACCGCCGAAAACAATATCTACCATTACTCCGGAGACCTGTACTCTGTGAGAAACGATATCAATGCCGACATTCAAGAGCGGCAACAAAGAATGTCTAGTTTGAGTTGCTGGAGAAATAACTCTAACCGTGACCTTTGTGCCTATGAAGAAATGGCTATTAGTGAGCTTGAGTACACTCACCTTTCTCGCATCAACAGAGCTATTAATAATAGCCGCGGAAGAGATCGTACAGACAGAGACCGTCCAAGGGATCGACGCAAAGATCGTACAAGAGGGAGAGAAAGAGAGCGCAGAGAAAAAGAACGTGACCGTGGCCGAAGAAGACGTGGTCGTCGTTAATTTTATTTATTGTTAATAGAAAAATGCCCTTACATATAGTTTTGTTCAAACTTTGATCAAAACAAAAGGTAGGGGCATTTTTATATTTAAGACGTCTTATTTTTAATTTGAAAAGAAGTTCTCACCATATTTTACTTTTTTAGGCAAAGAAAACGGAACCTCTTTGATAAAACCTTTGGGTAAAAATAAAAGGACCGTGCTGCCCATATTAAAAATACCTAATTCCTCTCCTTTTTTAATGGCCAAAGGTGAGTCATAATTTTTCACAATTTTTTTACGAAAATGACCATTGTTGCTAATAAAGTCTGGGGCAAAACTTAAAGTCATTTTACCAACATTCGTCGCCCCCACTAAAGTTACAGCGATTTGTTGACCACCTTGAGTTTCAATCCAAATAGTCACTCGTTCATTAACCGCAAAAAGTTGAGAAATACTTTCTACACTCCATGGGTTCACAGGCCACAGACGACCCGGCTGATAATAAAAACCTTTGATCACTCCATCTACGGGAGAATGAACTCTGTGGTAGTCGGTCGGACAAAGATAATAAGTAAGATGGTACCCTCCCTCAAATTGACTGAGTTGTTCTGGTTGAGCCCCAAGAATCCCTTGCAGAGAATAAGATTTTCCTTTGGCTTGAACAAACTGAGATTGAATGATCTTTTCAGCCACTGTAATTTCAGAATCAGCAGGGTGCACCAAAGAGGAGTCAGCAATAGGTCGAAGGCCGGGTTTTAACTTTCTTGTAAATAAATCGTTAATGCTCTTGTAGTCTTCTAGCTGTTTTTCGGCCTCTTCCATATTAATATTATAACGTTCAGCAAACCACTTCATTGAGGCCAAACGCAAAAAGTTAGGCAAAGGTAAACTTACAACCACGCCGACCAAAAAACTTAATAAATTTTTTGGAACAAAATACAATATCCAACCCCATAATTTCATAAGACAATTTCCTTTTTTTGAGGCCCAAGAGCAGACCACCGATTGCTTTATGACAAAACTATTAATTTTTGGTAGTGTCAATGTTCCTTATCATTTGCTTGCTAAAAACGAGCCTAGGACTAAAATATGAGCAAAAAAATTGAAAACCTTAAGGTTTATCTCGATGAAGATCTCGAAGAAAAACTACGTTTAATTGATCCTCTTTACTCTGACTTTAAAGTTTTGAAAAAGTCACTTGATGCCAGACAACGCCATTCTCCTCACTTTAATTATACTTTAGACCTCTACACTAAAGGAGCTAAGGCTCCTAAAATTGAATTTCAGTTAGAAAAAATCAGTCGAAAAGTCTCAAACGATGAGCGGCCAATTATCATAGGGTCTGGCCCCGCAGGTTTATTTGCTGCCTTGAGATTAGTCGAAAGAGGAATTCCCTGTATACTATTAGAACAAGGAAGCCCAACCAAAGAAAGACTTAAAGATATTGCTCAGTATTGGCGCAAAGGTAAACTTAACCCCGACAATAATGTTTGCCACGGTGAAGGAGGGGCTGGTTTATTTTCAGATGGTAAGCTCATCACTCGAATTAAATCTCCGCATATTAAATATGTTATGAATCAACTGGTTAAGTTTGGAGCCCCAGAAGAAATTGAATATTTAAGTAACCCTCATGTTGGCTCTGATAAAATTAGAAGAGTCATTCCTGTTATGAGAGAATATTTAGAAAGTCATGGTTGCACTATTTACTTTAACACTAAAGTCAAAGAAATCACCTTTACCAACAAAGTCACCTCTGGTGTGAAGTGTACAAAAGGACAAGTTTTTAAAAGCCCTCATGTTATTTTGGCCTGTGGTCACTCCGCCACCGATGTTTTTGAAATGCTACGAAAAAAAGAAGTCTATATGGAGGCTAAACCCTTTGCCATCGGCTTAAGAGTGGAACACCCTCAAGAGGCTGTTAACAAAATTCAATACCGCGACTACTATGACCATCCAAAATTAGGCTCTGCCAATTACAAGCTCACCTATAACAATAAAAGCAATGGTGTGGGCGTTTATAGTTTTTGCATGTGCCCCGGTGGTTACGTTTTATCTTCCAGTACCGAGGTCGATGGTGTTGTCTGTAATGGTATGAGCAATTATCGACGAAACTCACCCTTTGCTAATTCTGCCATTGTTGTCACGCTAGATATGAAAGACCCAAAAAATGTATTTGCAGGCTTAAACTATCGCCGTAAACTTGAAAAGCAAACCATGGACTTAGTGAAGCAGGCTGGTGGCTATAAAGAGCTTCCCGTTCAGACCTTAGAAAATTTTATGAAAAATAAAAAAGGCGATATACATAAATCTTCCAGCCTCTCTGGTGAGGTTTCGGCACGGCTAAACACTCTATTTACTCCTGAAGTTAATAACGAGTTAAAAAATGCTTTTGAAAAGTTTAACACCTCAATGAAGGGTTTTATTCACCCTAAAGCCCAAGTTTTTGGTGTAGAATCAAGAACATCTTGCCCTTTGCGAGTAACGCGTGACCCTGAAACGTTTGAATCATTGAGCCATAAGGGTTTATTTCCTTGTGGAGAAGGAGCGGGCTATGCTGGGGGAATTACCAGTGCCGCCTGTGACGGCATTCGCATAGCAGAGGTTTTGTATCATCAGTTTAAAGACAGACAACAAAACCACTACCAGTAAGTTGATCGACTATTTAGCAATTATGCTCAGCATATGCTGGCCTTGCACATAGTTCCATTTATCAAATAGATCATTTAAATGATCAGCCCAAGCTTCATGGTTAGTGACTTTCACATCGCTATAATTTCCTACAGAAGTAATATTTTTTAACCAGCCAGCTACGGACGGATCTGCTTCTGTTTCTGCGTAAAATACATCAGAAACTTTAGCTAGGCCTTGATTATTACAAGCCCCATAAACTGGGCCATAAAACCCAGCGGACCTAAAGAAGTTACAATACTCATTTTGAGCATTTAAAAAACGGCCGACTCCCTTAATTGAGTTTATGCTCCTTTTATAAACAGAGTTTAAGTAAAACTCATCTCTAAATATGGAGTACTTTGGAAGTTGATCTTTAACACTTAAAAGGTACTCTTTAAAGTCATATAGAGAAACAAAGTTATCTATTGAACGTACACTTAAAGAGGGTTGAATTCCCAATGATTTCTTGCGACTAAAACCAAACCCTCGTCGGCCCGTACCCATTCGCATAACTTCTAAGTCATTCTTTGCAGCACTCACCCAAGCTTTTTTGGCTTTACTAGAAAAATTATTATAAGCATTTCTGGCTTCATCATTTAACCAGTTCATAAATTGCACGGACTCTATATCGACAAGAAATTCTTCAATTTCTTCTAACTCTATTCCGAGAAGAGCAGGGCCAATACTTTCATTAAAGGTGTCTAAATTAATATCTAACTTTTGAAACTGTGACTGCAACCATCTTCTTGTTTGCAAAGCGTCTAATAAGTGAGATCCCAAAAAGCGTCCATTATTATCATCAACACTCTTAACGATTTCAGACATGGCTATCCCTTCCACAGATACAGAGTCATCGTCACCCTCAAAAACTTCATAAATCATTGCACAACCAACACAAAAGTTCGGAGCTAACAAAGTATTGATTTTACGATCGAGTTCATCTTGTAGCTTTCTGTAGGAGGCCACTCTCTCACTTTCATTTAAAAGAACGTCAGCCTCTTTTTTAAAGTTGTGATAAATACAAAGGCTTTTTGTGTATAATACCGCCTGTTCGCGGCCCTCTTTTGTCACGGAAAAGTTATATCCACTATTTTTATTTTTAAAGTTTCCAAACCCCGACATAACTCCTTTTAATATATTAACTCCCAAACTGACAGGGGCCCCATAAGGCCCTACCATTTGGCTAACACCTTCAATGGCATCAAAAGAAAGGTTTAATAGGGACCTAAAAAGAACAGACTTCTTTTTCTTGCTCACTGGACAGTCCGACGACCCAGCCAAGTTAAGTACGTCGCCAACCAGTTGAGTGACTTCGGAAGAGTAGCTCTCAATAGCCTCTGCCTCTTTGGCGCTTAGCATTTTACCTTTTTTTTGAATAATTTTTTGAAAAGTAGCTTTATGTTTGTTGGACACCAATGAGGTTAAACGCGTGGTTGCTTCAGAAACTCCTTCACACCCAGCTTCTGCAAAAGTCGAGGCTGAAAATGATTTTAAAGTCGTTAAGGCATCTGATATGTCAGATGAAATTTGAGGACAAGTCACTGGCTGATATAAGGCCTGACCTTGAGACTCTACCGTTTGAGCCTGTAAAGACATATTAAAAATAAAAACCAGTGAAATAATAAGCTTGAACATCGATCCCCTCCAATGATTCATTGTTATTTACATTTCAAAACAAAAAAAATGGACTTAAAGACTTAATTAAAAGGGCCATTTTCATCGATATGACTTCAGTAACTTAACATATTTACTTAAATTCACAGGGCTTAGTCTTAAAATTATATATTTTTCAAGCTATAGAAATACTTCCGCCTAAACAATTTACAATTTTCATAAAACCTCTAAATTTATAAATAAAAGGCAGCTCTCAATATTCTGAGACCTGCCTATTTTTTGATCTTGAATTTGTCTTGAGGTTTACATATTCCTTCGGTACTCGCCCCCAACTTGATAAAGAGCATCGGTCATTTGAAAAAGACTACACACACGTGAGGCTGACATCAGAGCCTCAAAAATATTATCGCCTTTTAAAGCAGCCATTTTTAACTTCTCAAGTTCTAATGAGGCCTGCTCTTTATGATCTTCTTTATACTGATTCACTCGATCGAGTTGATTGTTTTTTTCTGTTTCAGTGGCTCGTGCCATTTCAATTTTTTCTGGCACATAACCCTCTTCAAGAGTTTTTGGATTGACAAATGTATTGACTCCGACCACCGGATAATCTCCAGAGTGTTTTAAATGCTCATAATACATAGACTCTTCTTGAATTTTACTTCTTTGATATTGCGTTTCCATGGAGGGTAATACGCCCCCCCTTTCATTAAGACGAATAAACTCAGCCAAAACCTCTTCTTCTACTTTGTTTGTTAACCACTCGCTAAAAAAGCTTCCCTGCATTGGGTTTTCATTCTTTGCAGCGCCAAACTCTTTGTTAATAATCATTTGAATGGCCTGAGCCCTTCTTACTGACTCTTCTGTGGGAGTTGTAATCGCCTCATCATAAGCATTGGTATGCAATGAATTACAGTTATCATTAATAGCTAATAAAGCCTGCAAGGTGGTTCTGATATCGTTAAAATCAATTTCTTGAGCATGTAATGAACGACCACTCGTTTGAATATGATATTTTAACTTTTGTGACCTTTCATTTCCACCATATAAGTCTCGAATGGCAATGGCCCAAATTCGACGTGCGACTCGACCAATCACAGAGTATTCAGGATCAAGGCCATTACTAAAGAAAAATGACAAATTTGGTGCAAAGTCATCAATTTTTAAGCCTCGGTTTAAGTAGTACTCTACATAGGTGAAAGCGTTACTTAAAGTGAGTGCGAGTTGTGTTATTGGATTAGCCCCTGCCTCAGCAATATGGTAACCCGAAATACTAACAGAATAAAAGTTTCTGACCTGTTGAGAAATAAAAAACTTTTGTATATCTCCCATCATTTTCAATGCAAAATCGATAGAAAAAATACAGGTGTTTTGACCTTGGTCTTCTTTGAGAATATCAGCTTGTACGGTACCTCTGACAGAGCTTAGTGTTTTTGCTTTTACTTCGGTTAATTCATCTTCTGTGAGTGAGCGACCCAATTTTTCTTTAGCAAATTCAATTTGCTGATCGATCGCCGTATTCATAAAGAAAGCAAGAATCATTGGCGCCGGCCCATTGATAGTCATACTAACACTAGTTTTAGGATCACATAAATCGAAGCCATCATAGAGGCGTTTCATATCATCAAGACTGGCAATACTTACACCACTTTCTCCCACCTTACCAAAAATATCAGGGCGCAAGTCTGGGTCATGCCCATACAAGGTAACACTATCAAAGGCCGTTGATAAACGCTTTACAGCCGAACCTTTGGATAAAAAATGAAAACGTTTGTTCGTTCTTTCTGGAGGGCCTTCACCAGCAAATTGGCGTATGGGGTCCTCACCTTGACGCTTTAAAGGAAAAACACCGGCAGTATAAGGAAATTGTCCAGGTACGTTTTCACTTCTCAAATATTGCCAACGCTCTCCCCAATCAGAAAAGTTCGGGACAACAACTCTGGGAATTGAGGTGCCAGATAAACTTTTGACTACAAGTTTTTGCTTAACCTCTTTATTTCTGACGGTATAAGAAAAGTCTTGTCCAGAGTACCTTTCTTGTAAATTTTCAAAATCACTTAAAGCCTTAAGTTCCTCTTCGCTGAAGTTTTCTTTAAGGTTTTTTAACTTTTGGCTGACCTCTTGTTGTGCCGTTTTTGAAAACTCTCCTTGCCAACGGGAGAAAGCTCCAAGTTGGCTGGCCTTTTCTTTAAGTTCATTGGTTCTAGCTTTATACTTTTTTACAGCATGAGTAATTTCAGCTAAATAATTTTGTCTTTCAGCAGGAACAACAGTTTGTTTCTTTCGCCCCTTAATATGATCTTTTACATCAGAAGATAATTCCCAATCTTTGTTGTTTTTTGCTAACTCTTCACTTAGTCCTAGAAAAAGCTGATTCACGCCTTCGTCATTAAAATTTGAAGCTTGAGTCAAAAAAACAGGAGCCGTCGCTTCATGATCAAAAATTTTACGGGAGCGATTATATTGTTTTGTCACATCCCTAAGAGCATCTAAAGAACCACGGCGATCAGCCTTGTTAATGGCAACGAAGTCGGCATAGTCAATCATATCAATTTTTTCTAACTGACTTTGGGCCCCAAATTCAGAAGTCATTACATACATGCTTAAATCGCAGACTTCTAAAATTGCATGACTGGCTTGACCAATGCCAGAGGTTTCAGCAATGAGTAAATCAAAATCAAGACCTTTACAGTGTTGTAAAACGGGAGATAAAGAAGACGAAATTTCAGACCCAGCCCCTCTTGAAGCCAAAGACCTCATAAACACACGATCTCTTGCTAAACTGTTCATGCGAATACGATCACCCAGCAAAGACCCGCCAGTTTTTCTTTTCGAAGGGTCTACACAGACTATACCAATTTTAATTTTCGGAAAATGATTTAGAAATCTTTGAACTAACTCATCAACCAAACTTGATTTCCCAGCTCCTCCCGTTCCTGTCAGTCCCAGCACTAGGGGCTTTTTGTTTGCAGACGGGCTCTCAAACAAAAGCTTTTGATTATTTTCAATTGTAGACAAGTTAAGACCAATTTTACGGTGGTCGATCACTTCTTGGTTTAACCAAGAAGTGACACTTGGTTGGTAGTCTTTAGACACATCACTAATGTTATAATCACAAGCACGTATGATCATTTCAATCATACCCTCTAAGCCAAGCTTACGACCATCATCAGGGTGAAATATTTGCGAAATACCATAGGCTTCCAGTTCAGCCTTTTCTTCATAGATGATGACACCACCACCACCGCCAAAAATTTTCACATAACCAGCTCCAGCTTCATCCAGGAGGTCTTTCATATATTTGAAATACTCCATATGGCCGCCCTGATAAGAGCTGATTGCAATCCCTTGGGCTCCTTCTTGTAAAGCAGTTTTTACAACCTCTTTGACTGATCGGTTATGACCAAGGTGAATCACCTCGGCGCCCATATCTTGTAAAATTCGACGCATAATATTTATACTCGCGTCGTGTCCATCGAACAAAGAGGCGGCGGTAACCACCTTTACAGGGTTTTTCAGCTGATAAGAACTCATAACTTGCCTTTTTTGTTAATAACTAAATTTTGCTTTTCTTTTTTCCAAGAAAGCGTTGATTCCTTCTGTTTTATCACTGTAAGTAAAAACTTTGCCAAAATGAAAAGCCTCAACATCAGTAGCCTCTTTTAATGGTAAGTGAATACCCTCTTCCATAGATTGCAAAGCATGGGCAATTCCATGGCGAGACAATCGAGCCATCTTTTCAGCTATTTTTTGGGAGACAGCTAACAACTCTTCTAGAGGTACCACTTCAGTGACTAAACCCCACTCATAAGCTTTTTGAGCACCAATCATTTCACCAGAAAAAACCATTCGCTTGGCTTTTTGTAAACCTATTAACCGGGGAAGTCTTTGTGTTCCACCGTAACCTGGAATCAAACCCAAAGTGACTTCTGGTAAACCAAACTTAGCCGTTTCACTGGCAATGATAAAACTACAAGACATAGCCAATTCAAAACCACCGCCCAAAGCAAAACCATTAACAGCCGCTACAACTGGCTTTCCTAAAGACTCAATACTGGCAAAAATGGATTGGCCAAATTTTGACATTTCCTCGGCCTGTTTTTGAGTATGATTTTGCATTTCTTTTATATCTGCACCAGCAACAAAAGACTTATCTCCTGCTCCTGTTAAAACTACGGCCCCAACACGAGCATCACTTCTTAAATCATTTAAAACAGATTTCAGCTCGGATAAAACTTTTTGATTTAAAGCATTTAAAGCTTTTTCACGAGATAAAGTGACCGTGGCCACACCCTTTTCATTCACTTCAGACAATACAAATTCATGACTCATAATTATAAAACCCTCGTCCTGATTTTCGACCTAACCAACCAGCCTCAACATATTTAACCAATAGCGGACAAGGCCTGTACTTAGTGTCTCCTAAACCTTCATGCAAAACTTCCATGATAGCTAAACAAGTGTCCAAGCCAATAAAGTCAGCTAAAGTCAATGGGCCCATAGGCTGATTGGTTCCCAGCTTCATAGCGGCATCAATGTCTTCGACACTGCCAATCCCTTCATGCAAAGTATATATGGCTTCATTTATCATAGGCATTAAGATACGGTTAACAACAAAGCCGGGCATATCATTGGCTTCAACAAAGACTTTTCCCAAGTGCTCAGCAAAAGACTTTGTTTTAGCAAATACTTCAGAACTTGTTTGTAAACCTTTAATACCCTCTACTAATTTCATTAGAGGAACAGGGTTCATAAAGTGCATACCACAAACCTGCTCAGGGCGCCCTGTACTAGCTGCGATTTTAGTAATTGAAATGGAAGATGTATTCGAACATAAAATAGCCTCTTTTTTACAAATTTTGTCTAGGGACGAGAAAATTTTAAGTTTGAGGTCTACATTTTCTGTTGCAGCCTCAACAACGAAATCACAATCAGCTAAGTCCTTCATATCTGTACTACAAGAAATTTTTGATAATAGACTCTCTTTATCGGCGTTAGATATTTTTTCTTTTTTAATTAAACGATCACAACTTTTAGAAATCGTGGCCAAAGCTTTTTCAAGGGCTTCAGAAGAAACATCAGCAAGAACAACTTGAATGTTTTTTCCCGCCACAACTTGTGCAATACCATTCCCCATTTGTCCGGCTCCGACAATACCCACTTTTTCAAACATGAGATCTCCTTATTTTAAATTTTTAAATCCTGAAATTGGGTGGGATTTAATCACGGCCAACTAATTTTGTCCATGTAAAGGCCAACTGTAAGAAGTGAAGAGGTTAAAAAGGAACAAATTGGAACAATGCACACAAGACAATGGCTCGAACTGCGAAAAATTTGACTTGAAATTAAATAAAATTTAAGAAAAATGAAAAACTAATCACTTTAAAAATTCTGGCTGTAATCTCCAAACCAAAGAGTAGCGATCGTTAGGAACTTCATCACCTTCATCGATGACCTTGGTCGCATATAAAAATAATCGGCTATTCTTATGCTTGTCTCGCAAAGATAGTCCAAGAGTAAACTCACGAAGGGCGTTTAAACTGATATCTCGATTAGGGTCAAGATAATCAGCACGAGCCAGTATATCTAACCGACCAGATGTTTTATATATTATATCAGCATGCCAAGAGTTCCATTTCTTAATAACTTCATTTTGTTCAACTTGCCCAAGAAAATACTCCAAGGACAGATCTAAATGTTGCGAAACAGCTTTCACTGAAATCGCTCCAGAACGACTCTTTAATGTATGATTCAAATTGAATAATTCAAAGTTATCTGCCAAAGTCGGATTAATGGACTCTACTTTGACATCTCCCGTTTGCCCGGAAATGCCAAATTCAAAGTTTTTACTCACCCATCCCCAGTAAGAGCTATAAAAGATTCGGCCATCTGGGTTTTCAGCTCTTCCCTCACCGTTATGAATCATAAGCCGAGTATAGAAGTTATTATTTTCAATAGCATAAGCAATCCCAAAGTCTCGCAAACCGATGAGTCGCTGACGAAAAACCATTCCTCGGTAAAAATCACGTAAGCCTTCTTTCACTCTTCCTTCTAGAGAGAACTCAATGGGGATTAGTCCCATTTCAATTTCACCAAAGGCCCCTCTGTAGCTTGCTTTTGCTTCGATCAAACCAAACTGATCCTCTCCGTCTTTGGCAAAATAAATGGTTCGATTAAGTAAGGTTAACGGGCCCAAGCCAAAAGTGACAGACGTATTTTTTTCCTTTTCCCACTTAACCGAAAGTACACTTCCATCCAAAGAAAACCGACTTAACTTAGGGTCGGTGTATTCATAAGAGGCATTAAGTACTAACTCTTCAAAAGAAAATTCGCCTAAAATTTCAGCGAAAGAACTCCAAGGACAAAAGAAAAACAGAATAACAAACAAAAAAACTTTCAACTGCATAACTTATTTATTTTAACTTGAATTGGCAGCAGAAATAATACAACTTCTCGGTTTTGGACCAAAGTCAAGGCTAAATTTAATATTACTAAGAATGTAAAACGATCTCCCACTTTTTTAGGCAAAGAATTGCAGTCTTAAAAAAAAATTATAAGATAATAACCATGGAACCTACTTTTGATAAAAATATTTTTCAGGCCCTCATTGGTGGGCGCCCACCGATGGATCTTCCTCTATCATTAATTAAAAATCAGGAAGATGCTTTAAGCTTTTTAAAGGGTTATGGCTATGATCTCACAAAACCAAAAGATGAAAAAAAACTGTGGGACTATTACGCAAGAGCTGTTTCCTACATTAAAAGTTATTTATTGGAAGACCAAGAAGAAAACATCCCTCGTTGCTTAGCTGACCCAGCTCAGTTACAGTCTTTACAGCATCTTTTGGTTCATGCCAGTAGCCAACTAGAAACAGACAAACATATTCAAAATTGGGCCTGCGCAATTTTAAAAGTGATTCATGTTCTTGTTCACCTTGACAATGATCTCTTTGCCCAATTTTCTACGAAAATTCAAAATCAAATCTTAAAGCCCTTTCGCCAACATATTTTTGAGGACAAAATTCAAGGCGGGCATATTTTGGGCGGAGGCAACAACCAAGAGAAAATTCATTTACATAAGTTTTCTAAAAAAAATTTTAAACGTTCCGATTCCTCGGTCACAAAGCTATTGGCTAAACCAGAGCAAGTCGCATTTACTATTCTTGATAAAATTGGTGTCCGCTTTGTCACAAAAAGTGTTTATGATAGTTTTCGTGTGATGAAGTATTTGGTGAACCATAATGTTATTGGTATTTTTCACATTATACATAGCGAATCTAATAACAGCTTATATCCTATTCAATTATTTATAGACACGCTCAGTGAAGCCCAGGGTAAAAATTTAAGTCACGAAGAGATTGAATCTCACTTACAATCCAAACTTCAACAAACCATGAATAAAGAAGATTTACTGGTCAAACCCAATGAATTTACTGGCAGAGATTATAAATTTATTAAGTTTATTTGCAGAAAACTCATCAAGCTTGAGTTTAATGAAAATGATAAGTTTAATTTCTTTTACCCCTTTGAAGTTCAGATTGTTGACTACAACACTTATATAAAAAACTTATCTGGGCCTTCATCTCATGAAGAGTACAAAATGCGACAAAAAGCAAAAGCCAAGCAAAGAATCCTAGGCTTTATGCAAAATGAGAACAACTTATGATTTTACTTTCTTATCTACGCTCTCTTATTTTTATTTTTATTATCCCTATCTCAGTGGTGGTATGGGGACTTATAACTATTATAACTTGTTCCCTTATTAAAAACAAAAAACTCCCCACCTTTTTTACGACTCGCTGGAGCCTGTTTGTTCTTTGGCTAGCAGGAGTAGAAGTTATTTTAGAAGGTCGTGAAAACCTACCTACAGAATCTAGCCTTTATACCTTTAACCACACCAGCCATATTGATATACCTGTTGTTAATGGCAACCTTCTTAATCATGTACGCTTTGGCGCAAAAAGTGAACTTTATAAAATTCCTGTTTTTGGCTCTAGCCTGAAGGCCGTTGGCTCAATACGTGTTTTTCGTGGTGACCGCGAGAAAGTCATTAAAGAGTACGCTAAATCCTTAAAAGTTGTTAAAGAAGATGGAATAAGTATTGCTTTAGCCGCTGAGGGCACAAGAAACCCTAACCCTCCAGCTCTCGGCGACTTTAAATCTGGTCCCTTTATCTTAGCAATTCAAGGCCAAATGCCTGTCGTTCCTGTCGTTCTTTATGATGTTCACAAAGTACTGCCTAAGCATAAAATTTTTATGCCCCATTGGAAATCTGGTCAAAAAAAAGTTCGTATGCATATTTTAAAGCCCATTCCAACCAAAGGCCTTAACTTCGACAACAGGCATGAACTAAAAAAGAAAGTAAAAAAAGCCATGCAGGAAGACATGGCACTTAGGGGAATAAAAAACACTTAATTTAATTTTTAAACTTACGAACCTATGGGAGTGCCCCATTTATTTATTGAGAACCCTATAAAAAATCCAGATAAAAATTAATTAGAAATTTTAAAAAAATCTTTCATTGGAATATAAAAAATTCCTAAAACTGACTTACGATAGTAAAAATTTTCGTAATACGCGACCCCTTCAAACATATTCTTATTTCTGGAAAAACTCCCTTCTAGAGTGATAGAGTGAGACATCATTTCTCTTGCTGTTTGTCGATTGGCAACCTCAGGACGAAAATCTTCTGGAGCAGAACTCTGCTCATAAACAAACTTGAGGTATACACTTTTGTTTCTGATGTAAGAATCAATGAGCCGAAAACCAGGGCCTGAAGATGAAGGCACATCAATAGCTGAATAATCACCATTACGGTCATTCGCTGCCCGGTCCCCTTTAATAGAAATTTGAAAGTTTTCAATTTGCTCAAGAGCTTGGTCACTATAACTTTGGTTTAAACTAATACTTTGACCACTGGCTAATTGCATCTTTCCACGAAAACGAATACCCGTCCCCTCTCTTTGGGTGATATCTTGATAGTTAGAACTAACGGTACCTAAAGCTAACTCTGGATATTTGTCCCCGTAAGGATCAACCATAAAAGCCTCAGCGTAAGCTTTTATGTTAGCATTAAAAATACGCAAATTTGTGCTTTGACCATTGTAGTCTCCTGCAATATGGCCTGTTGCTGTGGTTTTATCAAAAACAGAATTATCAATGGATTCGTCTGTGCTACCAGCGCCAGTTCCTCTTCTTATATTGGCTTTTCTTGACCCCTTATCACTCTGACAAGCTGTCACCAGCTGCAACACTAAAAAACAACACAAAACTTGAATTATAACCCTCATTGTTTTCATTCCCATTTCCTCCAGTTATCTTAAGGTATCGCAAGAAAAATACCAACAATTACACCTTATTTCAGAGACTTAGGGCTTTGGCGTCTGTTCATTTATTGACGGTGACATATTTTGCAATAAGACTGATTACTCTGTAGTCGCCAAAAAAGACTTTATTTTAGCAAAAAGATCTTTGCGGATGCTTTCATTTTCAATCAAGAGCTGGTGCTTACCTTTGGGGTAATGAATAGATTGACAGTCTGGCAAGTCAGAACAAAATTTTTGAGCCGCTTTAGAACTGACAATATAATCTTTACCGGCTGTAAAAAACTGACTGGGCACCACTAACTGAGATTTGTCCCATTGATTTATTTTTTCAATGGATAATAAGGATTGCAAAAGCCACCCTGCAGTCACACCCGTGCTAAGCTGCTTGGGGTATTTTTGCTTAAAATACTTTTGATAGTTCTCAAAGTTTTCGGTAGCACTGGTGAAGAAAAAAGCCTTTGGAGATTGGTCACTTTGAAAAGGAGCCCAATCAAATGGCTTATAAAAAGTTTTTAAAAAAAAGCGAGCTACACTCTTTGGAATGAAACCTGTTTTGATATCAATCATTGGTGCTATAGCCACAAACTTATCAATAAGCTGAGACTGTGAAGCTATTTGCCTAAGAATAATATGGCTTCCCATAGAGTGACTTAGAATATGAATTTTTTCGTACTTAGGACGTAAATGAGCTAAAAAAGGTTTTAAAGTTTGGTCATAGGTTTTAAAACTATCAATATGTATTTTTTTTGAATTGATTTGGGGTAAAATAGGAGCTGACTTGCCTTGCCCCAAATGATCCCAATAATAGAGATCATAGTTTGCTTTGAAAAAATCTATTATTTGCCAATACTTTATCACAGGTTCAGCCACCCCAGATACTACAACCAAAGCTTTTTTAGATTGATTTTTTAATGAATAAAAGTGGTTTTTATAATCACCAGTTTGCTGATAGTTAGAGCTCAAGCCAGCAATCACTTCGCTGGCCCTTTGAGAATATTCCTGATAAGAAGCTTTTGCCAAACAAGCATTAAACACTAAAAACAACAAGCATAATCGACTCATAGGTCCTTTCTAACACTCCCGTAACGGTCAGTCAAAAACTCGTCATTACTCAAAGCTTAGCTATGAAGCCCTTGATTTCTGCCCCGACAAGAACTAGCTTCTGCCTATAAATAAGATCACAAAAATATAGGATAAATAATTATGATAACGGAAAGTAACTTCTCTCCCAAAGCTTTGTTTCAATACACCCCCGGACAAAGCTTTGGCACAGCTCACCTACCTTTTGTTTTATCTTGTGACATCAAACATGACCAAACTGCAGCCAACAAGGTCACCATTAGTGACTTAAAACCCTTAAGCCTTTCTCCTTTTTGCTCTGCACTTCATTACGGACAGTCCATTTTTGAAGGTCTAAAAGCTTATCGACAAAACTCTGAGCAAACAGGAATTTTTCGACCAGAGCTTCATGCCGAAAGGTTTGAAAAATCGGCAGATAGAATGTCTATGCCTAAGATAAATCCAGATTTTTTTATGAACTGCCTTATAGATTATGTGAAGGCTTGTAAAAAATTTATTCCTAACCACGAAGGAGTTTCCCTTTACCTTCGACCTTTACTCTTTGCTAATGACCCCGTTATAAAGCTTAGGAGTAGCCAAAATTATAAGTTTATGATTATGAGCACTATTGTTGAGCAATATTTTAAACCGAACCAACCCGGTGGGAAAGTTCTTGTTAACAAAAATCTTGTGCGAGCCTTCCCTGGAGGAACCGGAGAGGCTAAAACATCGGCCAACTACGCAGTTAGTTTACAGGGGCTAGAGTACGCTATTCAGAACAACTTTGATCAAGTTCTTTATGTTGATGCTAGCACCAAAACTAAGATTGAAGAGCTTGGAGGAATGAACTTTTTTATGGTGAAAGACAATTCTGTCATTACCCCTAAACTAGACGGACAAATTTTAAGAGGAGTCACTCGACGTTCTGTCATAGAAATATGCGAAAGCCTTAACATAAGAGTTTATGAAAAAGATATATTACTTACAAAACTAACAGATGGATCAACAAAAGAAGTTTTTGCTTGTGGCACAGCGGCTTCAATAGCTAATTTATCTCAAATTGGAGTACAAGAAAGTCATGAACAAGAAATCACAAGATTTGACTTTCCTAAAAAAGAACTCAGCACACAATTACGAAAATTACTGGTAGACACCCATTTTGGAAAAACTGATTTTTCTAAAAAATGGCTACATATTGTTTAGTGATTTACGTACCGCTTTCTTTGGTCACTCTCCAAAGAGAGTCGACAAAATAGTTATTTCTATCTGTAAAGTGATTTACAACATTAAAGCCCGCTTGCTTTGACAACAGCTCTACATCTGTTTTTAAAAACTTGAAAGAATATTCAAGATGGATGGGCTCATAGGCTTGAAAATGAAAAGACCTTTGCAGTTCTTTAATATAAACTTCTTGGTCTTCGTTTGATAACAAGTAACTTTCCATGGCGCCAAGCTTAGGATTATAAGTTCCAAAGTGTTGAAACTTATTAATATCAAATTGCCCGCCCAATTCATTATTAATTCGTCGCAACAGGTTTAAGTTAAATTCTTTGGTGTGCCCAGCTGAATCGTTGTAGGCTGACAAAAACTTACTCACATCTTTTTTTAGATCAAAACCAATTAATGTAAAATCACCAGAATTTAAAGCCTTCCATAAACGCCGTAAAAAGCCTTGGTTTTGAGCTAAATTAAAGTTACCAATATTTGAACCCAAAAATAAAACTAACTGTCTATTTTTTGACTGACTGCGAGCATAGCGAAGACCTGCAAAATACTCAGCTACAATCCCATGAACACTTAATTGGCTATTTGGCTCAATATTTTTTTCAAGAAGAAGCATTGCTTTCTCAGATATATCAATAGGGTAAAAATTAACTTTGTAGTCATTCTTAAGAAAACCATCAATTAACAACTTAGTTTTATGACCATCACCGGCTCCAAGTTCAATAATATCAATTTCACTTTCACCAATAAATTCAGGTAAGCTATTTTTAATTTCGTCTAAAATTTCAAACTCAGTGCGTGTAGGATAGTAATCGGTATGCTGGGTGATTTTTTGAAATAACTCACTGCCAATATCGTCATAAAAATATTTAGCCGGTATATTTTTAGGTTTTGAACAAAGACCTGTTAAAACATCAATAGCAAATTGGTCAATATGAGCCAGACTTTGATCAACAGTTTCATGGGTTAGGGTTGTTATTTTCATATTATATCCTTTACCAAACGTAACCCCGAAAACATCCAACGCTGCTCTGGCTTATAAAAATTTCTGTAACTACTTCTATGATGATTATGAGGAGTTGCAACACAACCACCCTTTAAAACAAATTGATTGCACATGAATTTACCATTGTACTCATTCAAAGCGCCAACATAAGGCTTATACCTTGGGTAAGGTACATACTGACTTTGCGTCCACCACCATAACTGCCCTTGGCTTTGCCATGCATCTGTGGCATGAAAATAGGTTTGCTCATCATTTTGATCAAACTTTGATTGCATTAAATAAATTTCTGACTCTTGCTCGGTCGGAAGGCGACAACCTTTCCATCGAGCAAAAGCATCGGCTTCAAAAAAACTTAAATGACAAACAGGCCAATGATTCACCAATGGAGTTAACCCATACAAAGTTTGCTCCTGCCAACCTTGAGCGGTTTCTTGCCAATACAAAGGAGCTTTAATACTTTGTTGATTTAACCAGTCCCACCCTTCACTCTTCCAAAGCTTTGGCTGATGGTAGCCTCCTTGATCAATAAACCCTAAGTATTCCTCATTGGTTACATACGACTCGCTAATTTCATAAGGATAAACGTAAACTTTATGTTGAGGATTTTCATTGTCAAAAGAAAAATTGTCACCACTAAAACCAATATCATAAAGGCCTTCTTGAAAACTCTTCCATGGACCATGTATTTGATTATCATTTGCATTGAATTCATCAGATAAGTGAGAACTATAAGAAGAGGCTGTTGGCTGAAAAGCCAAAATATACTTAATATCCATTAACAATAACTCTTGGTGTTGCATCTCATGTTGCAAGCCTAGTTCCACTAACCTTAAAAACTCATTTTTGTTTTTAGGTCGAGACTGTAAAAGACATTTTTGCATATGACTATCTATAAAACTTCTATACTCAATAATTTGGTCAACGGTTGGCCGAGATAAAAAACCTCGTTCACCTTGCTGCCAATGTGGCCCCAAAGATTTATAATAAGAATTAAAAATATGAGTAAAGTTACTTGAAAACTCTGTATAACAAGATAAATAAGGCTTGAGAATCATTTGCTCAAAAAACCAAGTTGTATGAGCTAAGTGCCATTTAGGTGGGCTTACAAAAGGCGCCGGCTGAACCACAAAATCTTCCGTGGCCAAGGGCTGACAAAGAGCCAAAGACTGATCTCTCACTTTTTTATACTTAGCCAACAAAGACTCAGAGAAAAGACGTGTAGGCTTTAAGGCATTATTTTGGAAATCTGGGTTCATACTGAGCAACAGACCTTTGGGATAAATTCAATTAATATTGCTATTTACCATAGATGACGCCTGCCAATAACTCAAGCTTTAACCCAAGTTTCAGGCCCAAGAATGCTAGGAGCTTTTTTCTTTGTGATGCTGCAAGATAGCACAAACTTATCGTGACCCTCTTACATGAATCCTATAAGTAAGTTGAAGCTATACATTTAAAATTGGGGGATTTTATGAAGCTTTTCTTTTCTATTCTTATTCTATTGAGTTCTATTTATTGCTGGGGAGCTTCTGCCTATCGCCCTCCTCATATTGATTATAAAAATTTTGAACCAAGCTACACAATGTCTCCTCATCAAGAACCGCCTGGGGCCGCCAAACCGTCGCAAAGTGCCTGGGAAGCTAAAAAAAAATACAATGACCTTGAGTTCAAGTCTGTGCCTTCCTGGTCTGACAAAGATGAAGTTACGTTAGGCTTTGAATACATTCGAGACCTTAGGTTTATAAAACAAAATGATAAAATGAGAAGGTCAAGCTGGATGTATCCAGATGATGGTTGTTGGATTCGAGCCGATCTTGCCAGTAAAAATTTAGTCGATGAAGGACTTGAAACCAGTAAAATTTATATTTTTGGAAACCTGAGGGTGGAAACTCCCTATAGTTTTTCTGGAGAGGTGACCTGGTGGTACCATGTCGCTCCTGTGGTCAAATTAAACTCAGAAATTTATGTCTTTGACCCTGCCATTGAAAGTTCAAAGCCCCTTCTTTTAAAAGAATGGATTTTGAAGCAAACCAATAATTTGTATAGTGTTGAGCTTAGTCTTTGCCACGCCAACACCTACAACCCTCATGACACTTGCAATAACCCGACTTTTACGACCAGCCGAGAAACAGCGGAAAGAAACCAACTGCGCTATTTAACAGAAGAAAGATATCGACTAGAAAGTCTTGGGTTAGATTGGGAGAACTTATTAGGCGATCACCCGCCTTGGCTAGAAACAATTCCTCCGGCTCTCAACAAAGAAATTTCTAACTAATAAGTCTTTCATCTAAAAGTGAATTAAATTTAAACATTATCAGTGGCTTCTTGATAAGGTCGCTGATTAAAAAATATTCACTTAATAAAAAATATATCGAACTTCGTACTCACCACAAACAACAAAAACCTGAAAGGCTGTACTTACCAACACCAGAAGGGCTTACAGAGGCTCCTGGTGTTTTATTATTCTCAATTCAATGCGTATAACTTTTTATAACCTGACCTAATACTTGACCATTATTTCTACTTTCCGCCAAATTAGGGCCTTTAAAGAGGTCACATATTTTGCAATTTCCTATTGCGTAAAACTTTTTTCAATCGCAGGAGGCGTATTATGAAATTCATGAACTTAATTTATTTAATTTTAGCCAGTTCACTATTTGTCGGTTGTGGCGAAGCAGAGTTCAGCACCATTGGTGCTTTATCAAGCCTCTCTACTAATGATGAGGCCACACCAGGACAGGTTAACCAAGTGATTGAACAAATTAATAGAGAGCTTGGAGAAAACAGAACCGCTCCCCTGCCAGAAGAAATTTCTGAAATCATTACCCCTGAAGAAATTTCTGAAGCACCTACTCCCGAAGAAAAGAAAGTAAAAAAAGAACTTAGTAAACCATTTGTTTGTAAGAAAAAACTTATCAAAACTGAGGACAAGCAAGAAGAAAAAAGTTTAGGAGGCCCTTTTGTAAGAGTCGGAGACGGAAGTTTTTTACAAGACAGCTCTGGTAGTTTTGTCAAATCAGGCTACCATAACACATATATGATTTGTAAGATAAACAAAGAAGGACGTCAAAAAACGGTTTGCTTAACAAAAAAAGAACTCAAAAAGTATCAATCAAAAATTGACAAAGGTATTGCCGACGGTTACCTAGGACCTTGCAAAGATATATAAGTATTCAAGAGAGGGGTTATTGAAAAACAAAAAAGTCGTCTTGATGGGAGTTGGTCATCTGGCAAAACAACTCATCCCTCTTTTACAGAACTATGAGGTTATAGGCTTATCAAGAAGCTTCAGCCAAAGAGACATCAAACAAGTTGATTATACTTCTGGGTCTTCTTTCCCAAAAGAAGTGCCTGAAGACCCTCTGGCTGTCATTTGGAATTTCCCGCCTCACCCTGAGTACGTTAGTAGCTTACAAAAGGCTGATTTGTTTTTTACAAAAAAAACTCCCTATTTAATTGTTAGCTCAACATCTATTTACAGCTCGGGCCTCGTTCAGGAGTCTAGCCCCATGAACTCCAAAAGCCGAATGTACGAAGTTGAAAAGTACTTAGCTTCAAGTTGTCGTCCCAAAAAAATCACCAGGCCTGCTGGTTTATTTGACTCTGAAAGGCATCCTGGCCTTTTTTTTAAAAATGCAACTGTTATTGAAAATAGCCAAAACCCTGTCAATATGACTCACACAAAAGACTTAGCTCGCTTTCTTGTTCATTTATTAAACAAACCGTTTGATAAAGAACAAGACGTATACAATGTTTTGTCATCCACTCACCCTACTAAAAAAGAATTTTACTCTTTAGCAATGAGTTTAAAAAATAATTTGACCCCCGTCATGAACCCAGGACAAGCGCCTGCAAAAAAGGTTTGTAACCAAAAAAGTTTAGATACAGGCTTTGAGTATATTTACGATGATTTACTTGCTGCTTTAAAGAAAATTTAGAGTTTTTTACTCACCCTCATTGTTAGGCCTTCTTCAAACACAATATGACTTTTAATGGCCGAAAGCTTATCGACTTTCCAAATATCATAGTCTTGTTCAGGACCTGACTCTTTTTTACTAAGAGTGGCATAACCCTCAACTTGCATGCGATCTTTTCCTTTTGAGTTTTCCTCAAACGTATAAGTGAACTGAGCTTTTAGTTTTTGTTCAGAAATATCTGCAATGGAAAAATGAGTGAAGTTTAGGTTTTTAGCTAAAGGTACTTTTTGCCGTACATTACCAACAATCACCATTTTTATATAGTCTTCCACTTGCGAATGAATAGACTTACCTTGAAGCGGATAAGGAGGTTGCGTCGCTGCAGGCTCATACTGTGATAATTTCAAATCAGCATCAATCCAGTACCAAGACAGCCCACCAATCAATATAAAAATAGTTAATATTCGAATCACAAGGTCCTCCCCGACATACATCTTGATTCTTTATTAACCTAAAAAACAGGCATGAAAGCAAATTATTTATTTGAACTGAAAAAATCATCACAATTATAGTGTGAAATAAACACAAAATTAAGATTCATGCCTCATCATAGATGCCCTCGACAAGCCGATCAATAAATAGAGGTAAGACCTTAGTTTTGTTAAAAAAACTCGACTTTCTAAGTTTTTTTGACATCACCTACAAAGTTTATGACCCGACTGTCCGAGAAGAAATTACTATGGACAAAAAATTTGTAATATCAATAGCAGCTGTTGTTCTTGTGGGAGGCATTTTTGTTCTCATGAGCTTTTCTCCTTCCCCGTCCAAAAAGGACCGAACTAAGTCTGAACGCCCTACTTGGAAGCCCTTTGGTGGACAAAAATCTCCGCCTCCCCCGCCTCCACCGGCTTCTCAGCTCAATAAAAAACCAAGAGACCCCAACTACCAAGCTTTTCAAATCAACCATAAGCCTGACTCTGAAGTTGTCATTCAAAAAGGAGAAGTTATAAAACTAAACCTCGACGTTACGCCTGGTAGTGAGCCTTATGATGTCAGCTGGATGAAAGAAACCGAAACAGGGCAATACAATAAAGTTTTTGATGGGTCCACTTTCAGTGTTGTTTATGAGGACCGAGCCACTATTAAATATGAAATACATGTAAAAGATACTTCAGGCCGACGCGAAGTGATTTACTTTGATGTAAAGAATAATGGCGGAAAAATCACCAAAAGAAAAGAAAGAGTTGTCCCTCCCCCACCCAAGCCACCAGCAGTGAACGCCCTTAAAGACGTTCCCGCCCCGCCCCCTCCATCTATGGACAGCGAAACCAAGCAAGATGAAATAAACACAAACGAAACTAAGCCCAAAAGCTTAATAGCTTCTCAAGATTTAGGCTCAACAACCGTAGATATAAAAAGTAAACAGACAGAACAAGCTGAAGTCGTCACTGACAAAGAGGTCATAGAAAAACCTGAAGAAAAAGCACCTCAAAAAATAGCTTCAGCAGAGACTGTGCAAATTACCGCCACAAAAAACACTCAAATCATTCAAAAGAAAGGTACGCCAGTAAAGATGAGCTACACAGTAAGTGGCTTAAAAAATTATCAAATTTTTTGGTTTCATAAGCCTCCTGGAAGAAAAAAAGGAAGCCTCATTAAAAAGAAAAAAACGCTGAACTTTTCACTAAAAAAACTGAACAAGTATCATGCTGGTGAATTTTATATTCAAGTGAAAGATAAAAAAGGAAAATTTCACAAAAGTGAAAGTTACGTTATTAAAGTAAAATAAGACTTTGATAAGCGCTAGCTAAGGGGCCGTTTCTTGCCCCGAATAACTATTAATAAAAAGTTTTATCGTTAGCAGCCATATCTCTTAAAGCTTGAGATGGCTCAAAGCGAATTCCTAACTTTTTATGATAACCATCTAAAGACTCAACAATTTTCTTAATGCCTACTTGATCTGCATATCTTAGTAAGCCTCCACGAAAAGGAGGAAATCCAGTTCCCATGATCATAGCCAAATCAAGCTCACCTGCGGTTTCAACAATTTTATCTTCAATCAAGGCTCTTGCGGCTTCATTGATCATTTGGTAAATGCCGCGCTCAATGCACTCTTCTTGACTTAAACTGTCTGAACGCGAAGAGCTGATTCCAAGGTCTTTATACATAGACTCATCAGCCTCAATATCCTTTCCTCTTTCATCGTACTTATAAAAACCTTTTGAGTTTTTCTTTCCTAATCGATCGGTACTTTTAATTTTATCCGCTAGGGCTGAAACCTGAATTCTTTCCCCAAGAGAGTTTTGAAAAATTTTAAGAACCTTTATGCTGGTATCTAGCCCTACTTCATCTAGTAAGCGACAAGGCCCCATAGGCATACCAAATTTATGAGTAAAAAAACGATCCAGTGTTTTTATGCTCATACCGTCTTCGAGTAAAAATAAAGCCTCAGACATCCAAGGAAGCAATAGGCGATTGACTAAAAAACCAGGGCCATCTTTAACCACGACTGGTGTCTTACCCATTTTTTTTGATAAATCAAAAATCGTGGCTGTTGCCTCGTCGCTTGTTTTAGCTCCACGAATAACCTCAACCAATGGCATCATATGAACAGGATTAAAAAAGTGCATGCCCACAAAGTTTTCAGGCTTTGGGTGAGCTTCCGACATTTCCGTCACACTCAACGAAGATGTGTTCGTGGCAATGATGGCATCGTCTTTACAGTTTTTAACCGTATCGGCAATCACAAGCTTTTTTATTTTCATGTCTTCAACAACAGCTTCGATCACAACATCCATTTTTTTAAAACCAGAATAATCAAGACCGCTACCAATCAGGCTCATCTTTTTTTGATAGTCATGTTTAGTGATTCTTCGACGCTTAAGCTTTTTAGACCAAATATCACTGGCCTGCTTGTAACCAATAGCAAGAGCTTCATTACTGATGTCTTTCATTCTTACAGGAAAGTTTTTATCGGCGGCCAACTGAGCAATACCACCTCCCATAACACCAGCACCTAAAACCCCCAAGTGGGAGATTTTTTTGGGCTTGATGTCGGAACTGACGCCGGTTTTCTTTTTCACAGCCTCAAGCAAATAAAAAACATTAATCAAATTTTTGCTCACATCAGTCACAGCGACTTCACAAAAAGCATTCATTTCAATTTCTTGAGCCTTAGCTCGAGACTGACCAAACGCTTTTTTTACAACGTCTAAAGCTTTCAACGGAGCTGGATAAAAACCTTTAGATTGTTTGAGCACCATTTTTTTCGCTTGAGAAAACACAACACCACGCCCTAAAAAAGACTCTAAAACAGCAGCCATTTTTCCACGAGGTTTAAACTTTTTTTGTCTTTTACTCTTCTTGCCCATGGTTATGTCTTTAATGAACAACTCAACTCTTTGATCTAAGATTTCTTTTGGTACAGCCTCATCAACTAAGCCTAGTTTGGCCGCTTTTTTGGCAACCACCGACTTTCCTGCGAGAATTATATCTAGAGCTGCTTGAATACCAATCATACGAGGCAAACGAATACAGCCACCAAAACCTGGAAAAATTCCCAGCTTTACTTCGGGTAAACCAATTCGAGTCGACTTATCCAAAGTAGCAATACGATAATCAAAAGCCAGTGCCCATTCACACCCGCCCCCCAAGCAAGCCCCGTCAATGGCAGCAATCGTGGGCATTGGTAAATCTTCCCAAGCATTAAAAATATTATGGGCACTGATTAAAAGGTCTTTACACTCAGTTTTATCTTTGATGCCTTGAATTTCTTCAATGTCAGCCCCGGCAATAAAAATTTTGTTTTTCTTGGACTTTAAAACAACGGCTTTATAATTAGATTTTTTGAGCTCATCAGTCACTTGCCTCAGCTGTTCCATCACAGGGCCTGAAAGTTTATTGACTTTCTCTCCTTTAAGATCAAACTCAACTAGTGCATAATCACCTTTATCAATTATTTTCAATGCATTGATTGTACTCATTATTTTTTCCTTTTTTCACTAAAAAAATTCTTAGACATTCATATTCTCAACAACCATGGCTCCACCTTGACCACCACCGATACACAGCGTGGCCAAACCATACTTTTTCTTTTGCGCTTTTAAAGCTTTAGCTACAGTTAAAACCAAACGAGTACCAGTAGCCCCCACCGGATGACCTAAGGCTATGGCGCCACCGTTTACATTTAGCTTATCCATATCAACCTCACCCATAGCTTTTGATAAACCTAACTTTGACTGACAAAACTCATCACTAGCAAAAGCTTTGTTACAAGCTAGCACTTGAGCGGCAAAAGCTTCATTAAGCTCAATGAGGTCCATATCTTTTAATTCCAGACCGGCTCTTTTTAAGGCAATAGGTGTTGAATACACAGGGCCTAAACCCATTCTTTCAGGTTCTAAACCGGCAAAAGCATAACCTTTAATTCTTGCTAGAGGCTGGTACCCCAAACTCTTAGCTTTTTCTTCTTCCATTAACAGCAACATGGCCGCTCCATCAGTTAACGGACAAGCATTTCCAACAGTGATAGATCCGTACTTTCTATCAAAGTAAGGCTTTAACTTTGCTAATTTTTCAACAGATTGACCATCTCTTGGCCCTATATCTTGATGAATCACTTTTTTAAATTTTGGCGGCACAAACATAGGAGTAATTTCTTCTTTAAAAGCACCTTTTTTCTGAGCTTCTACAGCCAAATTATGAGAGCGAGCCGCAAAAGTATCTTGCTGCTCACGTGTGATGCCAAACTCTTTAGCCAGTATTTCTGCTGTTTGGCCCATATTTATTCCGGCAAAAGGGTCCGTTAAACCTTCGACAACAGAAATTCTTGGTTTAAGGTGAGCAAGCTTTAGTTTTTTCAAAGCTCCTAATCTTTTGCCCAAGGTTTTTGCAAAAGCAAACTCCCCAAAAATGTCTTGAAACTTCGCCGAAAAAAGAAGGGGCAACTGCGACATACTTTCTGTACCTCCCACTAAGACAACATCCATTGTTCCGGATTTAATCTTTTCGTAGCCAGAAGTTACACTTTCTAAGGCCGAGGCACAGTTTCTATGAACGGTGTAAGCAGATGTTTTTAGGGGAACACCTGAACGCAATGCAACCACACGACCAATATTCACACTGTCGCTCGGACTCCCTGTGTTACCAATGATCACTTCATCGACAAGTTCAGTATCTAGGTTGGTTTTAGCTATCAGCTCGGAAAGAGCTTTTTGACCTAAAACAGCTGGATGTATGGTTTTTAAATCAGTTCCTGCCTTTGCAAAAGGTGTTCTTAACCCATCGACAATAACTACGTTTCTAGACATAAACGATCCGCCTTTTGATTTGTTATGTTCAATTTCTTGATTAGTTCTAGGAATTTACTTTCTTTATTCTGCTCCTAATGCGACGAATCATACAACGACTAAAAAAAGCCAAGAAGGATTGGCTATGCTAGAGTTGCCAAAAACACACATGCACTTAATAATATAGGTGCTTTTTACAAACTATAATATTAAAAGAGCCACTTATTTTTTAACAACAGGATGCAATCTTATGGCAAATAATTTTGATAAAGAAGCCTTAACCTATCACTCTTCTGAAAAACCAGGAAAGGTCGACGTAAGGTCCAGTAAAAAATGTGACACAGAATACGAACTCTCACTGGCTTACTCTCCTGGAGTTGCCGCTCCTTGCAAAGAAATTTTTAAAAACCCAAGCAAAGTTTATGATTACACCACTAAAGGTAATTTGGTCGCCGTCATCACTAATGGTACCGCCGTGTTAGGTTTAGGTGATATTGGCCCCCTAGCCAGTAAACCAGTCATGGAAGGAAAAGGTGTTTTATTTAAAAAATTTGCCAACATTGACGTTTTTGATATTGAGCTTAACACCAGTAGCACCGAAGAATTCATCCAAGCAGTAAAAGCTTTAGAACCTACTTTCGGCGGCATTAACCTTGAAGACATTAAAGCTCCAGATTGCTTTATCATTGAAGAACGACTGAAAGAAGAAATGGGCATACCCGTCTTTCATGACGACCAACACGGAACCGCCATAATTTCAGCCGCCGCCCTAATTAACGCCTGCCAAATTAGTAAGAAAAAATTAAAAAATGTTAAGGTTGTTTTTAACGGAGCTGGGGCCGCAGCTATTGCCTGCGCAAAACTTTTTATGAAAATTGGAGTCTTAAAAAAACATATTACAATGTGTGATTCCCGAGGCGTGATTCATTCCGAAAGACAAGAAGGAATGAATGAATATAAAAAACAATTCGCCTTAAAAACAAAAGATCGAACTTTAACTCAAGCTTTAAAAGGCGCCGATGTTTTTTGTGGCCTCAGTGTGGCCGGAGCTCTCACACCAACCATGCTAAAAGGCATGGCTAAAAACCCTATAGTTTTTGCCATGGCCAACCCTGACCCTGAAATTTTACCTTCAGCAGCCATAAAAGTAAGGCCTGATGTTATCATGGCCACCGGGCGTAGCGACTTTCCCAACCAAGTTAATAACGTTTTGGGTTTTCCGTCTATCTTCAGAGGAGCTCTTGATGTGCAGGCCACACACATCAATGAAGAAATGAAAATGGCTGCAGCCCGAGCTTTAGCCGAACTGGCTAGACAAGATGTCCCAGATTCTGTGTCTGAAGCCTATGACAACAAATCTTTTACCTTTGGCCCTGATTACATTATCCCAAAACCCTTTGATGACCGTGTTTTAACAACCGTGGCTCCTGCTGTTGCAAAAGCAGCTATGGAAACTAAAGTGGCTCGAAAACCCATTAAAAATTTAGAGCTTTACAAAGAAGAGCTGGAAGCCGCACAAAGTTTTCGACAAGGTTTTATTCGAGCCAACATCAATCGAATTAAATCTTTTTCTAAAAAACACAGAAAGCCAGTTCCAACACTTGTTTTCCCAGAAGGAAACAGCTCTAAAATTTTAAAGGCTCTCAATACGATTTCACATGAAGAAGTCATGAAGCCTATTTTACTAGGAAAAGAAGAGACTATTCGTAAAACAATAGAAACTCTCGACTTAGAAAACTTAGCCAACGTTGACATTCTTGAACCCACTCAATTTGAAAAGTACAATGACTATGTCGACAAGTTTTATCAAATGAGGCACCGCAAGGGAGTCATGCTCGCCGAAGCCGAACGCTTAATGAAAGACCCTTACTATTTTGCATCTATGCTGGTTAACGAGGGTGGAGCTGATGGTTTGATTTCAGGAGCAGTGCAAAATTATGCCGACTGTGTACGCCCTATCTTAGAGATTATTGGTCCAGACAAATGGAAAGTTGCCGCTGGCCTTATTATCATTCTTTTTGAAGACAAACTTTACTTTTTAGCAGACACAACGTTAAACATAGACCCATCTGCACAAGACTTAGCAACCATAGCCTTAAGTGCTTCTCGAGTTGCTAAGTATTACAACATTGAACCTAAAGTCGCTATGCTAAGCTTTTCTAACTTCACGGCCCACAACAGCTCGTCCTTAAAAATGAAAACTGCCGCTGAGCTTGTAAAAACAATTAGCCCCAATTTAATTGTCGATGGAGAAATGCAAGCCGACACCGCCATTAACCCATCTATTGTTGAAAGAATATTTCCGTTTTGTGAAATCAAAGATGGCGCTAATATTTTAGTTTTCCCCGACCTTAACTCCGGCAATATAGGCTATAAGTTGATTCAGCAATTGAGTGAATGTGAAGTCATGGGGCCTTTTTTAACTGGTATTAACAAACCTGCCAATGTCATGCAAAGAACCTGTGGCGTTCAAGATGTTATCAATACCATTGTGCTAACAGCCGTTGAATGTCAGGCCTATGCAGAAAGGCTTAAGCGACCAAAGAAAAATGGTCGAAAAAAATAAGCCCACGGAAAGAGTGATTGTTGTTGGAGTCAGCTTAAAATCTGACTCCTTTAGTGATATGAAAGAAAGCTTGGTTGAGCTTGAAGACCTTTCTTTTGCAGCTGGTGGCGAAGTCGTAGCCAATATCACGCAAGTTCTCCCACAGTTTCAAGCAGCCACTCTAATTGGAAAAGGTAAAATTCAAGAGCTTAAAGAACTGTGCTCTGAACAAGAAGCCACTTTAGTGATTATAGATCACAAGCTATCAGGCATTCAATCAAGAAACTTAGAAAAAGAATTGGGCTTAAAGGTTTTAGACCGCCCTCAACTCATTCTAGATATTTTTGCTCAAAGGGCACAAAGCTACGAGGGGAAACTACAAGTTGAACTCGCTCAGTTATTGGACCAACTCCCTCGCATGGTAGGAGCCTGGCAAGGCTCTTTATCTCGACAAGGAGGAGGTATCGGCACCCGAGGCCCTGGAGAAACCGCTCTTGAAATAGACCGAAGAACTATTGGCCGCCGCCTTAAAATTATTAAAAAGAAACTAGAAAATGTAAGTAAGCACAGAGCACAACACCGAAATAAAAGAAAAAAACATCAAGTTCCTAGTTTCTCCTTGATTGGCTATACAAACTCAGGAAAAAGTTCCCTACTCAATCGGCTAACGGGCTCGCAACTACTGGCCAAAGATCAACTTTTTGCGACCCTCGACCCTGCGACGAGAAAACTTCACTTAGAGGGCCACGGCCCGGTGGTCATCACAGACACAGTCGGTTTTATCAGAAATTTACCGACTCATCTAATAGAAGCCTTTAAAGCCACACTGGAAGAGTCGGCAGAAGCTGATGTTCTTATTCATGTGGTTGACCTATCAAACCCGCAACTCAACAAACAGATTGAAATTGTAGACAAGCTCATTGAACAATTCAAATGGCATGACAAACCTTGCCTATATGTTTTCAACAAACTCGACCAAGCTAATCTTGAAAATCAATTCAGTGTAAATCAAAAAAATAGAGTTTTCACTAGCGCTGTGACTGGCGAAGGCTTTGAAAAACTCAAAGAACTTATGTCAACCACCTTATTGAGCTTAAATAGCGAGGTGATTCTTTACTTTCCCCATGAAATGGAACACAAAATTTATGAGTTGGCTCGTGTCACAACAATTCATAAGCAAGAAAAAGGAAGCCGAGGAACTATTTGCCACGCCAGGCTTTCTCAAGCACAACTCCCTCAATGGTCTGAGTATTTTATTGATGATAAGTTTTAGCCCTATTTTTCATTAGGGCTTTTGATAAATGAATTACTGATAACCTGGATAAAAATCATATTTGTAATCGCGGCAAAATCCAGCTTCACGATGATGCCTTGGGTAACCCACTTGCGATATGTCAATTCCTCTAGGGGTTACATTCACAGCATGACCATAAGAATTGTAAGCCGTAATATCATACCAATAAGCTTCTCCTGGTTGTAATACAAAGTAGCTTTTCATTGGGAGACCTTCAACTCCTATAACTTCTGGATCCATATAAAATGTATGGTAACTGTGATCGCCAGGTGGTTTTTCTTGTATGAGTGGACTTGCAAACATACGCCCAGATAACTTATCTTTTACAACCACTTGATAATAAGCCACCGGATAAGTTTGTGAATGAAAAGGGTTCCAGTACAACTGCACATTATTATGGCCATGAACGGTGTAGGAAAAACTACCTATGGCTTCATGTTGATAAATACAATTGTCAGGTTCAGGACCTTGAGGGTAATTTGGAACTCCAGTTGTTGTCGGGATGACATGATTATCCGAACCTTCTCTTGTCTGAAAACTTGATTTGCCACAGTTGACGAGAAAACTTGCCAGAAGACTACAACAGAGAGCCTTAAATAAATTTGATTTTTTCACAATTTACTCCTTCATCCGACCAGGGGTTTCCTTTAGATAAATTCACAAATCGTACCAGCATTTTATGAGCTCTACGGCAAAGCAAATGGGGTAGACCCACTTATTGAACACTAAAACCGTCAGTATTTGCTAATAGTGACGGTTTCTGTCACCGTAAATTGTAGACTTTTTAAAAATACAGAAAACTGTTTTTATGCTAAAAAGAAAGAGCCACTTTGGCATTTAAATGACTTGCCCCAAAAGCATGAACGTATTCAATGCCTGTCTTCACCAGAAGTAAATTCAGCTGTAAACCACCAATGGCTTGAAGACTTGTCGCGTCTGACTTTGCACTATTAGTTAAAGTCACAGCTGAATTAAAGATAGTTCCAGATCCTGTGGCCTTCAAATCACCGCTTGAACGAACCAGCCCTACTCCCACATAAGGCTCAAGCAGTCCATACTTTTCACCAGCAATCACCTGCAAACCTGTTTGCGTTTGCTCAAACTCAACTTCACCAGTAAATGTGCTCGAACCAGAAGAGGTCTGTTCAATTGCTAATTGTGTTGAAACCAAAAAACCACGCACAGCCAGTTTAAAAGGCAAGGTCACCACTGAAGTCACTTCCCACTTTCCGGCTAAACTTAAATGCCTAAACTCAACACCCTGAATGTCTATTTCTGGTGTAAAGTTAGCTTCGGCAGTAATTCCTAAAGGCAAAGAAACCAAAGAATACAAAGAAGCAAAAGGAAGAAAATTTACTTCATCTGAGCCCGGTGGCAAAGTTTGGGCCACTAAATCTTTTATATGTTCCGATTTGGTGACCCCAGCCAACACCCCCATTTCAAAACCAAAAATTTTAGAATGACTGGTTGCGCCAGTAACTGTGCTATGACCAAAGGTGGCCGAAAACTCCTTAAAAATATTGTCGACATCTCCTTGGGACAAATTGGTAAACCCATAATTGTTGGCCAAAGAAACCTGCGAAAAAATTAGCAAACTAAAGACTATTAAGCTTTTCATACTCCCCCTTTTATTTTTTTTAAATTCTATAACAAAATCAAAAAGATAAACAGAATTAATTTGGTGCCTACAAAGTGCGCAAACTATTTTTCAAAGTGTTTCCTTTTTACGACACACTATTGAACTTAAAAAAAAATTCTCGATGAAACTGTTTGTCTGCCCCTTCTATACTCTGTAATAATCATTAAAACGATTACAGACTAAGGAGAAGACGTATGAAATTACTAAGCCTATTATTGGCGTTAACACTACCCGTGGCCACTATGGCCAATCATGCAGACCACCGCTGGACCTTAGGTCTCGGAGCTGGTTTTTCATTCCCACTTAACAACGAATTTGTGAAAGACAACACCGAAGGTGACATTTCCGGATCTGTTTGGGGAAGATACAATATAACTGAGCGCTGGGGATTACAATTAGGTTACGACCGCGTAGAATTAAATGGAAAAGATCTTGGCGAAGGCTATAACACAACTTCTCTTGAGAACATTAACTTAATGGTAACTTTAAACTTTGGTCACTTAGGCCCTATTACTCCTTATGCTGGAGTTGGTGTTGGGTACGGTATAATGAGTAGAACACCTTTATGGGATGTTTCTGGCAGCGAAAAACGCTTTCAAGAACTAACTCCTAAAGTTCGTCTTGGATTTGACTATGGTATTAATCACAACATGGCCCTTGGCTTAACTGTAGATTGGCACTATTTTCAAACTGAAAACGATGAACTCGTAGGCTCACCTATTAATAACGCTCAAGTTTTAGTTCCTATGCTTTCTTTTGCTTACAGCTTTGGCGAAAGAAACTCAGCTCCTGCTGATAGCGACAAAGATGGTGTGAATGATAAAAATGATTCTTGCCCAAATACTCCTGCAGGAACTAGCGTAGACTCTTCTGGTTGCCCAGTTAAGAAAATGTCTGACTCTGATGGAGACGGTGTTGCTGATGCCGACGACAGATGCTCTGGAACTCCAGCTGGTAAAACTGTAAACGCTTACGGTTGTGCTGCTAAAGAAGTTTTCGAAGTTAAATTAGACGTTAAATTTGACTCTGGAAAAACTAATATCAAACCTGAATTTGACGCTCAACTTTCTGAAGTGGCTGAATTCATGAAAAAATACCCTAAAACAACAGCTGTGATCGAAGGTCATACTGATAGCTATGGTAAGCGTTCTTCTAACATGTGGTTCTCTAAAACAAGAGCAAAAAATGTTAAAAAATACTTAACTAGCAAGTTTGGAATTGATGCTTCTCGCTTAACTTCTAAAGGTTATGGCCCAGATAAGCCGATTGGTAGTAACAAAACAGCTGAAGGCCGCGCTAAAAACAGACGTGTGGTTGCTGTCATCAAAACAGAAAAGTAAAGTTTACTTTTTTATAGATGTTGTAATTCAAAAGGCTTTCTCTCAACGAGAAAGCCTTTTTTTTAGCCTAAATCAAATTCATGATTGCAACTCATTGCACAACATTGATTTTCTCTAAGCTATTTTTATTTAAAAAGCTTTTTAAGTGGACGATTTCAGCCCTGTGCTGTTAAATAATGACAATGAGCTCCCCAACACCTACACACGGGTTTGGCACCATCAAAGGTGTCTTCATTCCAAGCATACTAACTATTCTGGGCGTTGTTTTATTTTTACGTCTTGGTTGGGTCGTCGGCCAAGCGGGCCTCACCTCGACACTGATCATTATTCTTCTTTCATCTCTTATAACTTTTATTACGGCCCTTTCTATCTCTACTCGTGCCACTGACTCACAAATCGGCACTGGAGGGTCATACTTTCTTATTTCACGATGCTTTGGTATCGAGCCAGGAGCAGCCGTGGGAATTCCTTTGTACCTGGCACAAGCTCTTGGAATTTCATTTTACAGTGTGGGCTTTGCCGAGTCTCTTAAGCTATTCTTTCCAGACATTTCTATTCCCTTAGTGGCTTTTGCTACTTTAGTGGGCTTGACTGTGCTCACCTTTATTTCTTCAAGCTTAGCCTTGAAAATGCAAAGCCTTATTCTCATGGCTATTATTTTAGCTTTACTTTCTTTTTGGCTAGGTAGCCCTTTGGAGTCTACTCAACTAACAGCCACCTCACCCGACACCAACCTTGGTTTCTGGGAAATCTTTGCTGTTTTTTTTCCTGCAGTGACTGGGATTGAAGCTGGCATTTCTATGTCGGGTGATTTAAAAGACCCACGCAAGTCCCTTCCTGTGGGCACCATTGCCGCTGTTATTGTCGGAGCCCTGGTTTACATGTTTTGCGCGTTTATGTTTTCCCAGCTCGCACCAACAGACTTACTTATTTCTAACTCCCTCATTATGACCGAAATTGCTGTTATCTCAATTTTAATTTTTATTGGCCTATGGGGGGCTACTCTCTCCAGTGCTGTGGGCGCTCTCTTAGGCGCACCAAGAACGCTTCAAGCCTTAGCCATTGATCGCATCGTCCCCAGTTTTTTAGCCAAGGGAACCAAAGAAACCAACGAACCTCGAATTGCCACTGTCTTTTCATTTTTTATTGCTTCTGCGGGAATTTTGCTCGGCGATCTAAACACGATTGCTTCGATTTTATCTATGTTTTTTCTAACCTCTTACGGAGCTCTCAATTTGGTATCAGCCCTTGAGGGCTTAATCGACAACCCTTCTTGGCGCCCTTCCTTTCGAATACCTTGGTTTATCTCTTTAACAGGTGCCGTACTGTGTTTTGGTGTTATGTTCATGATTAACTCAGGTTATTCATTCATTGCTTTGACAGCCACTGTGCTCATTTATTTTTATATGAAAAAGAAAAAGGTGAAGTCAAACTACTCTGATATTCGTAGTGGCCTAATACTTCACCTCACAAGGTATTTTATTTATAAACTAAATACCCTAAAGTTTGATGCCAGAAACTGGCGACCCAATTTTTTAATTTTTTCAGGCTCCCCCAAATCACGATTTCATTTAATACGATTGGCCGATGCTATAAATCATAAGCGTGGATTTATGACCGTTGCCACGATTATTTTAAAAAACAAAGTCAACAAAGAGCATATGTTTAGTCTTGAAGCTTCAATGCGAAACTTTTTAAGTAAAAATAAAATTAGCGCCTTAAGCAAAGTTATTGAAGCCAGTGCTTTTGCCGAAGGCGCAGGACAACTTATGGAAAGTTATGGGCTAGGAATAGTAAAGCCAAACAGTATAATTTTAGGTGACACCTCTAACCCGGAACAGATCTCCTCCCATGCAAAAATTATTCGACAGGCTTCTGAAGAAAATAAAAATATCTTAATTATAAAAGATGGTCCTACCACTGAAATTGACAGCTCAACTGGAGGACGATCTATAGATGTTTGGTGGAAAGGAAAGGAAGGCAACGCCGACCTCATGTTAACTTTGGCTTATATGCTCAAAACCTCTGCTCAGTGGCGAAATGCAAAACTCACTTTAAAAACTATTGTTTTTGATGACGATGAAAAAGAAGGCGTTTCTAAAAACATTAGTCAGTTTTTAAAAAACAGCAGAGTTCCTGCCGACTACGAAATATACACTAGTGATAAGAACTCTGTCTTTCCTTTGATTATTGAAAAATCAAAGAACTCTGACATTGTATTTTTAGGCCTTAAAAAGCCCGATGACGAAGAGGACTACACTCAGTATTATAATAATTTTATTAACCAACCGACAACTCTCAAAACTGTCATTTTTGTTTTAGCTAACGAAAAAATTTCTTTTATGGAAATCTTCAGTTAAAAAATTTACTTATTTTTCGGAATGAGTTTAAGCCCAAACCCAACCATAGAATTAGACAAGGGTATCAGTGCCTTTAGTGGGCAAAGTGTGTCCGGAGAGAAGTGTGTCGGCTCCGTACCTTTGGGAGGCAAAGTGTGTCCGTACCTTTTAAATGAAAACCAATTAAAAATAAAAGCTTAATGAAAAGCTATTGATAATGTAATTCATTAGTTATTTTAGTAACTTATAGAGTCGCCTTTCTTTTTCATTTTTAATTTTTTTACGGGCCGGATTTTTATTGAACCCGACCTCTCCCCTCAAGTAAGACTTTTCTTAAATTAAATGAATCAACCAAGATGAGGTTTAACGGAATGGCCGCTTTACAAAAAATAAACTTCCCCCCTCTTCCTCTTATTAGAAATAATAAAGAGGTCTCCTGCCTAAGCCTTTCCATCGTTTTTCACTTAGCTTTAGTCGCAAGCCTTTTTTTAAGCAACTCCCATAAAAACGTAATGACTTTAAATTCTCAAGAGCAGTTTATCTCTTTTGAGGTCACTCCTCGCGCCCGCGCCAAAGGCCAAAAGAAAAAAACAAGCCAAGTGGTTCGACCTCAACTTGTAAAATCTCAAGACACTCAACAACCGAACTTGCTTAAGAAAAAATCGATCATTCACTCTACCGGAGGAGCTACTAGCTCTCAAACTCAAGTTGTCACAAAAAACTTTAATAAGAATATCCTTAATAATATCCCCCCTCGTTACCCTAACATTGCCCTTCGAAAGGGTTGGCAAGGCAAAGTTTTACTAGGCTTAATTGTTGGACCTGACGGAAAAATTCAAAAAGTAAATGTTTTAAACTCCTCTCCTTTTTCTGTCCTCAATCAAGCTGCGGTCACAGCGGCTAAAAATTGGAAATTTAAACCCGACCACCAAGGCCAAGCCTTTAAAGTTAAAAAAGAAATTATTTTTGCCATTCAATAAAAAAGGAATTTTAAAATGAAAAAAATATGTGTAATTTTGTCTCTTGTATTTTTCTACCAGTGGAGTGCTGCCCTTCCTTCGGTTTATCAAGCTAAGGGGGAACTTAATCGCCTAAAAGCAAGCACCAGCTCTCATCAAAAAGTACAGCCCCTCACTTATGACTTTAATAGTCGTTTTGATAACGAAAGTAGCGTAAGTTATACCGGACAAACCTTTCGACTCGTTTTGTTAAGACGACTTACTAAATACATGAAGTCGCAAACTAGGTCAGCCTACAGAGGCACTGAACAACAAGCTCTAGTGAGCTTACAAAGCCACTTAAGCTATCGAGCTAATGCCCGGTTCAATGCCCCCGCAGCCATCAACGCTCTAAGTCCTCACAATATCACTGCCAAAAACGTATTGGGCGACTCCTTAAATTTACTTGAAGACAATTATATGGACGCCATTAGTGCTGATCGTCCCAGCAAAAATTTATCTGAAAAAATAGCAGGCAATGAAGACAAACACCCTTTAATACATGGCCGATTATTAGGCTGGAACAGTGGCATGGTCGAAGGACTGTCTTTATCTGAAATGAATACCGACGGTAAAAATGATGGCTTTATCGAACCAGAAGATCTTGTTAGCGCTTTTTTTAAAATATGGGCCTATAACGCCTCTTCCGCCCCTACATTTGTAGTCAATAATGGCCCAACAGGTGTTGAACGCATCAAAAAAGCCAGCGTAACAAAATCTGGTTTGGATTTAGCACAGCTGACAGAAAAGTTTTTAATGGGCGCGGTTGTTTTTTCTCAAATAGCCAATGATTACCTTAACGATCTTATTCCTGGTTCAGGCTTGAATGTTGATAACTCACAACAGGCCAAAAATGGAAGCAAAAACTACACCCGACTTGAGCATCACTGGGACGAAGGCTTTGGCTATCTCGGGGCCCCCAGAGATTTCGCCAGCTACACTGATAAACAAGTCTATGAAGGGCTTTCCATCGATACTGATGAAGATCAAGCCATCTCTGTACACAAAGAGCTTGTTCTTGGTAAAATTATCAAAAACGCCTCACGTTTTGATCTGAAATCTAAAGAATTATGTGAATTGGCCCAAACTGAAAACCTGCAGGGCTGTCAGGTTCTTGAATTATCATCAGCTATTATTCAGTCAGCTGTATTAGGCCGTCAGGCTATCTCTCAGCAACCTAAATTTTATATGAGACAAGTAAAATCTTATGCCGCTGTTCTGATAGGGGCTGTTGAAAAAACTTTGGCCATTACAACTCTTCATTATATTAACCAAACTCTTAAAGAAATGAGTGAGTACAACTCAGCAGAATACAGCTTTGCAAGTTACTCTAAATATTGGAGTGAAATGAAAGGCTTTGCCCTATCTTTTCAATTTAACCCACATTCACAATTAAGCTTAAATACTTTTGAAAAAATGCACAACCTTATGCAAGACAGCCCGACACTTTTAACTCCTCAAGAAAACAAAGGTCACTCTAACTGCTTGGTTAACATAACAAGTAAGACAACTTCCCCTAGCTGCTATCAACAAAGACTTATAGAAGCTAGAAAAATTTTACAAACACACTTTAAATTCAGTGACTACCTCGTAGATAAAATTTAACCCCCACTTAAAGGAAACGTATGAAAACTCTGATCTTATTTTTAGTTCTAACCACTCTTTTATCTTTTCACTCAAAAGATGTGAAAAGCTCTGGTAAAATTTCAAAAAAGAACCTCCGCAACTTTATTGAAAACCAAGCCACTCATGTTATTTACCCCACCTACATAAAAATGAACCAAACAGCTGTGGCCTTAAATAATGAAATTATAAACCAATGCTCTTCGCCAGAAAATTTTTCTTTTGAACCACTCAAACCCTTATATGTTGACTATATTAAAGCCTTTCATTTTTCTGAGGCCTTTCAAGTTGGACGAGTTCAAAGAGGTGCTGGTGAAATTGCCGAACGCCTTTATGCCCACCCCCATATAAATTTAATAAAAGTTGATATCGAAGTGGCTAGATATGCTAACTCTAACACTATTGAGTTTGATAAAATAGCCAACGCCATGGGTTTGGGGGCTTTGGATTATCTTTTATTTGAAACCTCTTTACAAAACGACTGTTTGACCTGTGGACAGCCCTTACTTCAAAGCTGGAACAATTTACCAGATTTACAAAAAATAACTTCTAGATGTGCTTATATGAAATTTGTCAGTCAGCAATTAGTCAACGACACAACAAGCCTTGTTCAGTCTTGGACTCCGCAAGCTGGTAAATTTGAACGCTCTGAAAGCTTTACAACAGACATCATATCTTTAAAGGAGTTTACTGTAAAATCAGCCAAGGCCTTTGGCTTTCTTGCCAAGCAATTAAAAGATGATCGCGTTGGTATTCCTTCAGGTTTTTTATCTGAGCGTTGCGGGTCAACATCGTGCCCTGGGGATTCAGAGCATATCACATCTGGATTGTCTATTTTATCTCTAATTCAAAGCTTAAAGGGTTCTCTTGTTTTTTTAAATGCCAGCAGCTTTGATGCTGACTACAACCCAACGGCTAATCATTATGGATTTAATCAAATTCTAGCCCTTAAAGGTCAACCTGCTATCGGCGTAGATATGACAGCTAAGATCAAAAATGCCATACAAAACTTATCAAAGAACCTTGACTCCAACATTTTTGAAATGACTCAAGGCTATCGTAAAGAAGATTGTAAAGCCTCTACCAGCCAAAACCGAAATATTGAAATTTGCTCTTTATACCAAGATATCAAACAAGTTTCAGATCTCTATAAAAATCAGTTTTTAAATGCCGTAGATCTTGGCAAGCCAAGCTCTGAAACTGCCGAAGCTGACTAATCACTAATTAAGGATACGAAATGAAAACCACTGTTGCTGTAACCTTCCACATATTCATGCTCTTGCTCACACAGGGATCTTTCGCTCAAGATTTATCAAACAACAGCTCTAAACTCTCTGTTAATAAGGATAAAATCGAGTCTGAAACCTCGACAGAAGTTAAAGATGACCCTTCTAGCTCTGTAGAGTCTATCTACGTTTTTGGCTCAAAAGATAAAACCTTCATGACCCCTGGCTCGGCCCAATTTGTTCCCAAAGAAGAAGTTAAAAAGCTAGATTACACAGACCCGACAAGAGCCTTACAGACGGTGCCTGGAGTTTATATTCAGGAAGAAGATGGCTTGGGCTTGAGAGCAAATATTGGCTTAAGAGGAGCCACTCCTCATCGTAGTAAAAAAATCACTCTTATGGAAGACGGCGTACTTATTGGCCCAGCACCTTACTCTGCCCCAGCGGCTTATTTTTTTCCCAATCTTTTAAAAACAGAAGCCATTGAAGTTTTTAAAGGTTTTTCCTCGGTGGTTTACGGCCCCAACTCCATCGGTGGTGCTGTTAATTTTACCACCACGCAAATAGGAGAGCGGCAGGAAAATACGGCCGAAGTGACTATTGGTCGTGTTCGAAAGTACCGGGCCCTTTCTACGGGGCCTCTTTCAAAAAAATGGAGCTATCTTTTAGATGTAAGCCGTTTAGACTCAAGTGGCATCAAAACTCTTCCCGACGGAGATCGTACGGGTTTTTACAAAAATGATGTTTTGTTTAAAACCAGATATAAAATTAACAAGAAACAAAGCTTGTCGATAAAAACTTCTTTTTCAGAAGAAAACTCCCGAGAAACTTACCTTGGCCTTTCTGAAGCCGACTTTGCGACAAGCCCTTACTCACGTTACGCCGCCAGTGCTAATGACCGGTTAGAATGGAAACACCAGCAGTTTCAACTGCGCCACCAATGGCAAGCTAATAACTCTGTAAAAGTTAACTCTGTGGCCTACTACCACCAATTTGATCGCTTATGGTCCAAGCTAGATCGCTTTAGAGATGGCTCGACACTTAATGATAATATAAACCCAAACTCTGATGAATACGAAGAGCACTATGGTGAAATCCTAAAAGGGAATGATGACTCATTACTTAGCAGTGGCGATGATTATTTATACATAGGTAATAATGATCGTACCTATTATAGTAGCGGTCTACAAATCGCAGGAGAGGTGGTCAATTCCTTTGGGCCCGGAACTCTTCAAACCAACACTGGTGTTCGATTGCATCAAGACCGCATTACCCGTAATCACACACGAGATACTGTGAAAATGATCGACGGAAAGCTTGAGTCGGCCAGCGATGAGTTTGCTCAAGAAGTAGTACAAAATGGACAAAACAGAGACCGTGCTCGCGCTTTTACTTATTTTTTAAAACAAGAGTATGACTTTGCCAACGGTTGGCTTCTCAACTGGGGCGGTCGCTATGAATACATCGATACCCGAAGAATTAATTTTGGTGATAACAATGCTAGAACAAATAATTTTCAAGAAGTTTGGGCACCCGGCGTTGGTATACAATACTCACCTCATGCCCGTGTCAACTTAATAGCAGGCATAAACCAAGGGAGATCAGCGGTGGCCCCTGGGCAAGACAGCACAATTCGTCCTGAAAAAAGCACCAATTACGAACTTGGAGCCAAGTACAACGGCCCTTCTCTTCGGGGAGAGGTCATTGGTTTTTTTAGCGACTATCAAAACATAAAAGGCTTTTGCTCTTTTTCAACGGGTTGTGAAAATGAAGATATCGACAAAGAGTTTAACGGAGGACAAGCTAAAATTTACGGACTAGAGACATCAATCAGCTCTGATTTTAGCGCAGGCAGTGTTCAACTTCCAGTCAGCCTCACATATACCTATACCATCGCTCAGTTTGCCGACAACTTAGAAAGTGATAATAGCGAATGGGGTATTGGCCTTATTCGCGATGGTGACCCTTTACCTTATATTCCGCAAAACAAAATCTCCTTGTCAGCTGGTGCTAACTATAAAAAGTTTGCCAGTGCTGTTCGTTACAACTGGCAATCTAAGGTTTTCGATCAATCGGCGTCAGAAAACAGAAAAGTGGTTGATGGTTTTTCTTTTGTAGATGTGATTACTAAATATAAATATTCGAGAAAAAGTGAAATTTTAATGAGCGTTGATAACCTTTTTGCCAACGATTATGTGGTGTCCTTGAGACCTTTTGGAGCACGACCAGGAAAACCTCGAAGCGTTAACATCGGCTTTCGACATGCCTTTTGATGCTGTTCAAATTTTAGTGGGTCATTTTTTTGACCCGGCTCACAGGTTGTTCTTACCAACTGTAGCCGCTTCTCTTTTAATGGTCACTGTAGTCTGTGCACTGTCTTATCGCCATAATTTTAAAAACTTAAAAAATGGTTTCTTTTCCAAAAAAGTTTGGTCACACCCATCCTCTCGCCTAGATATTCAAATTTTTTTATTTAATAATTTTTTTCGTTTCTTAGCCTTGTCTCTTTTTTCAGGCCTGTTGATTTCATCCTACGAATTATCTTTAAAGGCTTTGTCTTTCTTAAATTTATTTTTTGGATCTGAGTTTCAAGGTTTAAGCCAAAACTCTTTCGTACAAAAGTTATCTTTTACAGCTCTATCATTTACCCTCCTCGATTTTTTTCGTTTTATTCAACATTATTGTATGCATAAAGTTCCTTTTCTTTGGCGTTATCACAGAGTTCACCATTCGGCAGAAGTTCTAACCCCGCTCACTCTCACACGAATACATCCTATAGAAATGTTTATTGGCCTATTTAGATCCACCTTAGCTGTGTCTTTATCTACGGCCTTATTCATTTACCTTTTTAGAGTGCCCGTGCATGGCTTAGAAATTGTTGGAGTTAATTTATTTGGCTTTGCTTTTAATGTTTTAGGTTCCAACATTAGACACTCACACTTTTGGTTATCTTTTGGTTCCTTAGAACATATTTTTATGAGCCCAGCACAACATCAAATTCACCACAGTTCTTTATTAAAACATCGAGATAAAAATTTTGGCATAGCCTTTTCTTTTTGGGACAAACTGTTTGGAAGTTTTGTTGCGACCCAAGCCTCGCCACCAAAAAACTTACCCATGGGTGTTGAAAACTTCAAAGCCACAAACCTATGGAGAATGATCAAACCGTGAGCGCGCTAGCTATTGGGCAAAAAATTCCATTTATATTCACTATGGCATCTCTTATTTTAGGGGTGTCTATTGCTATTGTCTTTGGAATCAATGAGGACATAATAAAAAATAAAATTAAAGGTGATCTTAAAAAAAATCCAATTTATTTGTCTATGGAAAATCCTGTCGACAAAAAAAAATATTACGCTAAAGAAAAGTCTAAAAACTGGCGCTACTACCAAAGGTTTCACTTTCATTCCACTGGTATCGGGGCCATATCACTAGGGGCTTTGCTGCTCTTAGCTTTTTTGCAGGCCCCGCTTTGGCAAAAAACTCTTAGCTCCTATTTTATTGCCATCGGAGGTGGACTATACCCTTTTGTTTGGTTGTTTGCAGGCATTTACGGCCCCCTGATCGGCAGAAGCCAGGCGAAAGAAAAATTCGCAATTTTTGGCTATATGGGTGGAATTTACTTAGTGGGTCTCATTTTTTTATTGTTTTGCCTTTGTCGTTATCCTCTTTGCCTTAACTCTAAAAAGGACTAGACCATTTTTCGTCGGTATAAACAGATGTACCACTCAGTGTTTCCAAAAAATCAACCAATTGACTGACTTCTGTTCCTGACAAACCTAAATTCTGTGGAACACCACCTGGGGATAATCTTGGATCTAAATTTCCATTTAAACTAATTCCATTATTATAGTGATTTACAACGTCTGTAAGAGTTGAAAGGCTAGCATCATGCATAAACTTACCATTGGAACCTCCTCCCACTTTCACAGCATCTCTTAAGCTCGGCGACCTAGTATTAGTTAAGTCAGAACCTCCAGTTCCAAAAATGCCGACGACTCCATTGTTTAATGAGTTGGGGTCAATATCAAACTCTGGAGGGCGATGACAACCAGCACAGCCTGCCCCCCCCACATTCGGTGGGTTTAAAAATAAAGATTTACCGGCATTCTCATCCGCAGTAAAATTAACAAAATTGGCCTGATCGTTCACCGCCTGGCCACGGCCTATGTCGTACTTAGAGTCAAAAGATTGAATACTGCGAATAAACTGAGCTAAGGCCTGTTGCATACGAGCCTCGGTAATTTCAGAGCTACCAAAGGCAAAGGTAAAGGCCTCAGGGTAATAAGCTATTCCTTCTAATTTAGTGATCAAACCAGAAATGTCTTGATCACCATTCGTTCCACTAAAGCCCATTTCATTATGATCTTGAATAGGCTGTGTGGTTTGCTCTTCCAGAGTGTTCGCTCTTTCATCCCAGAAAAACTTTCCTTCACGAGAGAACTTTGAATTCACAAGCCGCATAGAGTGGCGGCCTGTGACCCCATTTACTCCAACACTTACATCGGCCGTGTCACTAAAAGCGTGGGCTTGCTGATGGCAGGTCGCACAAGAAACAGTGTTATTTGATGAGAGATTTATATCGTAAAAAAGAATACGACCAAGAATAGCACCCGCTGTGGTGATTTCATTACCGCTGGTATTGTCTTCTGTAATATAATTTGGTTTGGTTTGTGATGCATAATCCGGTAGATTTGAAAAATCAATTTTGTTAGAAAACTGAGCGTACAGGTTAGGATACAATGTTTGGTAGTCAGAAGTTGATGAATCTTCACCGACACCAGAGCAACCCACTAAAATGAATAAAACCATAGAACACAATATTTTAATTTTCATATGTATTTATCGGAGCTAAATAAGTAAACTTAACTATTTTCTACTGTGATTTTTAAGGTTTATTCTCATATTTAGGCATTTTGCTTTGGCGACTGTCAATTTTATGAACAAATAAACTTTTTTTCAAAAAGACTTTTAATTCACTGAGTCCATAGTAAAACCAACCCAAGTTGTCTAACCTTTTTTTCTCGTATTTGATAAAACCTATGAATTTTTTCTTACTCATATACTTGTTTTTTTCAAGCTTTATTGTTCATCAAAAGGTCAGTCTTGCAGCGGACAAACCGCCTGTAGAAATTTGTAAAAAAGTTATACCTTTAAAACCTTATTTAGATAAGAAAAATTTAAAACCACCCCATGAAGGCATTTCTTTTGATTCTGCTATTGTTAGCGCAGAATCTGTTAACTTACCGCAAATCAATAGAGCACTTGATATGATTCTTCCCTTCGTTCAAGAAAAAGTTGATAGAGATCTTATTGAAATTTCTAATGATAGACTTTCTTACCAACTAAAACCTCAGTATCGTAGTGAAGAAGGGCTTGCTAATTTTGTGATCGCTACATCTTTACACATATTTACTGATGTTTATTACGAGCCAAGCTGGTCGAATTTTTTAGAGCGTAATCAAAATGATTACAAGCTTAAGCTTATTAATGAACTGAAAAGAGTGCATGCTAGTTTGAATTATACAGATACCCAGTTGGCATTAACCACATCGTATTATCTTTTAGAACACACTATAATCGGAAGTTCTTTTCAAAACGATGAACCTACCCAGGCCTTGGTAACCAATGGAATTAACAATATTTTACAAGCTCTTCAAATGGCCGTAAATAATAGAACCATAATGGATTAAGTCTTTAAGCATTTAGTTTTATTTTAAGTTTAAATATAAAAAAATGTGACTTTATTTTTTTGACAAATTAAATCTAGCTTTGTGAATTTTATGATAGCTTTGCATGAGCTGAAAGTGCTTTCCTTTTTTAAATATGTCCTCAATTAAACTTGGTAACCCATAAAATCGGGTTTGACCGTCACAACTGTCCTTAATGGCTTTAACTCTTTCTCTTCCGTACATTTTCACTAAGTTAGTTTTGTAATCGCTAAAGTTAAGGCTTGGGTTGGTATAAATTTCTAGGACCACTCCAAGAGCTTGAAAAAATAAACGACGACTAGGAGAGTTGTCATTATAGTTATTTAAAGCCTCAATATAAATTTTTGCCGATTCATAGTTCCTAAGGGCTAAATGTACAAATGCTTTTAACTCACCCAAAGTGCACCTTCCCCAGGCTGTATTTTCATCAAAAGCAATACCTATGAAATCTCCGACAGGCATATAATCATCCCAGTCTGTCGATTCTAAGTTATCAACAAGTGTCCTCAACTCTGTATCACATAGTTGATGAAGCTTTAAAATGGAAGACCTAAAAAAACTACCTTTATTATTGTTGTTCCAAATTAAATCTTGAATTGGGTAAATTTCTGAATAGCCTGGAACTAAAATTCGACAGGTGGCAAACCCGGTGTCTTTACTTTCTAAAACATAGACTTCTTTGTTCATTTTTTGAAAAAGACCATATAAGTACTCAAGCTCCTCTTTAACTGAACCTTGAAAATTCCAATCTTTAAAAGAATAACGAGAGCGATCGCTAAAGAATTTCCAAGATATAACCCCTGTGGAGTCGACAAAATGTTCAACAATATTGTTCGGCTCATTTATAGCAAAACTATTGAACGTGGGAAGGGGCATGTCATCCATTCCTTGAAAGCTTCTCCCTTGCATAAGCTCAGTTAAACAACGTTCCAAGGCCACTTCAAAACAAGGGTGGCTACCGAACGAAGCAAAAACACCACCCGTTTTAGGGTTTAACAAGACAATACATAAAACTGGAAATTCTCCGCCCAATGAAGCATCTTTAACTAGAATGGGAAAACCTTGTTTTTCGAGAGCTTCAACTCCGGTGGCAATACGTGGAAAGCGCTTAACGACAGCTTCGGGTACGTCAGGCAAAGCAATCTCTTCAGTGATAATTTTATTTTTTACTCCCCTCTCTAAAATTTCACAAAGACTTTGCACTTTGGCTTCGGTTGAATTATTTCCAGCACTCATGCCGTTGCTAACAAACAAGTTTCCAATTAAATTGACAGGAATATACACTTCTACCCCATCTGACTGACGAACAAAAGACAGGGCACAGACTCCTCGAGACGATGAATCTGAGTTCGTATCTACTAAATGAGAAGCCTTTAGGGGCTCCTCGGCTTGATAAATTTTTCTCATATTTTCGTCAAGAACCTGACTAGGTAGCTTGTCATCTTTTTCTGGCAAAAACCACTTTTCATCAGGAGAGTGAACAAAGGCGCTATCACTGATTTTTTGACCTAAATAGTAATCATTGTAAAAATAATTATTAGATAACCTTTCTAAATATTCGCCAAGAGCTGAACATAGGGCTGCTTCTTTGGTGGCACCTTTTCCATTTGTAAAACACATGGGAGAGTCGGCATCACAAACATTGACTGACCACACATTAGGAACAATATTTCTCCAAGACGAGATTTCAATTTTTACTCCTAAGCCCTCCAAACAACTATACATCTGACTCAAAGTTTTTTCTAAGGGTTGGTCTTTACCTGTCATCATAGTAGATTTATGATCGTCAATGGCTGGCAACAAGTTACTTAAAGATAGTTGTTCTTGGCCTTGAGTCGCTTTCACCTCAAAAACAGGAGAGTTTTGAATAACTCTTTTAACAGAGCATCTATCCATAGCCGAAACAATGCCTTTTCGGTCTTTTTCAGAAAGGTGGTCGGGAAGAACGGCAGAGATTTGCAAAGAATGCCTGTATCTATTTTCTGGGTCGACCACATTGTTTTGTATAATCTGAATATCACCGGTGGGTATATCTCTAGCTAAACAATAAGCTTTAACAAAATAGGCGGCACACATGGCCGAAGAGGCCAAGAAATAATCAAAGGGTCCTGGGGCCGTTGCATCTCCTTTGTACCTCACCGGCTGATCTGAAATAACTGTGTAATCATCAAACTCGGCTTCTAGCCTAAGGTTATCTAAAAAATTGACTTTAATTTGCATGGGCAAGATTTCTCCTGCCTAAGATATAGCATTATTTTATTCTAGAGGGGAACCAAAATGTAAAAGCTACAGCTCAGAACTTGCTGAGAAGTCTTTATCAGACAACATATAACCTTGGTTATGAACCGTGCCAATACACTTTCCTAGACGTCCCATTTTTCGGCGTAAAGCACAGATATGAACATTCAAAGAAATATTTTTTGAATAACCTTTGAGTTGAGTGGTTTGAATCAATTGATCGCGACTCACTAGAGCGTTTACATTTTTAACCAAATCTAACATGATATAAGTTTCAATAGGACTTAGTAAAATTTCTTGATTATCTAATGTAAACTTTCTGTTAATTGTATCTACTTTTAATCCTCGATATTGAATAGAATCATCTTCCTGCAAAGGCCCTGTTCTTCGCAAACCAGATCTCACCCTAGCTAAAAACTCTTGCTCTTCTAAGGGGTAAGTTAAGGTGTCATCCGCCCCCACATTCACTGAAGCTTCTAAAAAAGAGCCCTGCGATTTGTCACCAAAAACAAGAATGGGTAAATGCGAAAATGATGAGTTCCTAATTTGTGAGACGAACTGAAAGCCAGCCCATGTTGCCGTTGGCCGCTCTACAATAACTAGATGAGGGTTCATTGATTCCATGGTTTGTAAGAAAGAATGGGCGCTAAAAATAGTAGAGACCTGATAAATCGGGGCTAATAGGCTTTGAACTTCAAGTAGACGACTCTTGCTTTCACCTAAAATTAGGATTTTCTTCATCGGACCTCCTGTAAATAAATGTTATTTGTTTATAATTTATAGATTTTCTATTTTTTGTTCAATAGAAAAGAAAGATCCTTCAGAAAGTTGTCTTAAAGTCCTGAAATTGATAAAATATAATGAACAACAAAACTCATATTTACTATACATATCGACACTTTACATCAACATTCACTGAACTCAGCCTGCAGCCCCATCTAAAGGCCAGAGATTTATCAATAAATCAAATTATACCCTACTAACCAAAAACACTTTTTTAACAAAAGCTCTGACTATTTTTGCCTTAAGGTTTGCAAACTTTACAATCATTTGTCCTGGGATGTCGTTTAACCCTATCTACACTTGGCCTATTTTTTGAAATATCATTTTATGTTTTTATTTTAGGAGAACTTTCATGAAGCTAACAGCCGCCATTGGCTATATTTCTATTTTTTTAATGCTCGTCACTAGTGGATGCAATAACTTCAAAAAAAATTCAGCACTACCTGCAACTCCTTCAACCACTGAAAAAGAAATATCAAAGCTTAGTCAAGCCCCAAAAAGAAGTATTGCCTCAAACACAACAAAAAATGAAACTCCGGCTGGTCCAAAAAAAGAAAATTCTAGCTCATTTACAATTAGCCCAGAAGTACAAGGACTCAGAAATAGGTTTGGAGATAACTTTAATGCTAAAAATGGATTTGGAGAGACACCACTGTTTCAAAGCGTTGTATTAATGAATGATAAAAACTATCAAATCACAAAACTTCTTCTTGAAAATGGAGCTGACCCTAATATCCCTAACAACAAAGGCTGGACACCACTTTATACTTTAACTGTGGGTGGGACAACTGAGCTTAAATTAAAATTTGCTGAGCTTCTTCTTGAATATGGAGCCAACCCTAATATCCCTAGCAATGACGGCCGGACGCCACTTTCTTCTTTAGTTAGCTTCATGAAATCTGAGCTTGATTTACAATTTGCTCAACTTCTTCTTGAAAATGGAGCTGACCCTGATATCCCTACCGACAAAGGCTGGACACCAATTTATAAACTGACTATAGCCGATATTACTGAGCTTCATTTAAAATTTGCTAAGCTTCTTCTTGAAAATGGAGCTGACCCTAAAATCCCTGACAATAAAGGCTTAACGCCGTTTTTGAGTTTAACTTTGGGTGATAAGACTGAGCTTAAATTAGAATTTATGACGCTTCTTTTTGAAAATGGGGCTATAGATAGCTCTATTAAAAATAAAAAGTGAAGACATAAATATAGTGACGTGAAGCTCTTATCTTACAGCACTCAAAATAATAAAAACCTGATTAAAGCGAAGGTCTAACAAAAAAATACTCGCCCACGACCAACCATTGGTTAATAGACCTCTACGCGGTCATTTACAGCAAAGCCAGCCCCAGAGTATATAACGGCAATACTGCCATTTTCTCCCAAGTAAGCCTTGACCTCAATCATGCCTTTGACACGGCCAGGGCTTTTTCCTAAAAACTCTCCTTTCTGCGGGTCAAAAACATCTTGCTTTACCCCTGTCACTTTTAAAATATCTCCAACCTGCACTCCTGATTGACGACCTACATTTAAATAAACCTTTTCCCCTTCTATACGAGCCACTCGACCTTCCCAGGCGACGGTGCCAAGAGAAGTTGACATTTTGGGTACAACTTCTTCCAAAGCATTACTAACAGCCATCTCAGCCATCTGGGGATCTGCCATTAGCTTTTTATCCTGATGAGGCTTACTCGCAACCACTTGATCATTCATGGTCACAGAAGACTCTTTAAGAGCTTTAAATATACTCTTTTCTGTCGACGTAGATATTACGGCCACTCGAGTTCTTGCATCTAGTTTTGTTTCAATTCTTCGTAAAACCCCTAGTTTATCTCCAATTCGATAGTACTTAAGGTCTTCTACCATAATTAAAACAAAGGCCGGAATATTGTGTTTTTCGACAGACCGGGCGATTTTACTCACATTGTATTTGTTTTCTTTGGTGACAAATTGTTCCCAATTCAACCCAAGCTCTTCGGCGCTAACCACTTTATAGTAACCCACCTCGTCTACTCTCATTTTAAATCGATCTAAAATTTGACGAGAGGTCACAGGATCTAATTGTTTAGAAAGTATTGGTAAGACTAAAATTTTCTTGCGAAATACGTCATCTTTTCTAGCCTCTAATGGGATATCTCGTACGGGCAAAGAATTGTACTGGGGAGAATTCACCTCAACGGCGGCGCAGGAGAAAATAAAAACACTCATTATAAAAACAGAACACAACTTCATGTTAGCCCTCAAATTTTCATTTATTTTAGAATTAAACTTTCAAATATATATTATATTCTACAATGATTGTAATTTCATTTCCAGGCTAGTCTGGTTCTCTTTTTTAACTTTTACTTGATAGTTTGGAAACTTTGAGGCCTTTAAACGCTTTACCATATCATCCACAGACGAGGTGGCGTCTAACTCCAAGACTATAGCCTCAGGACCAAAGGACTTTTCTTTAATGCTATTGATGGTGCCTATAGAACTGACAAGATCTTTTTTAAAGCGCTGATACTGATTATATTTTAAGCGCCCGCGAACAGTAATTTTAAAAAGCTGAGCCCCCACTTTGCCGCTTTTCCAAGACTTTTTTAAAGACAAAGCCAGTGAGTCACTGACGCTATCTTTGCTTTTTTGATAGGCCAGCCAGACGGCTGATTCAAAACTTCCTGGTAAACTGATAGCTTGACGCTTCACTTGAGCTAAAGATCTCATCGTTTCTAAATGAAAAACTTCGAGATCATAGTTAATGATATATGAATTTATTTTTTTAGGATTATCATTAATTTTGATGGTGCCACGAATAGCTATTTTTGAATTCATTTTTTTTGCAATTTTCATTTGTTCTTTAGAACTTAAATTTAAGAACTGCTGGTTCATTTGTATTTTTTGGTTCATATCGTTGGCAATAGGCTTAGCTACAGAAAATTGTTTTTGATCTAGTTTTTTTTCAAAACTAGTATGAAAATCACGAATCAATTTCAGCCCTAATTTAGATTGATAAGGGCTCCCCGCTCCCCACCAATAATAATCTTTAAAGTTCACTTTATCAGAAAAATTTAGAAACGGAGAAATAACTAGGGTGTTTGCGTGACTATAAAAATGACCTCTTTGCCTTAAAACATTTGATAAACGATCAATATCTAAACCAATATCGAAAGACTGAACAAATAAGCCTTCATTTTTACTGGCTGGTTTAGAGTTGAGAGACACCACCATTTTTTTTGCCAAAGGCAAAACAGAGTTATGTATTTTTTCTTTTTGCTGAGCGTATCTTTTTGCACCAATAATTTTTTTAATTTGAGTAAGAGTGGCTATCTCTACGGCTTTTTTTTCAAGATCTTGACGAGCTTCAAAACTAGAAAGCTTATCACTAGACACTTTCACATTTTTAACTGTTGTGATGTTTGCGGCAAATACCAAAGCTGAAAAAAACAAACTAAAAATCAAAGCAAAACTCCTAGACCTGAACTGACAGAACGTCAGAACTTACTGTAAGGGAATTTCTAAATAAAATCAAAATTAAACCTGTAGCTTTACAAAATTTAATTCACCAAACTCTTTGTGCATTTTGTCCATCAATTCAAAAGAAATACCCACCCCTTTGGGTTCAAAACTTTTAAGACTGACTTTTTTAGCTAGGTCATCAATTTTAATATCAATTTTTAAAGGCACCTCTCCAGGGTGCTGCAAAAGAACCTCTCTTAAGGGCATGAGCTTTTCAGACCAGCCGTCGTCAAGACTCAACATAAGAGATTTAGTTTTTTTAAATAAGCTCTCTACTAAAACTATTGAGTCGACTAAAATTTTTGCTCCGTTATCATCAGCTTCGAGCTGCCCACCAATCAATAGGGGTTTGTCAGACTTTAAAACTTGTTCAAATTCAGCATAAGCATTGGGAAAAATTACGAGTTCCATCCCACCGCTTAAATCTTCTAACTGAGCAAAAGCCATGCGGGTTCCTTTTTTAGTAATTATCTCTCTCATTGTAGAAATTAAACCAACAACGAATTGCTTTGACTTAGTATTCATAGCCTTAAGAGCTTTAACATCATGACTCGCCCAAATTCTTGTGAGCTCTGAAATGCCTTTCAAAGGATGGTCACTTAAGTAAAACCCAAGAACTTCTTTTTCAAAAGCTAGCCGAGTTGATCGCTTCCAAGGTTCTTTTTCAGGCAAAGAGACTTTTTGATCCGTTTGAATACTCTCATCCATAGAGAACAAACTCACTTGACCAGTTTCACGATCTTTTCGAATGGATTCCGAGCGATCAATAAAATCAGAAAAGCCCTCTAATAACTGAGCCCGATGAAAACCAAAACCTGAAAAACCACCTGATTTTATCAAACACTCCACCGTTTTTTTATTAACTCGCCTTAAATCTACTGTCGTAAAAAACTGCTCTAAACTTTCAAACTTTTTATTGGGTAAAGAATTTCTAGCTTCAATAATTGCTTCAACCGCCGCTTGCCCAACTCCTTTAATGGCCCCTAAAGAAAAATAAATTTTGTCACCATTCACAGTAAATTTAAATTCAGAGTGATTGATGTGCGGTGGATTAACTTCAATATCATGTCTTTGCGCATCTTTAACATATTTGACCACCTTATCGGTGTCGCTCATCTCAGTACTAAGTAGAGCAGCAAAAAACTCCACAGGGTAATAACGCTTTAAAAAAGCGGTTTGCGCGGCCAAAACACAGTAAGCCGCAGCATGAGATTTGTTAAATCCGTATTTGGCAAACTCGGCCATACTGTCAAAAAGTTCTCCGGCTTTTTTTTCATCAAATTTATTTTCTCTTGCCCCCGACATAAAACGATCTTTTTGTCGGTCCATTTCTTCGGCAATCTTTTTACCCATGGCTCGACGTAAAATATCCGCTTCTCCCAAACTATAGTTAGCAATCTTGGAAGCGATCAGCTGCACTTGCTCTTGATAAACAATAATACCAAAAGTTTCCTTAGTGATACCTTCTAATTCATCAAATAAATACTTTACTTTAACTTCGCCTTTTTTGCGCTTTAGGTACTCAGGGATCATATCCATTGGACCAGGACGATAAAGGGCGTTAATGGCCACAATATCTTCAAAGCAATCAGGGCGGGCTTTTTTAATCAAGTCCGTGATTCCCTCACCCTCAAACTGAAAAATTCCAGCCGTATCCCCATCACTCATCAACTCATAAATACCAGGGTCGCTTAAAGAAATATCATTGGTTGCAATAGATTTACCTCTATTTTTTTTAACCAACTTTAAAGCTTCGTTAATGTGAGTGAGAGTTTTTAAGCCTAAGAAATCAAACTTTATTAAACCAATTTTTTCTGCATGTTTCATGTCATACTGAACGACGTTTTCGCCATCATTCCCTCTATAAAGAGGAGCATGAGTAACAATATTACCATCAGCAATAACAACACCAGCGGCATGAATTCCGGCATGGCGGACTAAGCCCTCAATATTTTGAGCCAGCTCCATCAAGCTGTTCACCTTAGGGTCACTTTCCATGGCTTCACGTAAACGAGGCTCCATTTCAAGAGACTCTTTCAAATTAATTCCAAGCTTATCCGGAATTAATTTTGCCACGACATCCACTTCAGCATAAGTCATACCTAACACACGGCCCACATCTCTTATGGCGGCCCGGGCCTGAAGTTTTCCGTAAGTAATAATTTGGGAAACACTGGGTTGACCATATTTTTCAGTGACGTAATCAATGACCAGCCCTCGGTTTTCTTGGCAAAAATCGATATCAAAATCGGGCATTGAAACCCTTTCTGGGTTCAAAAATCGCTCAAAAATTAAGTTGTAAGGCATGGGGTCTAAGTCGGTAATTTTTAAACTGTAGGCCACTAAAGAACCAGCTCCTGAGCCACGGCCTGGCCCAACAGGAATAAAATTTTCTTTGGCCCAAGAAATAAAATCTTGAACAATTAAAAAGTATCCATTAAATCCCATCTTTTCGATCACTGATAGTTCGTAGTCTAATCTTTCAAAGTATTTTTCTTTATCAACGATGGGTTCGTTTCTTTTTTCAGCCTCTAAAAACCTTTCCTCCAAACCTTGGCGTGAAGCATAAGCCATTTCTTCTTTTAAAGTTCTTCCTTCTTGAGTCGGGTAAGAAGGCAAATGATAAATCGGTTTTCCTTCTTCATCGTATAGCTTGAAATCAAACTGGCATTGCTCAGCAATTTTTAAAGTATTGTCACAAGCCTCTGGAGCCTCTTTAAAAAGTTCACGCATTTGATCGGCAGTTTTGAAGTAAAATTGATCCGAGCCTAAGCGAAAGCGTGAGTCATCATGTAAAGTTCGGTTTGAGCCAATACAAATCAAAACCTCTTGAGACATTTGATCTTTTGGGTCCATATAATGAACATTGTTACTGGCTACTAAGGGAATAGATTTTTCTTTGGAAACTTCCATCAAAAAAGGATTTATCTCTTCCCAAGCACTTTCACCCGTTTTGTTCATTTCTAGGTAAAAATTATTTGGGTAAATAGCATTTAATTGATCGACTCGCTCAACAGCACGATCTTTATCTAAATTGATTAAGGCCCAAGGCACATAGCCCATTACCCCTGAACTCATGGCGATTAAGCCTTGGTTGTATTTTTGTAAAACTTCAAAGTCGACACGAGGTTTATAATAAAACCCTTCTTGATAGCCAATAGAGCTCAACTTACATAAGTTTTGATAACCTTGAAGGTCTTTCGCAAGAAGAACTAAGCGAGTGTTGGGCGACTTACGAAGGGCGTCTTTCCCTCCTTTACTAAACCGGCCATCAGCGGCTATATAAACTTCAAGGCCCAAGATGGGCTGCACGCCTTGTTTTTTAGCTGCAAGATAAAACTCAACCGCACCAAACATATTTCCATAATCGGTGAGGGCCACAGCTGGCATTTGATACTGCTCGGCTCTTGCGACCAATTGTTTGGCACGTACAGTAGCTTCTAAAAGGGAATACTGAGAATGAACATGCAAATGAACAAATGACATATAAAATGACCCCCCTACTGAATCATATAAAAACTAAATGAACTATTCCCACTCAATGGTGCCCGGCGGCTTACTAGTTACGTCATAAACCACCCGATTGACACCCTTGACCTCATTTGTGATTCGGTTTGACAGGTGCCTCATAAATTGGCCGTCAAAATCATACCAGTCGGCAGTCATACCATCTTTGGAGGTCACAGCACGTATAGCCAGAACTTTCTCATAAGACCTGGCGTCTCCCTGCACTCCGACAGTTCTTACAGGCAAAAGAACACAGAAGGCCTGCCATATTTCATCGTACAAATTATTTTTTTTCAACTCTTGAATATAAATATCATCACTTTCTTGAAGAGTGGTAATATCTTCTTTGTGAATCTCGCCCATCAAGCGAATAGCAAGGCCTGGTCCTGGAAAAGGGTGACGCCACAAGAACTTAGCAGGAATCCCAAGGTGCTCACCAATTTTACGAACTTCGTCTTTAAAAAGCTCCCTCAAAGGCTCAACAAGCTTTAAATTGAGATCTTTTGGTAACCCCCCAACATTATGATGAGATTTGATAGTGACACTCTCCCCTCTCGGAGAAACACTTTCAATGACATCAGGATAAAGTGTTCCTTGAGCCAAGTATTCCACCTGGCCAATCTTCTCTATAGATTTTTTAAAAACATCAATAAATACCTTACCAATAATTTTTCTCTTTTTTTCAGGGTCACTCACTCCTTTAAGTTCACCTAAAAACTGCTCAGACGCATCAACAGCTTGAACATTTAACCCTAGTTCTTGATAAATTTTTTGAACGTCTTCAAATTCATTTTTTCTAAGTAAACCGTTATTAACAAAAACACACTTCACTCGCTCAGGGCCCAAAACAGATGTTAACAAATGTCCAACCACCGTAGAGTCAACTCCTCCACTCAGAGCGCAAAGTACATTGGCTCCGTCAGGCACTTGGCTTTTGATTTTACTTTTAAGGTCAGCAACAATTCCTGTAGCAGTCCAATTAGGTGTAGCTCCACAAATTTTAAAACAAAAGTGCTGAATGAGCTCATCACCACGTTCGGTGTGATTGACCTCTGGATGAAATTGAAAACATAAAGTATTTTCACCTTGAATGGCAGCGATATGTCCTGACTGAGAAGATGCCAAAAGCTCAAAGCCAGAGGGAATTTTTTCAATATAGTCGCCATGGCTCATCCAAACATTTTGCTTTTCAACACCTGAGAGCAAAGACTGAGTCCAATTGATATTATTTAGGCCATACTCTCGAACTTTAGCCGGGGAAACCTTTCCTCCCATTTGATGACAAATCAGCTGCATGCCATAACAAATTCCAAGCAACGGTGCCACCGTTGCCAACTCGTTCACATCACGTGCCGGGGAGTCGTCATCTAAAACCGAACTCGGGCCACCACTTAATATGATCCCTTTAGGTTCATATTTTTTTATTTCTTCCATATCTGCAGAATATGGCAACAGTACGGAAAACACTCCCATTTCTCGTAAACGACGAGCAATGAGTTGAGTGAGCTGCGAACCAAAATCTAGAATAACTATTTGATCTCTTTTCATCACAAACGTGGACCTCTTTTTAAATTTATAAAAACCTCAGAACAATAAATTTTACTTTAATCTGTAGTTTGGTGCCTCTTTGGTGATGTTCACGTCATGAACATGAGACTCCTGCAAACCTTGCGGGCTAATTCTTATAAACTCAGCCTTATCTTGAAGCTCTTGAATATTTTTCGCTCCGATATAACCCATTCCAGAACGCAAACCACCCACCAACTGATGAAGAATTCCACTGGCACTTCCTTTATAAGGCACTCGCCCTTCAATACCTTCTGGCACAAGCTTATCAGACTCATCAACGTCTGATTGAAAATAACGATCTTTAGAGCCTTTTTTCATGGCCCCAAGACTCCCCATTCCACGGTATACTTTGTAAGTACGACCTTGATAAAGAACGGTCTCTCCCGGGCTTTCGTCAGCTCCGGCCAATAAACTTCCAACCATTACAGTATTAGCTCCCAAAGCTAGAGCTTTTGTGATGTCTCCAGAAAATTTAATTCCACCATCAGCGATGATCGTTTTGTTAAACTTTTTTGCCGCCTCAGAGCACTTAACCACAGCTGATATTTGCGGCATTCCAATTCCTGTGACAATACGAGTAGTACAAATACTTCCTGGGCCAACACCGACCTTAACAACATCAGCACCTGCCTCCATTAAGGCTTCGGTGGCACTTGCCGTCACGACATTTCCGCCAACAATAATAACATCTTTATAAGTTTCTCGAATGTACTTCACCATATTTAAAACATTTTTAGAATGACCATGAGCTGTATCTACGACTAAAGCGTCAACTCCGGAAGCCACTAACTGCTCAGCTCTTTGTTGAGAAGACTCATCAGTTCCGATGGCAGCAGCAACAAATAAACGACCATGACTATCTTTTGTGGCCAAAGGAAAGTTTTGTGATTTTTCTATATCTTTAATTGTAATTAAACCTTTTAATTTACCATCATCTGAAACAACAGGTAGTTTTTCAATACGATGTTTTTGTAAAATAGCTTTAGCCTGCTCAAGAGTAGTCCCCTCTTTGGCTGTGACTAAGTTATCTTTTGTCATAATTTCAGAAATACATTGAGTCACATTTGTTTCAAAACGTAAGTCTCTATTGGTTAAGATTCCTACCAATTTACCATCAACAGTGACCGGAACACCACTGATAGAATATTTTTTCATCAACCCTAGGGCTTCAGAAACCAGAGCTTCTGGCCCCATGGTAATAGGGTCTGTGATCATTCCACTTTCATACTTTTTAACCTTTTCTACTTCAAAAGCTTGAGCTTCAGCCGGTAAGTTTTTATGAATAACACCTAGGCCTCCCATTTGTGCCATAACGATAGAAACTTTACTTTCTGTGACCGTGTCCATAGCTGAAGATAATATTGGCATATTTAAATAGGTATCGCGCGCAAAGAAACTTTTTGCTGACACTTGTGAAGGAACTATATCCGAATATTGTGGCACCAATAAAATATCATCAAAAGTTAAAGCTACATCTCCAAAATTATTCACTGTGTATCTCCTTTTTTATACCAAGATTTATATTCAATATAATTTTTAGCCGACTGGGGTAAAAATTTAAGTTCTTTTTCATTTAAAGGCCTAACAACGCGGGCTGGACTACCCATAATTAAGGAGCCCTCTGGGAAGTGTGAGTTTTGTGTAACTAAAGAGCCTGCACCGACAATACAGTTTTTTTCAATATGAACATTATCCATAAGTACAGAGCCCATGCCGACTAAAACTAAATCGTCAATTCGGCATCCATGTAAAACGCATTTATGACCGATCGTCACTTGATTAGCAATCACTGCTTGAGCCTGCTTAAACGTTCCATGAATAATTGTGCCATCTTGGATGTTTGTTTCATGACCGATAGATATGGGCATAACATCACCACGTAAAACACATTGATACCAAACTGAAGAATTTTCCCCAAGCGTGACATCACCAATGATGTCAGCAGAAGGCGCAATAAAAGTATGTTGAGAAATTTGAGGTGTTTTGCCGTTTAAAGAACGAATCACAAGGGGTCCTTTTAGGCAAGAATATAGAACTTTTCCTCCAAAAGGACAAGCTCTATTTGCTATAAAATATTGTTATGCTCTCTGAAAAGAGTTTAACCCCCTTGACTTCAGCGTCACTCAAAAACAACGAAAAATTCTTGTAATTAATTCAAGTAAGGAGTTCTTAAGTTTTTAGATATTCTTGATTGCATAGCTTGGTGGCCAGGCAAATCCAGCATGGAAGAATCAAGAACCTTACACCTTTCAATAAAGCTATGCTGACAAAAAAACTTGGCTTTAGCATTGATACAAAAGGAAATGGCTTCGTCGGCACGACTATCAATGGATGAGAACTTATCACTGCCTTCAAAATGAAGTCGGACAAATTGATAGTGACCTTTCAACTCAGTAAATACACAAGAGGCGACTTTAACCCCTAGGTTTGAAAATATTTTTTGAGTTAGGTTATGCGGTGAGCTCGATGGCATTCTTTGATTAGACTCGGACAAAACAATCCCAGCATCAAGAGGGCTTAACCAAACGGGCAAAGTGTACTTTTCGTCTTTATCTTTAAAAAACATGACCGGTCGACGAGGGGTTGCAAACTCACCCGCCTCAATGCTCACCCCAACAGGGAAGAGTTCAATATAAGTTTCTTTTTCCACTTTCTTTTTTATGTCAATTTTTTGTTTTATTGAAATTGTAATTCCCCCCGAAGCGTTTGTGCAAACGCTTGTATAATTTTAACCGGCACAGTTTGTCCGACCAAATCTTCACTCCCCTCAAAGTGAACCACTTTATTTTGAGTAGATCTACCCATTAAACGCCGAGACTTCGAATTAAATTCTTCAACTAATACATGCAAGGTTTGATTTTCGTATTTTTTGCACAACTGACTAGCAATTTGATCATGGTGTTCAAATAAACGGTGAAGCCTCTGAGATTTTTCGGCTTCAGTTAATTGCTCTTCAAATTTAGCTGCCTTTGTAAAGGGGCGCGGGCTATATTTAAAGGCATAAACACTTTCAAACTTAACAACATCCATAAGCGATAAGGTGTCTTCAAATTGCTTTTCCGTTTCTCCAGGAAAACCAACAATAATATCTGATGAAAAACTAACTCCAGGTATAGACTCTTGAATCATTATGGCCTTATCAATAAATTCTTCTCGCGTATAACCCCTATTCATCCTTTGCAAAACTTCACTATTTCCAGATTGAACTGGCAAATGAACATAATCACATATTTTTTCACGATATTTTTGCATCACATCAGCCAATTCTTGATCAAAATCTTTTGGGTGACTAGTGGTGTACCGAATTCGCTCAATATCAGTGTCTTCGCTAACGGCCTTTAATAAGCCTGAAAAATTAACACCGCATTCTGATTTATAAGAATTTACATTTTGACCAAGAAGAGTCACTTCCTTCACTCCTCTTTTTACCAAAGTATTAATATCAAATATAAGCTCACTTAGCTTTCGGCTACGCTCTCTCCCCCTGGTAAAAGGGACCACACAAAACGTACAAAAGTTGTCGCAGCCCTTGGTGATATTAACAAAGGTGGCAACGCCAGGGTTTCTCACCAAGGTTTCAATTTGGTAGGGTTTTTGGTGTTCAAAGCGAGTCGACACCACCTTATTATCTCCTTGCTCAAGGTCAGAAATAATCTTGGGTAACTCATCGATGGCATCGGTTCCAAAAACAAAGTCGAGTAGTGGGACATCCTTGAGTAGCTTTTTCTTTTCTTGCTGAGCCACACAGCCGCCAACTCCAATTTTTAAATTTGGGTTTTTCTCTTTTAATTTACGGTAACGTCCAACTTCAGAGTGAACCTTATGAACGGGCTTTTCTCGCACGCTGCAGGAATTAATAATGATAAGTGAGGCTTGGTCTGGAGTATTTACAGGCTTGTAATTAGACATTTCTAACAAGGAGTACATTCGCTCGCTATCATTCACATTCATTTGACAGCCATAAGTCGAAACAAAAACAGATTTATCGACCATTTTATTTTCTGTGTTTTCTACTTCCATAATACCAACCTTTTAACCTTCTTCTATAAAACTTGAGAGCTGAGGGCTCAACAACTAACTATATGACTTGGTGCGCTATATTCGTCACCAGCCACTTTCCCCCTCCCAACGCTCGTTTTTTTCTGCTAACAATAAATGATGATCCCACGCCTTAAAGAATCTAAAAAATGGTCCTCCCTCCCTAAAGAACTACTTGAACAAATTGAGGGAATATTCGCTGAAACCTTTGAAAAAAACCTCTCAAACTGCAAAGTGATTGCTCAAGGTCGTATTTACAGCAAAGAATTGCTCCTTAGAGTGGGCTATATTGAGGCTGGACGCTTAAAACAAAATAACTTTGAATGCTCTTTTCCTTACTCAAAATCTAAAGACAACGTTATGAACTTAGTTCACGCTGGCATTGATAGCCTGGGCTCGATGATGCAAGAGCATTTCAGCAAGAAAGAAACTGATTTCCCTGAAGATTGGACCGAATTCAAGGTGGAAAATAAAATACTCTTTTTAAAATTTAGCACTGAAAACAGTGACCTCGAAGAACAAGCTAATAAACTTCTTGGCCTACACGAAGAAGGCCTGGTCAAAGGTAATGACCCAAAAGAAGACATTGATGTTGCCAAAAAAACTATGGGCATCGACGAAGACTAAAGCCTTTTGCGTGCGTCCCTTGGGCTTTCACCCAACCTTCTTAAGTAACTAATTATACTTAATTTTTTTGCTACAGCGCCAATTTTTTAATTTTTCATAAAAAAAATTATAATTTTGTGACCTTTACATAGGTTAAACAGTCTTACTTTACAGAGGCAGAGATGAGCACCAACATAAACAGGGCTTTTCCCCAAAAAAGTGCTTAAAACCTGACCTCTCAACATTTTATTCAAATATTTCTAGCTTCTCTAAGAAGGCCTGGAAAGTATTTGCAAAAGGAGAGTACGACTATGAAATTCAGACTAGATCCAAAAAGACTGGGAAGTATCCTTGGGCAGCTTAGACAAAAGTCATCGATGAGCCAGGCGAAGATTTCCAAAATATGCCAGGTGAACTCCCCCCAGTACATCTCCAACATAGAAAGAGGGCAATGTCTTCCTTCTCTAAAAATCCTTAAAATTATGCTTAGCGAATACAACGTAAATGCAGAAGATAAAAACAGACTTATCTCTTTATTTTTAGAAGCTGCACATGCTGAAATTGAAAATATTTTTAATGCAGAAACTAAGGCTCCAACAAAAATAGAATCTGTACCTGAAAATCCTATCAGCAGCCCCCCCACTGAAGATCGTTCATCTTACTGTTCAATGGAAGGACACCTTCCATCACTCTCTGCAGCCAGAAGCGGGTAAAAAACTGGCCACACTGATCTTATGTGGCTATTTTTTACATTCATCAGATATGCATTGACCTAAAAACATTCCTTCTGTAGATGTTTTTTAATGGAAAGAAATCTAGAGCTTAATCATTTGAAATACTTCTATTACACCGTTCTTGAGGGAGGAGTGGCTCAAGCCGCCAACCGCCTCAACGTTCAGCAACCCGTCGTCAGCAAAATGCTAAAAACCTTAGAGGAAAATTTTGGACAGCCACTTTTTTGGAAAAAAGGGCGAACCAAAAGCCTCACCGACTACGGCCAGCTCATTTTCCGCCACACTCAGGTTGTGTTTGCTGAAATTAATAAAATACAGCATACGTCCAACCATCCACAAGAAATCAGAGGACTACTTAATATAGCTGCCGCTGAACCTATTGCTAATTATCTTTTAGCTCCAGTATTTACAAAGCTAATTACAGAGTTTCCCAACCTCAACTACAATGTTCATACGGGCACCCAAGCCCAAGTGATAGACCTTATAAGTGAAGGCTCTCTCGAAGCAGGATGTTTTTTTTATATTTATAATTTACCTAAAGAACTTGAAATTGCCACCAGAATTCCTTTTCGCTTTAAATTAGTCGTTAAAAAAAGTGAAGCTAAAAACGTAGATGTTATTCAATCCTTCATAGGCTCACGTGAAATTGAAGACCTTTCCAGTCACAAGTTTCCAACAGTAGACTTACTGAGAGAAAAATACCCTGACACACGCATCACCTTTTCATCCAACAGCATCACTCTTCACAAACAGCTGGTAAAAGCTGGCAAAGGCGTGTCTATAATGCCGGAGTTTATGGTTAAAAAAGAGCTTTCTCAAAACCAATTTGTCGACTTGTATCCTAAGAAAAAGTTTGTTTGGGACCTACTTGTCGCTAAAAGAAAATCTAGCCACTTCAGTTCACCCGCCCAAGCTTTTGTTGACAAACTTTCAGCTCTTGGCGAAAAATAAAAAAAGTAAAGTTTTTCTGTAGCTTTTTATCTCTCTAATTAAAAAGCTCATTAAAATAACCCTTAGTTATTTCGATGAGCTAATTATTAATGATTTTTTATAGGTGATACTAATAATCGTCGTCGGAGCGCATGCCATCATCCATGCTTGTCCCACGCATTTCATTGATGAGATCTTGAGCTTCTTCTGATTCTTCTTCGTCATTTGAGCTTTCATCTATTTCAAGCTCTCGAATGGCCATCATAAAGTCTTTGTCAGATTTTAGGTCTTTTCTAAGCATATCAATAAATTTAAGTGGGTACTTTGCCGTTAATTCATCGATATATTTTTCGAGCTTACCTTCAGAAATGATTTTTTTACGAACCTGAATTCGCTTCCAGTGCAATAAGTAATGGTATCGGCAGTAGCCATCAACAACTCCGAGCTGATCACAATCGGAAACTTTACAATACCTGCGCCCTTCAGCATCGGTGAGTATTATTTCTTCTTCAAAGCCGTCTTCCTCTTCAAACTCTTCTTCAAAAATTTCTGGAGCTGTAGATGCTTTTTTCTCTTCTTCAGGTGCAGGGTCTTTCTTTTTCTTTTTACCTGTAATTTTCTCAGCCACAGCTTTCATTTTTTGTGCAACCACTTTAGTTACACTCTTTTTAGGAACTGCTTTTTTAGAAACTTTCTTTTTAGGAGCAACCTTTTTTGGGGCGACTTTCTTTTTAACTACTTTTTTCTTAACAGCTTTTTTAGCCACTTTCTTTTTAGTGGCTTTTTTTGCAACCTTTTTTTTGGTTGTTGCCTTAGCTTTTTTCTTAGTGGCTGTTTTTTTAGCCACTTTTTTGCTAACAGCCTTCTTTTTTGGCGTAGCTTTCTTTTGAGCCGATTTTTTAACGACTTTCTTTTTGACTACTTTTTTTGCAGCCTTCTTTTTTGCTACCTTTTTTTTAGTCTTAGCTTTTGAGCTCACGCTAGAGCTTTTTGCCACTTTCTTTTTTTTCGTAACTTTCTTTTTCTTTTTAGCCATGTAGGCAACAATGATGTATTTTAAGAATAAGGTCAAGCTCAGAACTCATCTTAAGTCTTCTCAAACCAAACTCATTATATTTATGGCTCACTGTCTAAGGGGCTAAAATTCTTGACACAAACTACCAGATGACTGAAGTTTATCGACGTATAGCCTCCAGATTACGACACGATTTCACACGCCTGGAGCTGACATTATTCAATGAGGGAGGAACCAATGAAAGACACTTTTATTATCAGTGCCAAAAGAACGCCAGTGGGCTCATTTCAAGGCCAACTAAGCTCGGTCACGGCCCCACAATTAGGAGCCAATGCCATTCAATCGGCTTTAGAGTCAGCAAAAATTCCTGCTGAAGCCATTCAAGAGTGCATTATGGGGCAAGTGCTTACCGCTGGGAGCGGACAAGCGCCGGCTCGTCAAGCAGCCATCCATTCAGGACTTCCTACCTCTGTACCTTGCATGACTATTAACAAAGTTTGTGGATCTGGTTTAAAAGCCGTTATGTTAGCCTCCGACTCTATCGCCTTGGGACGAACGCAAGCCGCTGTTGCTGGTGGTCAAGAAAATATGAGCTTAGCTCCCCACCTTCTGCAAAAGTCTCGGGCAGGCTTTAGAATGGGTGATGTTAAAATGAGCGACTCTATGATCATGGATGGCCTCTGGGACCCTTACAACAACTTTCACATGGGAATGGCTGCCGAACTTTGTGTTAAAGAATATAAAACTAGCCGAGAAGAACAAGATAACTTTGCCATCGAAAGCTATAAAAAAGCCCAACTCGCCCAAGAAAAAGGTTACTTCTCCAATGAACTTAGCTCAGTTGAAGTCAAAAGCCGCAAGGCCAGCACTATTATTGATAGTGATGAAGAACCGACTAAAGCGAAATTTGATAAAATTCCTGCCCTTCGCCCTGCCTTCGAAAAAGAAGGAACCATCACTGCCGCGAATGCCAGTAAAATTAATGATGGTGCGGCTGCTCTTGTTTTAGCCAATGAAGAAAAAGTCAAAGAACATGGCTTGCAACCCATGGCAAAGATTGTAGCTCAAGCCACTTTTGCCCATGATCCAAAGTGGTTCACTACAGCTCCTGTAGGAGCAATGAAAAAAGCTCTTGCAATGGCCAATTTAACGGCTAACGACATTGACCTTTATGAAATCAATGAGGCTTTTAGTGTTGTTACAATGGCTGCAATGAAGGACCTAAAAATCAGCGATAACAAAGTCAATATAAATGGTGGTGCTGTCGCTATTGGTCACCCCATTGGTGCAAGTGGTGCCCGCATCTTCACAACCCTAATTCACTCTCTTCACACTTATGATAAAAAGTTTGGCTTAGCCACATTATGTATAGGTGGCGGGGAAGCTGTGGCTGTCATCGTGGAGAGAGTATGAGTAAAGTTTATAAAAATGCCACAGAGGCCATAGCTGGCATTGAAAGCAATATGACTCTTCTTCTTGGTGGGTTTGGGCTTTGTGGAATTCCAGAAAATTGCATAGCGGCCCTCAAAGAATCAGGAGCCAAAAACCTAACCTGCGTATCTAATAACGCTGGAGTGGATGATTTTGGCCTGGGCCTTTTACTTCAAAGCCGACAAATAAAAAAAATGATTTCTAGTTATGTTGGTGAAAATGCCACCTTTGAAAAACAATTTCTCGATGGTGATTTAGATGTAGAGCTCACTCCACAGGGAACTCTCGCCGAAAGACTTAGAGCTGGCGGCGCTGGCATACCAGCATTTTATACGCCGACTGGAGTAGGCACTTTAGTGGCTGAAAATAAAGAAGAACGTGAGTTTGATGGTCGAAAATTTATATTAGAAAAAGCCATTCGTGGTGACTTTGCCTATGTGAAAGCCTGGAAAGGAGATACCATGGGTAACTTAATATACAAAAAAACGGCCCGAAACTTCAACCCTATGATTGCCACAGCAGGACGCATAACTATTGCCGAAGTTGAACATTTAGTCGAGCCCGGTGAACTTGAGCCTGATCAAATTCATACTCCAGGAATTTTCGTACAAAGAATATTTCAAGGAAGTCACTATGAAAAAAGAATCGAGCAACTAACCATAAGTGAGAGCTAAAGATGGGATTAAATAGAAATCAAATTGCGCAAAGAATATCCAACGAAGTCGAAGACGGTTTTGTCGTTAATTTAGGCATAGGCATCCCTACACTTGTTGCCAACTTTATTCCCGACGAACTTGATGTTGTTTTACAAAGTGAAAATGGCTTACTAGGCATGGGCCCCTTTCCTAGCAAAGAAAATGTTGATGCCGACCTCATAAACGCAGGTAAACAAACCATCTCAACGGTTCCAGGCTCTAGCTTTTTTTCTTCTGCAGATAGCTTTGCCATGATTCGCGGGGGTCATGTTGACCTCACTGTTTTAGGCGCCATGCAAGTAGATATTTATGGCAGTATTGCCAACTGGATGATTCCCGGAAAAATGGTCAAGGGAATGGGCGGAGCCATGGATTTAGTGGCCGGCGCACAAAGAGTGATCGTAGCCATGCAACATATGGATAAAAAAGGAAACTCAAAATTATTGACCAACTGTAACCTTCCTCTCACTGGTATTCATTGCATTAACAAAGTTGTGACAGACATGGGAGTTTTAAATATTAAAGGACAACAGTTCGAAATTATTGAAGTTGCTCCAGGACTTAACCCAGAAGATGTTTTAAAAGCCACAGAAGGTAAGGCTGTTATTCACCCAGATGTAAAAGAAATGACTTTTTAAGAAACTATAAACGACAACGCAAAGGAAGCTCGTCTTGAGACAAAGGTGATGAGCTGCCTTTGATTGTATGAACAATAATAGAGTTTGTTTTGGCTTTAGATAAAACAGGAACCCCCAGAGTTAAAACAATTTTATTTCCCTCTTGAACTAACCCGTACTTCAGCAATACTTCTTCTACATGTTCAATAGCTTCGTCAGTAGATTGATACTGCTCAATGGAAAAAGTTTGAATTCCCCATGGCAACTCTAATCGATTTAAAGTGTCTTGATTTTTTGTCATTGCAATGACTCTTGCCCTTGGTCGAAACCCTGAAATCAGAGTCGCTGTTTTTCCAGTGGTGGTTAAACAAACAATGGCCGTGGCGCTTATTTTCATAGCTGTCAAACAAGCACTGGCCGCCACCGACTGCGGCACACTGACGTCTTCACGATCGAGAGAAATATCATAATAATAAAAGCCCTCGCCGGACTCAACCTCTCTAATAATTTCATGCATGGTTGAAATACATTTAAAAGGATGGTCTCCACTGGCCGTCTCAGCCGAAAGCATCAGGGCGTCGGAACCATCTAAAACTGCATTAGCGACATCAGTGACTTCAGCCCTAGTTGGTCTTGGGTTATGAACCATACTATCTAACATTTGCGTGGCTGTAATCACTGGGCGATCCATCTCATTACAAAGCGCAATGATTTTTTTTTGCATAGCAGGAAGTGTGGAGTGCCCCACCTCGATAGCAAGGTCTCCCCTAGCGACCATAACGGCATCACTTAAACGTATAATTTCTTCTAAGTTATCAATAGCCTCTAACATTTCAATTTTTGCTATGAGCTTAACTTTTGGGTTTTTTTCATTCACTAACGAACGAAGCACTTCCATATCTTGACCACGCCGAACAAAACTTAATGCTATATAGTCGACATTATTTTTTAAACCAAATTCAAGGTCGACTCTATCTTTAGGAGTGAGGCAATCAATCGGCAAATCTAAACCTGGTAAATTGATGCCTTTGCGGTTTTTAAGTTCCCCTCCATAAATAACCTTACAGATAACGTTTGGACCTTTAATGTCTTCAACCAATAGCTCAAATAATCCATCATCCATTAAAATTTTAACACCTGGTTTGCAAACAGTGGCTATATGTTCAAAGTCGGTGGGGATTTTTCCGGGCTCGCCCTCTTTTATTTGATGAGATATGGTGACCGTTTCACCTTCAGCCAAAGTAATGGAGCCATCTTTAAATTGACCCACTCTAATTTTAGGCCCTTGTAAGTCTTGAAGAAGAGTTACTGGAGCTTTTAACTCTTTTGAAAGCTCTCTAATGGTTTGAATGGTAAAAAGATGATCTTCGTGGGTTCCATGAGAAAAATTTAACCGAGCTACATTCAGCCCAGATTCAATAGCTTGTTTTAAAGCTTCACGAGTGGATAATGAAGGGCCAATAGTTGCGACGATTTTTGCTCTGCGTTCTGATAACATATGACATTATAAGCATTAATTCGAAAGAAAGCCTATTTCTTTTTTTTTACTTTGCTGTTTTCTTGAAAAAAAAGTTAACTCCAATATCGCCCATTACAACAACTTAAACAAATAGCTACAAGACAATCAACAGAGCATAGACCCAAGACCACATAACTAAAACACTAGCCATAAAAGAAAGAGCCTGAAAACTAATAAATATTTTATTTTCATTAGAAAAATCCCAGCGCTCAAGCTCATCATCAGATTTGTCAAAAATACGTCGATTTAAAGTTTTTTCTTCAAAATAGTTAACGGTCGCAGACACTAAAAAATTTATAGATATAAATGAGAAAAAAATTAGTCCCCAACGCTCTAGTTCGGAAAACTCAGCTGAACTACTCAAACGCACCTTACTGTACAAATAAAGAAAAAACCCAAGAGGCACCCCCCCGTACTTTAAAAGAACAAATGGCCATTTTTTAAGCCTCCAGAGCATACGTTTCCAAGAAACTAAAACACAACGACTGGTGAATATATAGCCATCAAATTTTGTAGCCGGCAGCAACTGCGGACTATTATTTCGTAAAAATTCGACGACCTTGTGGTTATTTTGCAAAAAAGACAGAAACCTAAACTTCTCCCCTGATGGGAGCTCAATTTTAAATCCCCCAAAAAAACGTGGAGAAAACAAGGTTAAACTTAACTTTTCAATTTGGCGTAAATCAACTTTTTTAGTTTTTTTTCTGAATTGAATAAATAAAAAAGGTGTCTCTAAAACATATTTTGAAAAAATAATAGGACGTATGAAAAACAAAAGCCTAAATAAAATAGACAAAGGAACAACTGCCACTAAAATTAATTTAATAGTCGTTCCTATATAGGTTTCGGCAGATAACTTAACTATATTAATTCGCAAGAGCACACACAAGAAAATCAGGGTGGCCAACAGTACAAAATAATAAATTTTCTTGATGGTCGGTCGGTATTCAAACTCAACTTTTTGCATGCTTATCATTTTAAAGATAACCAGTAAAAATACAAACTATTTTCAAGATGGCTTATTGAGGTCTATAAAATCATCATTTTTTTGTTGAAAAGAATTTTTTGACGCATCAGATGCCCGAGAAAGTCGTGAAACATACCTAGACACAAAAAAAACACTAAATAAAATA
>JAHDIR010000051.1 GCA_020630675.1 Bdellovibrionales bacterium
AGACTCATGAGAGACTAAACAATGAACTTCATGTCCTAGATTTGCCAGTCCTTCACATAACTGCTCGGTGACCGTTTCAATGCCACCAAAATAAGGTTTTAAGTATTTGCCAATATGGACAATTTTCATAAAATATCATTTTCAGTTAATGGTCGACAAACAACCTATTAATAAAGCAACATAAGGTTATGAGATTAAACAAAATTAATCACCTTATTTTTCAAAAAAATGAACCTTCAGCTCCTTTTAGTCACCGTGAACACATATTTTTAAATGAACACGCTTTATGGGGAGCCTTAAAAAGTACAGCACAAGATATAAAGGCTAAACAAAAAGAAAATTTAATTATTAATCTGCTTTATAAAAGTGAATTTGAAAATTTAAAATCTCACCTTGAAAAGATCAATTCCTCAATAATTGTTCCGCTCAAAGGGTTAGCTTTAATTGATACGCTGTATGACAATAGTTCTCAACGTAAAATGTCTGATGTTGATCTTTACGTACCTGACCTAACACCTGCAGATCTACAGAACCTCTTACCTTCCTTAGGTTACCAAAAAGTTAAAGAACAAAAATGGAAAGCCAATCGACATAAGGTCAGCTATGAAGTTCAGCGGCCACTGGCCCCATTGACTTTTGAGTTTCATTTTCAACTTTATAATCATAGTGATTACTCTCCTCAGCTTATCAATAAAACTAAAAGTATTTACCTTTCTAAAGAAGATGAGCTCGCCTATCTTTGCTACCACCTAGCTGAACAACATAACTTTATAAAGTTATTTTGGCTTTATGATATTTGTCTTTATTTAAAAAAATATAGCTCTCATATAAATGAAGTGAAGCTATTAAAAATAGCCAAACAACTAAATATTGAAAGGTCTGTTTCCTGCTGCCTATTTGTTTGTCAAAAATATTTTAATGTCACTTTTGAGCCACCAATAAAAAAACCACCTTATTGGGTTAAAAAAAGCCTTAACCAAAGTTTTTTGTGCTACCCTCGAAAAAATTTCCTCAAATATTTTTTACTGAAGTACTATCTAAAAGACAAAAGAGCTTTTAATTATTTTTGCGGCAGAGCCTTACTTTTTTTTGCAAAAACACTTAAAAAAAATCGCCAATGAATATTTAATAAAAAAACTCGAGCTTTATAATATTTACGAAGCAAGCCTTGGCTTTGCATTTGCCGCTGAGAAAAAGAAAGCACCTTACGGATGTACTTAGCTGAGCCAAGTAAGTTCACTTGCAAATGGGAAGACGTTGTTAGCTCTTGAGCAAGCCCCCAGACCTTATGGTTTTTAAATGGCAGGGCGAAACCACTAAAATCACCCTTAAAAAACAACTCCCCTTTTAGCTCAATAAACCTGTGCAAAACCCACTCTTGACCGTCATAAAACAAACCTACACGGCCATTCCAATCTGGCTTGTACTCTAAGGGCTTTTCAAAAAGATCGACCCTCACTTGGTCACCACAAACAATGAGAGGCCTCATACTTTGACCAGTAAAATTCATCACCATAGAACGAGACTTAGATGAGCCTTGCACCAAAGAAATGTTCATCACTCTCCTAAATCTTGACTAACTTTTGACTTCACCTCAGATAACATCACACTAAAATCTAGCTCTTGGTGTAAGTCCCCCACTTCATTTTTGGCCATTCCCGGACAATGCTCACAGAAACCAGTTTCACTTTTTCTTGATAAATCTGAAAGCCTCATATCTCTCCAAGGTTGGACAGAAGGGTTATTCCATAAGGTTTCAAAACTTTCATCAATGAGGCTTCCCATGGGCTCACGGACTTCAATACATGGTAGGAGTTCACCATAAGCTGTCACAGCACACTTACCCTTAGCCGCGTTACAAACAAAATCACCAGAGCTCTCTGGTGAGGCTTTCACCTGCCCATTTACCCAGCGTTTTTTTCTTTCACTAAAGTACCACTCGAGCTGAGAACGACTCGCTCTTAAACGAGTCGGCGTCATATCGCCACTCAGTTTTGAGGTCACTGTAGGGTCCACCTTAATTTCCAGTTGATTTTGCACACACCAGTCTTCAAGATCAAAAATGGATGAAATATTTAAACTCGTCAACAACGAGTTGACCGAAACCTTAAGCCCCACTTTTTGACAAAACAAAATCGCATTCATTGTTTTAGCAAATGAACCACGCACACTTGTCATGGTTTCATGGATATTTGGATTTAAACTATATAAACTAATGGTCACCTGTTGAATACCCGATTCCAATAACTTTTCTGCCATTTCTTCCGACTGAATTTTAAGTCCATTAGAGATCATCGAGGTATGAAACCCTAAACTTTTTGACTTTTTTGTGATCTGCCAAAAGTAAGGGTTTAACATGGCTTCTCCACCCATTAGTATTAAATACAAGGTTCCGGCCTGGCGAAGCTGTTGTAAAATATGATACCACTGTTCTAAAGTTAAGGTTCTTTGAGGGTCGTCTTTAAAAGAGTCTATGTAGCAATGTCCGCAACGTTCATTACAACGGTTGGTTAACTCTAAAGAAGCCTGTAGAGGAGTAAAGTTGTGAATACTTTTTTTTCGCCACTTATCTAACAAAGATAATTCACTCATAAAACCTCATCGATCAAATTAATTTGATGAAAAAGGTCAATAGACTCCGCTAAATCAGTAAAAGCTGTTTTATCATCAATATCATACTCCACAGACAATTTATTTAAAATATCAGCCACTGTATTTTCACCATCAAAATGTTTCCAAAGAAAAGTGGCTGTTTCATTGAGCTCGTGAGCCTCTTGACTGTGAGGAACTAACACTAAAGCCAACTCCTCCATTTCTTGCCAGGGCAAACCTTCTTTTCTTTTAAATATTTTTGCTAAATCCAAAGACTTCCTCCCATACATTTTTAGATTTCGAAAAGTATAAATTTTCTAAAGAATATTTACTTTTCATTTTAAAAATAAATTTTTGAATTTTTGTATGATCTGTTAGCGATAAATCTTGCCAAAAAATATTCACTAAAGAAGAACAGATTTTAAGAGCGAAGCTATGCGAATGGTGACTTTCAATAAAATTATCACTGGACTGGTTAAGCCATAATACACGATGCAAGGGAAACTCTTTTCCAAATAAGTTTTGGTTTTCATATTTTTGTCCAAGAAGACTTGGTGTGACATAAACCTGACCATCAGAGTTTAAGCGCAGTAAATTCATATCATCGCCCAAAACACGCTCTTTGGGTAACTGGCCAGATATGGTTGACTTTCCGGCCCCAGATGGACCCAAGCAAAGAAAAGACCGGCCTTGATCATCAAGAACGGCAGCTGAATGAAATAAAAACAAATCTTTAGACAACCAATTTCTAGGCAAAAGCCAACGCATTAAATTAAAAAAACCATCATCAACCGTATTAGGAAGAGCCGCCACAACTTGGCTGAAGTGACGATGAGCTACAAAGTCTCTTTGACAAGCCCACTCTTTGTTTAGTTCGGTCAAGGTATGGCAATCGGGATTATCATCTTGCCAAAAACTCAAAGGTAAATTCAACTTTTGAGGGTCGAGTAAATAAACTTCTAAATCAGAAGAACTTTCAACACACTGCCATTGTCGCGGAAAATAAGCACAAAGCTCATTTAAAAAAGACTCTGACTGTAATTTTAATGTTACATTTAAACCATGCCAGTTTAACGAAAAAGAATACTTAAAGTGATGGTCTGCCACTGAGCCTAAAAAAGGAGTGAGCAGGCTTAAGTTTTTAGACGTTTTATTCGAAAGAGTCAGAAAATTTTTTTTTAGGGCTTGCATTTTTTATAGACAACTTATGACAATAACTTGCCAGCGTTGCAAAAATCAGGAGCTCCGGCTGTAGATTTTCTACCTCCCACGGAGCTACCGTTGCAAAGAGCGCCATAGGCTAAAAGTTTTTCGGATTGAATGGATGGCTTTTTATAGCTCTTTTTTTTTGTTTTTTTTCCTTGATCACTATTTCCCACTACAAAAACCTCCCCGAACTAAAAAAGTCGTTAGAATACCTTTTTATATGTTATTGGAATTTGAGTCTTTTTCCAACTGCCCAGAATGTGCTCAGCGTTAAGACAACAATAGTTCTTTAAAAATGACCCATTTAATCTTAAATCAAAAAGAAACAGGCCTGACAAAGAAATTGAGTCTAGCCCTCTCACCAACCCCTAGACGATGGTTGGTCAAAAGGACAATAATATGGTCAAAAAATTGATAGTTCTCAGTAGTTTGTTGCTTTCCATTTCTTGCACACAAGAGGTACAAAACAAATTTGGTAGAGCATTACAAAACTGGACAGGTACAAATGGTGTTCTTGAAATATATGCTGGTGACAAACTCGTTAAAAAATTTATTGGCATAGACAAATTAACAACCGCCGGAGCCACAGGCTCTGGTAAGTCTAGGCCCTACCGCTTCGGTTATGGTCATATTGATTTGAATTTTAACGGCACGGTCGAAGCCGGCGAAAGTAAAGTATATTTTGAGTTTAGTGACTATTCTACATCTTATGTTTTTTATGAGGCCCCTAAAAAGTAAAACCTCGACAATGGTGCTGTCAAAATATCCTCTCGCTAAATAATATAAATGGCTTATCATAAAGTTAGTCTTTATGAATATTTTAGTGGTCAGCCAATACTTTTACCCTGAGAGCTTTCTTTTAAACGATCTTGTTTGTGAACTGGTGAAGCAAGGTCACAAAGTCACAGTTCTTACAGGCCAACCGAACTACCCTTCCGGAAAACTATTTCCTGGCTATACTCAACTATCGCGCTGGAAAGATAACTATCAAGGGGCTCTTATTTTGAGAGTTCCGGTTTTTCCAAGGGGACAAGGGCGATCTTGGGAGCTCGCCCTCAATTATCTTTCCTTTATAATTTCGGCCATTTTCTTAGGTTTACCTCGTATTTTGTTTTCTAAAGTGGATATTGTTTTTTCTTGGGGAACCTCCCCTATTTTACAATGCCTACCGGCCTTAGTATTTAAAGTTTTTCGTTTTAAAAAAACTTATTTATGGGTGCAAGATCTATGGCCTGAAACTTTATCATCAGTAAATATGATTCAATCAAAATTTATTTTAAAACTCGTGGGTTGGGTGGTTTCTTTCATTTATAAAATGACCGATTTTATACTGATTCAATCTCCTGCCTTTGAAAAAAGTGTTGTACTTCACGGGGGCTCTCCTCAGAAAATTCATTGGATTCCTAATTGGTCCTTAATTACAAAAACAAATCAAGATTTTAAAGTTCATAGCGAATTTTCACCTTCTCACTTCAATCTTCTTTTTGCTGGCAACCTTGGTAAAGCCCAATCCTTAGAAACAATTCTTCTGGCGGCAGAAATCCTAAAAGACGATGAGCTTATTCAATTTCATATCCTTGGCGAAGGCAGCGAAAAAAAATGGTTTCAAAAGACTAGCCAAGAAAAGGGCTTAACTCATATTCATTTTCACAAAGGCTGCTCCCCAGAGGAAGTTCCTGCTTATTTTTCTCGAAGCCAAGCTTTACTGGTGACCTTAAAATCAGACTCTACCTTAGACCGCGTTATCCCCTCAAAGATTCAAACCTATTTAGCCAGCGGCAAACCTATAATCGCAGCGGTTTCAGGGCAAAGTCAAAAAACACTGACTGAGTCACAAGGGGCTTTGGTCGGGCCATCTCAAAACGCAGAAACTCTGGCTAAAAATATTAAGAAATTAGCGTCCTATTCCGATACAAAACTTGACGACATGGGCAACAAAGGAAAACTTTATTATATGAAGAATTTTGAAAGAAACTCAGTGATCTCATCTATCACACAACTTTTCAAGAGAGGTTTGAAGTGAAGGTCCTCATTTTAGGTGCTGGTGGAATGTTAGGGCATAAGCTTTACCAAACCCTTCGTCAAAATCACTCCTGTAAAGCTGTATTTAGAAAACCAGCTCAACATTATTTACAATTCCAAATTTTTAATAAAAACGATATGATTGGTAATATAGATGTTACTGAGCAAAAATCTCTCCTACAACTTCTAGACAAAGAACAGCCCGACGTCATTTGTAATGCCATTGGTAAAACTACACGTAAAATAAACCAACAGCAAAACCACCAAGTGGTTTACTTAAACAGCTATTTACCACAACTTCTTAACAGCTGGTGCTTACAAAACTCATCTTATCTTGTTCACTTTAGCACTGACTGTGTGTTTAGTGGGAGCTCAGGTCCTTATAAAACTAATGATTTTACTGACGCTCGTGACTTATACGGCCTTTCTAAAAATTTAGGCGAAATTTCCAACTCCTCAGCAGCATTAACTTTAAGAACTTCTATTGTTGGGCGCGAAATTGAAAATAAAACTGAGTTTTTTGAATGGATTTTTTCCAACAAAAATAAAAAAGTACAAGGCTATAAAAATGTATTTTATTCCGGTGTCACCACACTCTTTCTCAGTCAAGTCGTGAGTGAACTGATCTGTCGACCTCAAAAAATACACGGCCTCCACCAACTAGCTAGCCCAACTATTTCCAAACTAGATTTAATTAAGGCTGTAAATAAAAAATTTAACCTAAATATGACCATCGTTCCCAATTTTGAAAAAGTCTCAAATAAAGTATTAATCGCCAAGACGTTTTCTTTACTGACTCAAATCAAATCACAAACTTGGGACCAAATGTTAACGAACCTTAAAAATGACAATGAAACTTACCTAAATAGGCCAGAACAAGGGGAAAAATCAGCATGATTTTAACGGATAAAGTAATTTTAGTAACAGGTGGTACAGGCTCAATGGGAAAAACATTTGTTCGCCGAGCCTTGAGTGGAGCCAATGGCTTACCTAAAAAAATTATAGTTATGTCTCGTGACGAAGCTAAACAACACTATATGAGAACAGAATATCTTACCAAAAAAAATCACCCGACCGATGAAGTGATTTATAATAATTTTTTAAATAAACTGCAGTTTCGCATTGGAGATGTACGCTCTTACGCAGATGTCACCGCAGCTCTGAAAGGGGTTGATATTGTCATTAACGCCGCTGCCTTAAAGCAAGTGCCAACCTGCGAGTACTTTCCTCATCAAGCCGTACAAACTAACTGTGAGGGCGTTCATAATATTGTGCGAGCCATTCATGAAAATGACTTTCCCGTTGAAACTGTCGTTGGCGTCAGTACTGACAAGGCTTGTAAACCCGTCAACGTCATGGGCATGACCAAAGCTATTCAAGAAAAAATATTTATCTCTGCCAATATCCATAGCCCTAAAACTAAGTTTGTCTGTGTTCGCTACGGAAATGTTTTAGCCTCAAGAGGCTCAGTTATTCCCTTCTTTCATGAACAAATACAATCAGGAGGTCCTGTTACATTAACCGACAACAAAATGACTCGATTTTTACTCAGCCTAGAGGATGCTGTTGATATAGTGGTCGAAGCCATTGGCCAAGCTCAACCTGGTGAAACTTTTATTCCTGTGGCTCCAACAGCTCTTATGGAGAATGTGGCCAAAGCTCTCATCGGTGATCGCAATATCGAAATTAAAGTGACTGGTATACGACCGGGGGAAAAACTTCATGAAACATTAATTTCTGAGGAAGAATCTATAAGAACCTGCCGCCGTGGTGATTATTATGTGATTCAGCCAATGTTACCAGAAATCATGGAAAATAATGAAAAATTTAGTCGTGATTTAATTGGTCGTTACGCTTCAGACACTCAAGTTTTAGACTTAAATGATACAATTAATCTGCTTAAAAAACATGAACTTTTAATTGAGCAACAGCATAGCGAACCTTCAAAAAATGAAAAAAAGGAAATGATTAAATAAATGAAAGTCATGACCATTGTCGGCACTCGACCAGAGCTTATTAAACTCTCTATGACTCTTAAAGAGCTCGATAAGCACACCGAGCATATTTTAGTTCATACCGGACAAAATTACGACTATGAGCTCAATCAAGTTTTTTTTGATGATTTGCAAATTAGAAAGCCTGATCATTTTTTAAATTGTGGCCAAGGTCATGCCATAGAAGCCATAGCTGATATCTTATGCAAAACCAATGAGTTGATTGAACAGCACAAGCCTGACGCCTGCCTTTTGTATGGTGACACGAATTCATGCTTATCAGCCATTGCCATGAAAAAAAGTCAAATCCCCATATTTCATATGGAAGCTGGCAACCGTAGCTTTGATCAAAGAGTGCCTGAGGAAGTCAATAGAAAAATCATTGACCATCTTAGTGATATAAACATGACTCTAACAGAACATAGTCGCAACTACCTGGTTCAAGAAGGGCTTTCTGCCCAAAAAATTATAAAGGTCGGCTCGAGTCTTCCTGAGGTTTTTAGAGCTTACAATAGTAACATTGAACAATCGCAAATTTTATCAAAGCTAGGTCTTACTGAAAAAAAATACTTTTTAGTAAGTTGTCACCGAGCTGAAAATGTCGATGATGAAAACTCGCTGTCAGCTCTTATTCAAGGCTTAAACCAAGTTGCTGAAACTTACGCCTTCCCTTTACTTTTTTCTGTTCACCCCCGAACTCAAAATAAACTGAATCAGCTAAACTTAAAACTACATCCTCTTCTTCAACTATCTAAACCCTTAGGCTTTTTTGATTATAACCAATTACAAAAAAAGGCCTTGTGTGTTCTGTCAGATAGTGGAACGATCACTGAGGAGTCCAACATATTGGGTTTTCCAGCTGTGACTATGAGAGCCATACATGAAAGGCCCGAAGGAACAGACGTTGGGGCCATCATCATGAGCTCCACCCAACCCGACTCAATTTTACAATCGGTAAAAGCAACTTTAGAGCTTAATCATCAGCCGGCTCTGATCGAAGATTACCAACTGAATCAAGAAGTCTCAAAAGTCGTCGTAAAAACAATTCTTAGCTACACAGAGTTTATTCGCCGCACGGTTTACTTCAAAACCACCGGCTAAAAACTTATGCCCCTCTATTTTTTTTGATTCTAGCCATGAGCCTTTTTCCATCAAAGTCTCTGACTTGCTCCTTAAGCATAAATCCCGTATGTATTGCTTTTAATGAGTTTGCCATCTCCATAAAAGGAAAAATGACATGAAAAACCTTCAAGACCAATTTGCTCCTAATAGTATTTGTTTTGGCTGTGGGCCAGCCAACCACCAAGGGCTTCAGATAAAAAGTCTACCCGTCGATGAAAACTCTACCGAGGCTACTTTTCAACCTGCCGACTTTCACCAAGCTTTTCCTGGAATGATTAATGGCGGTATCATTGGAACACTTTTGGATTGTCACTCTAATTGGACCGCCGCCTGGCACTTAATGAACAGAAACTCGTTAGCTGAGCCCCCTTGTACGGTGACGGCCTCTTTTTCCGTAAAGTTATTACGCCCCACGCCATCCGGCTCTCTTTTAAAAATGACAGCCCAAGTAAAAGTCTCTACCCATGATCGTGCCACCATTTCCTCTGAACTGATTGCTAATGACAAAGTCTGTGCCACTTGTGAGGGAGTCTTTGTCGCTGTTAAAGAAGGTCACCCAGCTTACCATCGTTGGGGCTAAAGAGTTTAAAAAGTTCTTTATAGTTCAGCTCTAAACAGCTATAATTCTTAGCTATGTTATATGCACTCGGCTTATTTAGTTTTTTCGTTGGTTTTTTCATTATTGTTTTCATGAGTTATTTAGTTCGCAAAAATATTTTGCGGGAAGCTCGGTCTGAAGCTGAGGAGCTCATCGGTCTTGCCCAACAAAATTCAGACGAACTTTTAGCTGAAAAAGAACTCGAGTTTGAAGAGTTTAAACATGAGCTAGAGCTAAAATCTGAAAAAGAAATACATGACAAAACAAAGAGCATTGAGCATTTAAAAATAGCTATTGATGACGAAAGAGCTGTGATCAACAGCAAATTAAACGTCATTCATAATAAAATTAATCAGCATAAACAAAAACTAACGAAAGCAAAATCTCACTATGACAAACAAGTCGATTTTTTAAGAGCCATTAAAGATAAATACAACGCTCAAAAAGCTACTTATATTCAACAACTCAAAGATGTCGTCGGCGACGAATATGCTGATATTAAAACAAATTTAGCTACAAAAATAATGAATGAATCCAAAAGCAAACAAGTCAAACTTGCCCAAGAGTTTGAAGAAGACGTTGAACGCAACTCAGAAAGAACAGCCAAGAAAGTATTAGATATAGCCTTAAACCGGTTTATACGCCCTTACTGTGCTGAGCGCGGCATTCAATATGTCAGTTTAAAAAATGAAAAAACCAAAGATAAAGTTTTTGGACCGGACAAAGCGAACTTACAAATTATCGAAAAAGAATGCGGCGTTGATCTCATCTATAAAGAGGAAATGAATTCTCTATCTGTTTCTGGTTTTGATCCAGCAAGAAGAGAATTAGCCCGTGCCAGCTTAGAAAAAATTGTGACCGAACGTCATGTCGATGAAAAAAGAATAAAAAGTATCATTCATAATACTAAGAAAAGTTTATTTAAGAAAATAAAAGTCGATGGCACAAAACTCTTTAAAAGCCTCAATTTAAAAGGGGTTGACTCTAAAATTGTGAATATGATGGGAGCTCTTCGCTACAGATATTCTTATGCTCAAAATCAGTATTTTCATTGCAGCGAAGTGGGTTTTCTTTGTGGCCTACTATCAGCAGAGCTTGGCATGAGCGTTCAAAATGGACGAAGAGCAGGTGTTTTGCATGACATCGGTAAAGCCATGGACCACAGTATAGATGGAGGTCATGCTGTCATTGGCGCAGACTTTATTGAAAAAAATGGAGAAGAGAGTCAAATCGTTCATGCTGTAAGGGCCCATCACTATGATGTTCAACCCGAAGACCCTCTTTGCTATCTTGTAATTGCTGCCGATGCCCTTTCTGGAGCTCGCCCTGGAGCGAGGCGCTCTACTGCCGATGCCTATATGCAAAAAATGGGGCAACTTGAAGAGATTGGCAATAGCTTCAAAGAGGTCATTGACACTTTCATTATGAGTGCTGGGCGAGAGGTTCGCGTGCAAGTCGACTCTCGAAGAGTCGATGACTTACAAGCTGTGAGTCTTAGTAAGTCCGTAGCTAAAAAAATTGAAGAGCAATGTAACTACCCTGGCCTAATAAAAGTTACCGTAGTTCGTAAAATTGTCGCTTCTGAGGTGGCTAAATAAACGAGTTTTAAGAAAGTTGTCTCTAAAAAACTCATTTAACTGAGTCTCCATTTACTTTAACATTCGTACTCTGTCCGTTAATATTTATTTCTTTAAATACTTTGAGAAACTTTCCCAAATCCATATTCAATAATTCAGGGATCTCTTTGAATTTATTTTCTACAATTTTACTTTCACAAAACAACTCACTATGTTGCAAAAACTCAAAGAGGGGAATAATTTGTTTGTTTACGCTATCTAGTTTTTCAAGATATTGACCGCCAACTGTAGAGATAATTTTTGGGGTTAGCGCTGCAAATGAGTTTGATCTCGAATTTAACTTAGATTTCTTTTTATATTTAAAACCGTTTATAACATGAGTGCCTTGAAGTTCGACTGTACTCTGAACTAAACAGGACTGGCCTGAGATCTCCTTGAAAAAAGATGGGTTACCTTCCTCAGCTTCGCGCAACCTGTCCTCGCCGAATAAATCGAGTACAAATTGACAAAAGTTTGCGGCTTCCATGTCAGACATAGATTTCAAGCATGGCGGTAGTTCTGCTAGTTTTTTTTCATCTAAATGTAACTCAATGAGCTCCTGCTCACTTTCCGTTGTTGGTAACTCATCAGGATGGACTCTACCTGTTTTCACCGCTTCTGATTGGCTAGAATGACTTTGGATGTTCTTGTAATAGTCTTTTAAATATTTTCTGGCAGCTTCACGCTTTAGAGGCAAGAGGCCCAGAAGGTGCCTGTCCATGGCCTTGGCACTGACTTTTGATAAATCTAGTCCCAATTCAACAAGCTTTTTAAGCTCTTCGTGATTAACATCAAACACAATAGAGTCGACCTTGGCGACGGTAGCCCCCCTTGTATATATAGGGCTGGGGCCATATATATCACCTTGCTGAAGAGCCTCACTCACTCGATTTTCATTGCTCGGGTTTATAAGGGCCTCTTTAATATTATATCTAATATACCCTGCTAACACATGAGGCTTATTGTTAATGGCTTCTTTGTTCTCCAAACTAAGAGCATCATATTTTTGATTGATGACATGGATGGGTTCGAGCCCTAATTCTTTTGCTTCGATAAGAGCATCTCTAATAAAATGATCTGGGATGAATTTATCAGAATTTGCGACGCTTCGATTGTCTTTTCTTTTTTCGGAAAACGAAAGACTATAAAAGCCAATACTTAGCAAAACAAACAAGGATGTGAATAAAAAAAATTTATATCGACTCATTTGTCTAATTATACCCTTGCATAAACCATACGTCGAGATTTATTTGTAAACTTCAGGAAAAGATTTTCTATATTCGATTGACTTCATTCTATTAAAATTCACAGCTAAATACATCGTTTACATACTGTTCATTAAAATTTTGACTAACTTTTTCTTTAACATATTCTATTGATATGTGCCTAATTCCACGAGAAAAATTTTTAAACAACTTGGAACCACCATAGAGCATAATATTAATTCCTATTAGTTCTCCTGAGGTATTAAAAGTACCACCTCCACTCATGCCGGGAGCACCAGAGGTTGTAGAGACGAAGTATTGATTTTCTGGATAAAGAAAATCGATTAAAAAATTTTTCTCCACAAAAGGCCAATTAAAATTTAAGACCATATCATTCGAGTTTCTAAAACTTCTTCCCACACTAAGATATAATGGATGATTATTTCTAAAAGCTTCAGCTTGCAGAAAACTATTTTGATCACTCTTGTTGTCATCAAAAACTTCTTTATAAAGTTGTCTTAATTGACCAACTGATTCTTGCAAGGCTCTTTTCTGATCCAAATTTTGCATTTGCTCTAATCTGTGATGAAGATCACGCATTCCAATATCTAAAAAATGAGTAGAATTTCTAGCACCATCAGTTTGCACTGGATAGCCAGTGTTCCAAATTAGATCTCCAGAATTTGATTTTTCACCAGTTTTTGAACAGAGATGAGTTTCGGGAAGTGATTTCATCTTTAGTATCACAAAGTCTTGATTCAAAGAATTCAATAAATCGTTATCTTTCACATCTGCAATTTGAATATTTTCAAATTCTCTACTTTCAAAGTCAGGAAACCCTGAGCCAGCATCAACAACTGTAAAAGTAATTTTCTCCTCATTAGCCATTGAGAACTGATATTTTTCTTGCCATGGAAATTCAATTTCTTGGCCAATAAATTTACGATTAAATTTATAAAAAACTCCGAATTTATTTTTTATTTTTGAAAAATATTTTTTACTTAAACAATGTAAAGCAGACACAGAATGGCCTGAATTTGATATAAAATTCGCCGAACAGTGACTGCCAATCACGAAAGTCTTTTTGATCACTTTTTGCTTAAAGTTATTTGCTGCAATGTAAAATTTCGATTTTACATCAATTTTACCAGCCTGCCCCATTAGGTGGCTTATAGAAATTTCAGACTCTAAGCCTACTATTTCTGGATATTCAATAGGTTGCCCGGCCGACGCTCTTTGAGACAAAAATATAGAAAAAATTATGCCGATAAATTTCTTGTTCAAAAATATGACCTTTGTTGAATTTGTAGACATAAATGAAAAAAATACACCTCAGTCTGCATTCATTAAATGAGCTTCTCTTATCGGAGCAAAATTGCAAAAATACTGCCAATTCATTTTTAATAACCAACTTTATAGGGACTTTCAGCAAGGGAGATTAAATCCATATTCATTTATTCAAACCTAATGGCCCAAAAAAAGAGTTTTTAAAGTTTGAATTGCCAAAAAAAAGAAACAGCGAACATAGAAAAAATAAACAGCCAATTAAAAATAAACTCGTTACGGGTTCAAGACCTAATTGTGAAAAACCAATAATAATGACACTCACCAGAACCATAAATACGGCATTCAAAATATTATTCGCAGCAATCACTCGAGACAAGGTGCTTTCTTGAGCCTGCTCCTGAAGATAGGAATACAATGGCACAATAAAAAAGCCACCAAAAAAAGAAATAAGTATAAAATCAAGTAAAAAACGAAAACTGCCTTTCAGTGATAAAAACTGAGAAAGGTTTAAAACTTCTGAGCTTACTTTCCAACCCTGGTGGGCCCAAAAAAAATCACTAACAAACAAGAACACACCAAAAAAACCAAATGACACCCACTTTAAGGCTACTTTTTTTTGGGAAACCCAGCCACAAACTAACGAACCTAAGCCAATTCCCAAGGTGAAGGTAGCTAAGAATAAGGTCACTACATTTTCATTAACGTTTAGTACTTTTACGCAGTAAGTGGGCAATAATGTTAACAACCCTGCGCCAAAAAACCAAAAGCATGAAATTAGCAAAACCACACTAGACAAATTAGGTTGCGAAGACATTTGATAAAATAAGTCTTTATAATCAAAGAGAGTGTAAATAGAAACAGGTTTTCTTTTCTGCTGAAGTGAGTTGTTATAACCTTTCCTGTCTTCTTGAAAAAAACTAAAGACTACCCCTATGAAAGATAAAAAAGAAACACTCCCCCCCAGAACGAGCCAATGATCGACTTGAACCAAAAGACCTCCTAAGATGGTGCCTATAAGAATGGCCAAAAAGGTACCCATTTCGACCATGGCATTGGCCGCCACAAGATCGGACTTTGAAACCAAAGAAGGAATGATGCCATACTTCACTGGCCCAAAAAAAGTGGACTGCGCTCCCATTAAAAACAAACTAAACAGCAGAATAGAAAATTGATCTAAATAAAAGCCTAAAGTGGCAAGTAACATTATAAATAACTCCGTCCACTTTGTGATTTTTAAAATTTTCACTTTACTTAAGGAGTCAGCCAAACCACCGGCTAAAGGAGAAAAAAGCACAAAGGGTAAAATAAATAATGCCGAGGCAACAGCAATAAGGCTCTCTGACCCAAGCCCATAGAGCTGAACACTTTTATAAGCAATTAAAATCACCAACATGTTTTTGATAACATTATCGGTGAGAGCCCCTAAAAATTGAACCCAAAAAAAAGGAAAGAAATATGGATTAAAACGAAAAGGAGAACATGACTTCATCATACTCAGCGATCTTTTAATAAATGAAATATGGCCAAAACCATAGACTGATTTTTAGAGACCGTTGTTGAAAAGATCTCTTTTATAATAGAGTCATAGGAGATGTTCTTGTTTTCTTTTTCTAATAAGTAAGTGATATACCTCGCGGTCCTATCAATTAACTTACCATTGCTTGGCTTTACCCAAGTCATTAAATTATTTTCATATCGCCCCAAACGACCCATAACTAAAGTGGAATGGGTATTTAGTAAGGTTTTTAATAAAAGCTGATGCCACAAAAGGTGGAGCTCGCTTGGCAAAGACCAGTCTTGGCTCATATTATTTAAGCTCCAACTTAATTGAGCACAGCCCTCTTTTGATGAAGAATAGATTTGAAAGTTATGGGCACTAGGACTGATTTTATTTCTTTTTTCAATAGCTCTGGCGCTAAAATCAAAGCCTTGCAAGTATTCTTGGCTAATTCTTGGAGTCATGCCCGACCAATCCAACGCCCTAGATTTTCTAGATAGTAATTTACACCAGGCTTCTTCAGAGCTTTTCGCCCCCTTAATAACAATATAACTCAAAGACAAAGGCGCTTCCATTTTTTCAGGGTGATCAAAGGCCTTCATGCTAAACGTCGGCGCCCTCTCTGTGGTGTCGGTAAAAACATTTAACGCCCACTGCTCTTCGGTCTGATAGGTAATTCTTTCCCCTTTTGAATAAATAGCACTTTCTGCCTCGATAAAAGGAATGAGGCACTTCATATCTATATTAGAAAAATAGTTGATAAACCCAAGTAACTGCTTTTCACGATCGCTGGCAGACTCAATTAAGAGGGCCAGAGAAATAAAGGCCTGTAATATCGTACTCGCTTGCATGCGAGTGCTTCCAGCCACCGCCATAGACCCTGTAAATAGCTCAACAGGAACCACCTTCGAGTGCTCTATGACCTCCCGAGAACGTGGAATATTTTTAATGAGTTTATCTGTAGGGTTGCAATATAAGTAGTAAGTCGAATGTTGAGAAATTTTACAAGCTGCTAGGGTTGCTCCAATCACAAAAGGAGTTTCACCACCTTCTGTAGAGCTAATAAGTAAGTCTTTAGGGCCAAATCCTAGTGCTTCAAGTTGCCTTTGACCAAACTCCGTATGATCTTCAAAGCCTTCCACCGACTGAACCAAAGCTATATCACCACCAGCCATAAAGGCGACCACTTTGCCAGCCTCTTTCTCACGGTTCCAAAGCGACTCGATTAACAAAGAAAGACGCCCAGTGGCTCCACAACCACACAAAAAAACTCTTCCTCCCGTATTAAAAACTTCATAAATTTTTTTTGATAGGCCGTTCAGAGCCTCCTGTTGAGATTGCAAAACAGAAAAAACATTGTCATCTAAAGATTTAAGAGCTTGAAGCGCTTTAGGAAGATCTTCTTGAGACCAACGGGACAAATTCCAAGTGTCGGGATGGGATTGCTCTGTCGGCAAAAAACCTAATTTATATTTATGACTTTCACTTAAAAAATCTCTGTAAGACGAAAAACCCATTTTATTGGCCATAGAAAAAGTTTAACAAAATATAGTTAGAGTAAAAGCTCTTCCCTAAACATAACTTGATGCGAAAAAAACTTTGTTAAAAAATTAGAGCTATCACAAGCCTTCACAAAAGGGCTAAAATAATGACATCAAATCATTTTATCAGAACAATACTTGTTTTTAAACAGGAACAACATCCAGAGGTTTTTATGTCCATTCAAAAAGTTGTTATCGTTGGAGGCTCTCGAATTCCATTTTGCCGATCCATGGGCAAATATATGGCGATTAGCAATCAAGAACTTTTAGAGTTTGTTATGAAAGATCTTGTACAAAAATTTAACCTTGGTCAAAAAGAAGTGGGCGAAGTTTGCTTAGGTGCCTTAATTAAGCACTCCTCTGACTGGAACCTCGCTCGCGAAACTGTTCTTGGTTCAGGGCTTAACCCCTCCACCCCTGCTTTTGACATTCAACAGGCCTGCGGCACTAGCCTTGAAGCCACTATTCTAATTGCTAACAAAATTGCTCTTGGTCAAATTGAAAGTGGCATCGCCGGCGGCAGCGACACAAACAGTGACCTTCCTATTGTTTTTTCAAAACGCTTTCGCCACCTCATGCTTAAAAACTTTAAAAGCAAAACTATGGTACAAAAACTAAAGATATGGAAAAACCTTAAGCTAAAAGATTTAAAACCTAACGCTCCAGTCGTTCTTGAGCCGCGAACAAAACTATCAATGGGTCAAAGTTGTGAACAAATGGCACAAGAGTGGAAAATATCTAGACAAGAACAAGATCAACTGGCCTTTGAAAGCCACCGAAAAGCGGCCAAAGCCTACGAGGAGGGCTTTTATAAAAAAATCATAACTCCTTTTCAAGGGGTCAATAGTGATAATAATATGAGAGCTAGCACAACTGTTGAAAAGCTCTCTCAACTACGAACTGTTTTTGACAAATCCAATAAAGCCACTCTCACGGCAGGTAATAGCACCCCTTTAACTGATGGGGCCTCGGCCACTTTTTTATGTTCTGAGGCGTATGCCAAAAAACATGGGCTACCTATTTTAGCCTATTTTAGCCATGGTCAAACTGCTGCTGTTGATTTTGTGGGAGGAGAGGGGCTACTCATGGCCCCTGCCTTTGCCGTTCCAAAAATGCTTGAAAGAGCGCAACTCAAACTACAAGACTTTGACTTTTATGAAATTCATGAGGCCTTTGCCGCACAAACTTTATGCACTCTTAAAGCCTGGGAGTCTGAAAGTTTTTGTAAAAATAAATTAGGACTTTCTCAAGCTCTTGGCTCCATAGATAGGTCCAAGCTAAATGTAAAAGGTGGCAGCTTAGCTCTTGGTCACCCTTTTGCTGCCACAGGCTCAAGAATTGTTACTGCTCTGGCTCATATTATTAATGATCACGGCCGCGGTCGAGGACTGATTTCTGTTTGTACAGCCGGCGGTATGGGCGTCACGGCAATTATTGAAAAATAGAACTATTACTATTACTATTACTATTACTATTACTACTCTGAATTTTTACAAACACTTAATCTATAGCTGTTAGTTTTTGTAAAACAGCTAAAAGTTGGCTTTATAGTAGTGATGAATATTAGCTGTATAAGGTTCAGTTCCAAACAAATGAGACATATACCTTTTTGTTTCTTTGTCTTGGTAATTAAGAGCAATTTTTAATTTAAATTCTGATGTTTGAACTAATGCCTTCAAAACTTCACGATGGGTGTTGGAGGACACCTGACCTATTAAGTGTTTATTTTTTATTTGCTGATCCAAATCTTTTTTTAAACGAAGAGCTTTGCGAGACCCCTCTTTGAGTTTTAGTACGACCTTGCCATCAGAATAAGGATAAATTGGCAAAGGAGAGGCCGACAAAATAAATTTTGATGGCCATAGTTCCTTAAGTTTCACCAATAAAGAATTGTAAGTCGAACGCACCATATGATCAGAAGCAGCTAGCCCCAAGTGCAAACTATTCATCGAGAGATAAGCTATATCTGAAACCATAGCTAATTTACCTTCTGAGCTTCCTGCTTTCATCAAAAACTTATGGTTTTGATAATCCAAGTAGGCTAAAAGCTTTTGCTGAACAACCATACCCTTTAAACTATTGGCATGAGCCACCAAAAAAATCTCTTGAG
>JAHDIR010000009.1:0-4625 GCA_020630675.1 Bdellovibrionales bacterium
ATACATATAGCGGTTTTTGCTTTTTTAACCCTAGCAAAGCTCGAAACTCCCCAATTACCCAAGCCAGAAAATATTGAAGTGGTTATTCTAGATGCCCCTCCGGCGGCTCAACCCGAAGATAAAAAAGAACAAAAAATTATCAAAAAACAAAAGAAAAAAGAAAAACAAGTTGTGCAACAAAATGATCGTGCTTTAAACCAAGAACGACCCGATGAAAATTACTTTTTAAGTAAAAATAATCAAAGAGTACAAAAACAAACCCAAGCCAAAAGCCATGGCGACTTTAAAAATGATGCAGGCCTGGGTCAAAATGGAAAGTCGAAGGCTCATAAAGCAAAACAAAAGGTGTCGAAACAAGATTTCAAATTAGAAAACGGCAGTAAGATTAAACAATTTTTACCGAAATACACCTACTCTAGTGCCAAAAACTTTGATGTTGATGAAGCTGGCAAAGGCCAAAAAAGCCAAAGCAATGACTACTTAAAAAATATCGAAGAAGGTAAACAAACTGTTCTGAACACTCGTGAGTTCGTTTACTACGCCTATTACGAACGCATTCGAGGTAAAATTAGAAGATACTGGGAACCGGTCATTAAAAGTAAAGTGAAGCATGTCTTTGAAACGGGTCGTAAAATTGCTTCTGTTGATCATAAAACAGCCGTTATTATTACTTTAGATAAGTCCGGCTCTCTTATAAATGTGCAAGTGGTTGATGGCAGTGGAGTGCGTGACCTAGATGAAGCCGCTATTGAAGCTTTTAAGTCGGCAGAGCCCTTCCCCAACCCTCCTGACGGCATTGTTGAATCTGATGGAAAAATTAGAATCAACTGGAACTTTATTTTAGAAGCCTAAACAAATGAAATTTCTTGAGAATTTACCATTTACCGCGCCTAGACAAACTCTTCGGCCACTTAAGCCGATTCCACTAGACGAAGTCGAAATTAATGAATACTCTTGCCATTTTTAAACGACCATTAAACGGAGTTAAAGAGTGAAAAAAGAAGAAAAAACCACCGTCAATAATGTTATTTCCAGAGCCCACTATTTATTAAACCAAATGATTTTTATGGCGAATAACCGTAAAGAAAAAGATAAAGGCGACCCTAAAATTGGGGGCCATAGCTCTGCATCTTCTGGAGCCATACATATACTGGGAGCTTTACATTTATTCGTAAAATCGGGCTTTGATCATATTTGCAATAAGCCCCATGCCTCTCCCGCCGACCACTCCTTTAATTATTTGATGGACTTATTTTTAAACAAAGACTTTTCTAAACTAAGCCTTGATGAAGCCAATGTTGCCATGCAGTCGTTGCGAGCCTTTCCAAAAAATGATGAGTGGGTTTTTCAATCTTATCATTCAGCTTATGACCCAGATTATCATAATTTTTTACCAACAGGCACCGTTGGAATTCCCCCTGTAAACGCCGGTTATTTAGCTCATGCTTATCGTTTTGCTAAAAAACATGGTCACGAAGTTCCTGAGGCCCACTTTTGGTCAATTATGGGTGACGCTGAATTTAGAGAAGGCTCTTTGTTTGAAGCCATTCCTGACTTTGCTGAAAGAGAACTGGGCAACCTTACTTGGATTGTCGACTACAACCGACAAAGTTTAGACGGACACAGAATTACAAACCCTGACATCATGTATGGCACCGATGCTGACCGTATCGAAAAAACAATGTTAGCTAATGGCTGGGATGTCATTCAAGTTCGTCATGGACAAAAAAGAGAAGAACTTTTCAAAACTAAAAGCGGAGAGTCTTATAAAAATTGGCTTGAAAAAGCTCTGACTGATTATGAGCTCCAATCTTTATTACTTATCAAAGATGCTGACGAGCTCAAAAAATCTGTCAGTCAAAAATATACTGAGCTCAAAGATTTTCTAAAAAACACATCGGCCAGTGACTTTCATGAGGCCCTTCATAGCATTGGTGGAAATGACATCTTCATAATGAAAGATGCTTTACTAAAAAGTAAAGAAAATCCAAAGCGCCCTTGCATGATTATCGCCCACACAATTAAAGGCTGGAATTTAAAAATGGCCGCCACCTCCGGCAACCACTCTGCCCTACCCAACTCAGACGAGATGTTAGCTCTCAGAAAAGAGCAAGGCCTGGCCGATGATGAGCTCTTCGCTAGGTTCAGTCCAAAAAGCAAAGAGGGTCAATTTTTACAAAAAAGAAGCGAAAAACTTTATAAAGACATCCTCGAACAAGATAAAATTAAAAAGAAAAACCAAGAGTTCTTTTTACAAGAGGCAGAAAAGTTTGGCGCCATTCCTGATACAATGAATATCAACCTGAAAATGGCCAGCTATCCCCATACGCAATGGATGCTTGGCCAGTTAACGGCAAAATTAACAAGAATTTCCAACACTCCTTTAGAAGAATCAAAACTGGCCGAAAAACAAAAACCTCTTGCTGACAACGAAAAGGTCTGGAAACTTCCTTCTGAGCTTTTAGTTTCCATGGCTCCCGACGTGGGCACGAGTACAAACCTCAATCCGGCCATGGATGGTAAAATTTTTGGCCCGAGTGTTACCGAAGATATCGAAACTGAATTCAATGTAAAAGACCGTAAACAGCCAGATTTAGTTCCTGGTGACGAAAACAATGACCGTTTTATTCGTTTTGATATTGCCGAAGCCAATGTCATGTCTTGCATGGGATCTTATGGAAAAATGAGAGAGATCTTGGGAATTCCTTTGATTCCACTTATGACAGTCTATGACTTTTTTGTAAAAAGAGCTCTCGACCAGTTTTTCTATAATTTATATTGGAAATCTAGCTTCATCTTAGTTGGCACTCCTTCAGGAGTAACTCTCTCCCCGGAAGGAGCTCAACATGGCTGGAAGTCAGACATACAAATTCCTAATCAAATCACATGGGAACCTTTCTTTTGCCAAGAGCTCGATTGGATTTTCAGTGATGCCATCAAAAGACATATTTTAAATGATAACGAAGGTCGAAATGGTGTTTTCATTCGTGGAGTCACGCGAGGAGCCGATCAAAAGCTCTTACTAAAGTTACTAAGAAGTCAAAAGCGCTTTAAAACTGACAGCGAAAAAGTCTTACACCATAAGAGTTTTGCTATGGAGGGAGCTGTTGATGAATCTAGCATTGCTCCCCTGAGTGATTCTGCCATCATGACTCAACTTAAAGAAGATGTTCTTAGTGGTGCTTACTACCTTATTAATTACGAAGGCTATGCCGGCTACGAAGCTGGAGATAATGTGGTCAATATTTTTGCTTTAGGAAGCTTAACCACTGAGGCCATTAAAGCCTCTGAAGAGCTTCTTGCTAAAGGAATTTATGCTAATGTTATCGTTGTGACTTGCACAGACCTATTAGTTGGAAATTTAGCTCATGAAAATAATTATGACTATTTAAGAAATAAATTAGGGGTAAATTCCGACCTTTACTTACAACCACTGCAAAATGGTGCTGTTGTGAGCGGTGAAGTAAAAACTCTTTCCGGACGAAGAATTCCTATTGTCAGTGTTCATGATGGTGAGCCAGGGCTTCTTGATAATATTGGCTCTATTGTTGGTGTTAAACAAGAACCTTTAGCTGTCAGAAAACATTCTCGCTGCGGCCGCCCTAATGAAATTTACAAATACCATAACATTGATGCCGATGCCGTAGTGGAAGCTTGCGGGAAAGCTCTTTCTGAAACTGCTTTGGAGCAAGTTCGAGTGAGCCCTCGAGCATTAGAAGGGGCCAATCAGACCACGTCTAGCTCTACTCATTGGAAAGAACTTTGGCCGAAAAGACCTCAGTCCTAGAAAATAAAATCCCTTTTGATGGAAAAATTTGGAAGCCACAGAACTTAAAAAGTGATGTGGCTTTTGTTTTAGTTCACCAATATGGTGGAAGCACAAAAAGTCTCATGAGGCATATTCGCCTTATTAATCAAATGGGCTATACGGCCGTGAGTTTTAACCTTGAGGGAGCGCATAATCAAAAAATGTTTTTGCCGCCCATAAGTCGTAACCGTCAATGGGGGCTTCGTCATATGTGGGCGGATCGCATCGAGGATGTTTTAAAGGCTGTGCCTGGGCCCAAAATTGTTTTTAGTTTATCCAACCCTTCTTTTTCTACCTTAGAGGCAGTGGCTAGGCTTGGCACTTCTGATATTAAAGGTTTAATTTTTGATGGTGGACCTTTTTTCGATGTCGAAAAATGTTATTGGAATTTATTTACCCATGCTTACCCCACTCCTTTGGTTCGTAGGGTTTTTCAAATTTTTATTGGTGGCTTATACTGGAATACGATTAACTATAAAAAGAAAACTCGAAAGCATCTTGCTGCCCTTCCTTCAGAGCTACCCGTCCTTGTCTTTCGTGCCGAAAACGATATTTTAGTCCCCGTATCAAGCATAGATAAACTTTTCGCTCGGTCACCTTTAAAAAGTATAACAAAAGTACTCCTTCCAAATTGTGGGCATCTTATGGGAGTAAAATTACATCCGGAACTCTACAAAAAAGCTCTCGCCGAATTCCTTCACCTCTAACATCTTCCTTAAGGTACGGACACACCTCTAGTCTCAAAAGTACGGACACACTTCGGCTTCTTTTTGCGGTGAACTAAACATTTGAAGTTATAAGTGTGTCCGTACCTTTT
>JAHDIR010000009.1:4725-17775 GCA_020630675.1 Bdellovibrionales bacterium
TAAGTGTGTCCGTACCTTTTGGGGGAGAAGTGTGTCCGTACCTTTTAGTTTTTTTTGATGAGGGTCATTCCCTCTTTGGTCGGGATAATTGTCACCGTATAGTCCGGATGATCAATATACTTTTCATTAAAGGTTTTCATAATTTCAATATTTTTGTCAGACATTTTTATATGGCCTGACTCCCCGTAAACTAAGCCAAACAAAAAAGTATTATCCCCCAGCACCAGACCACCTGGGCGAAGAAGCCCCAAAGACAACTCTAAATAGTCGAGATAACCACCCTTGTTAGCATCAATAAAAATGAAGTCAAACTGTTCTTCACACTTTTGTAAGTAGGTTTTTGCGTCGTCGTTAATAAGATTTATCTTGTTTTGATGAGGGCTCCCACAAATTAACTGACTTGCCTTACTAAAGTGGTCTGAGTTTTTTTCTAAAGAAGTTATGCGTCCTGTTTTTGGCAAGTAGCTGGCCATACCATAAGTTGAATAAGCATAGAGCGTTCCAACTTCAAGTATAGATGTCACTTGAAAACTTTCTATCAAAAACTTTAAAATAGAAAGCTCATGCCCACCAATATTGATACCCCACTTATTATCTTGCTTTAATTTATTAGCAATTTTTAACAAGATGGGGTCATTTGTTGGAAATAATTTTTGCAAGTATAAATCTTTTGATGACAACTCAGTTCTCATAATCTCCACCTAGTTAAGCAAAATATAAACACCAGCGCTAAAAAAAATACTGGCAATAAGTAAATAACGACTTGGCATTTTATTATAGTATACACACTCAAAGAATGCGGCAAGAAATGGACCTGTCACACCTATAGCAGAGATGGTGGCTAAATGCCCCCATTTGACGGCCGTATTCCAAAGCCACAAAGAAAGAAAAGTTCCCGATAAACAAGCCAAAACAATAGTTATTCGCTGTTTAAAATCAAGGGTTTTAAAATTAGAAATAAGTTTTAACGGAACAAAATAGCTATAAATAATAAAAAATAACAATGCTCCTAAAGAGCGATAAAAATTGGCCTCCAAAGGTAAAACCTGAGGAGACAACTCAAAACCACCACGAGTTAACCCTATACCAAAGGAATCTAAAAACACCCCACTTAATGCAAAAATAACCCCTTTAAGCTCCCACCCTTTTCCTTCTTTGTAGCGTTCATAACTAAATATAAATAAACAAGCTAGTAAAAATAAAATGGCAAGACTATGTCCGCTCGTGAGTTTTTGCTCTAAAAACCAGTAGCCAATAAAGCCTGTGAAAAGAGGCCCAAACCCGAAGACAATTAAAGTTCTAGCTGCCCCTAAGCGGGTTAAAGCTAAAAGTAAAAAAAGGTCACCGATACCCAGTCCGGCAAACCCACTTATAAAAAATAAGGATAAACTCTGAATTGAAAGAGTGTGCCATTCAAAAAAAAGAGAAGTGACCAAACCAAAACAAAGGGCTGCGATAGACGTTTTAAGTGTGTTCACCCAAAAGGCCGAAAAACGTTGAGAATACAAAGTATAAAACAGACAAGATAATGAAAAAATAGCCGTGGCACCAAAGGCTAAGACTTCGGGAGTAACTTCAGACATGAAGCGCACATTAGACGTTGGCCTATTAATTGACAAGAAAATGATGCTGCCCTGACTTCAGTGTTTAAATTAGAGATCACTTCCGCCAAAACTCTAGCCAAACCACTAATATCACTATAGTCTTATAAGTATGTTCAAAATATTTATACTTATAATATTTTCAAAAGCTCTATGGGCAAATACAACCATTATTAATGAAAACCCTTTGCAAATCACACAGAGTGCTTTTTTACAAAACAGTGCACAAGTTGGTGCTGAAATTGAACTCGAAGTCAAAGTTCAACTGGCAGAAAAACACCACGCTTATGTAAAACAATTTAAAATTTCTTCTCAAAACAATAATGATATTTCTGTCAAACCCCTAATCATTAAACCAACGGTTAACTTTTACGATCATCTGGCCAAAAAAAATAAGCTCGGTATTGAAAATAAGGCCACTATAAAAACCTCATTTGAAATTCCCTCAAGTTTAGCTTCGGGAGAGCAACTTCTCAAAATGGAGTTACAGTACCAAGCCTGTACAAAAGAATACTGCCTACTTCCTATCAAAGTTCCTTTTGAACTTCCTCTTTTTATAAAAGGCTCGTCAACCCCTGCCCTTTCTTTAACCAAAAACTCATTTAGTGTTAAATCTCTAGACCTATCTGGCCAAACAACAAGCCTTATTTTCATTTTGTTTGTTTTGTTTGGAGCCGGGGTATTAACGAGCTTCACTCCATGTATTTACCCTATGATTCCTATTACTCTTGCTGTTTTGGGAAGCTCTAAAAATGAACAAAGCTTTTATAAAAGACTTTTTCTTAGCCTAAGCTATGTTTTTGGAATCGCCAGTACTTATTCACTTCTTGGTGTTCTTGCAGCAACCAGTGGAGATATATTTGGCTCTTATGCCGCCCACCCCCTGGTCACAATAGGTGTTTCTATTCTCTTTGCTCTCATGGCACTCAGTATGTTTGGTCTTTTTGAACTTCAAGCGCCCGTATTTTTAAGAAATAAATTTGCTGGCAAACAGTTTAAAAAAAATTATATCGGAGCTTTTTTAACTGGTGCCGTTGCGGGAGTCATCGCCAGCCCTTGTGTTGGCCCGGTGTTAGTTGTAGTTTTGGCTTATATATCCACCAGCCAAGATATAGCCCTTGGTTTTTTGTATATGTTTACTTTTTCGATGGGCTTAGGTTTTTTGTTTATAGTGCTAGGTATTTTTAGCCAGGCCTTAAATGCCTTACCAAAATCAGGAGCCTGGATGAATATCACCAAATATATTTTTGGAAATATCATGTTAGGTATGTCCCTTTACTATTTAGCACCTCAGCTTACATTATCAATATTGTACATCTTTATTATTTTAGCTATTAGCCTTTCTTACTATTATTGTTTAAAGCTCGTTGCTTTTAAAAACCTTAAAAGAGTGCTGTCTTTGTTTTTATTTCTTGGGTTTATTTTTGCAGCTTTAGGAATTTCTCCGTCGGGACAAAAAGTGATTAATAATTTTTTAAAAAACAAAAACTCTTCAGCTCCCCACTGGAATAATTATAGCGAAAAACTTATAAAACAGGCACAAGCACAAGGCAAAGGGGTTATCATTGACTTTTATGCCGACTGGTGTGCGGCTTGCCATGAATTGGAAGAAAAAACTTTTAACCAACCTAAGGTTCATGAATTAGGAAAACAATTTATTTGGATTAAGTATGATGCCACAGACACAAATGATGAGTTTGAAAGTCTTAAAAAGAAATATGAAATTTATGGGCTACCTCATATAGTCATTTATAACCAAAAAGGAGCCTACCTAAAAGAATTAACTTTAACAGGTTTTGAGGATGAAGTTAGCTTTGCTAAAAGACTTCAAAAAGCTTTAGGTACAAAATAAATTTTTTTAAAAAAAGTAAGAAGTGCCAAAATCGATCATTTTGACACTTCTTATATTTAAATTAATTTTTTCTTCGGCAAGAGTAACCTGCAATACAAAAACGCTTATCTATTGTTTTCCAAGTAGTTTTATAAGCTTCAATTTTTTTACCGAACTCGTACCCTCGGCAGGCTGAGGACGAAGAATGAACTAATAAAGATCCAAAACCATACACATGAACTGTGCCTTCTTCTTGAACGATTTGTTTAAGTTCATCGCAAGTGTAATTTTTGGCTTTCACCTTGATGGGCCGATCAGCATAACTCACCCCACTAAAGATCATTAGAGTTAAAATGGATAGAATGATTTTCATTACCTTCTCCTTTAAAGGCCAACTTCTGTGTTGACGTTTATAAATTGATTATTTCTAACAAAGCCTCTTCTTGAAGCCCCTATTGTTGAAGAAAGTATAATAAATTAATTGTAATTATTACAAGATAGGAATTCGTTATAAAATTATATGAAAAAGCAAATGAACACAAGAAGACAATCTTTAAAAACGTCTAAAATTCAAGCACTTAGGTGAAATGAGAATATCTATTAATTATTTTTTATTTAATCGTTTGTAGACTTGCTGCTTTTTACTCACTTTTTTCTTGCGAGAAGGTCTTTTTTTCGGCTTTTCTTGCTCACGATGAGAGCTGACCTTTGGAGCTAAAAATATCTTTTTGACCTGAAATTGGCTCATGGGGGCGTAAGTTCCTGATTTTAAATTCCCAAGCTTTAATTGACCAATAGCCACGCGTTTTAACTTTTTGACATCAAAACCAATCTTTTCAAACATTTTTTTAATTTGTCTGTTTTTTCCTTCAGTGATTCCTATACGAACCCAATCATACTTTGTTGAGGTTTGGGCTTTAATCTTTTCAACAAATACAGCCTTTACTCGACCGCCAACAATGGTCACCCCTCTTTCTAATTTTTTAAGGTGCTCTTCGCTAGGGTTGCCATTAAGTTTAACTAAATAAATTTTAGGTATTCCTTCGCTGGGATGAGAAACTCTTTGAGCAAACTCACCGTCATTTGTCAGTAAGAGAAGCCCTTCAGTGTCCCAATCTAAACGACCAACGGGAAAGAGCCTTTTGTTTTTAAGACGTTTTAAAAAATCGGCGACACAAGGGCGACCTTCTGGGTCACTCATTGTCGTCAAAACATTTTTAGGCTTATTAAACACAAAGTAGACTTTATTTTGTGAATAGCTCAAGGGCTTACCTTTAACTGTGACTTTATCTACAAAAGGATCAATTTGAAGGCCCATTTCATAAGTGGTTTTACCGTTTAGCTTTACCGATCCAGCCTCAATGAGCTCATCGGCCTTTCTACGACTAGACACTCCTGACTCTGATATAAATTTATTTAATCGAATTAATCGAGAAGATTTCGTGCTTGCTCTGCGCATTGGTATTCCGCCTGTATAGTATGTTCCAGTTGTAATAGTTTACTTTTAAGGTGTTTGTCATCTTCAAAAACATACTTTAAGGCTAAATAGGTCGATTTCAGAGCTTTTTTGGCCAAACTATAAGCTCCTGACTCTCTTCTTTTGAGCATGGTTATACTACGATCAAGGCCATTACACAGCTCTAAGTAAAAGGGGTCTGAAGATAAATCTATAAAATGCCCTTCAATATTTTTTAAAGGAAAAAATACAGGTAAATCTGATTTAAGTTCACCTAACATTTTTTCTTTTAACTGTAAAAAACTACCCGAAAGAGCACAGCCTTTGAGCCCATTTTGGGTCAAAACAAAGTTGTAGGTATGACTGTCAGTTTGCAGCCTTTGAAACAAACCTCGTTTTAAATCCATATTAGAATTGTAATAAAGCTGGGTTTTAGGCAGCAAAGGAGAAAGCAAGCCCTTAGACAAAGTCACTCTTGACGAAAACACTGAAACTTCCAAATTTTGCTTTTCATCCATGACCAAGCACATGATCTCGCCCGATGGAAGTACTTTGAGTTTTACTTTTTGGTCTGCTGTTAATTTCTTTTTTATTTTTCGGCTAACAATAGTTAATAGCTCTAAAGGCTTTTCGACTTCAATCACTTGCTTACTTATTAGCTCTTTGAAGCGAACTAGATCTATGTCTAGTTTCTCTTGAGTTAAAAAGGATTTTACCTCATCCAAAAAAATTTTAAGTAGGTGCTCTTTTTTTTGATCCCAATAGGAATTTTGCTGAATAGTGCTCACCAATAAATCAAAGTTGGTTCGACCTAATAACTGCCCACTTCCAAAGCCGGAGTATTTAAAAAAGTTAATGAGAAACAAACCTTCATTATCACTTTTGTTAGGGCTAAGACTGAGGTGTTTTAGAAAGCTTGCAACGGTGGCCATAGCTTATATTGTTAATTTTAAAGGACATAGCGTCTATAAAAAAATGAAGAATCAAAAAAAAATCTGCTAAATGCAGTCACATTCTGTTCATTTGGAAAAAAATAGTGGTAACATATTGATTGTGGCTGATGACATCAGTAATTCAAGGAGGATTTTCTATGTCTAGACAACTCAACAAGGGACTTTTTCACGATGAAAAAAAATTAATACCTTCTCACCCTTCTAGTGAAACCATGTCGGATGAGGTGGCCAGCGAGCTGTCTTATCAAATTAAGTTGCTCAAAAGTCAACTCCACGAGCTTTCAAAAAAACAAAGAGAAATTGATGCCAAAACAAGCCACATTGAAAGCAATATCACAGATATTTTTTCTAAATCTCAGCAAAACCTTAAGCGCTTTGAATCAGCAGTCAAATCTAGCCTTCAAAGTATGATTAACAAATTCTCAAGGTTAAATACTAAAGTCACAGAAAGAAACCTCAATGAAAATAAAGTTCAAGCAATTATTGACCGTCACAACCATGTCTTGCAGCAGTTCGAACAAAGATCTTTGAAATTACAAAAAATTATTTCAGAACAAGAGATGCAGTTGATAAATTACAAGTCCACTATTCATGAGCTGCAAAAAAAGCATTATTTATAATTTTTTTTTCATAAAAAAAACTTTGTCGGAGCAGGCCTCTGCTCTAGGACGAGCCCCCTTCCTTAAGGCTTCATCAAACAAATTCTGAAGTAGCTCAGCTTTGTGGTAAACCACAATTTTGCTCAGCTTAACTTACTCTTTAAGTGCATGTTTTTACTCATATATTGTGTCAGAGACGGCCTCCCCCCTTTATTTGTAAGATTTATAAGATCGCTAATTTTTTTTAGACACTTTTGTGAATAAATTATACTTGTATCCTTTGATAATGCTCTTAAAAGTACTCTAGAGGGAGGTTTTATGAAAACTCTTATTTGTAAAAAAATTATCTCAAACCGTCTTTTTATCGGTCATTTACGGCTTTATTGATTTAAGCAACGGGGCTAAACTACAAATAAAACTAACAATTTTCATTTGCTTGTTTAAATATTTTACAGTATTTGCCAGCCCAATTTGTCATTATTGACAACAAAAGCAACAAGATTGCCTTGTAAACCTTTGATTTTATTCAAAAAAATTATTGCACAGTCTTTGCACAACTAACCATGAAGTCTGATCCGAACTAACGAGTGCAGACCTCAATTTTAAGGACATTTTAACTTAACTTTAGGATTTTATTTTATATGAATTTACTTTTTAGCCGTTTGTTGATTTTAGCTGTTGCTGTCGTTGGGCTTATACACCCAGCTTATGGACAAACAAAAGCTACAACAACTTTGTCTATAGCAGAAGAGTCTCATTCAAAATCTTCAAAAAAATGGACTGGAAGTCTTATTAGTAGCTCAAGGTACTTAGGCTACGAAGAGGGTGTCGAAGAAGAACAGCTCGTTCAACTGAGTTTAAGCCCGCGAGTGTCTGCCCAACTAGCACCTTGGTTAGATATTAAAGCCCAAGCCAGTGTGAATTTAAATTCTGGACGCGTGCAAAGCCGGTTTGCTGATAATTCAACTAACTCATTAAGTCTCGACAAACTCGAATTCACTTTAAATCCTTGGGGACCTTTCTACTTTAAGGCCGGAGCCATCGACCAATCATTTCTAGGAACAGAGTTGCTTATTAATGCTCGAGCCTTCCCTGGCGCTATCGCTGGAGTTTCCCATCAATGGAAAAAAATAAACTTTAATGTTTCGGCTCAACAAGCTATTCCGACTTCAGTGAGTTTAGAGTCTGATCGACGTGAAGATGAAGACGAAGCCAGCTTTAATACAGCTGGCTTAAAAACCCAGTGGACTCCTTTGTCAGGCCTGAAGTTAACGGCCAATCTAAATTATTTTCAATTTAAAGACTTACCTTCTGTTGTGGCTCGAGACAGTCAACTCTGGGGAAACCAAGTCAATGGTGAATTTAACGGTGAAAATATCTTCCTATACGATTTTGAAGGTTTAGCACAAGTTTACTCGATCAGTTACCAAGCCCTACCTTGGGTGCGCCCCTATGCCGAACTACAAATTGTCGAAAACAATAAAGCTCCCTCCCAATCAAATCGAGGGCAATGGATTGGTGCCGGAGCACAGTTTAATTTTAAAGGCTTAGACCTAACTCCTTTTGCCGCTCATTTTTACTCTGAAGCTAATTCAAGCCCGGCAGTTTATAACTCGGCCATAATGGGACATAACAACCGTGAAGGTATGCTTTATAAATTAAAAGCTGATTTTAAAAAATATGGTTTTTTTGTTGAAGGACAATATGTTCAAGCGGATCTCATTGATCCCAATCCAGTTCAAAGGGATATGAATAGCGTTTCATTTATTGTGGGGATAGCCAATGAACTCTTTTAAATCTAACTTTTCATTCAAAGGTTTTTTATTCACAACCTCACTGATTCTTTTGACGGTGTCTGGTTGTATTCGTGGAGCCAATACTAACGATCAAAACTCCAGTGAAAAAACCAACACCATAAACCAAAACGCCACCTTCACAACGACAGAACTGGGAGTTCAAGGTAGATCTGATGTTTTAAGTACAAGTTCGGTTTGGGGAACTCCAACACGCATGCGTTATTCGCTAGAGGTTTGCTTTGAAAGTAAGGCGACCAACCAAAGGTTACCACAAAAAGTTGATTTTAATATCATTACTGAAAGTGGTTTAATTTATAAAGATAAAACCAATAATGATGGATGTATTCAATGGCAAGAGACTTTACCTTTTAACTTTTTTGCCGACTCAAAGTACCTTAAAAGTAAGCGCACTTTTAAATCTTTAAGTAATCAATTCCCTGGCTCATTTGAAAATGTCATTGCCCTTAACCCATGGATTAAGTTTAGAAATGAATCTGAAAAGGAAGTGATTGATTTACAAAGAAACAGTGGTGATTTGCCAAATGATGTTGTTGTTAAAAATATCAGTGGCTATGAAACAGTACAGCAGTTTAATGAGCAAGGGTCAGCTGTTCAACTTTACGTTGATGGCACACCAGATATACGTTTTCACTCTAACTTAGACGTTGGCAACACCAAGTTAGTGCAATCAAGTATTGAGTTTAAACCTTTTGTGGTTGTAAAAAATATGTTCGGTCGAAAGGAGCGTCACTATTTTGATAACGGACGATTTGATATTAACCTACAAGTGATCGTCAATGACTTAGACAACGAAAAAACTTCTTTAAGGTTAACTCCTGACAGTGATAAGACAGTTTTTTCTGATGTTCCGGTCAATGTTAACAATAATGTCAACCATGAGTTTAAGTGGATACTCTCTGAGCATGTTACAACAGGAAACCTTAACGTAGCCATTAAGGTGGCTCCCAGTGGTGGACAGTTAGCAGAGGTCAACGCCATTCCTTTTGAAGGACGCTTTTTAATTGGCGATTATGCTGAGATATTTTCAAACCCTATTAAGTTTCAAGTTTCTGGAAACATGAAAACAAACAATGACGAAGAGTCTCCTTTTAATTTTTCTGATTATACTAAAAATGTACTGACAACAACAGAAACTCGAGAAGCTGGTTTATCACGCCCCCTCACCCCTATTAATTATGGCGACTTAACACCTCGTTTTGTGCAAATTGAACCTGGTGAAACCGCCATGGCCAGAACCGTTAACTTTCGTGTACAAACTCGAGTGACCGATGGCGTTGAGGCCAACAAACTTGAAGTGGGCCAAAAGTTTACTATTTATAAAAGAGAATTTAAAGACCCATTAAGAAAGCCCGTACCACCCCGTTACAATGCTAAAACGGGTGTTTTAGAAGGTGGATTTGAAGAAGTTCAAGAAACCACATCTAAAGATAATGGTATAATTAATTGGACCGACGAAATCAGTCATGAATATTATATACCTGAAAAGTACTACTTTAGAGAGTATGTCATTCGACATCACCGTTCTAATAATATTCAGTCTAAAGCTGTTGCCATCAACCCTTGGGATGATAAATGGACTTTTGGGGCAGACTTAAATGGTGATGATAAAAAAACCATCGTTGACCGAAATAACCGACCTAAGCGTGAGCCTCGGTTTATGGTGGATGCCTTTAGGTACCAGACGATTCGTTTCCGTTATGAAATTGACCAATTCATGAATTTAAATGTAAAAAAAGCTGTCGTTATGGCTCTTGACCCTTTAGTGCAGAGAGACCGTATTACCGAAGGTCGATCTTTCTTACCACTTAGAGATGGAATTTATTTAGTTAAAATTGCTTTAGTAAGGCATTATATTGATCCTTTTAAATCAGGTGTTCATTTATATCGTCATGATGACGGGTCACACAAGATCAGTTCTGTCAAAGATGGTGGTGATTTTTCTAAAGGCATCTATACCACCGTTGTAAAAAAACTATTGCGAGTGCAGGGGGGACGAATAACAACTCCTCTTGAGTTTTCCATGAGAGATCTTCGCATGATGAGTATTAGATCCAATATAATGGTTCAAATTCAACCTGTTGATGAAGACAAGCTCTTTGCTTATAATATTTTAAATGAAAAGCTTACTCAACTTGGCATTGATTACGAAACTTATCAAACCGCCGGCGAAAAAGAGCAAAAAAACTTTTTTATTGAGTCTGTAAAAACCAAAAGAGCTTTAGCTCTAAAAACTTTTTTATCAGAAAACTTTAATATGTTAAAAAGTATTTTCAACGAGTTTGATTTGAAAATCCTTCAAAAGCAATTAGCCATTCTCAATGAAAACTTCGAAAATGAGAGCTCTGAAGATGAAGATAATTTATCTATTAAAGCTCAAAGCAGCATTGATGAAATTTTAAATTTAAACGCTTTAAATTATGCCACAGGCCTTTGGGATCAGTACAAAAAACTGCAAGAAAATGAAAGATCTGATTTTGTTAAGAAAGAGCTCTCCGTACCTCAATACACTCGTTTTCAAAAATTTCAGCAAGACGCCAGGATAAATTTTTTAAATAGGCAATCAGATGATGTCAAAAAAGATTTAGCTAAAATGATGTCTTATTTAAAATTCACGAAAGATGAACTTAATCTTCAGCGCAGTAAAGTGGGAGAAATTAACAATGAACGAGAAGCTAATTTAGACCCCGTTTTTGAAGACTTTTACAATTTAGACAAAGACACTATCACTAATCAGCGAAAAGAATTTTACTCGCAATCTCGCGATCAGTTTCAAAGCTATATGAAAAGAGTAAGAGAAAACTTTGAAGGGCTTGAGTATCACTTAGCTTCCCAACGTGCGAATACTCCTGTTCAGCAGTGGGACATTGTCAAGGATGATAAAGGAAGAACTTTTTATAAAAAAATTACTTCTGACTACAAAGGTGGGTCCTTACGCGGAAAAACTATTAACGACCCTCAAAATGCTTTTTCGCCCATGGCTCTTGCTCCTCGTGTTGGCAAGGTCGATATTGACCCTGATAACCCTTCGGCTGGCCAAATGCCTTTATATGAGGCCGTAGACCCTAAAGATACGCGCACAGGAGAAGCCAACGTTTCCTCCTCTAACGGAAGCTCCATTTATAAAGTGGACAGTTTCCCTGCTGATATTGTAGCACCAATTAACGCCCTACCTGAGACGTTATTAAAAAATGCAAAATCTAGTAATGACGAAGAACTCATTTACTCCCCTTCTGCCTATGACTTCATTGGTAGTATGCAAAACTTTTTAAATGAAAAAGAAATGGGGCAGTTCATTACAGAGGATGATTTAAACGCTATGAAGCTGAATGATTACACCTCTCGGCCGGCAGCACCTTTAGTCGATTTAAATAATTTGATTTATGAGTACAAAGAAGACAAAGAGTTAGCCCTTAAGTCTCGAACATTTATTGGGCCTTGTACGCTTGTTGCCGATGACAATATGTCTGAAATGAGACCAACAGATACTATTGATGAAAAGTACTGCCAACGTGTTGACTGCAGTGAAGACCTTTATAAAAAAAATGATGACGGACTATTTCCAAAGAACCCTTCTCAAACTAGTTTTTTAGATGACATTCAGGTGAAAGTTGATAATTCAGAATTTGAAAAATCGGTATATCATGGGTCTGTGGCCCCTTTTGCTGATATGAGTGTTGATGACATCATTGAACTTCATTTGCGCTTAGAAAATCATTACGTCAAGGAAATGAAAGTTTTATCTCAAGTCAGTCGTTTTGTCGAAACTAACGATTTACTTTACAGCACTCTTTCTAACCCAGATACCAATAAGCCTGCTGAAAATGATCTTAAAAAATTCATAGGTGGCTGTGATTACGACAAGCATGGTGAGGCTTGCTTTAAACCTTTCTATGAAAAGGCCCTTCCTGATGGCACTATGGAATCTATTTACATCCCTGAAGAGGACCTCATAAGTAAGTTCAATTTAGAACCTGAATTCATAAAAAACAAAGTGCTCGATATTTTATCTACGACTGGTCAAAAATTAAATACCCTGCAAAGAGAAAACCTAAGCGCCTATGAAATTGATAATTTAGCCAAACAATACAAAAACACCTCCCCTAGTGAGTACGGGAATTATCGCCTTGAAAGCGATTTAAAAACCCATATTGAATTGCTTTTACAAAACAAGTACCTCTTAGAAAAGCCCACATATAAAACTAACAGTATGATAAAGGCCACAATTAAAACCCAGGCCATGTCGGGTAAGACCAATTCTCCTTATAGTGAGTACTATAAAAATTTAATCAATAACGAAGATGCCTCTTTAGAAATTGGCACCGAAGACATTAGAACTTGGTTAAACAAAGGGAGTAAAAGCTTAAAGCTCGAACAGGTTCCTCAAGTTTGTCACTTAGTGACACTTCAGGTTGCTGATCGATACAACAATTTGCTAAAAAGTTCTCGATTAGGACAACTGAGCGAAAAAGAGGTTAAACGCCTTCATAACTCTTTATTTGATAAGTGTCTTGAATCGACGATTTACTTTCCAAAGTTAAATACTGTGAACACACCAGCTCTTCAGTTTCACCGCCAAGACAAAGTGAAGCAAACAGGGAAATTTGAACATCTCTCGGGTAAGAATATGAACATTGCCCTTGGAAAAGAGTTTGCCATTGCCTCTTTTGACTCAAAGTCGACGGATCAATCAAAAAGTTTCAACCATGTCGCTGTAGCTGGAGCCTTAGGCGTAGCGGTTTCGGTGATCATGCCAGGGTTAAGCCCTGCTGTTGCTGGAGCTGGTGCTATTTCTG
>JAHDIR010000009.1:17875-80180 GCA_020630675.1 Bdellovibrionales bacterium
CTGGAGCTGGTGCTATTTCTGCAGCTGGATTGGGGGCGTACGGTTTAACTGACTCCACTGCTGAATCTTTAGGTTACACCCTTCAGTCGGCCTCTAAAGTGGAAGCTTCTACTTTTTTAGTGGTGCAGCAAGCTGAGGTTAAAATTGAAATTTTAGCCTATGAAAAATGTTTAATTCTTGGTTTAAATAAAGGTATGTTTATTAATGAAAGTCTAGCTAAAGCTAGCAGCTCACTCAAGGACATCAAAAATGAAGGCCGTAAGCTTGGCTTAAAAGATAACTACCACCCTCACCTTATGACATCAGCTATGAACCGTGGCCATATGATTTGTGATGGAAAAATCACGACTGAGCCGACGTCTAAAATTGAAAAGTATTACTATGTCACTCAGCACTTTACGGCGGGAGATATTTTAGACAATGGAAGTTTGCTAAACCATGTATGGCTATTGTCTTTAAGAGGTGAGGGCGACTTCAAAAGGTTTACACAACTAGTTGGCGCGCGTGAAGTAAATGCTCAAGGAAAAGAGGTGGGCTTTGAATCGGCTGTTTACCCTCTTGATGTATTAGACCGCGCCTATTCGCAAGTGAGACCTTCTTTTCCAGGAATGATTACAAACCCAGTCGATGCTACTAAAGATAACTAGCGGTTGCGCTTGAGTTCACGAGCAATATCGCGCTTTGCATCTTTGGCCTTAAGATCCTGTCGCTTGTCTTGGTGTTTTTTACCTTTTACCAAGGCAATTTCTAGCTTTACACGTCCGGCTTTAAAATAGATTTTAAGAGGCACACAGCTATAGCCTTTTTCTCTTATACTTGAAAAAATTTTAACCAGCTCTTGCTTGTGCATCAAAAGCTTTCTTAAGCGCTCTGGCTCATGATTATTATAACTACTTGCCGTGTACTCACTAATATGTGCTTTTTGTAAAAAGGCTTCGTTACCTTTAAAAGAAACATAGGAGTCTTTTAAATTACAACTGCCTGCCCGTAGAGACTTCACTTCACTTCCCCGCAAGGACAACCCCGCTTCGAAAGTTTCTACGACCGTAAAGTCAAATCTGGCTTTTTTATTGTTGGCAATGATTTTAATTCCCATGCCCTACTCTTATCATAAGACCTGTTTTCACACCACTCATTTACGCTTTTAAAGCACAACCGCAATGACTAAGCTTTATTTAGCTCTAAAAATAATGACTTATAGGCCTGAGGCTCAAGGTTTTCAGCCCTGGCGTTGGCAGGTATTTTTAAGGAGGCTAATATCAACAACACCTGATCTTTGCTCATTCCTTTGGACTTGGCATAGGTCACTAACTTATTGAGCAAAAGTTTTCGGCGATTTTGAAAGCAATGCTTTACAAATGTTAAAAACTTTTTTGAGACCCAAGCGCTATCGCTTTTGGCTTCAAATGCTAAAACTCGACTTTCTACCTTTGGCGATGGATAAAAATCTCTGGCCGAGAGATCAGCCACTTTTTTTAAAGTCCAAACATTTTGAGCGACGACAGATATAATTCCGTAGCTTTTTCTATTGGGTAATGATTGAATTCTTTGAGCCACTTCTTTTTGAAACATTAAAACCATCTTATCAATAGGCGTTTTTTGAACAGATAACTCAATCACTAAGGGAGCTGAAATTTGATAGGGTAAATTACTAATTAAAATATTTTGATCAGGTAAAAAGCCTTTCCAGTTCACTTTTAAAGCATCTTGTCCTAAAACTTCATAGCCCTTCTCTTGCCAAAAAGAGATAATCTTTTTGTCCAGTTCAATTAAGGTTGTAAAGGGGGTTTGCAAACTAATTTTGCGAGTTAAAGCGCCTAGGCCTGGTCCAATTTCAATGACTTTTTTATTTTTAATTTCAAAATATTCAACAATTTTGGCGATAACGGACTCATTGATCAAAAAATTTTGTCCAAGAGCCTTTTGAGGGGATGTTCCTAGTTGTGCCAATAAGGCTTTCACTACAGTGAGTTCGCTAGCCTCAGACAATAAAATCACCTGGGTATACTTTTGGGCTTGGCGCTAAGTCTTGAGCTGAACTCTCCCCTAGGTTCAACCTTTTTACACCTACATAACCAATCATAGCCGCATTATCTGTACAATAGCGTAAAGGAGGAACAGCCAATGTGAGCCCCTTTGTTTCGGCCCAAGCTGCGGTTTGTCCTCGTAAGCGAGAGTTCGCACTCACCCCACCTGTTAAAACTACACCTTTAACTTCCCCTACCAAGTCAATGGCTCGGTTGAGTTTAGAAATAAGAACTTCAACAATAGCCTCTTGATAACTCGCACAAAGGTGAGGAAGCTCTTCTTGAATAGATTGGGGGCTCATTTTTTCAATTTGTCTTTTTGCAGCCGCTTTCAAGCCCGAAAAACTTAAGTTGAGCGTTTTATCTTTTATCATAGGCCGCGGATAATCATATTTATTTTCTTGGCCCAATTTAGCTTGTTGATCAACTTTGGCTCCCCCAGGAAAACCTAAACCAACCAACTTAGCAAACTTATCAAAGGCCTCACCGGCAGCATCATCAATGGTAGAGCCTAAAACTTGGTACTGACCAAATTCTTTCACTAAGTAAATTTGTGAATGACCTCCGCTGACGGCCAATGCGACATAGGGGTAATTAAAATTTTCTGGAGGCTGGTATTTATCATCTTTTAAAAAGGGGGCAAGTAAATGCCCTTCTAAATGGTTGATTCCTATGTAGGGAATACCTTTGGTTAAAGAAATTGTTTTTGCTGTGACAACTCCTACCAATAATGAGCCCATCAAACCCGGCCGGTTGGTCACCGCGATTCCGGGAATATCAACCCAAGACATATTTGCTTTTTCGAGGCAGGATTCAATAAGAGGAAGTATTTGTAAACTATGATTTCTTCCTGCAATTTCGGGAACAACACCACCAAAAGCTTTATGGTGAAGGTCTTGATTGGCGCTAGACTGAGCCACCACATAACCATCTTGCTTAACAATAGCGACAGACGTGTCATCACAACTGGTTTCAATAGATAAAACTTGCTCAAATTTCATAGAGCACCTTTAACAAACATTAGAGCTGTTTCAAGCGAATTTTTGACTTTTTAGCGGCCTTAGAAGAAGGGTATTTTTGCACAGCCTCTTGGTAAAAAGACTTGGCTTCAGACTTAAGTGTAAGCTCCTGAAAACAAACACCTATTTTATAGGTGGCTTCCGCATAATTACGTCCCTTTGGATACTGCTCTCTATAAAGTTGGTATTCAGAAATAGCTCCTCGCCAATTTTGTTGGGAAAACTTTTTTTCCCCTCTTTCAAAGGCATTTAGTTTTTTAGAAGGAGCTGTCTTTACTTTCGCTAAGGCGTCAGATGATAAGCCTTTTTTAAGGCTTTGAACTTCGGCTTCGAGAGAAGACAAAGCCTCTTCATAGTTCTTTAATTGACCATCAATACTAGTATTTGCTTGGCTAAGGCTCAATTTGGATAAATGCTGTTCAACAGCTTCTAAGCGACCATTTAAGCTTCGCATTTGTGCATTGATTTCTTGATAGCCAATTTGTAGTCGAGCCAACTGCTGTGCGCTTGAGGCACTGGATGAAGTGGCGACTGGAGCGGCATTATAAGCTTTTTGAGATGGGCTTGCTGAATAAGGCTTTTGTTGAGAGGGGTTCCCTGAAGACCCATACCCTGGCCTTTTATAAGGAATATCTGATCTTGTTCTTAAGCATGATGTTAGTAAAAACAGAATAGAAAGCGTAAGTATTAGTTTTATCACCCGGGACCTGCTCCTGATTTAAATTTTTTAACTCTGGCGCTATTTTCAGCACGTTCAGAGTATTTTCTCGACTTAATAAATAATTTTCGAGCTAAATCGTTTTCGTTGAGTTTCCAAGCTGATTCTGCCTTTTGAAAGGTTTCTTCAGCTTTAAAAAGCCAACCACTGGCTAGGCTTTGAGCCTCCGAAGCCCTAGCAAAATTGAGGGCTTCTCGAGCTAGAACGTAATCGTTCATAGGCTTTGGGCCCACACAGCCACTTAATAAAGTCATACCTAAAAGTAGAAAAGTGGCTCTTATCATCATCGCACAGGAACGAAATTAGCCCTTCTATTTTTTTCTAAAGAGGCTGAACTATCTCCTAGATCAATTAACTTTTCTTTTCCGTAACTAATAATAGTTAAACGGTTGGCATCAACACCCAAGCTAATCAAATAATTTTTTACAGACTGAGCTCTTTTTTCACCTAAAGCTAAATTGTACTCCGTAGACCCTCTTTGATCACAATGGCCTTCAATAAGTAAAGTGACCGATGGATTTGCTATGGCCCACTCGGCATTGGCCTGTAGTGCACTTTTGTTAAAGTCAGAAAGAACAGAGGTGTCATAGCCAAAGTTTATAGAAACTAAACCAGTGATACTTCCGGTATCACTTCCGCCGGGATCAAAAATACCCGAGGCATCGGTGTCGATCCCTTGGACTTCAGAGCCATCAAGAGTGGATATTTGACCATCATCGATAGAAGGGATTTTCTCTTTTCCTTTGCAAGAAACCAGCAAGCAAAGACAAAGTGACGAAAGTAGTAAAAATGATTTTTTAAGGCGTTGTGAAAACATGGATGAGCCTCCTTTTTGCAAGTAACATTTTAAAATAGCTCGTGTTTTTGTCAACAAACTTAAACAAAGGATGACAATACTTTAACATTAACTCTTTTTAAGAGGCTCTTTGTCATTACTAGGAGGGCTCACCGTCTTGACATTTCAAAAAGACCGGCGGATCATAAAATATGATATGGTGCTGCAAACCTAATCTATTCAATTGAATCATTACAAAAGGATTTTTAATGGAAAAAATGAGTTGGATAAAAGAATTAGTCCTATCTGAACAAAAAATGGAAGATGACGGAGTCGTTGATTTTTCTTTAGACTACGGCTTTAGCGCGAATTTAAAAACAGAAAGTGTTCAATTTATTCAAAATCTCAAAACTGCTTTTATTGAAACATCTTCTGTTTTTAACCAATTACGCAGCAGCACTGAGGGCACCGTAAAAATTTATGGCATTTCAGGAACTGAGGCTGACTTCATGTTGTTTCGAAATGGGTATAAGCTTATTTTTTCTATCAAAGAGCCCGGCAGCCTATCCATTCGTTTTCATAATATAGGAAGCCTAGTCACTCAAATTTCTAGTACTGACCAAAACCCAAGCACCCAAGATAACAATGAGGCACTAATTCTAGCCACCACCGGGCCTTTTGGTGAACTCAGTTGGAGATATCAAGGCCAAGAAGTAAAAACACCAAATATGGTGAAGTACTATTTTTCAAGGTTTATTAAAGAAAGCACAAGATAAAAAATTAAGGCTTACCTAGTTATTACCTAAGCCCCTCTTTCATAATGGCTATCATATCTCCTATGGCTGTCAGGTTAAGAAAGTGATCGGATTGATAGTACCTCACATTTAAATCAAGAGACGGCTTTTGATTCTTTTTTAAAGATTCATTCCAAGCCTCTAGACCTTTCACCTTAGAAACAGGGGCCAATTGATCATCAAGGCCGTGAAAAATATGAAATTTACTTTGGTTTTTTAAGTTTACCAACTCACTCATCACTTTTTGTACTGATTTTAATTTGAAGTTATTTTCTAGGTAAGGAAAGGCCACTCCTCCCCACATCCTAAAATAATCGTTATCTTTCGTTTCAAAGGCTTTCCAAAATTTTTGACTCTCTTTTTTATCTAAACGATATTTAATAACACTTTTGTATTTATCTACCGGCACCCCACTCAATAAAATTAATTTAATTTTATCTAATTGAGAGCTTCCTTGTTTTTCGTAACTCAAAATTAATCGAGTTAAAGCGATAGCCCCCTCTCCATGACCGAGCAGAACAATTTGGCCATTAAACGGGAGTTTCTTCATTTTAGTCATTTTTTTAAGAGCTGCTTTTAAACAATGAACACGATCGGTGAGTAAATACTGATTATAAATCGAGCTATCAATATCTATTTTATTATCCACCCAAGAAACTCCAGGCTTTTCAATGGTTAAAACGATGGCTTTTTCTTGGTCATAAAAATAGCTCACCGTCGAAGGTAAGTTAGAGTCATCAGCCATTGAATATAAACCAGCTCCTTTAAGAGCAACAATAACAGGAAGCTTAGTTTTTGTTTCAGGAAGGCGCAAATGGGCCAAGCAGCTTCGCCCGTCTTGAGCAGGAACCTTTGACGAAATAATCGCCGCCGACGTAGAAAAAGAAATCAACACAACAGTAGAAAAGAAAAAAGCTTTTATCATAACAACTTATGCTATGATAAAAGCTTAAAAATTCAAGTTTAATCCTAAAAAACTGTTTGATTATTGGTCGCACATTTTTTCAGTCACCTGAGCTTCTAGGAGCTCTTCTTGAAGGACAATTAGATCACTGTCGATAACCCCTTGCTCTTGCTCGATCTGAGAAATTAACTGCCTTAAGTTGGGAGTTGCATTTACTTTATCATTTTTAAGTTCGGCGCGATGAGCTTTTATTTTACTTTTAATTCCTCGCACAAGACCACGTTGTCTATTACAAAGGTCTCTGTTAGGCCCTCCATTATTTATATGACAAGTTAAATCTTTCATACGCTGGTTGTGCGCCTCTTTTCTTTCTTGTTGAGCTGCAATTTCAGCATCAAGAATAACTTTTTTATCAGCTAAACTGGCTGACTCTTTAAGGTACTCAACGAGCTCATTGCTGAGTGCATTTTTTTCTGCAATCGTATTTGATACAACCTCTAGCTTGTCAAAAAGACGAGTTCGAGAATTACGACACTGCCTTCTGCTTGGAAACACACCCTGACAAGAGTTCAGTCTTACTTTCATATTAACTAAGTGCGATCGCAGGCCAGAAATATCACCGGTTTTTTCCATAACAGCTCTTCTGTAAGAACTTTCTGCACTTTTGTTATTATTTAAAGCCTTTTCAGCGTTAGAGATTTTATTTCTGTAATTGCCAATAACTTCATTTTGCTTTTTCAGCTTTTGTTCTTGAAGGCGACATAAATCTCTGTTCGGGCCATTTGGACGAGTATGACAGTGTAAATTTTTATATCTTTGGCTGATTTCAGATCGAATATTTTTGTTGTCAATCAGGACATCATGAAGAATAGGAAGAGTTTTTCGGCTGACAGCCACTTCTACTTGTTGGTCTTCATGGCCAATTTCTAATTGTACAAGTTCTTTGTTTTCAAAATTTATATCTGCCACTTGCTCATTGATAGAGTTTTCAATGGCACGACAACTACGTCTTGGCTCTCCCCCACGACGATCTCTACCGCGATCTTTCCCTCGGTCACCTCTCCGATCGGCTTGCGCGGCCGCACTTAATAAAACAACAACTGATAATATTAATGTTTTCTTAAACATACTTCTTCCCCCCCGGTCCCTTTTTTATTTTTTTTGGCTTTAAAAATTAAAACCTGACTCACAAAACCTAAAAAAAAAGAGCCACGTTGTCAAACCAAGGCGCCTTCTAACATTACGTAAATATTGGGGTTTTTAGTGTTTTCCGGTGGCACACTGACCCCAGTTTAAGGTTTTGACCAAGAATTTTTTGCAAATATAGAGGCCTTAAGCCCTTACAGGCCTTGGCGTTTTGACACCATAAACTTTTCTTTGAATAAAAAAAAATATCTTTTTTTTTGTGAGCCTGAACTTTTTTTATATGGCCCTATAGGCAAATTTTACTATCTATAAAAAATTACAATAGCTTCTTTGGTTTTCGCAGCCATTTGTATGTGGAATGAGCCACTGACGTTATAAAAACACTACAGCCCGGTGGGCTTTAGGTTGTATTAAGCCCAAACCTGAAATTTACTGGCTGAGGGAATTGCAAATTTGAGAGGTGCTACTTTTTTAATAATTAAATCTATTTTAGATTGTTCTTTGAACTTAAGCCCCGTTTTATTTTCAACCCTAAGCAGCTGCCCTTTAAAGCTGACAATAAACCATTGCGAGTGAACCTCAACAATCTTCACTTCAATTTTTTGTCCCACCCGTAAATACTTAAATTTTGGTTTGATCACAGCTTATCAGTAATAGTCTTTTGGCTCTGAAGAAATTTTAGGAAACTTTACTTTTTTTATTTTTACTTTTGATTTTTCAGCCACCTCTTTGAGGCTATCACGGCTGGTTTCCATCACTTCACCAGCGCGATCAACTACAGTTCCGGCTGTTGCAGCTAAAGTGTGAGTGACTTTTTCAGCTCCCACCATCATTTTTTTAGCTAAATTATTTTCAATCTCTAAGTCCAATTGCTTTTGTCGTTGGTTGTAATCGGAGCAAAGGGCTTTAAACTCGTCTCCCATTTGTTGCATACGATGAATCTCTTCCGTGCCAATCATTTCATTGCCAGAAAATATTTTATTGTGGTCTTCTGAAACCCAAGACTCAGCATCTTCGACAAAGTTTTCAATATCTGTTCGCCCCGTTTCTTTTTTTTGTGACGTCACTTTCGGAGATGGCGCTTTTTCAAAGCCCTCCATTTGCCGCACCCAATCTGGTAAATTATCTTGATCAAAAACAAGCTCGTCTTTATTGACTTTACATATGAGCTCTATCTGAGCTTTTGGTAAACTCACCTTTTGAGCGATTTCAATCACTGAATGGCCAGCATGTGCCATTCTTGCTGCCATAATTAACTTCACACTTTTCTTGCGTTGTATAACTTCTTCATGAGGAATTTTATCTTGAAAAATTTCAGCCACATCCATACTTTTTGTCATGGCACTTTCCAGACGCGCTAACTGTTCTTCTGACTTTTGTACAATTTTTTGTAATTTTTCTGTTTTTCTTTCTATCAATTTATTTATATTTTGAAATTGCCCCTCTGTTTTATCAGAAAGATTTTCCATAATGGCAATCTTACTTTGCAGTAATTGTAAGCCTCGACTCATTCTTGGGTCTTCTTGTGGAGGTCTTTTTAAACGCGCCCACATAATAAATAAGGTTAGAAACATAACCGCGTTGAAAACAATTTGTATTATGACCCAGACTGACATTATATATCTCCTCGTATCTATTATTTATTTTAAAGTTTGATGCGAATCTTCACAATGGGCCTTAGTCTTAAAATTTCTCAAACAATATTATAACTAAAGTCGAGGCCAGTTTTCCTAAGAGCTTGTAAGTGACATTTTTTGGCACCTCCTTTGAAAGAACTACCCACCTTACAACATGACCTTGCAAGACTTTAAAGGCTGTAATCCAGCTCAAATGCTTTTAAAGGGCTTTTTCAGATTGGTACAGCCTTTGTAATGGAGTTATTCGTTCTATTAACTTAAAAAGGAGAACTCATATGAAAAAAACTCATATTCTATCGTCAATTTTAGTGGCGCTTCTTGCAACTTCAATGGTTGCTTGTAATGACAAAAAACCTCGTTCTAGCACTTCTGATGGTAGCGGTGGCGGAGGCGGCGGTGGAGCTGCAAGTAGCTCTGCAAGTAGTGCCACTGGTGGTAGCACAGCTTCTAATAACGGCGTAGCTTCTACCGGTTATGATGAGGCTGGTCTAAACCAAACAAGTGCAGACAATAAAGTAAAATTCTCTCGACAAGAATTGATTGAGATGGATTTTAAAGCTATTTATAAAGCCATGAGCAAGGCTTCCCAGTCTAAGCAGGTAGCAAAATACAACTTAGCCACTGCTGAAGACAAGTTACAGAGTCTTGGTACCGAAATGGCCAGTGCATCTGCTGATCATGCTGCTTTAAATGCACAAAGAGATGAAGTTTTAAAAGAAATTAATACGCATAAAGCTTCGATTGAAAAAGCGAATACATTACTTAGTATTTATAATCAGCAAATTAATGTTCTAAAAACAGAAGAACAAATTGATGACATCAAGGCGGAAATTGTAACAGCCAACCAAACTGGTAATAACTCTGCTATGAAAGCTTATTCTGAGCTCTTGGATCAAAAACAAATTAATATTCAAGTTTTTAATGAAGAGATTTTTAAACGAGCTGACAAAGAAGGCTATAGAGCCTTTCTTAAAAAGGAATTATCTCAGACTAATGATGTTATAAGAGAAGCAAAGTTAGACAACAATGAGGAACAGTTTATTGAGGCGGATACTTATGCTGGTGAGCTAGAAGCTAAACTCAACGCATTAGACTAAAAGTCACTTAGACATTTATACCAAAAAGCCAGATCTGTGATGATCTGGCTTTTTTTATAAAAAATACTTAAAAAAAAATAAAGAGCCTATTTACTTATCAATAACAAATATAAGAAAGCATTGAGCTCAATGGATCACCGTCTTCTATTTAAACCAACTCATCAATAAACTTTGCCATGCGGTCAACGGCCTCGTTCATTCTCTCTTTTTGTAAAGCATAGCTAATACGAATATAACCATCTTGCCCGAAAGGCTCTCCTGGAACGACAACAACAGAATAATTTTCTAAAAGTAATTGAGCAAAGTCTTGTGAGCATTGAATAGGCTGCCCCTTATAGCTTTTACCAAAACAACCCGATACATTCGTCCACATATAAAAAGCTCCATCAGGCTTAAGGACATTCACTCCTGGTAGGTGATTTAACAAAGGAAAAACGTGATCACGACGCTGCCTTAAAAGCTCAATACAAGTTTTGAGTTCAGGCTCTCCGTGCTGAATGGCCGCCAATGCCGCTTTTTGAGAAACTGAACAGGCACTGCTTGTTGTTTGGCTTTGCAACTTTCCCATGGCCGACATTATTGCCGAATCACCAACAGCCCAACCTATTCTCCAACCCGTCATGGAGTAGGTTTTAGAAACTCCATTTACAATAAACAGTTGAGAAGATAAATCTTGCCCTGACTGCAGTAGATGAGGAGCCACTTTATGGTCAAAACTCAATCGATTATAAATATCGTCACTCATCACCAGTAATTGGGGGTGCTTAACAATCACTTTGGCCAGTTCATTTAATTCTTCCTGAGTGTATAAAAATCCCGTAGGGTTACTTGGGCTGTTTAGCAGAAGTAGTCTTGTTTTTGGGCCAATGGCTTTTTCAAGTAAATCTGGCGTGAGCTTAAATTGGTTCTGTTCAGAGGTTGTGATAATTTTACTTGTAGCTCCACACAGTTGAACAATACTAGGGTAGCTTACCCAATAGGGAGAAGGAATTAAAACCTCATCCCCAGAGTTAAGAAGAGAATACAACAAACTATATATAACAAATTTGCCCCCCGTGGCCGTTGCAACATTTTCTGGCTGGTATTGAGTGCCAAAGTCATCATTCACCTGTTGGGCAATAGCTTCTCGAAGAGGTAAAATTCCGGTAGCCGGTGTATATTTAGTAAAATTTTGCTCAATACTTTCTATGCCAGCCTTTTTAGCCACGTCCATGGTTGGCCAGTCTGGCTCACCCACAGAAAGAGAGATAACATCTTTACCTTGGCGCATTAGTTCTTTGGCTTTAGAAACCAAAACTAAGGTGGGAGAGGCTTCGATGTTTTGAACATTTTTAGATGGAGTCACTTTCATAATAAAACCTACTTAAATTTAGAGTTTAAAGCTTTAACGACATTATCAGGAATGAGGTTAGTTAAGTCACCCCCTAACTTGGCGACCTCTTTCACCATGCGAGATGAGACGAAATTAAGTTTAGGGTCGGAAAAAACAATTAAAGTTTCAACACTCGAACATAAACTTTTATTCATATTAGCCATAGCCATTTCGTACTCAAAATCAGAGACCGCTCTTAACCCCCGAACGATTGATTCAGCGCCAATTTGTTGAGCGTAATCGACCGTCAGGCCAGAAAAGCTTTGCACTTTGACTGAGGGAATATCACCTAGGGCTTCACGAATTAACTTAACCCTTTCGTCCTCAGAAAAAAGATAGTGTTTGGCCAAAGAGTTGGCCACTAGTACAGTAAACTCATCATATTGCTTAGCCATACGTTGAATAATATCAATATGACCGAAAGTGACGGGGTCAAAACTCCCGGGGTAAACGGCTTTTCTCATACTGACTCCTCTATGGATTCATGGCGAAAAAAAGAGAGAAACTTATCACCATAATCTTTACGGTCAATTAAATTCAACAATCCGTAACTCTCGGCAATTTTTTCATGCTTAGTGGATTCAATCACCACCCAACTACCCTGTTTATGTAAACTCGAGTGCTGAAGCTCTTCCATCACTTGGTGCGCTAGTTTTTGAGTAAAAGGAGGGTCCACTAAAAGTAAGTCAAAAGCCGGCTCTTGTGACTTTTTAATAAATTGAAAAACATCCATAGCTATGACTTTAAAGCCATTGCTCACCTTTAGGGCTTCCCGGTTGCCTTCTAATATTTTCAAAGACTTAGGGCTTTTCTCGACGGCAATAATTTCAGAAGCTCCCCTTGAGTAGGCCTCAAACGACAAATTCCCTGTCCCAGAAAATAAATCAAGAACTCGAGCGCCCTGAACTACGCCCATAAGTTTATTAAAAATCACCTCTTTCACTCGGTCGGTCGTTGGCCGCAAATGACTGGCTTTAAAGGAGTTTAAGCGCCGCCCTTTTAATGTACCTGAAATAATTCTCAACGGATTAACCCTTCCACTGTTTTAACCACAGCAAAAATATCATTAAATGGTTTTGACAGGAACATATGAGCTCCCTTGTGAACAGTCAACTTAGTATCAAATTCTCCTGTATAAGCCGACATTAAAATCACCTTAGTTTTTAGCTTTTCTAATTGAGGTTTCATTTTAGCTAAAAGCTGAGGGCCCGTGATTTTGGGCATGAGTACATCTAACATCACGACGTCAGGGCAAAGCTCAAGCCATAGCCTTTCTCCAACCGTTGCGTCTTCAGCCAGCTGTACATCATGATCATGCACCTTGAAAGCTCTTAGCAAGGCCCTTCGAATAATAGGTTCATCATCAATTACTAATATTTTCACAAAGTCGCCCCAGAGGCTCTTGGTAGTCGAACAATAAACTCGGAGCCTTCGCCCTCTTCACTTGAGACGATAATTTTTCCACCAAAGCTTTCGACGACACTTTGACTCATACTTAAACCTAGGCCCGTCCCTTGCCCTTTATCTTTTGTTGTAAAAAAGGGAGTAAAAATTTCAGAAATAATTTCTTTAGGAATTCCGCCCCCCTCATCTTTAACTTTAAATAAAACCACCCCGGGCTGTAAAACAGTTGAAATATAAAGAGCCCCTCCTTCTTTTGAAGCCTGACAGGCATTTTGAACCAGGTTGTAAATCACCTGAATAAAAAGTTCAGGGATAATAAAAATTTTATCATCGCCGTTTTCTAAATTAATGGATACATTTAAGCTGCGAAAAGAGGACTTTAACAGTGTTAAGCTCACTTCTACTTGCTCTTTCATCGAGACCACCTGCTTGTTGGTTTTGCGATGATCTGAAGAAAAAAGCATAAGACTTTTAATAATTTTTTGGCAACGTTCGGCGGCCGCCGACACTTCTTTTAAATCACTCTTTAACTGTAGGTCTTCGTTAACTTCAGCAGTGAGAATATCAGCTAGAGAACGAATACCAGTGAGAGGATTATTCAATTCATGAGCAATATTTCCTGCCAAATGCCCAATCACAGCTAATTTTTCACTCTGAAGCATTTTGCTTAAAAGCTCTTGTTTTTTAGAAACATCAACATAGTGGCTCACAATTGTTGTCACCGATTCATCTTTACTTCTTTTAATGGGGTAAGAATGAACCTCGTAATTTTTTCCACGGTTTTTAACCACAGCCGTCTGATAGGAATTTGTTTCGATAACTTTAGGAACAGGACAACCTTTACACTTTTGTTGATCCCCTGAAAAAAGTTCGTAACATTTTTCATGGCTTCGTCCATCTGAAAAACCTAAATTAGACCTTAGAGCATTGAATTCAATATCAATAATACAAATGGGATCTTTTAAGCCGTCAAAAGTATTTTGCCACTCAATGGAGGCCCCCCTTAGAAAGGACTGCAAAAAAGATCGCTCTAAAGCATATTGCAAAGGTTGAATATAAGGTAAAAGATCTTGAATAAGATCAGCCACTCCAGACTGACCAGCAATATGTTCTACATAGATTGTAGCTGGAACATCTAATTTATAAAGAGGGCTCCCTTGACTCATTAAAATAGGAAAAGCCAAAAGCTGGCCCACAGGACGTTTTATATGATTAGCGATATAATGGCTATCGTCGGAACTATCAATACGAATTGTTTGCCCTTGGGGCCAAGACTCAGATAAGGGCTTCATGGATATTTTTTTGTTTTCTGTGAAGAGGATACACCTGTTTTTAACACCAGGAGAGAAACATAAAAAAGTGTCTCTAACTTTTTTAAAGCGTTTGAGCTCTTGATTAATAAAGCTAAATATTTGTTCAACGTCACTCAGCTGTGTGAGATGGTCTAGGTACTGAATAATTTTTTTTGAGGGTTTAACTTGCTCCACCCTCAAATGGTAGCATTTGAATTCAACCGTGTACAATGAGTTTCTGTTTCGCTATTATAAATCAGGCTCCAATTGTGGGCTTAATAAATTTGTTCCAACATAAACGGCAAGAATAGTTCGCAACTGATTAAAAACATTATAATTAGAATCAAAAACCTCTTGATCCGGCCCTGGGCCAATTCTTAACCTTTCCGTGTTAAACCACCAAATCACTGGACGAACCTCTGGAATCATCTTTTCCAAGGTAAGAATGAGTTGCTCGACATTATTAACAATTTCTAAAGGAATATTTTGAAACTGCCCTTGTTTAACCATTTCTAAATCGCGCAAAACCATATCTGTTAATTCGGCCAATTGCTTAAAAGCAGTATAAACTTTAATGTCATCTAAAATAGGAAAATTATCTCCTAAGTAAATAGCTTTGATGAGCTGCCACTGAAATTCATTAGCCTCATAACCAGAAACTTCATAGGAACAAGCCTCTGAAGAAGAGGACAACACTTTAATATTTGGGGTGGGTAAATCTTGTTCTCGCAACAGACTTTGCATATCTAAACATAGTTCCGACGCTTTTACATCAGAGGGGTTTGGACGCCAATGAACAAAACTACCTTCAGCTAAAGGGCCTGTCTCCCAGAAATTTAAATGAGAAAACGAAAAATTTAAACACCTTTTGTTTAATAAACTGGCGATATGAATTAATGCGCTATCAGGCGCTAACAAAAGTTGTGACTGATGAATGATATAAAAAAGGTCAACTAACTCTGTTTGCCCAGTAAGATCTAGCACTCGCCCCTTATGCTCTTCAGAAATTTGATCAAGCCAATGCCCTTCACCTTTTGAACCCAACGCCACTAACCTTATGCCTGGCTCAGTATTTAAAGTGTTTTGAACAATTTCTAACCACTGTTGCGAGGATAATTTTTTATCTTCAGTGCTTCCCCCCAAGTGAAGGGCCACAAAAGACTTAGGAAGACAAGTAAACTTCAAGGCACCAATCGCCAGAAGATCTTCACTCACTTGCCAGTCACTTTCTATTAAATCGACTTCAGCCACTGCTGAAAATAAACGAGTGATATGAATACGGTTATAACGTTGAACACCCACTTGACCATAAAAAAGGGCACTGGGATCATCAGGAATAGATAAGTAACCATCTTCATGGCGAGTGTAACCATTAATTCTTGTCTGCTCACCACCCAAACTATCCGTTAAGTAACTCGATAAAGGAGAAAAGCTTAGGTTAATAATTTGATCATACTCTTCAGCATTTACTTCACTTATAAATTGATCTAGCGATTCACTTTTATTGTCCTTAGAGCTCATGATTTGATCTATATGTGTAGCGATATCCAGTGGCCAAATTTTATCAATTGAAGCCAAAGGCCTTGCTGCAGAGGCAAAAGTACTTCGGCACATAAAATCAATTTGAGCCTGTGGGTAGTTTCTGCGAAGACTATTTACAATGGGCCATGTTTGAAAGATATCACCGAATCTTGCTAGCTGCATGATTAATATTTTCATTTTTTAGCTGCTCCCTAATAAGTTCTTCAAGAATAAGTATTTTTCTAGCATCTTTACTGTAGCCACTGGTTTCAATAATTTTCTTGGATGTTTTTTCTAGTTTTTCAAGCTCTACTTTCAACTCTTCTTCAGTATACTTACCTAGCTTCATGAAACTTTTCTCCTTTATACTGTATCATTTCGACAGATTTAATTTTAAACCTCAAAAGAAATTTAACTTTCCTAACTTCCTCTTTAAATATTTTTAAAAAGGAAAAAGAGTTTTTATCATCAACACTCTGGTGCTTGTAGTTAAATAGCTCCGAACTTAAATTGAGTTGTTCGGCACAACTCCAAAAATCAATGAATTCTGAAGACGATAAATCCACCCTTCCTTCAGCGCATACTTTTTTCATTATTTGATCATAGTAATAATCCACTTTTGAAACATAGCCATTTAAACGGTATAATTTCTCTCCAGCCTCTTTAAAGTTAGTGTCTATTCCCCAACTCACTCTGGTCATAATTTTATTGGTGATTTCATCAAACGAAAGGCTTTCAATGCTCCGAGACTGATAAAATTTGAGGGCAAAATCATCTATCCACTGAAAAACTTTTTCTTCACAAAACTCGTTCATAAAACTGCTCCTTTAAGTTCAAATTTTTCAATCAGTTGTAAGGCGACCTGACTATCGACATTAATGTCTTGCACTTTTTTATAACAAGACAAGCCAAGCTCTTTATCTCCTTTAAGACAATGAACACTCCCTATACCCATCCAAGCTTTTTCATTTCTTGTGTTAAACACCAAAGAGCGATCAAATTGCATCTTTGCCTTATCGATTTCGTTAACCTTTAAATAAGCCAAGCCCTTCCAAGCCAACAGCTCATCTTCCATAAAAATATCTTGTGCCTGTTCAATAGTAGCAAAAGCTGGTTCCACCTGATTTAAGGTCATAAGGCATTCAATCTTTAGAACTAAAACTAAATAGTAAAAGTGCCTTGAAAAACCTCCAGACAAAAGAATTTCATCAATTTTTAACAAAGACTGTTCAATATGTTGATTTTCAAAGTAAATATCTAAAAGAATACAGCGGTAACCTACTTGTGAAGGCATTGAAATTAAGTTTTTGATTTTGCTGATGGCTTCATTGTATCTATCTTGAGATCTATATAAAGTACTTAATTCAAAATCGAGATTACTGTTTTTTAAATTTTCTTCCACAGCTTTATTCTTTGTAGTTTGCTTCAGCATGCCACTGGTCTTTAGTATACCTTCCCTATTGCTCATTCCCACTCCATAAATGACAAGATGTTACTTATGAAAAAATAGCAATTGCAGTGCCAAGACTTAACTAGCGATTTACCTTGGATTTTTATTTTTAAAAACTTATTTTATGACAGTTTAATAAAAAAAACGCCAAAGATTTGGCGTTTTTATAAGAGAAAAGAAATGTCTGTTTACTCAACTAAAGTTTGTTGCCTACTCTATAAGCCTTAAGAGCTGTTTTTTCTTTTTGAATACCTGATAGTTCTTCAATTAAAACAGTTTTTGCTTTTTCAATATAAGAAATAACTTGTAGGTCCTGAGATAAAATAAGGTTTACAAGCTCATTTTTATATGAAAAGGCTTTTATCATTCTTTTTTTGTGGATGGCTGGCTCATCGACTAAGTTCACCTCATTTAGTTTTACTTGCTGTTCTATGAGCTCATCAATCTTAGCAATCATTCGCAAAATCCCTTCTCGACATGCATAAAAATTTTCAATGTTATCATACTTTTCGTCGGCTAAATTAATAAGTTCCTTTTCATTTAATTTATAAAACTTTTCCAAATAATGGTTTTTTTCCTCTAATAAATTTACGGTCTCTATCATTGTCTCTCCCTCGTTACGTAGTTTAATCATTAAGTGATAAAATATATTTTAATTACACAGCCTTTTTTTCCTTGGCTTTTAGATTGGTTATGGCCTCTTGCCAGCCTTGGTATAAAATTTCAAAAACTTTCAAAGCTTCATCAATAGGCTGAACATTAGCTTTGACATTGGCCTCTACAAGTTTGTCATTTACAAACAAGTAGAGTTTTTCTAAGTTGAGTGCGATGTCGCCACCAATTTTATGATCAAGCGTATTATTGAGTTCCATCACTATGTCATAAGCAAAACCTATATTTTCACCGCGAGCTTTAATATCATCATTTTCTATGGCGGCTCTAGCTCTTTTCATATATTTGATGGCCCCCTCGTATAGCATCAACAGCAACTTTTCTCGGCTTGCACTTTTAACTGCCGTTTTTCTATACTTGTCATATGATTTTTTTTGACTCATATTAGCCTACTCCTCACCCTGTTAATCCTAACGCATTTAATGCGCCACCTTGGTTTTTAATTTTTGCTAAATTCTCTTCTAACTTACCAAATTTTTCTTTTAACATTTTCTCTTGTGTTAATAGTCTCTTTTCTCTTCGCCCGATATTTTTATCAATATCTCTCACATTATTTTCGATAGATTTTCGACGACTAACAATGGTTCCAAAGGCGGGATCAACAAAAGCCTTCATTGCATTTTTAATTTTAGGAAACATACCAACTCGAAAGCCGTCTCCCACTACAAAATTTAAAACATCTTGAGGGTTGGTTTTAATCAAGTTATTGAATTTTTCTTTTTTAAAATCGAGAGTACCGTTTCTATTAAATTCTACACCAAGCTCAAACATTCTTTTTATGCTACTATTGGTACCTTCTACTCGCCCTTGAATCAGTCGATTTATTCTTGTTTGCAGATTAGTTAAAATATAATCACCACCAAGGGTTTTTGATGTGTCTGAATCTTTGTTTAAAGTATTTTGTGACTGAATAAACCCCAGTACCGAGTTAACAGATTTAACAAACCCGTCTAACTTGCCTTCAATGGCCTTATAGTCTTCCGTTACACTAATAGTCACCGGATCACCAGGTTGAGCACCACCGATATCTAAAGTCACTCCCGGAATAAAATTTTCTATTTTATTGCCTGCAATGCCAACTTCAAAACCGTCGACTAAAATTGTTCCATTTTGCGATTCATTATTTTTATCAAAAAATAAATCTTGCTCGCCATCTAAAAAATATAAATTTGGAAACCCAAGATTATTTTCACTCCCCATTTCTTCACCAGACAAAATCAACCGATAAGGTGTTTCTAAATCATCTCGGTCATTCACTACAGAGGCCTTAACCCCCATACCTGATCTATTGACGGTGTCGGCAATTTTAGAAAGAGTACTTGCTGCCTCTGAAATATAAATTTCTTTTTCCTCTCCATCTTTTGTTTCAAAACGAATGTACCCAACGCCTGCTTTAGTTTTATCCATATCAGGAAAACCGTTGGTAATTGCTGAGGCTTTTTTAGCCAACCTCACAACTTCCACATCCCATGCCCCAGTGGGGGTGGTGCCTGGTGTTGGGGTGCCGGTCAATACATTTTCATTGGTAGATTTTAACTTTAAATCTTTAAAGCCCGACCGATCACCAATTTCACCTAACGAAAGGTGAATATTTTTTACCTTACTTTCAATGTCCTTAACTAAGTTGAGCTTAGTTTCTTTATTTCCTTTGCGCACCTGCATCTTACGAATAGGGGCTCTTTCCCCTACCATAATTTGATCTACAATATCTGGCGGTAATCCTGAACCACCAAGGCCCGTAAAATTCATAATTAAAACACATCTCCTGTTAACTAAGTATCTCAATTCGAGACCAAGAAGTGTGAGTCAATAAAATGTCACTTTGCATTTTTTTACTTTAGTAGAGTTTGTTTCTTTGATTAATTATAAGGAGAAAGTCTTCTGTTGCCCTTCATTTACAATTGAGAAGCTAAACCACAATTGCTTTTAAGCTGAGCGACTATAAATCTGGCCTTTTTGCACAAGGCTTTTATCTAAGAACTGACAAAGTTCTGACTCGTTAATACGACGAATTATTTTTCCGAGGGAATCTTCTATGTGAACAATTTGACGATGGTTTTTGGTAACTACACGGACTTTTAGATTGTTCTTTTTAAAGCCAGGAAGCTCTTTAATTAAATTTAGAACTCGTTCCATTTCTTCTTCAGTGAGTTCTCGCGAAGATTCTTCTTTTCTCGACTTTCGACCATCAGCATCTCGATCAGCATCACTGGATTGCGACTTCACATCTTTACGAGTGTTTGTCTTAATCGTAGGAATTGCGCTTTTAATGTTAGAAATACTTTTTGCGTCCATCAACTCACTTATCGGACGAAATAGTCTATTTCTTAACTGGTATAAATTGAGACAAATTTATCTCAAAAAAAGACAAGCCCAAAAGCATTTGCTTTCGGGCTTGTTGGGGGCTAAGAATATAAAATTACATCTGTTATTAAAAAATAATTTTTTATTAACCAATCAATCTGAGAGCAGCCGCTCCATTTTGATTTGCTTGTGAAAGTATTGAAACACCAGCTTGTTGTAAAATATTTGATGATGCCATTTCTGCTGATTCTCTTGCTATATCTGCATCACTAATTCTTGCTTTTGCTGCAGATAAATTCACATTTTGATTTTCTAAGTTAGTGACTGTTCTTTGTAATCTACTTTGAACAGATCCAAAATCGGCTCTCATTGTTGCTAACTTATCTAAAGCGTTATCAACTCTTTCTAAAGAGTCTTTGGCTCCAGCACGATCCGCCAAGGAAATGCTGTCTGTGTCTAAAGCTTCGTTCGTTGCATTAGCATCAACATCTACTTCGATCACGTTTTCATCACCGGCATATGGGCCAACATGAAATTGCATTTCTTCAATTCCGCCATCTAAAACAGTAAGGTTACCGAACCTCGTTGACTTGGCTATACGATCTGACTCTTTCAATAGTTGTTGAGTTTCTTGGTCAATCAAAGCACGCTCTTTATCACTGACGTTATCACTGGCACTTTGAATACCTAATTCTCTAACACGAATTAAAATGTTATTTACTTCATTTAAAGCTCCTTCACCAATTTGAAACATGGATTGAGCTTGGAAAGCATTATCTTTGGCTTTATTTACACCAGAGATCTGTGCTCTAATATTTTCTGAGATAGCATGTCCTGCAGCATCGTCAGCAGACGTAACAATACGACTTCCTGAAGATATCGCAGCTTGTGCATGATCTAGTCTTTTCTGTTGTACAGATAGGTTTCTTTGAGCATTAATCGAAGAAACGTTCGTATTTATTCTTAAACCCATTTTCTCTACTCCTTTGTATTTGCAACATCAGGTGAGTATAAAAAACACGCAGTCGTGCCCTCACCTTTTGTTACAAAAAGTTTTTAATAAATAACGATATAAGGAATGAAGAAAGGGTTTCGCCTCGTAACTGTTGAAACAATTTCCCAACCAATATATCAACCTACATGATGTTTCTCGGCCTTGGTCCAGATAACTTTAGGCCTTGGTCTAGATTATTTATTGTGCGTCGCGTCTTCTTGTTGAGATTACAAAGCTTGTCTCTAAAAAAAAAATTCATTTTTTTTTAAAAGTATATTTTCATGTTTTGAAGTCTGATTATTTTGACGAAGTGCTAGACACTTTTATTCAGAAATAGTTGTGGCTGGTGACATAAATTTAAAAAGTTACACGGATGACTTCATCAATAGTTGTTAAACCTTGCTTGACCCGATCTAAACCATCATCTTTCATGGTATAAAAGTTCTTGTCATTTAACATTTCGATCAAATCAAAAGAAGACACCCCTTCACTCATTGATCTTCTAATTTCACCATCAGGAATCATCATCTCATAAATGCCTTCTCGACCACTAAAACCAGTGTTAAAGCAGCGAGCACATCCATTGGCTCGATAAGGTATATCTATATATTTAGAAAACTGATACTCAAGCGCCGATAAGTTCGAGGTTTTGTTAACATTGATTTCAGTTCGACAGTGAGTACAAAGCTTGCGCACTAACCTTTGTGATAAAACCCCCACCAAAGAAGAAGCCACTAAAAAAGGTTCAACGCCTAAGTCGACTAAACGAGAGGCCGCCGTTGCCGCATTGTTGGTATGAATGGTACTTATCACTAAGTGACCAGTCAGAGCCGCCTGAACGGCAATACGTGCCGTCTCTAAGTCTCTTATCTCACCAATCATTATTATGTCGGGATCTTGTCTCAAAATATCTTTTAGGAGAGTCGCAAAAGAAAACCCTGATTTGTTATTCACTTGAACCTGATTAATCATTTGAAATTCATACTCAACAGGGTCTTCCACAGTCACAATATTTTTTTCGGCAGAATTTAAATGGTTTAACATAGAGTACATACTTGTTGTTTTTCCACTTCCCGTCGGCCCACTCACTAAAAATAAACCACTGGTGTGTTTTAACGTTTTTTTCAACTCTTCAATTCTATTTAAATCTAAACCTAAATCTACAAAATTTAATTTAATATTTAACTTATCTAGTATTCGTATAACGACCTTTTCTCCCCGAATAGTTGGTAAAGTCGACACACGCATATCTACTCGTCTTTCTTTGTAGGTATAATAAAAACGACCATTCTGCGGAGACCTCTTCTCAGAAATATCTAAACCAGCAAGTAACTTAATTCGAGACACAATGGCAGCCTGTTGCTCACTAGAAAAACTAGAACTTTTTTCTAACACACCATCCACTCGCTCTCTTAAAAGCAAAACATCTTCTTGCGGCTCTAAGTGAATATCACTGGCTAAATGTGAAATGGCATCTTCAAAAATATTATTAACTAGCCTTTCCACAGACTTAGTTTGCCCAAGACTAATCACAGAGTTGTCTTTCACACCACCAAGAACTTTTAAAGACTCACCTTTTAGTCGAACTGTTTTAGCCTTAACCTTGTGAGAAACTGAGGACGACTCTATAGCACTTCGAATTTGACTTTTTGATGTCACATATAGTTGAAACTTTTCGCCGAAGTATTTATTAATTTTTTGTACACTAAATACATTTAGTGGATCAAATACGGCTACTTTTAGTAAACCCGCCTCAATCGAAAATGGAAAAATTGAATGAGACTCTAGTAACTTAAAGGGTATTAAAGCTAGAGCCTCCTCACTGGCCTGAACAGATCTTAAGTTTATGAATGGAAGGTTGTACTGCTGAGCTAAGGCTTGTGCCAACTCCATTTCAGACACCTTACCTATTTGTACCAAGTATTCGCCCAAACGAATATTATTTAACTGACAAAACTGAAGAAAACGAGAAACCTCGCCTTTTTCTAACAAGCCTAAACTGACAAATACTTCCCCAAGAAGAGGTCGAGAATTTATAGAATGAGTAAGTTCTGTTGCCATTTAAGCTCCTGTATTTATTTTCAAAGCTTTTTATAATTCATCTAGCCAGCGCTTGGTCTCTCCAGACACACCACCACTAGACTTTGACCAATCTTCTTCAGAGAAAATTTTATTAATTTTATCTTCATTAAAAGCGTAACTATCAACTAAAGTCTCAACTGGCTCTGGCCCTCTTTTTTTTGCCATAGCTTTCTTTTTATTCTGATTTTTTTGTTGATTAGCAGCTCGTCCATACAGCAGATAAGGACAACAAATGCAAAGCCCCAAAAAGGAAACGACTGCCCACCAAAAAGGCCACCAAAAAAGACTATTATTTTGAGTGTATCTAGAAAAAAAACACATTGTTGATGTCGAACAAAAAACGAATGCCAGACTAAAAAATATCTTATTCATTGTTGATTTCAGCAACAATGAATATAAATTGTCTGTTTCAATATCATTTTTATTTTTCTTTTGCTTTTTCATTTTAAGTTTCATATCCCTTTTCATAAACTAAAAGCCCGAGGCTCCCTTAATGGCCGTTGACATTCCCCAAAGAGGCAAAAAGACTCCAACGGCAAGTAATAAAATTGATCCAAAAATGACAAACAATAAAATGGGCTCAATAGATTTAGAGAAATTTTGTAGTTTATACTTCACTTGAAATTGATAATAACGAATCAAGTGATTTAGCACTTTTTCCATAGCTCCAGAGTTTTCACCTATAGATACTAAGTTCACCACCATTGGAGTAATAATCTGCCCTTTATTTAACCCTTGAGCTATGGTTCCCCCCGCTTTCACTTCACTTAAACAAGTTTCGACATCACCGATGACTTGTGTATTACTTAAGGTCCCTTTAATCACACCAAACCCCTTAACTAGGTCAATTCCACTTCTAAATAAAATTTCGAGGGCAATACATAACGAACTCATTTCTACTTGAGTGACAATATCACCAACAATGGGTAACTTTAAAATTAGTTTATCAAAAAAATGACGACCATGATGAGTCGATAAATAATATTTCAAAGAAAACAAACCAATAAAAGAAGTTAAAAATATAAGTAAAGCATGGCTTGCAAAAAAATCTGATATAGCAAGTAGCCATTTTGTCACCTCTGGCAAATCTCCACCCAGCTTAACTAAAAAGCTTCTCAATTTTGGAATTACAAAATTAACAACAGTTACAAAAACAACTAGTAAAAAAGCAATTACTATTTTCGGATAAAACAGAGCTGATTTAATTTGTAATTGATGCTCGACTTTAGATTGAATTAATTCGTGAAGACGCATTAAAATTTCGTCAAGATCTCCCGTAGCTTCTCCGACGGCCACTAAATTTGTGTAAACAGAATCAAAAACTAAAGGGTGAGCTTTTAAGGCCGCACTTAGCGACTTACCCTCCTTCACCGAAGATATCACATCAGAGAGAACTCCTTTAAGAATTTCATTTTTTGTTTGCTGCCAAATTGTGGTAAGACCCTCAACCAAAGAAACTTGAATGGAGTGCATAATTTGTAACTGCTGTGTAAAGACTAATAAATCTTCCTTGGGAACTTTTTTGAAGTAAGCAGATTTAGCCATATTAAATTCACCAGACAGTGAATGAAATATAGAATGATTAACTTGTATGGGAATTAGATTTTTTTCTAGAATGAAATCATTAGCACCGCTTTCGCTCTCAGCCTCGACACAGCCATGAATAGCAGTTCCGCTTCTATTTCTAGCTTTATAATAGTATCGCTTCATTCAAAAACTTCCTTTTAGAAAGTAACAATTATATCATCACCGGTTGAACTCACCCCATCAGGACCAGGGCTTGTTAACGATCGGCCGATGGCACTGTATATAATTGCATTTCCCCAAGCGTCTTTATCCCAATCTGTATCTACACTTGAAACGTAAGGTCCGCGCCAACCTTTTTTTGTATAAGGGTTATAATCTACATAACCACCTTGAGCGATAAGATCTGCCAAAGCTGTTGGTAAAACTCCTAAGTTAATTTCGAATCCGAGGCTTAAATATTGACCGCCCGATATTTGCCGAGCGTCTCCTGTGATAGCCCTTTTGAAACTGACTAACTTTTCTTTTGTTACTGAAATTTTAATATCATCATCAAAGCTTATAAACTGAGGTATGGCGATCACTGATACAATACTTATAACAGTAATCACCATCATCAACTCAAGAAGAGTAAACCCCTTAGAGCGACCCTTCATAAGAACCTATAGCTGCTGCTCCGTTAAGAGCTGAGTCGGCCCAAATTCTTCCATTTGAACTGTCATAACACCAGCCACCAGTAAAGTTAACACCATCACAAGCCGTTGTAATTGTCGCAGGATCATCATCTAATGGGTCACAGTTAACACACGTAATAACTGTAGCTACCCCCCCCCAAGGGTTTGCAGGGATACCACCTGATATAAAACCAACATCAGTTGCAGGAACTTGTGCTGGTGAAGTACAAGTACTGTTACCATCAGCTATATCGTTGGCATTAATACTGGCGACATCTGGATAAACTCCCGGTGCAGTCCCACACCTAGTTAGCATTTGTGCATATTGAATGGCAATCGCACTTCTCATGGCTCCAAGGTTACCTGATGTAGCGGCGTTTCTAGCTTCAGTTTGAAAACTAATAAACTGTGGAATGGCAACAGCAGATAAAATGCCGACCAGTAAAACCACCATCAAAATTTCAATTAATGTAAAACCTGATTGATTTGATATTTTCATAATTTTTAACTCCATTATTTGTTGTTGTGTTCTTTTGCTTCAATAAATAAACAATATTTATTTTTTAAACGGCGTGCAACCCTATTCGGCAGAATGAATTTAAATGCATTTAAATCTAGACTATGGTTTCAAAGATCGTTTTATTTTCTAAACTAAAGGCTCGTTAAAGTAACGTATTGAGACACCGAAGGTACACATATCAAAATAAATAAAGTTTATTTTAAAAAAATATCGAGGAAAATATGTACGAAAAATTTTACCGACTTAAAAGCAACCCCTTCGCTCAAACCTGCGACAAAAAGTATATGTTAAACAGCCAATCTTTTCTAATGGCCAAGCTCAACATTCGAAAAATGCTAGATAACGACAACGGGTTTATACTCATGACTGGTGATTGCGGAATAGGAAAAACAACATTATATAAAAGCTTAGAAAAGGAGTTTGAAAATATAAACTTTAAGTACCTTCACTGCAGCCCTGAGCTTCATGGCATAGATTTACTTCATGGTGTACAGGAGTCTTTAAAACTTATTAATAAACATAAACACCCTGGATACAATCAAATTCGTAAACAAATAACTGATCACATTATAGAGACTGCTCAAAAAAACCAAAAATTAGTTTTATTTATCGACGAAGCCCAACACCTATCTATCGATGATCTCGAGACTATAAGGTTACTTAGCAATATTGAATGTGAGTCTAAAAAATTAATACATATTATTTTAGCAGGGCACCATAACTTAAGGTATAAGCTCTGCTCTCCTGAGCTTAGACAACTTCGACAAAGACTTTCACAGGCCTTTGAACTCAAAGGTTTTACCAATGAGGAGGTCAACACTTATATCAAAAATAGCATAGAGATTAATGGAGGAACAAACTCTCTTCGCTTTAGTGATGAAGCCATCGAAACCGTTTGTAAATATGCCAACGGCAACCCCATGTCAGTAAATTTTATTTGTCAAAAAACTCTCATTGAGAGCGTTAAAAACAAAACTCGCCTTATTCCTGGCTCTATTGTTTCTAGTGTGGTCAAAAACATGAGTGATTCTAAAAACACTCACCCTTTAAAAAAAATTATAAATAAACTGTACACCAAGAAACAGTGAAAAGGAAAAATACAATGATTAAAAAAATTAAATTTAACAATACAGAAAGAATTTTAACTCTTTTAACATCATTAGTTATTGTATTTGGCTTTTATTTTACCTGGTACAGCGCAAAATCTCGTCGTCTACAAAGAGTACAATCATCTGTTGATCAGACTTTATTAAATATAAGTGCAAAAAAAATCACTTTGGAAAAAATTAAAGAAAAAAAAGAAGAGAAAATTAATGTAGATTTAACTCCATATAAAAAGCAAATTGATTACCTAGTAAATACAAAAACTAGCTTTTCTGACTATATTCAAAGTATAGGATATCAATCGTTAAATGAAGACATAATCATAAATAAGGTTTCAACTGAAAAAAGTACCAAAGACAAGTTTTTTAAAAAAGTTTATTTTAATATTCAAATTGAATCCTCATTTCTTAATATTGGTAAATTTATAGAAAAATTAGATAGCTCAAGGCATTTAACACGTATTGAATCTATCGATATTCAGCGAATGAGCTCTGATCTTCAAATTTGTAATGTTGAAATCAAAGTCATTGCTTATGATTTACTAAAAGACGGAGGAAACAATGTGGCGGCAAAGTAAACGACATTATCTGACGAATTACCATTTATTTCCTTTGTTATTTTGCTTAAGCCTATTTTTTCTATTTTTACCAGAGTTGGCATTTAGTAAATCAAAATACAGCATGCTTACACCCATTGATGTTAATTCCGCTATTCTTGAAAAAAGAATTAAATTTAAATGGGGACAAGATCCTTTTTTAAAAAAACCTGGTTTTAGTGACGAAAAAGAAACCTCCATTCCATTAAACTTAAATACTATTTTTATTGGTGAAAACAATGAAAAAATGGCCATTATTAATGACACTGAGGTTTACGAAGGGTCTGTCCTCGACGGATTTCATATTAAAAATATTGGTAAAAATTTTGTCGTCTTAAAAAAAGGACATTATTTGAAAGAGCTCAACCTACCCACCCAAGCCCCACAAAAAGTGGAACTTTCTATAACGAGTCACCCACTAAGACAACCGGCCCACAAAAAGGATAAATAAAATGAAAACACAACTAAAAATTACAACTCTTATTTCTGTGGTTTTAATCTTGGGCTCAGCCTACGGCAGATCAGACAGTCTACCCAACCATTTTGTAAACAAAAAGTTTAGTCTTAATATTAAGAATGCTAAAGTCACCGATGCCATAAAGCTCATTGCCAACCATGGCGGCTTAAAAACTAATATTGCCCCAGCTGTTAATGGCGTGGTTTCTTTTGTTTTTGAAAATAAAACTTTAAAAGAGGGTCTAAGAACCATTGCTCAATCTGAAGACCTGAATTATTTTGTTGAAAAAGACACCCTTTTTGTAAATTCAAATAAAGCTCCCTCCAATAAAAGTTCCGCAAGAGCCCCCTCCGGGCAACCCCAAACCAGCCACCATATCTACCTCAAATTTTTATCTGCCATAGATATTCACTCTAAGTTAATTGCTCTACTTGGACAGGGAGAGAATATCATTGTTGATCAAACCAGTAATTCTGTGGCTGTTTTTTCTTCACGCTCTACCTTTGAAAGAGTTCAATCCTATATCGCCGAAGTTGATCGTATGCCACAACAAGTTTTAATAGAGGCTCAAATTATTGAGATCAAAAAGAACAAATCACGCGAACTGGGAATCAACTATGGTGATTTTAGCAATATAGAACTTGCAAAACTTAGCAAACCAACAGGAACCCTGGAAACTCCTGGACCACAAGACCCTTTTGGAGTTTTGGCTTTTGGAATTGGCTCAGTTGCAGGAAGAGTTTTAGAAGCAAAAATCTCAATGGCTGAATCTGAAGGAAATGCAAAAGTTATTTCTCGCCCTAAAATTATTACCCTCAACAACGTAGAAGCCTCAATCACTAGTGGCATCACTTTTAATGTCAAAACTCTTTCTACCAATGGAAATTCTGCCAACGACGGCACTGGCAACAACGGAGGCAACAATAACGGCGGCGGAGGAGGAGCCAACAATGGAGGTGGCGCCAATAACCTTATAGCTGGTGGAATTCAGCAAATTACAGCCGGACTAGCCCTGAATGTCCTTCCTTCTATCGTTGGAAATAACAAAATTCGTTTAGCTATCAATGTCACTAATAGTGAACCCGATGAGAGTACTGGTGTTGATGGCATACCTGGTATTGTTGACAACTCTGCCAAATCAACTCTCATTATTGAAAATGGAAAAACAGCCGTTTTGGCTGGTTTGATTAAAAACTCCAAAAGTAAATCTCAAGGTGGAATTCCATTTTTATCAAAAATACCATTGATTGGAGCTCTGTTTAGAGGGTCAATCAAAACAGACCGGGACTTTGAAACACTTATATTTATTACCCCTAAAATTATACCCAATGCCTTAGAGGCTAGAACTCTTAAGGAGGCGAAAGAGGCTATTTAAATTAAAAGTTAACTAAGGTATTTGGCTGATCAACAGTAATAACTGAAGGGCCAATTGTAGTGGTAGGTGAGCTTTTTGAAGGTACATAAACAGTGATTGAGCGAATCCCGTAAGGAATAGCTGAAAACTGAAAACTACCAACATCTGCAGGCGCTACTGGGTCTATAACTTGCAAAAGTGTTCCCGAACCATTGGGGTAATTTAGTTCAACCTCTGCCGTGCCTGTGAAAGGCGAATTTCCATTGGCAATAAAACCATAAACATTTCCCACTCTCACAGACTCAGGTAAAGAAATAATAATATCTTGATCAAAAATAGCACCGCCAGCTAAGCCATCAGCTCCTAAGCTAGTGATGGTTGGTGGATTTGATAATGGGCTATAAACATAATCGTTTCCCCAAGCATCTTTGGTGTAATCGCTTGAAGAATCTCCATCTTGCAAGTAAGACCCGTTCCAGCCCAACCCGATACGTACACTTGTGTTAACAGACCAAGCGGCTACCGCCGCTGGCTTAGTCGTTAAAGCCGTCAAAGACTGCGCCAAAGTGGGAAGCCCACCCACTCCTCCAATGTATCCAAAGTCTTTTCTTAAACCATTTTCGACAGAAGATGGGTTTCCCACTAATGCTCTTTTAATTTCTTGAAGCTCATTAACAGTCTCTTGAAAACGACTTTCATTCATATTATTGTCGACAACATATATGAGAGTGGCTGCCATACCCGAAAGTAAAACTAGGCTCATCAAAACTTCAATAAGAGTAAATCCTTTTTGGTTTTTAATCATTGTAAACAACTGTGTATAAAGTTTTTAAATTCCGCAAAATCGACGCCACATCCGTTAATCCCACCGGGATGACAAAATGCCCTTCATTAACAGTAAAAACAAAAGGACCTATTGTGCTTACGGGGGAACCTTTTGAGGGAATATAAATAGTGGCAGAGCGAGTGCCTTGGGGAATGTTATTAAAAACAAAGTACCCATTATCAGATGGCACTAAATTTGTAGTCACCTGAGAAAGCGCTCCCGCACCATCAGGAAAATTAATTTCAACCTCTGCTGTGCCACTCCAAGGCGCCCCTCCATCTAAAATAAACCCGTGTACATTTGAAAAACTAATATGCCAAGGAACTCGAAAATTAATATCTTCATCAAAGCCACTCCCCCCCACCAGGCCGTCTGCGCCCAAACTTGTGACCAAAGGTGGTATTGTTGCTGGCGAATAAACAAAATTATTTCCCCAAGCATCTTTGAGGTCTGACCCATCTAAAGTTGTATCTTGTAAATAAGCCCCACTCCAGCCAAACGCAATACGGTGGGTTGAGTTCGCGGCCCAAACACTTTGCCCTGCTGGCTTTACTTGCAAGGCCCCTAGAGTTTCTATAGCCGTTGGTAAACCGCCAATGTCACCAATATATCCAAACTTTTGTTTCGTATTAACTAGAGATACCTGGTTTTGCCCCACCAAAGCATCTCTTATGAGGTTTAGTTTTTTTATAGTTAAATGAAAGTTTTTTTCATCTATAGACTTTGAAATATAAGATATGGAAATGATTGAAAAGAAACTAAATAAAGTTAACGACAAAACTAACTCAACAAGAGTAAACCCTTTATTATTTGATTTATGGGTTAAAAACCAAATCATCGCCACCTCCTGAGTCGTCACTTCCATTAGGGCCATAACTAGTAATAACTTCTGTCACTGAGTTATATAAAAATGGATGGCCCCAGCCATCTCTTTGATAATCTAATAAATTTTCACTCACTTTTTGATCTAGGTAGGGCCCGCACCAGCCCTGCAACCTTAAATAACTTGAATTTGTTGAAACATTGTCACCAACACAAGCATCACCAGTATCATTGACTAAATCACTTAATAGGCTAGGCGCCCCCACTATCGACACATAACTAGCTGTTTCATGATGAAGTTTATATTTATTAATGGCTAAGCGTAAGGCTTGAACTTTTCTTTCTGTTTCTTGAAGCTGAACCGAAGAAAGCCATTCTTTTTTAGACGCTACAACATAGGTTATAAACAACGAGGCTAATAGAAGAGTCGCAAAAAGGGTTAACAAACCAAATCCTTTTTGACTCTTAAGCATGTTAAGCCTCACCTAGAAACTACAAAGAACCTTCATAAAGCCCAACCCCTGCTCCGTTCAATGCTGAGTCAGCCCAAATAGCACCGGTGGCTGGGTTGTAACACCAGCCACCTGTAAAGTTAACACTATTACAAGAGGTGGCTAAAACAGCTGGATCATCATTTAAAGGGTTACAGTCCACACAATCAGTAATAGTACTCAACCCTCCCCAAGGGTTATTTGGGATACCACCTGATATAAAACCCACATCTGTTGCCGGCACCTGACCCGGGCTCGTACAAATACTATTACCATCCGCAATGTTGTTGGCAGTTATACTTAAGGAATTGGGATACAGCCCTGAGGGAACTAAACAACGGGTGAGCATTTGAGCATATTGGTTAGCTATGGCCCCCCTTAAACTTGCAAGATTTCCTGACGTTGCCGTATTTTTTGCTTCGACCTGAAAGTTAATAAACTGAGGAATAGCTACAGAGGATAAAATTCCTAAAAGTAGAATAACCATCAATATTTCAATAAGTGTAAAACCAGAATCTTTATGTATATATGTTTTCATATGTTAAACCTCTTTAGATTAAAACTCAGGTTTATTATTGCTAAAATTATTTCAAGTTAGCAATAAATAATAAATAATGTTTATTTAATATTGACCTTTGTCGAACCCAGACCCTAAAAACAAAAACCTCTACTTTAGTTATTTTTTGGTGATTTCGACTAGTCAGGAAACTAAAAAAAACTATACTAAACAATATAAGAGGCAAATAAACTTAATTTATTGATAGAAAGGTTTGGCCATGTTTAACAATTTTTATAACTTTAAAACAAATCCGTTTAGCGAAACCCCTAACACGAGTTATTTTTTTAAATCTAAGGATCACACTTTAGCGCTAAGGACCCTTGCCAATATGATTGATATTGGGCAAGGCTTGTCTGTACTTACTGGTGAGGTCGGCACGGGCAAAACACTTTTATGTCGTGTCTTTTTAAAAATATGTAATGCTAATTTTAATACTGGCCTTATATTACACCCAAAATTAAAAAGCATGGATTTACTTAGAGTTATTAATGATGAGCTTGGAGTTCCAAAAGACAACAAAAACAGAAGCTATTTCCACCAGAAAAAACAACTCTCAAAACACTTACAGCAGTTAGCTAGACAAGGGCAGCGCTCACTCCTTATAATTGATGAAGCCCAACATATGACAGAGGAAGGGCTAGAGTCGTTATCTTTATTAAATAACCTCGAGTATGAATCAAAAAAAATTCTACATATTATATTAGCTGGGCAACCTGAACTACAAAAAATTATAAGTTCCCCCGGCCTTGAACAGCTAAGACATAGAATAGCGAATAGAGTTAATATTGAGTCCATGGCCTCAGATGAAGTTTCTGATTATATTCATCATCGCTTATTTGTTTCAGGGGGCAGTAGCTATATTCGTTTTGATTCAGCAGCCGTTGAGTTAATTTCTAAGCAGTCCAGTAATATTCCAAGACTCATTAATATTATTTGTCAGCATGCCATTGAGATTGGTGAGCACACTCAAACTCGAGTTATTAATGAAAGCATTGTTAAAATAGCTTTAAAAAAACACCCTCTTTTAACTGCTGAAAGGCCCTCCCACTGGATGACAAAGGTTTTACCCTTATGAGTAAAATTCTGGATCAACTTAACAAAATACAAGACAACTCGACAGCACCTGCTATTCGAGAAAAAAAAGTATTTTGTAAAGCCACCCCTCAAAACTGGTGGCAAAAGATGATCTTTATTAAAAAAAATAAAATAAGAATTATATATTTTATTGTCTTTACAATAGGTCTATCACTTGGTCTTGAGTATAGAAAAAAAAATCTTGTGACTCCCCCCACAGTAAGCGTACAACCTGACTTTCAAAAAGTGATTTCTTCTGATATCCAACAAGCTTCTTTGCTAATGAAAAATAATAATTACAAACAAGCCGCATTGATTTGGAGCCGACTTAAAAATACCCTCAAAACAAATTCGACAGTTTTAATTAATTTAGCCTTTGCTCAAAAAAAATTAAAACATTATCAATTGGCCTATACAAACCTTAACAAGGCTTTAACTTTAGAGCCAAAAAATTCTGCAATCTTGAACAACCTAGGAATGCTTGACCTTGAAACTAAAAGGTTTTCTTTTGCCGTTTCAAACTTTAAAAAAGCTTTGATTAAAAAACCAAATTCACCTGAAATAAATTTAAATATTGCTTCTGCCTATGAAGCTCTTGAAAAAAATAAACTCGCACTTAAGCATTATAAAATATTTTATAAAATGTCTTTGCCGTCAAAAAAAACAGAGATTGTCAAAGAACGAATTTATCAGCTTTCTCTCCTTCAACAACAAGAGGGAGGTAAAAACAATGATTAAAGCCTCTCCCCTCACCCTTGGTGTTGATCTTGGCCAAAGAACTCTTAAGGGAGTGACATTAAAAAGAGTTAAAGATCGAGTGATTTTAGACAACTTTTTTTATCATGACCTTGCTGAGTCTTCAGAAAATTTTCCTAACACCGAAAAAACATTTCAAACACTTAGCGCAATTGTTGATTTATATCATCTAAATAATGTGAACTCAGTTTGCTCACTCTATTGCAAAAATGTTGATAGCTTTGATGTTTTAATACCTGACATTCCCTACAAAGAAATCCGTAAAGCTTTAAGGCATGAAGTTAAAAACCATATTGACTACCCTATTGATGAATGCATTTTTGATTTTATCGAACTCGGCCAACAGGGCGAGGAAGCAATGAAAAGCTCCGAAAAAAGACTTAAAGTATATCACTCAAAAATTGATTCCATTCAATCTTATGTTGAAAAAATAAAAGCAGCTCCGTTAAAACCAATCGCAGTTGACCTCGATGCCACGGCTATTGTCGAGACCTTGCGCTTTAACAATTACCTAGAAAAAGGTAAAATTTATATTTCTATAGATTTTGGCGAAAGTCATACCACCGTTTCACTTATTGCTCAGCAACAGGTTACATACTTTAATAGTGTTCCAGCCTCATTTGGCTCAATTAATCGGCAGTTAGGTGACGACTTTAACTTATCTTATTCAGAATCAGAAATAATTAAAAAAAACTTACATAAGCTATTTAATAAAGAAAATGTGAGCGAAATCGAATCTAAAACTGAACAATCATTCTTGCAACTTCTTAAGCTTATTTATGAAACCATTGACTATTATATTTCACAGGTTGATGGAGCGCGAGTTTCTGAATTTTTAGTTACTGGAGGAGGGAGTAAAAATAAATTTATTCTTGATTTAATTGAAAAAAAATATGGGGCCCGTGTGACCCCCATTAACCCGTTTAGAAATATTGATATCTTTCAAGGTAAGCAAGACTTTTCTCAAAAAATAGATGAGCTTTCTCCCTACCTAGCTTTAGCTGTTGGCTTAGGTTTATGGGAGGGAAAGCATAAATGACAAAGACAAGATTAAATTTTATGCCGCCTAAGGTAAAAAAGGATTTAAAAGCAACCATCAACTATGACTTACTTATAGTTTGTTTTTTTGCTTTTTGCCTAGGTGTCGTTATTTTCAAAGCCACTTTAATTCTTCATCAAGAAAATGTTTTAAATAAAAATTTAAAAAAGCAAATAATAACTGAAAAAAGAATAGAAAAAAGCATTCAAGAGTTAATGCCCAACAAAAACAGAGTGGTTAAAACCAACAAATCAAAAGTAGCTATTAAAGAAGTCATTGATAAAAAACTAAAATGGCCACAAATTTTCAAAGAACTCACTCATATTGTTCCTCAAGACATTTGGTTAAATCAGTTTTTAGCCAAAAACGAAAGTGGTGAATTTGACTTAATGATGAGTGGAAGGTCTCCTTCTCACAGTAAAACATCTCACTTTTTTTCATCAATAGAAAAATCTCGTTATTTTAATCAAGCCCTCTTGAGTTTTTCAGAACGTATACCGGGCGTATTTCCCACTCAGTATTCTTTTAACTTTTCGACGCCTGGCTTTATTGAACAAAAAAAACTTGAAGAGCAAAAGAAAAAACAAATTTCTCCTTTAAGCTTATTTTCAAAACCGCACCCTGGAGTGGCTTCTTTAGATAACAAAGCTGCTAGCGATGCTTTAAAAAGTGTTTTAAGTGATCAACTACGATTGGATGCCCTATCTGCACCTGACAAAAAAAAACCTCTTAGCCAATAACTAAGAGGTTTTATTACCCATACCAATTTTTTTAAACTCAACCTAGTAAACTAAGTACCCTTTGGGAGCTTTGGTTGGACATGGCTAACATGGCCGTTGATAAATCTTGTTTAATTTGACTTTGAGTCAATCGAGTCATCTCAGCGGCAACATCAACATCAGCCAGGTTAGACCTTGCTGTTTCTATGCTTTCTGCCTGAGAACCTAAATTATCCATGGTGTAGTTCAATCTTGATTGAAAAGCTCCAAACTTAGCTCTTACACCCGATATCTTTTCCATGGCACTATCAATACCTTCTAGAGCGTCAATGGCTCCACCTTGCTCACGAACATCTAAACTATCAATCTCTAAATTATCAGAGGAAGTATCTGCATCTAAATTAAATGAAATCACATCGTTTTCTGTACCGTTGGGCCCAACTTGAAATTCATAAGTTTCATTTTCACCGGATAAAAGATTTTTTTGTCCAAAACGAGTTGATTTGGCAATACGATTCAACTCACCTGTGAGCTGTTGAAACTCAACATCAATAAGTTCTCTTTCCTTATCACCTAAAGTATCACTAGCACCTTGTACAGCCAGCTCTCTTAAACGAATTAAAATATTGTTTTGTTGGTTTAAACCACCCTCTGCTGTTTGCACCATACTCTGTGCATTCTGTGCGTTGAAAGAAGCTTGGCGGGTTCCTGCTAGCTGACCTTTCATTGATTCTGAAATAGCAAAACTTGCCGGATCATCCGAGGCTCTGGATACTCTTGAACCAGATGAGATGGCTCTCATTGAATCTTGAACATCATTATGACTGTTACCGAGATTTCTTTGACTTACAAGTGCAGACACACTTGAACCTATTCGTAGTGACATATAGCCTCCTTAAAAAACGTACCGCTTTAGAGCTTCAGTTAGGTTTAACCCGCAAACCCTGAGTGGGCTTGCGGGCAAAAATTTGTTTCAACAGTTACATGAGGCTTATCGACGCAAAGCGTTATTACTTTAGTCTTATTTTATGCATTGCGTAATTTTTTTGAGAAATCATTAATAATTGATTTGAACTGAGACATATTCTTTATGGATTTAACTTGTGTGTCCCAAAAATGATCAAATGAAGATTGCAAAAGAGCACGTGCTTCTTTTTGTAAACGTTCTGGAGAATCTCTTTTAATTTTTTTTAACGAACTATAAATAGCCTCTTCCAGGTAATTCTCAACACCCTGCCCTTTGGTGGCCACCGTTTTATAAACAAAAGGCTTTTCTTTGTGACGGCTTTGAGACAACTCCGCATTTAATTCATTCATTAAAATTTCAGCCCCAGGGCGATCGGCTTTATTGACAACAAAAGAATCACCGACTTCTAACAAACCAGCCTTCATCATTTGAATAGAATCACCCGACTCAGGTACAAGTAAAATCGAAACATGGTCAGCCACGTTGACGATATCTAGCTCCGACTGGCCAACACCCACGGTTTCAACAAGAACTATATCAAAATGATACAGATCATAGGCTCGTAACATGAGGTATGAAGAGGCACACAAACCACCAAGGCTACCTCTCGTTCCTAGCGAGCGAATAAAAACATTTTCATCTAAAAAATGATCGATATAACGAATGCGATCGCCAAGAATGGCCCCCCCAGTTAAAGGGCTCGAAGGGTCAACTGCCAATACACCAACAGAAAGCCCTCTTTTTCTTAAAATATAAAGTAATTGATTAATGAATGTCGACTTTCCAGCTCCCGGAGGTCCGGTCACTCCAAGTCGAAAACTTTGCTTTGCCGGCTGCAATAGCCGCGGGTTTTTTAAAGCCTCAACACCACTTTTTTCTATAAATGTTAGTAGCTTAGCCAATGACCGAGGGTCTTTTTGTTCCACCTTATCAATCAATGTGCAAATTTGGTCACTCACCTGAAACCCTTTATATACGTCATAAGTCACCGAAAATATTAGCTTTACGAAGCAACCTTGTCTAGTTGTATAGTACCGAAGGCCTAAGCACAACTCTCTATTTTGGCCCCTCTAAAAAAACAAGCTATTTCAGTCACTTACAAAATTAGTTTGGGCACACTTTGTGCCTATATATAAGAACAGAGGGGAAAACTATGGAATTATTAAACAAAAAAAACCTAATTATACTCGCAGCTATTTTTGCAGTCTTTTCTGGTGTAAAAGGGCTTTTAAATCAAGGCTCTAACAACACAGCCAACCATCTGCATGTCGAAGACCAAGAAAGTTTACACTTTTCTAACCAAGGTCAACACCAAGCTTTTGTCCAACCTAAACAGGTCAAAGAAAACTCTAAGGTCCAAAAGACTTTTAACCAAAGGCTTAAGAAGTATAAAACAAATAAACCTGTAGACGCTCAACTTATCAAAACTACCGCTCATAATTTTCACTCAGATAAGCACAACACACTTGAAGAAAGCAAAAAAGAAAAAAAGGTGGTATCTGACAAAAATAAGAAGAAGCTAGCTGAAGATAAAAAGCGTAGAAATCAAGAGGCCATTGCCGAGCAAGTGGCTGAGCAATGTCAATATGATGAAAATTTCGAAAAGTGCACAAAACACTTAACTCAACAATTAACTGATCAAGCTGAATTAGAAAAGTGTGAAAGTGCATCTCAAAAAGATGAAGAAATCAAAGCTTGTCGAGAAAAAGTACAAGATAATATTAACGCAAGAAAAGAAGCTGCCAAAGCCAACCAAACTAAACCTGAAACCAGATCTTCGGGCAATAGTAATAACGGTGACAATAACAGCTCTGGTCAAGATAACGACGACAACAATGATAATCCAAGTGATGATGGGACTGATGAAAACCCAAATAGTGCTGTGGTGACAAATATTAACCCACAAGATCCTAATGCCGACCCGGAGAGTTCATCTTCAAACCCAGAAGGAGAAGGAAAAACTGAGGCAGAATGGAGAGCTTTACTTGAGGAGGCGAATGCCGATATGTCTGCCATTGCCAGTGAAATGGTAACAGCTGTTGGCTTAGGAGCTAAAAAAGGTATGGCTTCTGCTTTATTTTTTCAATTAATTAATGAGTACTATTTATCAAGCTCAGACATTGAACTTCATAAGTTGGGCATTAATACCTTACAAGCTCTACCAGGAAGAGAGAGCTTTATTCGATCTGTTGACTTTTTAAATGAAAAAATAAGTAGCAATGAAAACAATCTATATAATGAACTGTTTTATGGGTCTTTACAAAAAAACTACGAAAGCTTTTTAAGTTTTCACTATCTTGGAGCCTTTTTAGCTGATTTTGGATTAAATAAAAGTTCTGAAAATAATGAAAACTGGGACAATAGCAATTACCTTTATGTAACGATGACATTTTTAAAAATCCATATGGAAACTTTAAAAAACTCCATTGGTGCAGAACAACTTCCTGCCACACAAGAAGTGTACCGTAAATACACTCCCTACCTACCATCTTTACAAAATACAGTAACGGTTCAACTTCAAGTTTTTACGAACACGGAGGACTTTTTTGCACCGGCAAAAAGTGAGGCCAGCGAGCTTTTAACTCTTTCTCAAAGTTTAATAGAAAGCATTGAAAGCCTTAAACCTGTCACCGAAACCAACAACAATGCAAGCAGCGACAGTTCTAGCTCATTTTTTACAGGAAATACTCCTTCTCGAAGGTAAAAGGTGACTATTGATATAAACTAGCTCGATGGGGATCGTAATATTTTTTGAACAATATCAGTGGTTGAGTGGCCCGAAATAAACTGTAGTGACCTAACCTCTCCCCCATAGGACTGAACAAAATCAGCTCCTTTAATTTGAGAAATGGCCCAATCACCGCCCTTTACCAATATGTCTGGTTGAACAGCTCGGATTAAAGGTTCAGGGTCTCCGTTATCATAGATACAAATAAAATCCACTGACCTTAACGCCGATAAAGTTTTAGATCTGGCTTTTTCATTTTGAATAGGACGTTCAGGGCCTTTTAGTTGATGAACACTTTGATCAGAATCCATTCCAACGACCAATATGTCACCAAGGCTTCGGGCCTCAGCTAAATAACTAGTGTGGCCAGGATGAAGAATATCAAAACAACCATTGGTAAAAACAATTTTTTTATTTTGTTTTTTTAATAAAGAAACCTGCTGAACGAGAGCTTCTTTTTGTAATACTTCTCCAAAAAAATCCATTTAATGATCTAAATTTTTTTATAAAGTTGTAGACCCGTTAAATACGACCCTAAATCACGACGACTAATCAAAGACAAGAAAGGTAATGTCACCAGACCTGTTCCAATTATTAGAATTGAACGCCAAACAATTTGAAAAGGATAGTATGGAGCTTTCACTTGGTGGTCGGTTCCCATTTGGCAATCAAACGTCCATTCGCCCAAAGTGCAACCAAAAAAACTACGCGCCAACACCACATACATTTGTAAAACCGCAACTAAAAGCATAAAAGCAGAAACTTTAGTCATTATATCTGTTGTTAAACTATCTACTAATGAAGAAATTTGCAGACCTGTTGCTAAAAGCATTCCCATCATAAAAAGCATAGATAGAGCAAATATAACAATGGAATCTAGTATTGCGGCAGGAATGGATACGGGGGCGGCTTTTAACTTACTGCTAAAAGAATCAGAGGCTCCTCGACGAGTTCCTGCGCCGAGATTAGAAAGATCTACAGGAGTGTCAAACCTAACACTGTCTGTTGAAGAACTCGGTGCTTCATCATTGTACGGAACCTCTATGTTGACAGGAGCAGGCTCACTACCCGGCACCACAGGATGAATACTTGGCTGCTGAAGAGATTGTAGTTTTTGAGAGGAAGAATTGGAGTTTTCTCTAGGTAAAGTTTCAGAAAAAGTAATTCCTTTTTTATCGAGAGTATTTAGTGAACTCATAAGTTTGTCTAAAGCTTCTGTGGCCTTATCAATACTTGTTGGCTCCGATGGTAAGGACTCAGAAGATGACTGTAAGGGTTCATTGGGCAAAGTCATGGGCTTAGATTTTTTCATGGAAGACTTTAAGTCATTTGATTTTCTATGAAAGCCTAAACCTTCTGTTAATGGTTTTATTTCAAACTCGTCAAACACATCCATTATCAACCCCCATAAAAGTTGTTCAATCCAATAGCTCGTATTTTATGATGCTCGCTAAGCTCACGCAAGCGGTTTCCACTCGTAACACCTGGTCACCCATTGTTACCGGGTTTAAGTGATTTTTTTTAAATAATTCTACTTCAGAAGCATCAAAACCGCCCTCACTGCCTATAAAAGCCCAAAGAGAGCTAAACTCTTGTTTTTTTAGGTCCGAAAGTTGCTGCTTTAAGCTTTTTTCGCAACGCCCCTCATAAGGAAATAGACCCTGGCTTTGCTGGTTTTGGTTAAACTCTTCCAATAACTCGCCCAAAGTACAGGGCTCAGCCAAGTGCATAAGCTCCCCTCGACCGGTTTGTTGGGTGGCAGACATAATAATTTTTTTCCAACGCTGAAAGCGCTCATCACTCACTTTACTACGGCTTCTGACAAAGCTGTTGTTTGAAAAGAAAGGACGCACTCGACTCACTGAAAGTTCGACCGCTTTTTCTAAAATTAATTCAAACTTGTTAAATTTTGGTAGGCTCACACAAAGCTCTATATAGGGTTGAGGCAATAATGGAAGTGTTCTTTCACTCACGACTCGAGCCATGGCTTGCTTTTTTTTCTTTTCAAAAATTTTAACCTGATAGGCTTTACCTTCATCGGTTAAAACTTCAAACTCGTCACCCACTTCTTGCCGACACACCAAGCATATATGACGGAAAGAGTCGCCAGAAATAATAACGGCTCGCTCCTCTCCACTGCCAACAAAGCTTTGCTGCTCTATCCAGTACCTTCTCATGATGGAACCTTTTGCAACAAAAACCCGACCCATTCGTCTTTTTGCCAACGAGATACTTTAGTGAATAACGAAAGGTCAAATTCATTTAAAAAATGAGTTTCTCTTTCTTCTAGAATTCCTGTTAAAATTAAATAACCCGCTGGAGATGTACAACGCGACAGATCTTTTTGAATATTAATAAGAACACCATCTATGATATTAGCTATAACTACATCAAACAAGGGGCTAGAGACCTCTTCAATTTGATGATTTAAAATAACAGTTTTTTTACAAGAATTTAGCAGAATGTTCTCTTTAGCCACTTCTCTGGCTATGTCTTCAATTTCTGTGGCATGAACTAAAGAAGCTCCTTTCATTTCACAAAGAATAGCTAAAATGGCTGTGCCAGTTCCGACGTCTAATACTTTCAAACCTTGAAGAGAAAGCGTACTCAAGGCTTCGGCGGCAATTTGTGTGGTGGCATGCGTACCAGTGCCAAAAGCCATACCAGGGTCTATGAAAATTTTTAAGTCACTATTGGACTGTGGTTTTTCCCAGCTCGGTACCACCTGAACCCCTGGAGCCAATGCAAAAGAATGAAAACCTTTTTTCCATTCATGCATCCAGTCTTTATTTTCCTGTTGTTCTATTTCAAAATGCACTTCCGAAAACAAACTTGCGGCTTTGAATAACAGGTTTTCATTAGGACGTTCAGAGAAATATATATTTAAAATTTTATGATCTGATGATTGAGTTTCTACATTGTACTGGCTGTCCAGTTGCTTAAAATCAAGTTTTTCAGAAATACCTTCAGCACCATTTTCAAAGAAAAAACCACTAATGGGATCTTCCAAATGCTCAGAAACAGGGCTTGCGACAACTACAAAGTAATGATTCATAACCCAAGATTAACACCATTTTTTGCCTTAAGAATAGCCATTTTTTAAAACATTGGATATTTTACTCTATCTAAGAACAAAAAAAAGGAAGCTCTGAGAGCTTCCTTTTTTTACCGTTTAATGACCTTTCTGTCGAAATTACTTAATTCCGATAAATAGTTCAGCTAACTTTTTAACACTTGCTTTTGAAACATTGTTCGCAGAAGCGGCTCTTTCGTATAAACCATCTAAAGCAGTATCGTCCCCGTTCAACTTGCTTTCAACAGCACCCTGAATTTGACCGTAAGTAGAACCAATTAGAGCTTTAGAGTAAAGGTCACTTTGGTATACAGTCATATTTGCTTCTTTGCTGATTTGATCAGCAATGCCAGCTACGTATTTAGCTCTTTCGTCTGATAAACCGAACTGAACCGTTAACTGGTTCACAGCTTTTTTCATTTTAATTCCATCAACTAAAGCTTGAGCTTTCATTGTATCGTTAGTTGTCATTTTAGTTTTAGAGAACTGAATACCAGTATAATAGTCTTCATAAACACTTCCACCGATATAATCTAAATCATAGAAAAAATCAGACTCATAAAGGTCTAAATGAAAGTCGATATCTTTTCCAACATAGTAGTTAGTAAGGTCATAAGCATCATACGTATTTAAGTCATAATCATAAACAACAATATAGTTCCATTGTTTAGTATTAGATTTAACTAACTCAACATCATAGTTAAGATCATAGTTAAGAGCACTCACGAAGTCTTTTGCTAACTGACTGTGACTGTGAGTTGAACTACCACTGCCTCCGCCACAACTGATCAAAGCCAAAGACGCTAAAGATAAAAGTACACTGTTGATTAATTTCATATGTTCCCCCCTAAGGATTTTTTGTTTTAAATAACTGGTGTCATTTATTAGTTTCAGTAGGGGTAATTACAAAAGGCGTACCAAACTTTTGTAGAGTGCCACTTTTTTAAGACATCTTTCTAAAAGACTTTAAACTTCGGCACTTGATGCAATGCCCTTGTATCTATTAGTTTCAATGAGGAGCGTTATAACAGGGCCTTTATGCCCCTAAAAACAAAACTAAGATCTAGTTAGTATCACTTTGACTCTAAAAAGCCTCAAGATGAGACATGAATTCACCGAAAAATATTCAAGGAGCTGCTATGAATTATTTATTATTACCATTTTATATTGTGTTGTTGTTAACAACCTCTTTGCCACTGACTTCTTGGGCTAACAGTAAAAATAAAGAAATAAAAATTATTGAAATCAAAAGAACCTTAGCCTTATCTAACAACAAGCAACACAACAAAGAGTTTTACATCAATGCCGGCAGCAACAATGGCTTAAAAAACATGCAAATTATACCTGTTGTCAGAAGAAAATCGTTCTTTGACCCTTTATTAAATAAAAGCATCGGTGATCTTTGGCTTCCTGTTGGAGAGTTAAAAATCATTCACGTTGGTGAAAAAGTGAGTATAGCCCGTATATTTAAAGTTCCTAAAAGAGACCGCCTACCAGAAGTTGAGTACAACACCTTTATGATTGGTGATCGATTGCAAATCAATAAAGCTAGAAAGCTAAAGGCTAAAAAAAGAAAATCATCTAAAGCAAAATCAGCACAACTGAAGTCAAAGGTCAGTCGCGGCATAGCGAGTTATAAAGGGAAAAAAAATAATATGAAATTAAATAAAGAAAAAAGCTTTTCCTCTCACCTTCAAAAAGAACTTAATGAACCTTCCGCTCAGAGCAAGTTAAATAACAATCAATATAAGTACTCTGGGGGAGGCTCCATGTCTCTTCCCACCATTGGTCGCTAGTTGATTTTTTGTATCGGTATAAACTTTAAAGCAAATTTATTATCTGGAGTTTTACACAAAAAAGTATAATTCATACTTAATGACCCTTTTAATTTAGAGGGTGATAAAGGCAAACAGCCATCTGAAACTTCAATATTTAAATTGATTGGAGCCACTAAGTCGTTAGTTCCTTGTCGAACCACCCAAGAGTAGACCCTTCGGCTATAAATTTCACTGGCATTCACATAAAGTGCAGGAAGAGACTGGCCATTTTCTCGGTAAAGTGAAGGGGCTACTAACTCCTGAAAGGTGAAAAAAGAAATAAAGTCAGAAACTTTTACTTCACTGGTAGAAAAACTAACATCTTGACCATCAGAAGTGGTTAAAAGGATTTCCCCGAGAGTTTTAAATAAAGAATAAAGTTTTTCTCCGTTTTTGTAAGAAATTAAATCATTGAGTAAAACCTCTGATTCAGAAAGCTTTTTAACTTCAACACTTCTACTTTTTGAAGAAAATTTCTTTGAAAGAAGGCCTTTATAAGATAACTGTGCCCTAGAAAAACTTTTGTCTTTTACACTTAGATAGTCTCCTTTTAAGAGCTTATTAAGAGCAAAGTAGGTCATAAATTTATCGCGAGTAATATCAAACGAAAGCCCCATGTCTCGAAGCTCATCAAAAGGCTCAACATGATAATTAAAACCCTGTCCGTTTTTGTTTTCTTTTATACTTAATGTAAAGAAGTGATTTGTGTTTAAGCTGGCCGGCCAAGATTTCAGATCGGTAACACCAACACTTAATGCCCCTTGCATTGAAAAACTACCTAAAACTCTAATTTCATCATTAAGATCATTTTGCTGAAAAATATGCCATAGCTCCATAACCATATTAGGGTGAATTCGAGGAGAGTTTATTTCTCCTCTTTCATAAAGTTGTTGTACAAACATTTGTTGAATATTTTTTCTCACTGAAGGCGAAGAAAATGTACGAAGCTTCATTTCTGATTTTCCGTCTATTTTATTTAAGTAATAGAGTTGTTGACCAAAAAACTCATTGCCTTCAAAACTAGCAATATCAAAATCATTGTCTTCATCTGAAAGCTGACCTGGTGAAATAAAAAATATTTTATTAAAGTTATTTTTTTCAGATCGCAATATTTTTGGACTTAAAGATAAGGCCGCTTGCAAATTGTCTTCTTCGGCACCAACGGCCACCTCAAACCGAAAGTTCTTTTCTGTACCCAAATCTAAATTTCGACCAGGCAGATCCTCTAATGGCTTCAACTTCAAAGAGCTATGAAGTAAATTATAATTTTGGTCAAAAACATAGTACTCTATAAACTGTCCAATATAATTGAACTCATCAGAATTATCACCAGAGCTTTTCTCTTTGAGTTCAATGTTTTCATACCCCACAGAACGCAAAACATACTCATCTCCTATATTGCCTGGAATGATATCAAGTTGTGTGACTCGAAAACTCTTTGTTTTAGGAAGAAAAACTAAAGGCTTTTGTTGAAAGCGCTGTCCGTTTTGTGACAAAATAGAAATTTCTATACCAGGAACTCCATCTTTCAAGGTCACATGATCAACAAAATATTCAGTGTCTTCATTGGTGATATCTGATGGCGTTATTTTTTTTGTTAAAGTTCGCCCCAGGTTCAGTTGGTCAGGATTCTCATCTAATAACTCATTTATATTTGCTAAAGTTTCGCTTTTAAAGTCGATGGGAAAAGTAAGGGCCTCAGCATCGTCTAAGTGAATAAAAAGTTCGGTCTCTAAAATAAAGCTATCAGAGTACTTATGACCTGTTTCTGATAAGTAATTCAGGTCAATCGCCAGCTTTACTCTTGAGGCTCCATTAAAGTCGATAATATTAGCTTGAAAGTTAAGTTCTTTGCTCGAAAAGGCTTTCAGCTGATTTATCTTTTGGGCCTTGGTGCTTACAATCACATTTGAGTTTAGGGTACGTACACTCACATTTACATTTTTTGCTGAAGCCCATAAATTTTTTAAAGGAAAAGTGATATTTATTTTTTTTGATTTCACTTTTAATTGCGTTAGTTTTTTCAATTGTGGACGAAGGTAAGGCCTAGCACTTGAAGTTAAAGCCGAAGACATTTGCAGGCGACCACTAAGAGTAAACCGATGGTCTTTAAAACTCATTGGCGCTGCTGAGGAGTAAAGCCTAGCTTTAACCTCTTGAGAGGAAATTTTAGGGTAAGCCCCTTTGAGTAAAGCCGCGGCTGCAGCGACAAAAGGAGCCGATTGGCTTGTACCGGTTTGAAAATCGTAAAGATCTGACTGTACAAATAAGCTTGAAAGCTCAGTGGTTTTATTTAAACTTAAAATAAGCTCCCCTGGAGCTGTTATATCTACACTAGACCCATAGTTAGAAAACCCGGCCAATTGCCCTCCATTGGAGTGGGCCCCAACACAAATAACACCAGGAAAAGAACAAGGAAAAATATCTACGTTAACATCTTCGTTACCAGCAGCAGCAATGACAGTGATTCCTTGGTCTAAAACTTTTTGTAAAGAGGCTTTGACTCGAGGAGTTGCTAATCGAGTCGGCAAACCAAAACTTAAGTTTACAGCATCTACTGGACGTCCATATCTTTTGACCTGGGCAACATAGTCTAAGCCTAAACTAATTTGATTTAAAATCTGAGAAATAATGGTTTCTTGGCCAAACTTTTTAATTGTTTCTTTTTTTATATTTTCTAAAACTTTGACGGGTAAAATTTTTATACGATTGGAAACCCCTTGCACTCCAATTCCATTGCCCGATACTGCAGAAATTATTCCAGCCAAGTGAGTTCCATGGGAAAATTGGTCAGTGTCTTTAGGCCTTGAATTTCCAAGACGACTTCGTAAATCGGTAAAATTCCAACCCAAACAATCATTACTAAAATCAAACTCACTAATATTTGGAAGGCCTTTTCTTCGTTCCGAACGATCTCTCTTTTTTTTGGGCCTTTCTAATTTTGGAAGACCGAGATCGTTGCATCGATTAAAATCTTTCGCGATATTGTCTTGAATATCAGGGTGTCTATAGTCTAAGCCAAAGTCCAAGATGGCCACAACAACGTCTCTTTTAACCATTTTTTCTAAATCAAGAAATAAAGGTAACCAACTAACATCATCATCATCAACTACCTGTGTGGAATTTTTAATTTTACAGGACCGTCCAGGAGTCTCTAAAAAGAAATCTTCTGTAGATATATTACCAAGATCAAAAGAAGGAACTTCAAAGCTTTTTCCACAAGTGGGACGATTCTCTAGTGGGCCCAACTGTTCAAAAACGGTTTGGCCATAGTTTACAAGGCCCCACTGGTAAGAAAAAAACTCATCTACTTTTGTATTTACTAATAAAGGAGATAAGGATTCATAAGGCGTAACGACTTGCGCCTTTAAAATAAAGGGAGAAAACAAAAAGATAAAAATTAACCTGATCATAAATAAGACCTCAATATCCATTTTAAGTAAAGTTCACTGTCACTAATACCTATTCTCTTTTTAATAAGATCTAAATCTCCGTAGGTATTGTCATAATTTTCTCCGTTGACACTTTTTTTACGAGGAAAGCCAATACTGTTTGCAACAAGTCCACCTAAGCGCTCATCTCCTAATTTAAAGCCGTTAACGCTTCCTCTTATAAATACATTTCTTAAAGGCCTATCTTTTATGTTGCCGTCTTTTGGCACGTCGTCAAATAACGAAATAAAATCAATAAAATCTAAGTTTTGTTTAAGCAATCTCACTAAATTAACTAATTCTTCTGAAGATTTTGTAGGGTTTGTATTGCGATAGCTTTTTAAAGCTCGACTATAACTTTGTAAAATAGCCAAAGACTTATGCTCCATTAAAAGTTGTTTTTGGTCATTGGATACGCCGGCATTATATTTTTTTGGCATTAGTCTTTCCACTTTTAGTGAGAATAAGTAAGGGCTATCACTCAACAAACGCTCAATCCCTTCCCGGTAAATAATAATATCTACACCCACTCGATAAAGCTGTAATCGCCTGAGCTTTGAAAAATCTTGCGTATTAAACAGCTCAAACTTTCCAGAAAAACTGACTTTGTTATTTACTTTATTTAGAAGTTTTTTAGTTTGTTTATATGTTAAACCTATATCTACTCCGCCCTTCCATACATATTGTAGTTTAAGAACAGGATCTTCAAAAACCCTTTGAGGGTCTGCCAAAACACCCACTTTAGGTTCTGAAATTCTTGAATCTAAGCTGACAGTAAGGCTATTTGATTTACCAAAAACTGTATCAGCAGGGTCACCACTAGAGCTTAATTGAAGGCCAAAGTCTTTTCCTTTATCTTCTAAAACATAGTTAATAACATCCTTAATTACGGTTTGATAGTCTGTTCCATTTCTATAACCTTGAGAGTGTCGTAAATAGCTTGTGGTATGTCCATCTTGAAAACGAGGTAAGCTGTGAGAATAAGGAGCATAAAAATCAATAACATCATTAGTTTTGTGAGAACTGTGGTTTAGAAATAAAAATTTAAAGTTCATTTCTCTTTGTTTAAAGTCATGGGATACAACATAGGGAGACATCTCTCTGTTAATGAGTAAGTTTTTATCTTCAAAACTAATGGCATTTTCATAGGAGTCTGAAAATAAAGTTTCTATAACTATATTTAAATTTTGTTGAAAATTTAAATTTAACTCCGTCTTAAACGATCCATCAATATTTAAAACTGAACTGGTGGCAGTGACATCTCTTAATTTGTAAAACCAAGTTTTGGCTTTTCCAGTTTTTTTCTGTAACCTTAAGCTTACCACTGGAATATAATAATTAGCTCCAACGGTGAGGTCCCAAGCCACTTGATTTCCTCTTGTTTTAAAAATAAGAATTTCTTTTTCACTTTTTCGGTGTATGTGAACTCTCGATAAATCTTCAGCTTTCAAAAGAAAGCTCATATAAACCCTTGCTGAAATATCTAAAAACCGGTGACTATAACTTCCGCTGGCTGAGGGGCCGAGGGTGTTTGATATAATTATCGACTCCCCCACTTTTAAATACTTATTTAAAACCTTATAGTTTTTTTCAATAACTTTTTGGTATTCAGCTTTTTCCTCTTCACTTGACTCAGGGCCTAAAGGCGCAATGCTATCTATTTCACTGCGCATATCTCTTAAAATTTTAGGAATTAAAATTTCCGAATAGCTTTCTTTTAAAGCCTTTTTAATCGGCCCGCCTAAACCTTTTTTTCCAGGCTCTTTCACGACACGAAGTGGCCGTAAATGCGTCCAACGCCTCAAAAAAGTATAAGTAAAGTCAAAGCCAATTTGGCCTGTGTGAGGACCTTCATAAGTAGAAAACAAATTTAAATTATCAAATCCTTCTAGCTCTGAATGCACTCCTAGGCGCACTAAGTAACCAAAGGTGTCGACCAGCTGAATTTGATTATCCACTCCTTGCTGGGTTCCAATAGCTATATTTCTATTTAAAATTAACCGAGCCGATGCCGTGGGGGTTGTATAAAAGCCAATAGGTACCGTTTCTAATTTTGCATCGGTATCTCCTTCACGAATAGCTTGCCCTTGGTCAATTAAGTATTGAATGTTTTGCTCACGCAGTTCGTTTAAACGTTCAGCAATTTTTTCAGAGCTATTTAATTTTAAAAAGTTATTTATATTTTTATCGATAATGGCTTCTAAAGCTGAAGACTGCAAAATAGATTGTAAATAAGAAAAAATTTCTGATAACACTAAAGGGCTTTCTTCTTGGTGCTTTGAAAACCTAGATCCATAACCCACCCACCATTTATCAGGGTTCCAATATTCCGCTCCACGAGTGTCAACCTTTAGGTTGCCATTGACTAGTTTAGGCCCGTGGCTAATTTTAAGATCAACTTTAAACTGATCTGACAAATGAGAATACTTTTCAGACGATGAATCCCCTAAGCAATAATAAGGAGGAACTTCGTACTTGGTAGGGCCTGAACAATCAGGGTCATCCGCAAAAAAGAACTTTTGCATAAAATTTCTTCTAGCAATTAAAATTTCAATCATCAAAAGCTCAACTTCCTTCGGGTAATGAGCTTCAGCAACAATATGTTCAAAATCTTTACGACTTAAGCTTGCTAAACGCCGGGCCATCCATTTTAAATCATAAAAGTCTGGAGAAAAATTCATAACACTTTTAGTATCATGACCTATTATGAGTTTTTGATCTTTTTCAAAAAAGGGAATCGGCGAAAAGGAATTCACAGACTCCGTGGCATTCACTAAGTTGTAGGCTAACAACAAAGAGTTATAAATTCGGCGACGACCGTTATCATTGTGACCCAAAAAACCAAAAGCAAGATGAGTTTGCCCCAAGTCTTTGTGAACTAATACATCTTGAAATTCAACAACAACTTCTCCACTAGGTAACTCATCAGAAAAAGACCAAACCTCTTCCTCAACCTCTTCCAATTCACCCGTAATCTCGTTCATCTTTTCCGTAAGTTCTATTTTTCGATAATTTTTAGCCAACCACCTTTGAGGGTCAGCACCTACATTTGCAGCTATACCATTGGCATTTGATGAATTAGAGAGCTCATCTTTAGAGCCATCGCCCTCTTCAAAGTTATCTGAAAACTTTGCCGACAAACTACCTTGAATAGCTTCAATGGCTTTAATTTCACTTTTAAACTTTACTTTTAATTTAGGAATATACTTCATTCCTGGTTCTCTAAAACCTAACTTTCTTAAAAGAGTTTTTCTTAGTAAGTTATTATGAGCAAACTCTCCTAAGTACACACGGTAGGGCTGAGTCATTCCTTCGCTATCGGTAATACTCACTCGAAAATCAAATTGATCATCATTAACAGGGGAAGAAAGCCCTGAATAAGTGACCAGTTGATTATTTGTCACTCCAACATCATCCATTTTTTTAAAAATTCTTTTTGTTGAATCAGAACGCTCTAAGTTCAGCCCGTTGACTTCTTCAAAGTTTAAACCATCATCAACTAAAAATAATTTATCTAACCAGTTCACCTGAACATTTTGAGGTGAGGGGCTGAGCTTTGAAACTCTTTTGTTTCTCCAATTTTCTTTTTGCTGTGAAGTCATCTTAGAAAAATCGGCTGGCTGCGAACGGCTAGACATGACTAAAGCTTTTAGTTCTGAAATAGTTTGAATTTTGCCGTTATAAATTAAATCGACGGCAGGCTTTCTGGCTTCTGGTTGAGTGAGGTCAAAATGAGGAACTTCACCTGGTAAATTAAAATCTTTAGCAACTTGACTGGTGGCAGAAACTAAAAAAAATAAAGTGAAAAACAGGAAAATAAGATGAGACTTGAAATTAGACCAAACCCTTAACGGCATCGTTCCTCCCTAAAGAACCGCCTTAAGAATTTAAGGCTCTTTAAGTTATAGACGCAAGGCGTGGCAATAATCTATTAATATTTAGGCAGAATGAACTATTTTCTTAAATTTTAGTGAGTTTATTCCAATAATTTCTCTGTTTTACTTAAATTTGTCGATCAGCAGTCGGCGCTTTTGGCAACTTCACTGTGACTCCCAGATGGTCCATTTTACTTTTAATGGACTCTCCTGGGCTTTGAACAACTCTTTGTTGTAGCTTAAGAAATATAGGCTCACGAATTGCTAGCTTGTTATCTTGTAAGACACATTGACGAGCTAATTTTTTACTCACGTTAAAAACAACAGGAGCCTTTAGGTTAGCTGTCATATCTGTAGGATCATCAGGAATAGTGACAATATTAAAGAAAGTACATTGCTCAGGGCTATCAGCATCTATTTGATTGAGATCTCTTGGGCTAATACCATAAGTTTTAGGGGCTCCAAAGAGCTCGGGCTCAAGAACAGGGAATGCTACTTTAGGGTCTTCACAACTTTGAAGCCAGGCAAAAATCTCATCTTGAGGGTCATCTAAAAGAACAAACTGTTTCAACTGAGCAAAACCTAAAAGGCCTTCCCTGAAAGTGACAATATCTTCTTGAGTGATGGATACAGTTCCAAATCTAGATGTTCTTATGTCCATAAATCCCCCTTATTCTTGAGCATATCCCTATTGATTCAGACACGGCAAGCTCAAATAAGGGTAAAAATGAATTTTTTTCACCATCAAAACTAGGCCTTGAGAGGGGGTACAAGGTATCTTGTTTAGATCACTTAACTATTTGAGGTTATTTAAGAATTTAAGACTTATGAGTTATTTGTTGTTTTTTAATAGATCTGAAACTTTTCTGGTTTTTTCGGCGGTAGATGTCGCAGAAACTTCGTTTTCTGTTTGAATGGACTCATAGACTTCTTCGCGATGAATTTTAGTTTCACGAGGGGCTTCAATTCCGAGCCTCACTTGCTTACCCTTGATTTGCACAACACGAATTTTAATATTGTCGTCTATAGCGATGCTTTCGCCTAGTTTTCTTGTGAGTACTAACATGTGAGGGGGTCTCCTTCGACATCCTATCAAAGCACAAATCCATTTTGTGATTAGGCATAGCTATTATTTCTGTTAATAAATGTCAAGTTAAGGATATTACCCAACTAAAACAAACAAATTCAATGAGGCGAACAGGCCACCTTTGAAAGAATTATAGGCTTTATCCTGAAATATTCTCATAAACAAATTGTATATAAAATGAGCTAGAAACCATTGGTGGTTATAGGAGTGGATCAAATAAAGTTACTTTATTTGATCCACTGAGTTTTAAAGTTTGGCAGTCACCCTCTTAACGAATAAAATCGTACAACGAGTTTTGCATGAGTTTACTGGAAGTTTGTAAGGTCGCTTGCAAGCTCGTTTCTGCCCGCCCCATATCGCTGACTAATTCAAAAACATCGGCATCTTCATTATTAGATATATTTTTATTAATATCTATATTCTGCTTTTGAAGAGTTTCATAGGCGGCATCAATAGTACCTAAGCGTGATCCAAGCTGAGATCTTGCCATAACAATTTGATTAAGCGCTTCGTCGATATGATCTAAAGAGTCTTGAATGGCAAACTTATCGTTGGTTTTTAAAGCAATTTCTAACTTATTCAAAACGGCAAAAACATTGACGCCTGTGTAGTTTTTAAAACCATCAAGGTCTCGCCCCTCAGAAGGGCCACCATTATCTTGTAATTCAGTGGCGTCAGAGTTTAACTTACCAATGTGCTCATAATTCAAATCTTTAAGCTTAGTAATTCTTACGGCTTCATCTTCTGGCGAAGGCGGAGCGATCTCAGCCTCTAAAGAACTTGGCGACCTAAAGGCTGGCATCCCTTCAACAGGAGTTTGAGAGTCATGACCGGGGTTTCTTCTTGATAAATTGATTTCTCGATTTTCAGGGCTATCATCATTTTGCAAAAGAGTTGGGTTTAAACTTTCTGGCAAGGGTTGAGACTGTGGACGGTTATCCGGAGAGTAAATCGCCTCTGCTCTTTGATCATGCAACTCTTCTGTTGTTCTTGCCTGGCGAGTGGTCACATGAGCAATGCCATCCCCTTTTAACCCCTGACCATGAAAAACTTTACTACCGGGAATATTCATACCAAAGAAAGAGTCTTTGTCGACATGAACCAGCATCTCCCCCATATCTCCATTATAAGTACCATTATAATTAAAGGGCTTACTGGTGGTTTTATAGCCAGCAAATATATAACGATCACCAAATTTTGTATTGGCTAAGCGTACGGTATGTTCATAAATTTGTGCCACTTCAGTTGCACTAATATTTCTTGTTTTAGAATTAGCTCCGGAATCTCCAGCTTGAGATATCGCCAGCTCTTTCGCTCTCATTAATTGATCGGCCATTTCATTTAAAGAGTGATCTGAGTAATGAAGAAAAGACCGCGCGTATTCTAAGTTTCTCTTATATTGAGTATTTCCGTGTAGCTCTACTCTTCCAGCTAAAATACGACCCGCAGCCACGGGATCATCAGAGGGACGAGAAACTCTTTTTTGAGTCGCGGCTTGCTCACTCAAGCTGGCCATACTTCCACGGGCTTTGCGGATGTTACGGCTAGAAGTATCAAAATTCATTTTATCGGTAATTCTCATTTAAATAGCCCTTAATTATAATCGCTTTAAATTTAAAACCGTTTGCATCATTTCATCTGCTGTTCTTATTAGACGAGCAGAGGCATCATAAGCTTTTTGATATTCAATCATTTTAGCCGCTTCCTCATCTAAGCTCACTCCACTTATACTTTCTCTTAATTTTTCAAGGTTGGCCAAGTTACTCCCTTGAGCTTCGACAGAACCATTGGCTTTGGCGGCTAAAATTCCAACCTCTCCCATCATCGCCCCGTAAAAATCATCGAGAGAACTTGTATTATCTGCAAAAACTTTTTTGTACTGTAGCATTGAAATTATATTAGCTACCCGATTATCACCCGGAGAATTGGTAGCGGCAGCAGCGGCAATTCGTCCAACGTCGCCTTTAATATAAGGGTTTACATCTACACCATTTGAGAAGTCTTTCATTTCATCGGGAAGAATAAAAAAATCACCACCAGCCCCACTATATCGATCAAAACCTGAACGATGAGCTTCATTCACCTCACTAGCAATGGTGTAACCCATGAGGTTTACTTTTCCAATCAAGTCGCCCACCACTGAGTCTCGCACCGAAATTAATCCACCGAGAGTTCCTCCGGTAAACTGGTTCGTCACATCATGAGCTGTCCCATTTTTCGTAGAACGATAAAAAACAGACATGCTTGGTGGCTTATCACCTTTGCCAGGAACTTTATCTAAAAACAAATCTCTTTGCTGATAACCAGACACGAGAACAGCCGTTTTTCCGGCTGTAATTGTCACAATTCCGCCATCGCCTTCTGCATGACGAATATTTACAAGACCACTGAGTTTTTTTATCAGTAAATCTCTACGGTCTCTTTCATCATTAGCTTCGCGGGCATGCATTTCTACTTGCTGGATCTTTTGGTTTAAATCTGCAATTTCTTTGGTGATCTCATTCACTTCACCAATACGAACAGCAATTTCATAATCAGCATCGCTCAGTATCCCGCCAAGGGCTCCATTTAAATCTTTAAAAGAGCGAGTCATCTCTTCGGCAGAGTCCTTCACTTGGTTTCTTAAAGCAAAGTTTTCAGGATTGTTAGATAGCTCTCGGAAAGCATTAAAGAAATTTCCAATTTTTTTGTGAACTCCACTTTCTTGTTGCTCATTCATGACATCTTCTAAACGAGCCAAGGTTCCAGCTTGAGCTTTTGCTCCCCCCAGCTTATTCATTTCGCCAGCAATTTGCTTTTCTAAGTGAGGGTTATTTACTCGGGTAATTGCCCCTGTATAAGCCCCTTGACCATACCTTAAACGTAAACCACTCGGAGGAGAGGCTTTAATCTCAACACGCTGACGAGAATACCCTTCTGTATCTTTGTTAGAAACGTTATGGCTGACTGTTTGCAGCGCTTTTTGGCTGTTCATCATGGCTCGTTGACCGATATCCATGACGGACCAAACTCTTGACATCCTGTCTTTCCTTTTTGAAAGTTTTCCCTATCCTAGAAAACTATTACTTCTTAAACTTCCCTTCTTACTAACTGTCCCGAACGCGTGGTTGTTGGAGAACTTGAACTCCCTTTTTTCTTGTAAGTTGTTTTTTCTGACAGTGTTTCTTTAATAGACTTCATAGCTCCAGTAATACTAGAAAGAGCCGATTTAACTAGCTCTTCATTGAACTGATTTAAGTCAGAGACTCTTTTAATCAAAAGCTCTAAAACTGTTTTAATGCTTCTTAATTTTTCTCCTTCCTTTCCATCAAAGTAATAAGCTAAGTCTTTTAACTTTACATCTTCTGTTGTCAAACCTAAAACAGAAGCTAAGTCTCCTGCCTGTCGAACTCGCTGGCTATCAAGGGCTTTAATTTTTAAAATGAGTTCTTCTTTTGTTTTGTTATTATCGTTTAACAAATCAAGATCAGCTGAAATAAGTATTTCTTTTTCTTTACGAACCACTACAAGCAAACTTCGATAGTGCTTAACTAACTCATCGAGTGTTAGCACTAAACGATTATAAAACTCCTGCTTTGTATCTCCCCTAGACATTTTTTCAACTTCCTTGTGTTTATTCACCAAATATTAAATGGTTATCAACCAAACGATCAGCTACAGCTGATGCATCGACATTGTATTTACCTTCGTCGATCATTTTTTGTAATCGGTTTACCTTAGCAGCATTAAAGCTAGGTTCAGAAGCAATTTCTTTAGCTTTGCTCATTTGTTGAGCTCTTGAGGATAAATTAACCCTTGAAGAGCTGGAACCACCAGCCGTAGATGCTAGGCCTTTCGACGATTTACTCTTAGCCAATGAGTTCAAAGAGGTTCCAGATGACTTCGTGGAATTGATTTTAGCCATATCTTTCATAATTGGATTTTTAACTTTCATGGGTCCTCCCAGTCTATACTTCTTTTAATATTGTATCATATTAGGACAATAAAGTTCAATAAAACGCCTATTTCATATCCTTTACAGGCCAGAAATTAATTTTTTTAGCCTGAAGGCCAAATACTTAAGCCTGGCTAGCCTCAGGGCCTGAGGACATTTTCCAGTATAAAGACTGCTGAGGCTGAGTGACATTTCCCAATTCCTGCCCCCCATTTAAAGAGTCACCTATTTTTAAATCTTCATTTATGGTTCCGGTAAAACCTAGCAAAGAAGAAACGCCTTGCGGATGTGAAACTTCAATGAATTTTTGATCTTGATGAGAATATATGTTTTTAATTTGTCCACTCCATGGAGATGTGACCTTGGATGAGTTCAAATTTAGTTTCTCAGGGTTCAAAATATAAGTAAGATCTTTTTCAGTAGCTTTTACTTTGATTGGTATTGCTGAAGACTCATTGGCTTTTTTATTTTTTAAAAACCGAGAGCCCGACTCAATAGGGATCGGACCATTTGGTTTTTGAATATTTTTGTTTTTAAAATGTCTTTCTTTAATTTGCTCAAAAATTAAATCAGCTAAACCAATCCCCCCTTTATCTCCCCACTTTTCTACGTATTGGTTATCTAGTTGGTTTTGATAAATATTCTCGGCGTAACCTGGCTTTGACAAAGAACTATGGCTTACAGTTTTTTTCATGGCTTTCATGATCTCGCGAAGAAATTGTTTTTCATACATTTTAGAGGCGTCACGAAGTTTTGCCTCTTGGGCTTTTGCATCCATTTTAGGTCGTACTGAAAAATTTTTTTTGAGTTTGATTCCGTTCATAAATAAAAAAAAATGGGGTTGTGAGCTTTAGAAGTTTCGTGCATCCTGCACTGTTGCAATATCAGCCAATGTTTGGTTCTATCTTTCCTGAGTTTCCTGCTAGAAATTCTGGATCTCTCGACCTTCCTTGGTACTACGTTCTTTAGCTCACCGCCCCCAATGTTCGATAGAAACTACCGAACAGACTCTATTTTACCTTTAAATGTTTAAATTATTAACACTATCCACCAAAAACTTGACCTTCTTCATAGTATTTCTAGATCTCCCTGAAGTGCGCCAGCAGCTTTAATATTCTGTAAAATGGTGATTAAATCTGTTGGAGAAACACCTAGTTTGTTCATGGCTTTCACAACATCTCCCACCTGACTTCCTTTATTCATAAGAAAAACAGCATGATCCTCGGCTGGACCTGGACCTTTTTCAGACCCTGAATCACTCGCTATATTTCGTCCAGCACCAGCTGCTGGCGAAACTTTAATGCTTAAGTCACCATGACTTATGGCTATAGGAGATATTTCTACCCCATCGCCCATTATCACGGTTCCTGTTTTTTCATTAATCACTACTTTAGCTTTTATGTCTGGTGAGACCTGAACTCTCTCAATGGTGGCTAAAAGCTCGACGCCTTTTCCCTCATAATTAGGAGGAGCTACAATATCAATCGTAGAAGCATCTAAAGCAGTGGCATACTTTCCGCCTAACTCAAGGTTGATTGTCTTTACAATTCGAGCCGAAGTTGTAAAGTCTGGATTATTAAGAGTTAAGCGATAGAGTTTACGGTTAGTAAAATCTCCTCCAACATCTCTTTCAATCAATCCCCCATTCGGGACTCTACCCACGGTTTCAATGGATCCTTTTGTCGACTCACCTAATATGACTGAACCTTGAGCCACCGCATACACTTTTTGGTCCGCAGCCCTTAAAGGGGCCTGAATAAGGGTTCCCCCTCTTAAACTTTTTGCACTCCCAATAGCGTTAACCACCACATCAATTTTATTTCCTGAACGAGAAAACGCCGGCAAATCTGCAGTTAAAACCACTGCCGCGATATTTTTACTGGAAATGTCTTCCATGCCTTTAAGATCTACTCCAAGCTTTGTGAGCATACGACGAACAGAGTTTTGAGTGTACTTTAAAGAGCCGTCGCCAGTTCCACTTAAGCCAACAACCAAACCGTATCCCACCAATTGATTGCTGCGTACGCCACGTATATTAGCTATATCTTTAATTCTTGCAGCATTCACTTCAAAAGAAATAAATAAAAAAAGTAAAAAATAAATAAATAGCTTCATAACGAACTTCCTTTCCTGAGGGTACTCACTATATCAAAACTAGCTTCTATTAATTGAGAAGAAGCCACACTCGCACCATCAATATCTTCTGGCTGTGCAATACCATTAATAATCACTCGGTACTCTTTATCTCCAATTAAAAAACCTTTACTTCCTTCAACCTGATAGTTACCGTTAAAAAGTCTTTCACGAATACGTGTTGGTACTTTTTTAATATCAAATTTAAATTCTGCCAGTTGACTTTCTTCTTCTTGCTTTTTAGGTTCTTCAGCTTTTTTATCACTGGCCGGAGCTCGCTCTCCAGGTTCAGCTAACTTATCTAAGCGATCATTCATCATTGCTAGTCTTTTCTCTTCTTGTCGTTTTTCAAACTCCAGTCGACGCTCTTCGAGCCTTCTTAAAAGAGATGCTATAGTTTCAACCTTGGCTTCTAGTTCTTTTTTGGGCTCACCATCAATGGCTACAGTGACTAAATCTCCCACCATTCTTAGGTTATTTTCTGCAAATAAATAACTGCCTTGCCCTTGCATAACCCACAAAGAGCCCGCTTCTTGCTGAAGCTGAGCTTCCTTACTTAAGGTTTGCCTCGTAGTGCGCTTGTACTGTCGTTTCGGAGTATTAATAAAGTTTGGTGTTGATGAGTATTTTTTATCTGAATCAGGCTCTGGAAGTTCTACCACAGTCGTAGGCATTGGTGTGACACATCCTACATAAACAAAAATCATAAATAAATAAATCAAACTTTTTTTAATCATTGTACTAAAACCTCACCTGTTTTTAAAACCTGACCTGAAATTCTTTTTTTTGTCGTTAAATTTTGAACCCAAACAGACTGCCCAACTCGTCCAATGGCTTGAGCCACTCCTTGCGTAGTCATTTGAAAGCCATTATTTTTATAAATAAGTTTAACGGCATCACCTCTTTGAAAGAGAATTTTATTCACCAAAGAAGAGGCTTTTAAAATATCTCCAGCCATTAAATATTGACGAGTTGATTTGTTGGACAGGTCTTGAAGGTCGAGTAACCCTCCCCTAACTTTATCCATATTTCTATAACTTAAAGCTAACCATTCAGGCTTTAAAGAAACCCCTTTAGCCACATTACGCTTGAGAGTAAGGACTAGCTTTTGTGTTTGTGCCTGCCCCATTACCCAAAGTGAAGAAGGTCCTTTAACCTGAGGAAAAACAATTTGGCTTGAAAAACGGCCATTCGGTAAACTTTTTGAAGTTTGAATATACCAGCTTTTATTTTCATGCCTTGGCTCTAATTCTGGTAAAGTTATTTTTTCTAAAACAAATTTACAACTCGAACACTGCCCTCTCCACTGGCGTCTCAGCTGCCAGGCCACTGTCGATTCTTTCACCGCTAAACCTTCATGAGTAATTTTTAGTTTTAGAGGGATCTGAAAATTAACACTTTCTAAAAAAGGGTGTTCTTTTTTGAGCCCTATTAATTTTTGCACAATTTGTTGGCGCGAAAACTCATGGCTCATATTTTCTTTGGCCACCGAAAATACAATTTTTGCTAACCACTCATGACCTCCAAAGTTATTGTTAGAGTCTATGATGTCAGCTAAAAAAATTTTAATTGAAGGGCTTCCTCCCACTGATATTTTTTTCTTCAACTTAATACTTTCTGCACGCAAAGATACAAAAAATAAAAAGCAAACAAAAAAAACAAAAGAAGGTTTTCTAAAAATATTTATATATAAACTCAACCTATCACCTTAACCCGTTCACATATTGCAACATTTGATCAGAAGCCTGAATCACTTTAGAGTTTGATTCATAAGCTCTTTGAGCCGTAATCATATTCACCATCTCATCGACGATATTCACATTACTTTGCTCAAGCTGACCTTGAGCCAACATACCCATTTGATTTTGCCCCGGGACACCCTGCTGGGGCTTGCCACTGGATCGAGTAGGAATAAATACATTTTTACCAACCCCTTTTAGACCGGCTGGGTTAACAAAATTTGCCAACTCAATCTGCCCGACGGTTTCCACTTCAGCATCATAACCTTGAATCACTCGTACCGCTCCATCTCCTGCAATTTCCACTTGTGTTGTGTTTTGCGGAATCGTAATTCCTGGCATTAAAATATGACCATTACTATCTTTAATCACTCCATCAGCATCTTTTTTAAAAGAACCGTCACGAGTGTAACCAATTTCACCATTTGGTAATTGCACCATAAAAAAACCTTTTCCTTGAATTTCAAGGTCAAAAGGCGCTTGCGTCAGTTTTGTTGAGCCCTGCATATAGTCTCGGGCGATCGCACTTGTTTTTACGCCTAAACCAACCTGCACACCTGTTGGCGAACGAGACAAATTACCTGTTGTAGCCCCTGGTTCTTTTTGAGTTTGGTAAATTAAATCTTCAAACTCGGCCCTAGATTTTTTAAAACCTGTGGTTGATACGTTTGCCATATTATGGGCAATCGTGTCCATATTGGTCTGTTGAGCCTTCATTCCTGTCGCTGCAGTATTTAATGATTTAATCATTGTGCCTTTCTCCCCTTATCTTTTTAAGACTTTGGAACTTCGTTGACTAATTTGCCATTCATTTGATCAAAAGCTTTGATAATGTCTTGTGTACTTTCAAACACACGAGTGGCGGCAATCATATCTGTCATTTCATTCACTATATTTATGTTCGATTTTTCTATGAAGCCTTGGTAAGTTTGCGTTTTTGTGGCTTGGGCCAACTCAGGGTTCATACCATCTTTTATTCTATAAAGACTTGATCCTTCTTTAGCTAAAGCATCAAAATTTCCAGCCTCAACCATGGAGATTTTTCCTTTAAACTCTCCTTTTGAGTAAACCTCTCCCATATAAGAGATGGTCACCTGTGAACCATCAATTTTAATTTTTCGATCTTCAACAGGTATATCTTCGTCGGTAGCGCTCAAAACATTATGACCTTCTTTCGTCACTAAATAACCATTTTCATCCATTTTAAGAGCACCATTTCGGGTATAACGTATTCCTGCTGAGGTCGATACTTCGATAAGCCCCTTCCCTTCTAAACCTATATCCAAAGGATTGCCTGTGTCTTGCAAAGCCCCTTGCTCTAAGTTTGTGTAAGTGCCACTAGCATCTACATAACTTCGATCATAAGCTCGGATATCATTAAAGCTATCGATACTGGCTGGGTAACGGTGAAACTGAAAAGAGTCTGGTGTTTTTTCAAGGTCAGTCAGGTATTCATTAAACACTTGTTTGTTGCCTTTAAAGCCGGCCGTATTAGCGTTAGCTATATTATTCGCCACCGTGTCTAACCTTCTACTTTGAGCGATCGCTCCTGTTAATGCTGTATATATTCCTTTATTGCTCATAAAAATCTCCTAAACACATACAGAGCAAGGGCTATGCCACAAAGCCCAGACTTAAATATAAATTTGAATTAATTTTGTAAATACCTCTAAAGGTTTATTTAATTTAAGTCGTTAGTAAAAAAATTCTGTAAAGTTTTACACTCCCCCTCACTTACATCTAGTCAAAACTTTCCTAGCCCGCAAAGTTTTGACGATAGAACCGTCAACAAAAATTAG
>JAHDIR010000052.1 GCA_020630675.1 Bdellovibrionales bacterium
ACCCAGGAGGTAGAAAGAAAAAAGACGCAGCTATGCGCCTTCACAAAATCGCCATGCGATATTGTGTTAAAAATTCATTTTTGAATTTTTTGGGAGAAATATTTTTGTCTAAATTCTGATTTGGGATTTAAATTTTACATGGTGACTACAGCTTGGAGGCTTTGGCGGAGAGACAGAGATTCGAACTCTGGGTACAGTTTCCTGCACACACGGATTCCAGCCGTGCGCCTTCAGCCACTCAGCCACCTCTCCGCTGATTTTTTTTTAAAACACTAACAACCTTCTTTTCAACTGTCTAGCTTTTTGCAGTTGAGGTTGCTCATGGCCGAGCTTTAGCTCACCGTAACAATGGTAAATATGGCCAGCTCTGTTCTTAATCTCCCTCAGGCGCATCCAATAGCTCCGGAGACTGCCCTGAGGCCCAAGAAGTAATACTTCTTGCCAGTTGATCAGCTATTTGTAACGGCAGGCCTTCATGCTCTTCCCTCAAGGTCAGCACCAACATAGAACTTTCTGGTTGCTCAAAATCAACCATTTCATTTTCAATTAAAAACTGATGAGAAACTAAACTTTCAGCATCAGCAAACAAAGGTTCTTGAAGGGTCCCATGGCAAGAAGCACAATTTTCCTGAAGATTTATATAAAGAGTTTTTTCAAAAATAGCCAAAGATCTCATTTCCATTTCGGTGGTATCTACTTTTTGTTTGGCCTGAGTCCAATTGATCTCACTTCTGTCTTCCCAAGTTTGAGACTCCTCAAATGGAGACGAACAGTTCACAAAACCAAAGACAACAAGTGAAATAGGAAATAAAAATAATATTACAGATAAAGGCTTACGTCGTAACAAATGAAATCCTAGTTGTTTTAATTTAAAGTCTTCTTATCTCAGAATATAATGGGAGAACATAAATGCAAGAGTCAGATTTAATGATTTGCACTAAAAGCCTTTTCTTTAGAAAGCACAATTAGAAAAGGACGAAAGTCTTAGGATGAAAAGGCTAACACCGCAGACAATTCGTCTAGCTTTTATTTTTCTTGGGCTTTTTTCCCATCTGCTCTTTCACTGCCGAGGGAAAGACCTCAACTCCGAGCTTTTGTCCTAGCTTGACGATTAAAGGGATGGTCACCGGACTAAATGGCAATATAACAATCACCCCTAAGCCAAGGCCACGTAAAAGGTCACGAAACTGCTCATTAGCCGCCTCCATCTCCTTGCGAGTGGCCTCGCCACGAGTAAAGCGCTGATAGGTTTCAAACATACTTTTAGTTTCTTGAGACTCTTGCTTTAAGACATCTTTGATACTTACAAGGGTAGATTTTACCTTAGATTTATAATTTGATCGATTCAGGTTTAAATTTAAATACCAACGGTTAAATACTTTAATAAAAGTGGATGGTAGTTTTTTAAACAACAAAATGAAAAGGCTCCTCAAAAGGCACAATTTAAATTAATCATATCTTCTATTTGTAATATATATTATCTATTAAAAAATGCTAGACAAAGTTTCCTAACCTTACATATTTTAAACTAACCATATCCCTCAGGAGCCAGAATTTCATGACTAAAATCGCCATATTTTCATCCGGACAGGGCAGTACATTTGAACACCTCACCAAAGCTTGCCTTAACGGCCAAATCAAAGCTCAGGTTGAAATTCTTATCTCGGACCGCTCAACATCCCCAGCACTCAATATTGCCACCCAACTCAATGTCTCCACCAAGGTTTTACCCATAAGTAATTTTTCTAATTTTGAGCAATGGGACCTTGCCCTACTTGAACTACTTAAAAGTAGAAAGGTTGACTTTGTTGTTCTTGCCGGTTTTCTAAAAAAAATTGGCCCTCAAGTGATTAATCACTATAACAACAAAATTATTAACACTCACCCTAGCCTATTACCAAAATATGGTGGCAAAGGCATGTACGGCCAAAAGGTTCACGAAGCTGTTTACCAAAATAAAGACAATAAAACAGGTGTGACTATTCATTATGTCAGCTCTTCTTATGACGAAGGTCAAATTATTGTACAAAAAGAAATTGAACTAGAACAAGATATAACAACAAAAGAAATTGAAGAACTGGTCAAAGCCATTGAAAAGCCTCTAGTGGTAAACACGGTTCAACAACTGATAGATTCATTGACAAGCTCGCACTAGAATTTTATTGATAAAACTATGAACACAAGGCAACAAAGAGCAGACTACGTAAACAAAGAACTGGCTCGACTCTACCCTAAAACTCCCATTCCTCTTGATCATAGTGATAACTTCACTCTCTTAGTGGCCGTATTACTTTCAGCTCAATGCACCGACAAAAGAGTCAACCTAATCACGCCAGCTCTTTTTAAAGCTGCCAACACTCCCCAGAAAATGATGAAATTGTCCCAAGAAAAAATTCGTGAAATTATAAAACCTTGTGGACTCTCCCCTAGAAAATCAAAAGCCATAAAAGAACTTTCTCGAATTTTAGTGGAGGAGCACAACGGCCAAGTGCCAGAAAGCTTTGAGGACCTTGAAAAATTACCCGGTGTAGGTCATAAAACCGCATCTGTGGTTATGTCACAAGGGTTTGGCCACCCAGCTTTTCCAGTAGATACTCACATTCATCGTTTAGCAAAACGCTGGGGCCTTAGTTCTGGAAAAAACGTCACCATCGTTGAAAAAGACCTAAAGAAGGTGTTTCCAAAAAAAGACTGGAACCCATTACATCTAAGAATTATATTCTATGGTCGTGAGCACTGCACGGCTAGAGGTTGTGATGGCATGACCTGTGATATCTGTAAAACCTGTTACCCCAAGCGCAAAACACCTGTGAATAAATAATATTTCTGTGTTCATTTTTTTTGAATTTACAGATATACTTTTAATAATTAATTGCCTTACTTAAATAAAGAGACAAAAACTTAAGACACTTTAACCTTCAAGTACGGAACCGTTATGATAAAAAAAACTAAGGTGGGAATTCTTTGTGGTGGCCAATCTGAAGAACATCAAATTTCATTACTCTCGGCTAAAAATATCATTGAAGCTATTGATAAAAAACGTTTTGAAATTTCAGTTTTTGGTATTGACCGAAGTGGCGGGTGGACAGCTCTTAAATCTGAAAATTTTCTACTTCACCCCGACCAACCCGATCAAATTCACTTTATCACCCAAACTAACGAAAAAAGTCATTGCACGGTTTTTTCTGAAAAACAAAAAGCCCATAGCCTTAATCAAGCTTTACCTCTTTTAGCAGATATCGACGTTGTTATTCCCGCCTTACATGGGCCCAATGGTGAGGATGGTTCCATTCAAGGTTTTTTAAAAACTTTGGGACTGCCCTATGTTGGCTGCGAAGTGTTGGGCTCAGCTATGTGCATGGACAAAGATATCACAAAAAAAATATTATTAAATGCCTCACTTCCAGTTTGTAAATACCTATTAGCTCGTAAAAACTCCTCCGTCCCTAGCTATCAAGAAGCTCAAAACCTGTTAGGTCCAACCCTATTTATAAAACCATGTAATATGGGGTCATCAGTAGGGGTATCAAAGGCTTCTAACGAAACCGATTACAAAAAAGCTTTAGACTTAGCCTTTAAACACGACCGCAAAGTTATTATTGAAGAAGCCATCGAAGGACGTGAACTAGAAATCGCCATTCTTGGTAACTCCAATCCTAAAGCTACTGTGGTTGGCGAAGTCATTCCTACCAATGAATTTTACTCTTATGAAGCCAAGTACCTAGATTCCGAAGGAGCTCAACTTGCCATTCCCGCAGAGGTGCCCTCTGAAATTGCGGCACAAATGTCTGACATGGCCATTAAAGCCTTTTTGGAGCTAGAATGCCAGGGTTTGGCTCGTTGTGATTTTTTTCTGACTAAAAGTAATGAGCTCTTAATCAATGAAGTAAATACCTTTCCTGGGTTCACAAAAATTAGTCAATACCCAAAGCTTTGGGAGGCTTCAGGAGTTTCTTACCAAAATCTTATTAGCGAACTCATTGAACTAGCTATAAAAAAAACGACGTAAAATAAAAAGAGTTAATAACGGCAACAACAAAAAGAAAAACTCCATAGCGACCCAACCCAAGTGATCTCTGCTAAGCCCATTGGAAGCAGCTAAAACCTGACACCCTCCCCCTGAAAACGAGTTTCCTGCGACTTCTAAGTTTGGACTGGCTTGGGGTTGATCAGCAAAAGCCGACTCAGGAAGTTTTAAAGCAGGGTCTCCAAACAAAGTCCAGCTTCTTACTGTATCTTCACTAAATGGGTTTAAACCTTGAGACTGCTTGGCTTGTAAAATAATATCCCCTAAGCGCACATCATGAACCGTTTGGTTAGTTGTACTGGCCACCTGACTTAAAAAAGATGTCGCCAAATTTAATTGTGCCATAGGAGAAGTTTGTGAGGTAGAGCCCCAAAAGGCAATAGCACCACCGTTTTCATTTAAAATAAAACTTTCCCCCATAGAGATGGTGTTGTTATCCAAATCGTAAAAATGAGTATTTAAACAATTTAAAGCAACAACAATAGGTAATTTTTCATTTTGCAATTGTTCAGCATCTGTATGGCTAAATATATTACCTCCACCCCAAATATTTTCAGCACCATGACCATAATAAGTTGTAATAAAACTATCTTGCTCAAAAGAATTTTGAATAGCCAGTTTTTTATCAGCATCATCAGAAAAATCGGCAAGAGTTAATTTAGAAGAACTAAAACTTCCGTTTTCTCCTAAGAGAGTCGTGCTTAGAGCATCAATATCTCCATCGTAGTTTTCGTTAATTGTATCTAACCCAGAAATAAACTGTGAAGTTTTAGGGTTTGTTGGTGCTAATAAGCCAGATTCATATTTTATTAACTTCTCAATATAAGTTCTTATTTTAACCTCATCAGAAGTTGGAATTCTACCAATAGCTAGTTGAGGCAAAAAACTATCTGTGCTTTCAACAAAATAATTATCAGAACCATAGTCCATTTGTAAACCCGACAGAATAGGAACAGGCATTTGCGACAGACCATAGGCATTCAGGTCACCTTTAGGGTCATAGGTGGCGTCTCCGACAATAAGAACATAACGAGGTGCTACGACAGAATTTTCTCTGACATATTGAATGTACTGTCGAATAGCCTCACTACTCACTCGTCCATGCGAGAATTCAGCATAAATTTGCTCAACAGCCACCATGTCCACAGATAAACCTTGCGCCAGTCGGTATTGGGCTAATTCTTCCACTGCCCCTAAAACAGCCCTTGGAGCAATCATTATATAGTCAGCATTAGAGTTTACTGATTTTAAATACTTTTGTGAACCATAAGTTAAAGATAAACTTGCTGGTGTTAAATACTGACCATCCTCAATAACTAAAAACTTTTGACCTGCCTGGCCGGTGTACCCTGCCGTGCTATCAAATTGTAGTAAATATTGACCATTGAAAGGGTTAACTGAAAAGTTTTGATAAATTAAGCTTTCATAACGATGAGAGACATCATAAATTTTTAACTGATCAGTACTAAAACCTGAAATATTTATTTGTTCCCCTGGTTTTCTATTGGAAATAAGAATTTCATCATCTACAGCTTTAAAGCCAGCAGGATAAATCACTTCTACACTATTTATATCAATAAGGCTGAAGTCTCCAGTGTTAATATCTGTTGCTAAATTAGTAAATTGCAAAGAATTTATTCCTTGCAAAAATTGATATGCAGGAGCTCTGTAGCTGACAATTTGGGTTTCTGTGCCGGCAAAAGTGTTAATAGCAACAGGGCTTAAGTTTCCATTTAAATACAAACCAAGGTTATGGCTAGGGTTTAGTGTAAATACACCCCGCCCTCGTAGCTCAACATGAATCACAACCTCTTCACTATTACTATTGTGTAGGTCAGACAAATCTACTGGCACAGTATGGTGGCTACCACCATCAGGAGCACTTCCACCAGTTCCAATTACACGTTGCCAAAATATATGATCCGTCATACTTCCCAAGGGAACATCAAAAATAGCAAATAAATTTTCTTCCCATTTTTGAGTTTTAAAATAAAACTCTGAAGAAGCCACAGAACTGTGTTGAACTTGATTATCAACAGCTTCAATTCTAAGGGGTCCGTCAAAGTCTAAATCTATATCATTTTCTTGTCTTAAATCTAGTGAACTAAGAACAACTTGATCCCTGTTTGAATCTAAGGTTTCAGTGTACTCGGCATAAAACCTTAAAGTGTCACCGGAGTTAAAAAGCCCATCAGAGGAATTTATTTCTAAAGGAATTTCTACGCCTTTATGGTAAAGCCTGAGTTCAGCCAACGAAATATTAACAAAAGCTGCCTCTAGGTTCGAAGCCTGTAAATCATTATAACGTAATTCATAAACACCTGTTTTATTAAATTCAATTACAAGGTTATTACCCACAGCTTCAGGTTGAGGGACTATATCTCCTATAACTTGAGGTGGCTCCCACCCATTTTCTTCTAATTCAATATCAATAATTAGCTCATTGAATTGTTCTAAGTTTTGAGTCACTGGGTTATAACGAATTGGCCAAACATCGACTTGAATAAAATTTTTACCATTTAAATTTAAAGTGGTTTCATGAACAAAGTGAGATTGAGCAGGAAGCCACTGGTTGAGAGAATAAGTTGCACTATCTGGTGTATAAGATTTTTCTAATAAATTTGTACTTCCATTGAGTGCCCAATGAGGAGCAGGAGAAATACTATCACCGGCTAATAAAGCTGTGTGGTCTACGTAAGAAACAGAAACCTCTTGGCTACTCACACCAGATCTCTCATTATCGACTTCAACTAAAAAGCGACGATAAAGTAACTCTGGCTCACCTGGAGCCAATGTGTGGCCATAGCCAGGAATCACCATTGTTTTGTAAGAAGCATTCCAGTCAGCATTGGCTAAAGCTAATGTCGAAGGGGATATTCTTAAACGCAAAGCAGAGTCAGTTTCAATGAGAACTTCACTTTCTTCATTGACCACTTCTGTATTGGCAACCGGAGTGACACTACCGTCTACCACTTCATTGAACCCATCTGGATCTCTATCAACAGGGACCTCTTCATAAAGGCTGGAAGGCAATACACTCACAGGGCCATGTAAAACTCTTTCTCCATTCATAGCAATGTCTTCAATCATATAATAATAAAAGATATTATTTGTTAGACCAGTATCTGTGTAACGATACTCCCCTTTGAATAAAGTGGTGTTAACAAAGTTCCGAATCATTTCTTGATTAATTTGTTCATAGTTTCCGTAAAAACTAGTACTACGATAAACATTAAAACCTAAGTGGTTAAGCTCTGAACCCGTTTCCCACTCCAGAACTGCTCCTTCATCATAGGCTTGACCATTGAAACTCAATAAATGAACTGGTGAAGCCGAAATGCTCATTGAAATTTGGCAGTTTCCACCATCGGCATTGTCAAATATTTTACCCTCTAAATCAGGATCGGGTGATGTTCCCCAAAAATCTCCAAACCACTGGTCAAAAACTAAAGCAGAACCATTACAATTATTAGCATGAACTAAAAAATAGTCATCAACAGGAGTTGCTAAACCAGAGTAAGTTGCATTAGCAGCACTCCAACTAAAACCAATATTTGAGGCTAAAGTTTCAGTTAAAGAAGAGGTCGTGTCTAAAACCAAAGCTCTAACTGGAGTGGCAAAGTCATTTAATAAGTTCGTAAACTGACCACCATCAAACGCGGTCAGGTTAGCTGTTCCTGTGATTTGTAAGCCATTCACATCTAGATTATCTAAAATAAACCCAGTTAAAGCCACCGACCCTGCACTGGCTTGAAAGCCCCAACGCCCTCCTGATGTAATTTGCCCTTTAGATGCTACAGATTGAGGGTAAAAATCATTAGCTCCACTAATTTCAAATGTTCCCCCGGTCACATTAATGATTTGGCCTGCACTCACATTAACTGTACCACCCGATTGCAAATCAAAAGTTCCACCGGCTTGATTTAAACCCGTCGTTAAGTTGAGGGTTTTACCACTGCCCACAGTAAAATCAAAAATAGAACCACCCGGTATTGTTAGATTATCAATGGTCATACTGACATTACCAACAGTCACAGTTCCACCGGCTGTTTTACTAAACGTCAACTCTGAGATTGGAGTCACTGACGATAAAACTTGATCAGAAGAAGATAACCCATCATCACGTAACTCTAACTGCCCATCATTATAAGTGACTGTGCCACTGTTTGAAAAATCCCCGTAAGCCACTAAAGTAGAGTCTGTTGTGCTTTGTAAGGTAACATGACCATTTGTTATGGACACACTTCGGCACACTCCCGTACCGTTTATAATCGGGTCGTTGCTTTGATCAGGTATAATACAATCTGAACTGGCAGTTGGAACCCCATCACTCCAGTTACTTCCTAAAAACCAATCGGTATTGGTGGTTCCCAACCAAGTGGTTTCATCTGAAGAAATCCCCCATTTAACTAGAAGATAATTTTCGACATCTGTCACTTCAGAAGCACTAAGGGCTCGATCAAAAATAATGACCTCAGAGGCAAACCCTCCCCATGTTCTTTCCCCACAACACGAAACTCGATCTCTTGAAAAAGAGTCGGCAGTAACATTTCCTGTTGTAACTAAGCTGAGAACTGTCTCTGATGTTGGCATATTTGTTGTTGTTCCATCTATGGCGACAGTATTACTTTGTAAGGTTCCTCCCGTCACACTAGCCGATGCATTTGCTGAACTAAAAATTGGACCACCTGTAGAATCCCTATGAAAATCAAAAGTGGTTCCTTGAGAATCTCCTAAAAGAAATGAGCTGTTTCCGAAATTAGAATTGTCTTCTTTAATAACCCAAAAAACAGTTCTTATATTCGAAATTGAACTATTAAAATTTAAGTATTGATCTAAACCACCATCAAAATAAAGAGAAGGCTTGCTATTAAATAAGCTAGATCTGTAAACAGGGCTATTTGCAGCAGAAGCATTGGTTGCATTATTACCGTTACCACTTTTATCTTGCACGCAAAGAACACCTTGATTGTCACTTGTCACTGAAGTTGTGCTACAAGAGTTGTCTTGATAGAGAGTGTTTATATCATTTGCATCTATCCAAAGAGCAAGCCCTGTGGCGCTGACATCTCCTGGTGAATTTAATTGCCAAGCAGAACTACTCACTACATTGGAGTTATTTCCTGCAGAATCGACGGCTCTGACAGAAAGATAATAATTTGTTAAAAAAGATAAATTAGGAGAAAGCCCTAGAAACTGATAACTTGTACTTGTACCAACATTTGTCCAAGCTTGAATATCTGAAGCTCCAGAACTTGAACCAATGGCTAATTCGTAATGGTCAAAAGAACAAACATCTGTGCTCGCACTCCATGCCATTGACTTACTTTCTTTAAAGGTAGCAACACCTGAGAGAGAAAGGCCGGAAGGGTCTGTCGGAGGAGTCACATCAGAACCAATGCAACTTTCTAGTTGCCAAACTGGGCTATCGACTGCAGCAGAAATATTTCCCGCCTCATCAACAGAACGAACAGAAAAGTGATAATCCGTTGCATAATTTAGGTCTGGAGAGATCGAGCTAAAAACATAGTTGGCTTCTGTGCTGGCAGTCCAATCAATAATATTTGTTGACCCGACAGTATCAACAAGCGCGACTTCATAATTCACTTCAGAACAGTTATCAGTGGCCGGTACCCAAGAAATGTTTTGACTCGCTGTTGGTGATGCCACTCCAGACAAGGTTAACCCAACAGGTGTAGCAGGTGGTGATTGGTCAAACTTTCCAGCTTGAGTGCTTTCAAAAGAAGAAACATAGCCGTCAGTATCCACAGACCTAACTGAGGCAAATACGTCTTGGCATTCGGTCAAACTTGTTCCTAAAAACTTATAACTATTCACCAACCCAATATTTGTCCAACCAGAAATATTATTGCTTCCAGCTGATGTTCCTAAAGCGACTTCATAATGGTCTAAATCGGCAGAGATACTATGGGACCAAGTGAAGGTCGGACTTTCTGAAGACGTAGCGGTATAGGGCGTACTAAAAGCTAAGTCAGTGACAGCAGAGGGGTTAGCTGTAAACCACTTATCATACAGGTAGTTTTCAACAGATGTAACTTCTACAGAACTTAAAGCGCGATCATAAATGATCACTTCCACCACATCTCCATTAAAAAAGCGACCACCTGTTTTACGATCAGAAGCTATATGGTCAACAGCAATGTTTCCTGTGGTCACTAAAGATATCAATGAAAATGACCCCGTTTGTGAAAAAGATGTTGCGCCTCCAACATCGACTCGATCTACACGCCAAGAACCATTTCTAGCGTTGCTGCTAGATAAAGTGGTATCAATTAAGGTGTCATTGTTGGTGTATAGGTTTTGGTTAGAGCTATGCCCTAATATTTGCTGGTAAGAGGCACTGTTGGATTTGTTAATGACAAAAATAGTACGTGCGTTATTAATACTAGGAAAGTCAATGGTATCATTAACCCCATCAAACCTGACAACACTCTGACCATTAAACTCATTGGTTTGAAAAGTCGGAGCTCCACCGCTCACTGAACCATTATTTAAGGCCGGAGACTTATCTAACCAACAGTTGATTGCAGTGTTATCTACAGTGGCTGGAGATAAGCAAGATCCATCAGCAAATAAAGTGGATGAATCACTGGCATCTAACCATAAACTCAAACCCAAACTGACATTACCTGGAGATGGTAATTGCCAAGCCACAGAAGTGACCACTGGTGAAAGGTTTCCGGCTAAATCAACCGCCCGTAGGGAGGTATAATAATTTGTGTTGGTAGATAAACTGGGAGAAATATCGAATAAGGTATAACTTAATTCTAAACCTATATTGGCATAAGAACTAATGTCCGATCCTCCAGAGGTTGTTCCCACCGCCATTTCATAATGTGATAAACCACAAGCATCTGTACTTTCAGACCAACTTTGAGTCGGCGTTTTTGTTGGACCAGCAGCCCCAGATAATGAAATAGCTCCGGGAGAGCTTGGGTTTAAGGTGTCTGTGGCCACGCATGTGTCGACCTGCCATGCGCTACTGGAGATTTCACTCGATAAATTTCCAGCTTGATCTTTGGCTCGGATGTTAAAGAAATAATCAACTCCTAAACTAAGAGCCGGTGCAATTTCTGTAAAAGTATAAGTCGCTGTGTTACCAATGTCTTGCCAAGCAACAACATCGGACAACCCCGCTGCTGTTCCTAAAGAAACATCGTAACCAGCAAAGTCACAGTCATCGCTAGAAATAGACCAAGTAAAAACTTTACTTGTAGTTGTTGAAGACACACCAGAAACAACTATGGCGCTAGGGTCTGATGGACTTATTCCATCAAAACGAAAAAATTCAGTGGTTTGCTCTGTAGACTCATCACCACCACTGTCTCTGGCTTTTACAGTGGCATAATAGTCAACACACTGGCTTAAAGTTAAGCCTGAGATATTAACCGATGTAACATTACCTTGGCTGACCCAACCTTGAATGTCTGTAGCTCCAGGAGTAGTTCCCACTCCTGTTCTGTAATCATTGACATCTGGAGATACACTCGCCGTCCATGTGATTTCTGGGGAAACCGAGCTAGATGTTGTGTACTTTTCAGTTAAATTCAAATTAGTAATCGGTTGAGGGTCGGGCCATTTATCTGACAAGAAATTATAAAAGTCGACAGCTTCTGTATTATCTATGGCATAGTTATAAATTATGAACTCATATATTTCTCCATTGAAATAATGGCCATTTCCACTCGTGGCTCCGGTGTCGAAATAGGTGTCATTTATCATGCCTCCTAAAGCTATGGCTCCGGCATGAGGGTAAAGTAAACTCGTGGTTGTTCCTAAAGACGAAAAGGCCACTCCATTGATATGCCCTCGAAGCTCTCCATCAGGACCTGTTGGCCCCGTGTAATTGCTATAATCAATCACCACAGAGGAGTAGTAAAAAGTATTAGGGTTTATTGGAGTACTGGCAAAAGTAAAGGCTTGAGAACCATCGCCATCATTAGCCAAGTTCCAAAAGGCTAAATATAAATTTCCAGCGCGAATATAAACATTCATTCCTCGTACCGTTCCCCCTTCTTCGTAAACCACCTGAGGGGTCGTGACATCGGCTCCTGTTTTAAAAACGGTAACGATAGATTTTTCTTTTAAAGTTCCTAAATTTAGGTCGGCATGATTTGCTATATTTAAATAATCATTTCCATCAAAAGTAGCTCCCGAGGTCACCGTGTTAAATGTTGGCTCACTGGCACTGCTAGTTTGAGTTCCATTATGTTCGGCAGGGCTTCCGGAGATGTCATCCCATTGAGCTACATTTCCGTCAAAAGACAAATCAGAGGCCTGTCTATTTTGATCATCAAATACAGAGTTTAAACTTTGCCCATCATAATGCAAAACTCGATTGGGCGTACAATCAATGATGTTTTCACATACTTCTTCTCCGCTGGATGGGCCAACTCTTACAAGAGTAAGTTTTGCAGGGCTTGAACTACCGATTGTACCAGACACAGACTCTCTAATTTGTTCAATGGCTATTTGGTCACCAACGTCTAAACTTTGTAAGTAGTAGGTTAAGGAGCAAGAAGACTCATTATGCCCTGTTGTATTTCTAATATAGTGGGTTTTACATTCAGCCCCATTCACCACAGCACCGTTCACCTTAATACGAGCAGTATTATTTCCTCGAGTAAGAGTTGCTGCCATATGATCATTATAAACAAGGTAGTAATCTCCCTCCTGCACTAGCGTGATTATATGATTGTTAGAAGCCGTGCTGTGAGTAAATGTTGCTGGGTCATTCACCAATGAGCTTGACCACTGAACTTCACTACCAATGTTTGAGTTCCAGTTGACCCCCGACAAAACAGTTGTGCCTGTTAACGAAATCACCTCTGAGGCTGTTGAAACCTTTTCAATAAAAATTGAGGCATTGGTTCCCGGAGAAATAATTGCATTTTCGGTGACTGTTGTTTCAGCTTGTGTTTGGACCGTTAAAGTTTGGCCGGCCGTCACCCCACTAACAAGACCAGCCCAGTGCACAGAGCTAGAGTCATGGTTTTCAAAGCAACGTATATAACCTTGAGCTGCTTGACCACCTGAAATTAAACTACCATTTAACCTTAAGCTAACCCGCAAGTTATTTCGGTTACTACATGTGCCACTGATCGAAAACGGAACATTGACATAAACCATATAGTCACCGGCAGATAAAGTTATATTTTCGGGACTAGAGGCATTACTGTGTGTGAAATCTGCACCGACAATGCTGTCCGTCCATTCTAGTGAAGCTGCTGACGATTGATTCAAATTCGTCGAACTGGTGGTTTGAGTGGCAAGACCTGTAAATACAAAGCGACTGGCCTCAATATACTCTAAAACCATTTGTGCACCAGTAGTGATCACCTGCCCCGTAAAAGCGCCTTGTGAAAAATAAACAGAAATTTTGTCGTTCACTTGTAAATTTTCAAGCAAAACAACATTGTGAAGAGAGCTTTCTGAGTGACCACTGGCCTGACGAATGTAGGAGGACGCCGCTCGGCCGTGAGATACCGCTACACCATTAACATACACCTCGGCAACAACCTGCCTTCTATTACTAGAAGTATTTGTGAGTGTTAATGGAACGGTTAAAGAGAGTTTATAGTTACCAAAACTGTTAACGGTGACCTCATGAGAAAAACTAGACACCGAATGTGAAAAAAAACTTGGATCATAAGAGCTTGAGGACCATTTCATGGCTTCAGCCGATTGGTTGAGATCGGTTGAATCAATAGCCGATGTAGTTTCTGTTCCCCCAAAAATAGCAAACTGGGAGGGCGTTTGCCCATAAGACAACGGAGCATATAACTGCACCCAAGTTGATAGAAATAAGAAAACAACTAACGACCTTAACACAATTTACTTTTCGGTAATATTTGCGGTAACTTAAGTTAGTTCTTAATAAATATTCAAGCTTCTTCAAATGAGACAGTCAAAAGCAATAAAAGGGCTTTAGAGTAAAAAAGAAAAAAGTGTTAGGAAGCTGTTTTTAGATATGACAATTTGTGGGTTTGAAACAGGGCCACCGGTAAATTAAAATCACCAATCAAAAATCAAAGCTTTTTCAGTGTAACTATTTTATACAAGCATGAAATAGTTACACTAAAAAAGAATATTTTTGGTTACAAGAAAAGTCATCTGACCTGAGAAGGAAGCTTTAATTAGGTTTTTTACAAGGTCCTAATTGCTCAGGTTTTTCTACACCATAATGCATGAAAGAACTAAACAGTTGTTGCCTACTTGGAACCAAACAACCACTTGCAGGGCTACAAATTTGATCAAGACGCTGAGCTACCCTTAAAAGCACTTCATGTTGCCCCTGACTAAGGCCGTAAGGCCCTTCTACTCCATCTTTAACTAACTCAATAGCCTTAGGGGCAACTACAGGTGCGTTCACGGTAGCTTTTGAGAGAGAGTTGATGGCCTGTGCTGGGGTATATAAAGCCGCTGAAACAGCTCCAGCCGTTTCTGTCATTCGTGGTCTCCCAAAACCACCGCGGTTTCGTGTAGAACCGTTCCTAGAGGTATTAATTTGTTGTCCAGCTCGAGATGCTTCAGGCACTTTAAGTTCCCCCTTTCCTCTTCTGGCCATTGACTCTACCGAAAAACTTAAGCTAAACAGTACAGTTAAAGCGTAAGTTGCCGTTTTTTTTGACAAAATCATATTAATCTCCTTGTTTCTTATATCCAATGGTATTGGTTAAATTTAAAACTAATTGTAAGTAGTCTATTGTTTCTTTAATTAAGCTATGCAAACCCTGTTCCAATATAATTGCGTAAAAATTTTGCTTTTCTAAGGCTTTTAATCTGGCTTTAGCATATTCAGAATCATTACATACTAGCTTTCTAAAGGGGCTTTTCACTTCTACCGAAAGTTCAATGTCTTCAATAACGATTTCCAGTTCATCTTGTAACCACGACAAAGTCTGCCAGTCACATTTTGATCCGCTTGCTGCCTCATATAAGACATCTGCCGAATAAGGTATTTCTACATAATTACCCATTTCTTGATCGAATAAAATGGATTTAATTTCATTGAGTGGCTCAACTAGTAAACCTAGAACATCTTCTTCGATATCCTCACTCTCGTAAAAATTTATATTATTGTTCCAGTGGTGAAGCTGAGCTTTATGATGCTCAATCACCCCATGAAAGTTCGTTAAATAAGTATTAAATTTATTTTCAATGTCTTGTTTATCTTTTTGTGTAGAAACTAAACGAGAAAGATGAACAAGTTTTTTAACTCTTTCAACAGCATTATAGGCTCTTGTGTATGATTTATTTAAGTATCGGCTTTTTTCGTGGCTAGCTACTTTTTGAGAATATAACAGTTTGTTAAACGTTTTACAGTTTCTATTTTTTAATTTTTGGCAAGGTGTCTTCTCTTCAGCAAAGTCAATATTAATCAGTGTTGGTAACAGGTATTTTTTTATCAACTGCACATAAGCATCATCGAAATTTTGCCAAACATCTTCTGTCGAAGGTAAAATTTTCTGGTCCCATAATTGAAAACCTTCTTGCGACTCTTTTTCAAGAGCTACCAATTTTGGATCTAAATTTTCAAAAACATATTGTGATAAGTTATCATACCTTTTTCCATTTTCATCAAACCAAGGCCCTACAAAAACATCGTTGCGATTATTCAATTTATTTTCAATAGTATCCAATGAAGAGCCTCTATTGACTACTGCTGTATTTAAAAATTGATTTTGTATAGATGAACAAATTTTACGACTTCCCAACGTCACTTTGGGAGGTAAGAACTCTAAACTACTACCAAAAGAATTTTTTATAAATTTTACTTCAGCAATATTTTCAGATTTAACTTCTAGAGGTATAGTGCCCTCGCTTTTTCCTTCTAAATCAGGGCCGCAAGCCATACTATATATAATAAAGTCGGCAATATGACCAAACCTCGCATCTTGGGCTTGCCGTCTGTAGTTCTTATCTTCGTAGCTGTTATCTTCACGCTGTTTATCTAATAGAGCTTTCGCCTTTAGAGCTTCTATATAATCTTTATTTGTTGGATAGTGCTCCTTAATTATTCTCTCTCCTTCTGAGCTAGATAAACTTTGCACATACTTTCTTAAGTTTATAATATCTAGTTCATTGTTATTAGATAAAACTAACTCTGAATCTTTATTATTTTTTAAATTAAAAACTTGCTCATATAAAGATTTTGATAACTCATAAGTTTCAGAGAAGTTACCAACAAGAAGTTGCCAATTGAGTTGTCGTTGCTGAAAATTTTCTAAAATTAAATTATTTTTTTCTTTATTAAAAGCATAATCAGTTTTTATTATTTTTTCTGGACTATAACGAAGATTACAATCAAAAATTTTCTTTGGATCTTCAATATTTGAAGCTCTTGCTCCTGCTCTAGACCTGGCTAAGGGGCTCAATTCAAGTCTGCTGTTAGCAAGGCAATTTAAATATTGATCAGAGCTTGCATAAGCTTGAAACTCTTCTGGATTTTGTAAACCTTCATCTAGCCAATTCATATACTCATCATTTGATACCTTTGTTCGACTAAATTGAGAGTAAATATCTTTATCACTTTTTAACTCGTCGCTTTGTGACCAACCTAGGTAGTTAAAGTTTAAATTATTCCAGGTTTCTTTAACAATAGGGCCTGTATACTTATGAACTTTCAAAAATATAAAGAAATTACCCACTGTTAAAAACATACCCGTTGGAGTTAAGGCTTTAAAAGTAGCTAATGCTTTAAGGGCTTTTTTTCTCTCTAAAATTTGTACTGTCACTTTAGAACCAAAACTTGCTGCTGCAGTTATTGACCCCGCTCCTGCTGCTGCGGCGACGAGCCCTCCAGTCAATGGGATATAACCTGCATATTTATCTCTAGAAAACCACTTTTCATGGGCTCGGTCACAGGCCTCATAATCACCGTCTCGACAACTTGAAAAATCACCAGACGTATGATCAATAATCAATTCATGAATAACCGTTGATAATAGTGAACCAACAACCATTCCTGAGTATGAGGTCAATTGCTTAGGAATAAATTTTTGAGGTTTTAACTTTTTGTTAATGTAATTTGTCGTTACTAGACTACCAGCAACAAAAAAACCAAAACTCCCAATCCCAATAGGATCTAAAGATTGGTTAATAGCTTGTTCTAAACCAATAGGGTTTTCTTGAGAAAAAGCACTTAAAGCACCTAAGCCTAAAGTTGCAATACTAAAATCACGCAGTTGACGGCCAAAATGCGCAGAAAAACTATTTATTTTTTCTCGAGTTTTTCTTAGTTTATCAGAGGCATTCGCTTTAAATTGCCCCCAGGTTTTGGGGCCCGTAAGAGATAAGTAAGACGCCCTCATCATATCTATATTATAATGAGTTGAAAGGTAATTTTTAAAGTCTAGTGGGTTACGTAAAAATTTTCCATTATTAAAACCTGTGGCAAACTTTAACCGACCCCTTTCTAAACAATGGTTTATATCTTTTATTATAGCTCTTTTAATATCTGGGCTAGTAATTGTACTTTCAACTTGGTTAAAAAGCTCTACAACAGCTCCACCTTTGTCGTAAAAAACTTTTTTTCTTTTTAATACAATTTTGATATCTCTTTGACTCTTCTCTGAACCTAAGCTTCGCCTCATCACTGACTTTAACTGTCTCACTTCCAGTAATAATGAACCTAAAGGCGTCACCTGGGAGCTTGAGCTTGAACCCGTACTCTTTTTATTTGGCTCGTTAGGCTTTACCTCTTTTAAAGTTTCAGATTTTTCAGGTTTAGCATTAGTGTTCTTTTGCTCACTCCTTGTCGAGTTACTTGCGTCCCGTATCCTTTTCATTTCGTAGGCCGCATAGCTTTTAGCCTCAGCCCTAGAGGGCTGTAAATTAGAGTTTGAGGGATTATATGTAAAAAACTCTATTTTTGTTCTAGATTGTACTTCAGTTAACCTTTCTATTATTTCAAAAAATTTTTTATCATCTATTTTATTTTTTACTTTTAATTCATTCAGCTGATTAACAATAGACACCCCTGAAGTAAAAACTTTTTCAAAGTATATTGATTTATAATCAGAACCAATATGGTTTGCAGGGTCAACAACCCGTGCACTCATATAAAGCTTGGAATCATTTAGAAAAGTCCGTAATTGAACATTGAATGCACGCGGTAATTGAGCGTTACCTGCTAAACTAAAAATATGAATTAAAAAAATTATCAATAAGTTTTTCATAACAAATCAAACATTCAAGTACAGTGCCATAAAAAACCACGTAAATATATGAATTTACTTAAGAGTTTAAAGGCATATGATAACCAAAAAATAGAATGCTATAAATTGTCACCGTTGTTATTAAACTTTTAACAACCCCAGATCTCTTTCTCATAATGACACGTCAACATCATGGTTTTAAACATAA
>JAHDIR010000053.1:0-7162 GCA_020630675.1 Bdellovibrionales bacterium
TTAATAAACTTAAGATGGTTTGGTAAAGTATTATTGCCTTCGCTGCCTCCTGAGTTGCAGATAAAAATTCTACAGAAAAAAGTTGGCCCTGATGCCGAGGTGATTTTTCGCTCAGATCTTGGAAGTCTAAAACTAGCCCTATGACTCGAGCATCCTCAGCAATGTTTTTCTAATTAACATGCGGGCTTTGCTTTTATTTAAACTGAGCAACTCATTGAATCTATAATCTTCACTGTCAATAATCAATTTAACAATCCTAAAACCTAGATAGTAACCTGGGGACCTTGGAGTGTTCCTGCCAAGAACATCTGACTCGACTCCAAACCAATTTTTTAACCTGATCATTGTTCCTTTGTTTGAAAAATCAATATATTTTTCATCCATAATCTTCAAGAACTTTTTAGCTAACTTTTTATCAGTCTCACTAACAAAACTAGTATTAATTGTACTGTATTCATCATATCCAAAAACATGATCTAGTGTTTTAACTTTTAAAATACTAAAAACTCCATACGAGGCTAAACCTTCAGACCATAGTCCCCAATATAACTTTCCTGTTGTTTTCCACTCATCAAGCTCATCTGCGCCTGGAAAATCACTATGAATTATATGAGATGCATGCGTAAGCTCGTGTGATATGATCCCATTCATAAGGTTACTACTACTAAACTTAGATATGATATTAGATCCAACCCCTGCTAAAATCTCTTTTTCTCGAACCCTCACAGTACCACCTGAAGTAAAAATAGGTGTAACAATTAATTTGATATTGCGATCAAAGGGGATTGCATTAATGGTATCCTCAATATTTATCTTAGCATTGAGCATAATTTGATTATGAGTTCTCAATATCTTTTGTTCATTCTTTGCAAAGTCTGCGAGCAAGCCTTTAATCTTTGCTTTCTTATGTTTTTTCCAATCAGGATCTAATAAAGAATTAAATGCTAAGTCATCGTAAAAATGGCTATGTATATTTTGTAAATTAGAGTTAAGGTATGATTCGAGGTAGGATTGATTGCCATCTAACAATAATTTTTTAACTTCATGAAAGTGTGATTCAATTTCGTAATTTACGTTATGACTTTTGACTAAAGATGAGCACGAAGTTAACAAAAATAAAGGAAAAAAAATTAGATAATTCATGATGATCGAAAGGTTAGCACACCTTAAACTAAAAACAAGTTAATCTTGAAGTATTACAATATCAATTAAACTACAACTGCACTTTACCTTTCTAGCAGGTTTAGTTCCTAATATAATCGATTATGAAATCCATGTTTATGGACATTATACTTCTTGTTGCATTATTTTTTCATTAGTAGCCAAGGGGTTTCCGAAAAGTATAAATTTTGGCCCATGGAAATTGGCACCTTGGAGTGAATTACTGTCAATGAGTGGCAAGGCCCCTTTAAATATATTCTTAGGTAAGTCATTTAAAAATTTGCTCATGTGCAGGTCTTTTTTACCATTAATATTTTTGAGATAATTTATAATTTTCGAATTGTTAGATACAATTTCTTCTAAGTTATTAGGTGTACAGTAATTAAATTTTTTTTAAAACTTGTTCGTCGAAGTTGTTATTTGCAGGCCTTCTTGTTTGGTTTGAAAATGAACATCCAAAAATCATCAAAATGAATGTAAGCCATATAAAATTAAATTTTATCATAGAGGCTAGTTTACTAAAAAAATTAAATAAAGTACTATTCTCATGGTAACCCTAGACTATATGCCTGGCTAATTTAATTAATTCCTTTCAAGAAGTAATTACGTGGGAAATGGCCTTTTGCATACCTTAAGGCAAACTTAATAGGGAGTCGCCCCATTTTTTTTGCATTTTTGAATACTCCCATTTGAGCCGTGTAACCTACTATATACGTACAGTTTTTTTTCTTCATTTCTTCTAGTAAAATTTTATATGCAAGGTTAGAGAGGCCTTTACCTTGAATTGAATAGTCAAAAACAAACTCTGGCGCTCCGATCTTTTTGAATATTGGGACCTGTTGTGGAATCATTCCAAAATAACCTTTTACTTTATTTCTTTTGTTTTTAATTACAAAAAGAGAGTGAGCTCCTTTTTTTATTGCATCCTTTCGTTCATTACTAGTTTGTTTTAACCAAGATGGATGTGTAACAAACCAGCCATATTGTGGGTTTCTGTTGAATTCTTGTCTTTCTAGCTGTGTTATAGCTTTTAGGTCTCCAATTTTTGCTTTTTCACATTTTAGGGAGTGATCACGGAAATTTGAGGTATTATTTGTTTCTTTGTTCAAATTAATATGACATTCATTAACTTTTCCCATTAGCCTTACTGTATCAACATAAAGACCAAGTTTTTCTAAATTCGGTAAGATTGATTTTTGAACGTAGGGTAACTCTAAAATAGAGTTTTCATTAAGTATGTACGAATTTTCTTTCAACTGATGTGTTAACCATTGGAGGGAACTTTTATTAGAATTGCAGTTAATTAAACCCATTATCATTGGTAAATTTGGTGCAATATTAGTTTTTGTAAATAAAAAATACCCTTGCAGTTTATTGTTTTTATAAAAGTAACTAAAAGCACCACTTTTGAGACTTTCTAAGATAAAAGCTTTAAGTCCTTTTTTAAGGTCTGATTTAGGAAACTTAACATTTTTGAAAAGTTTATTCTTGGATAGAACTGAGAATTCCATATCAACAATATCGTTAAGGAGTTTATTACTTATCTTGAGCTCAGACATAAGCTTCTTCAAGTTTTATACTTTCAATTGATAAGTCTAAATTATTTATTATTACTTCTGTCTGATCAGTTGGGTTTAACGCTAAAAATAATATTTGTTTCATAACATCTGCATTGTTAGGCTGGTAATTTCTAAATACATCATAGCAGGGGTATAGATCTCTAGTCCATTTCTGTTCTTTTTCTTGATAAAGTTCAAACCCAGATCGAACAATTTTTTTCATAATCCAAGTACAAAGCTCTTTTATGTCTTCTTTGTTATTGTTTCCATTAAGCTCTTCTTTGGCTACTTTGATGGTCTTATGCAGTGACTTCAGTGGCCCAGACATTTCAATTAGCTTTAATGGGGCGAGTTGGTCTGAATGATCTTGCCCAAATACACAAACACTTTGGGTTTTAATTAATTCATGAAACATAGAGGGTTTATTGTGTTTTCTTCTTTTGACAATACTCTCTTGAGTGCCGCCGAAGATCTCAACTCCAAGATTATAAGAGTATTTATTTTTTACGTAATTATTAAAATTATCTTCAGCAGCCTCATCAACTTCAATAGGTTTGTTTGAAATAAAAAAACTGTCAAGATCAGAAATATTTTTTTCAGCAAGCCCTTTTGCAACACTGCCTCGTATATAAACAGAGGTAAGGCCATCAACATTATCTTTATAAAAGTTAATGGTTTCATCAACTATTGGTTGCCAGTCTTTTTGGATAAGAGACTTATTTGCTTTTTTAATGATGTAACCATCTTCATTGAGATTTAAGAATGACCCACATGCTTTTATTTCAATCATAGATTGGGAATTTAGTTTTCAAGAAGAGCTTTGTATATAGAAAAAACTTCAACAAAAGTAATTATAAAAAGTTCAGTAGGAAATAAAATGTATTTAATTTTATATAAGTGTCCATTGCTTCGTAAGAAATAAGATATTTTTTATAATGAAAACGGATAATTACATCATGAAATGAAAATATGGCTCTTTTTCGCGGCTTCTCTAAAAAAAGTTGAAAGTGATATCCATGCTTACTTTTTGGAGTTTGTTGGTCATCAGTACGCAAATAGCTCTGGCTTGTTAGAAGCTCGTGGCCCTTTCATTACAAAAAAAATTGGTAAACAAAGTGTTAAAGCTGTAATTACAATAAAAGATAATGGTAAAGGCATTCCACAAAGTATTTTAACAAAGCTTGGTGAGTGGGAAGCAACTTTTGGGAAAGAAAATAGTAAAGGCTTAGGTCTACATTACGCTAAGTCAGAATTAGAAGAAATTGGCGGAAAATAAAGCTTGAATTCAAAGAAGGGTAGGAAACTTTAGTTTTGTCTATTTTTTTAGCAAATAATCCATTGTTACAGAAAAGGTATATTAAGACAGGGGTGGCTATCTTACCTAAAGAGCTTTTAGATGAGTTTCAAGATGGTATGGCTGATGTTTGGTGATTTTGATAGACAGACTTAGTAGCTAATATTAAATCTCTTATATGTCTGTGGAGGGTAAGCTTTGAAAAATATAATCTTTCAGTTATTGATACTAATGAGTTTATTATGTGCAAGCTGTGCGAGTTATAAGATAAACTCATCCTTAGACTTAGGTTTGTCGAAAGCTGCATCTTCCTTGGCTTCCAAATCAGAACTTTCTCTTTCTGATAATGATGAAGAGATAGCGATTTATCACCCATATTTTAAAAAAAATGAGCAAAAGTTAAAGCAGATTTTTGGCTCTAGTGGTGACTATAAAATTATTATTAATAAGTTTCGTTATGAAGATAAATATCCTCAAGGTTTTCAGTGTTTTGAACCTCTTCTTTTCGTGATAAGCATAGGCATTATACCTGTTGTCTGTAATAACAATATTATTCTTGAAATAGATTTAATAAACACTAAGACGGGTGAAATTAAAAAAGAGTCTATTAAATACAAAGATAAATATGTAGCTGGATGGGTAGGACTGTTTTTGAGGGTTTTTAAAGATTGGAATTATGATGATGAAAATAAGTTAAACGCTATATATACGGTTGTTAACAAAATTTCTGAAGAAAAATATATAAAATCAAACTAGTTTTTTAAATTTAAAGGAAGAATTGATATGCAAAAGCCAAAAATTTTTTACAATGAAGACTCTATGAAAATTAACCCAGGTTTGGCTGTAAACGCTATTGAAGAAGTGTTTTTAAAGTTTGAACAAGACGAGTTTTTGTCCCCGCCTAGGCATTATTTTAAAAATGATAATGGAGCTATTGCTTTCACTATAGGTGGAAACAAAAATGAAGGGGTTCTTGGTTTTAGGGTTTATGACACTTTTAATACAGATATTAATCACGAGCAGTTTGTGACAGTTTATGATTCTGTATCAGGAAAATTGAAAGGGCTAGTATTTGGAGATTATATTGGAGCATTAAGAACTGGAGCCATTGGTGGTGTAGCCATTAAGTATTTATCAAACCCTGATTCAGAAACCCTTGGGTTAATTGGTACTGGTTTACAGGCGAAAACGCAATTGTTAGCAGCTTGTGCGGTAAGAAATATTAAAAAAATCAAAGTATTTAGTCGTAGTGAAGAAAATAGAATAAATTTTGTTAATGAAATGTCGAAGAGAGTTGGTATTGAGATTGAAGCTGTTAGTAGTAGCGAGGAAGCAGTAAAAAAATTAGATATTGTCATTGCTGCTACGACTAGCGGTAAACCGGTGTTTGATGCTGAATGGCTTTCAAAAGGAAGTCATGTTACATCAGTGGGGCCAAAGTTTTTAGAAAGGCATGAGCTAGACCCTAAAGTAGCAGCAAATTCTAATGAAATTTATACCGACTCAATTAAGCAGTTAAAAGGCTATCCGGCACCACACTTTCTGTCTGAGACAAAGTATTATGATGAGATAAAGCCTTTATCACCACTGATTAGCGGCAAATCAGCATATAGGTGGTCACCAGATAGTATAAGTTTGTTTTTATCAGTTGGTTTGTCTGGTACGGAACCTACCATTGCAAATTTGTTATTTTAATTAAGAGGTAATTATGGAAAATTTTAGTAGAAAATTCTTAAAGGCTGATCTGTGGAAAGACTTTGAAGCTTACTTTGAGTATAGAGGTAATTGTAGTGGTTGTTGGTGTATGAACCATCGTTATCCAATGGGGTTAGATGTAGAGGGTGAGGCTGCAAAATTATCTATGAAACAACTTGTTGAAACTAACCGCGTCTATGGTGTGCTAGCTTATGTTGATGGAGATGAGACTCCAGTTGGTTGGTGCTCTCTAGATCGTAAGAAGACATTACCCGGACATGATTGTGTTGGCGAGGAGATTAAGTGTTCTGATAATGAGTGGTCTATTCACTGCATTACTTCTAGGTCAGATTATAAAAATAGAGGTGTTGAGCAGTATTTGATGAAAGAAGCATTAGTCTTAGCTAAGGATTATAATGCTAAATTTGTGGAGAGTTACCCTGAGCCAAGTAGTAATTTAAAAGATGGGTTTAAAACATGGAATACATTTAATGGTTATGAGTCTGAGTTTAAATTATTGGGTTTTAAAAAGATAGATAAAAACTTTGGCGAGGCTGGTGAATTTTATATGCCAATGATATGCCACTTAGGTGATTAGATGACAGTAAGCATGTTGTGTGATGGAGACTTGAATCAAGGAATGAGTTTTTTAGAGGCTCATGAGGAAACCTCTCAGTTTTTAATTAATAATTTAAAAACTCATGGGCCTGCGGAGACAAGTCATCATAACAGTGGAAACTTTAAAGTAATTAAAGAAAAAGGTAAGATTTTAGGTGTCTATTGTTTAACGAAGAGGGGAAATTTACTTGCTCAGTTTGCAGCGGGGGTTAACCCAGACATTGTAATTGAAAGCTGTAAAGAGGAAAATTACCCTATTAAGGGTTTCATTGGCGATTGGAGCTCTGTATCTCCTGTTTTAAACAGATTTAAAGAAATAAACGGTAGTTTTAAGCCCTCTTATGAGTCTAAAGAAATACTATATAAATATGACCTTAAAAGAAATGACTCCAGTCTTGTTCATGATCAGCGAGTTCGCTTATTAAAGAATAGTGACTTCTTAATATGGAACCCGCTAAGTTTGGCTTACTTGAAAGAGTTAGGGTTAAAAGATGATCTAAGTGAAGCTCAGAGAAAAATGGACTTTGATGAAAGAACAAAGGCTAAAGTCTGGTGGGGTTTGTTTGAGGGTGAAGAGCTTCGCTCGATCAGTGCTTTAAATTCTTGCAGAGAATCAGTTGGGCAAGTAGGCGGAGTTTTTACACCTAAGAGCTTAAGGAGGAAAGGTTACTCAAGGTCAACAATGAGACATATGTTAAAAGATTGTATTGATATTCATAAGCACAGAAAAAATATTTTATTTACTGGAGAAGAAGATATTCCTGCCCAAAAACTATATGAATCGTTGGGCTATCAAAACATTGGGTATTTTGCATTAATTCTTAGTTAGATGAGG
>JAHDIR010000053.1:7262-18150 GCA_020630675.1 Bdellovibrionales bacterium
TTATCTCTTCTAGAAAAGGGTTTATGTGAGTTACTTTAGGTTTTTAGTAAATAATATGGGAATTTATGAAGCCGTAGGGAAAAATTGTCCAACAGGAGATCTACGTAGAGATGGAAAACCTGATGGAGGTTGGTTGCCAAAAGTTGGTGAAAAATATCCAGGTTCAGTTTTATATTGGACAGAGCTTGGTTTAAAAACTTACTTAGAGTCTGGTCTACAAGAGTGGCATAGGCAAGTGGTTGGTGGTGAAATTACGGCATTAAGAGCACCACAATTAAAGAACATAGTATATGAAGATGAATATCAAGTGATTTGCTCTGAAGGCCAAGAGGCTCTAAAGTTGAGTTGGTGTGATTTTTGTTCAAGCTCTAATTACGCACTAGCAGATAAAGTTGTTGCCTATATTGTAAGAGAAAAAAATATTGAGAAGCAGTTGCTCGTTTTTGAGCATGACAAAAAGTGGAGTTCGGCAGGTTTACAAGTTCCTGCGGGCACTGTAACTAATGATGAAGAGTTGGAGACAGCTTTATTAAGAGAAGTTTTTGAAGAAACAGGTTTAAATAATTGCAAAGTAGTAAAAAAAATTGATGAGTATATATTTTTTAGAACACCCCATAATAAATTTAATAGAAGGCATGTCTTTCAGTTAATAACAGAAGTTAATTTACCTGATAAGTGGACTCATAAAGTTAAAAGTGATGATGTTGATAACGGAATGAGTTTCCACTTTTATTGGCTTAATTTTAATGAGGCTGAGAGAGTTTTGGAAGATGGTTTTGGTCTATCTATAGGTCATTTATAAAGATATGGATTTAGTTGGTAAGTATAAATTAGTGGATTACTCTATTATTAATGAAAATGGTAAGGTAAGTAAGTGGGAAGGTACTCAAGAGGGAGAGCTTGAATACACTAAAGACTTTGGAGTAAGTGTTAAAATAGTAAGAAAGAGTACAAAGGCAAATTTGAGTGAAGTTGAGAAGAAAAAAATGAATCTTTGGTATGAAGGTGTTTATGAGGTTATCAGCTCACAACAAGTGAGTCATACTATTTCATCGGCTTCTGATTATAATAGGATTGGGGAAAAATTAATTAGAAACTATTTTGTTGAAAGCAATTTGTTGGTTATTAGTGGTAAAGGGCTGAGTTTGCAAGTTGAGCTTATTTGGGAAAAAAATGCGTAATAACCACTTAGAAAGTTATTTAGAAAAATGGGACTTGAAAAGTCCAAAGTTAATAGCTGAAACAAATACAAGCCAAATTTATCGTGTACGCCAATTTGATAAAAACCTAGTTTTAAATCTTTTAAATACAGTTGGTCAAGTTGATGAAAAAAACGGCGGGTACACCCTTGAGTATTTTAGTGGGATAGGTGCTGTTGATTTAATTAGGCACGATGAATCTGCGCACTTGATAAGTTTTGCAGATGGTGGTCTCCTGAAAACTCTATGCTTAAACGGTCAAGATGAGTTAGCTACTGAAATTATAGGAAATTTGTTAAATAAGATTCATAGAAAAACTAATAAAAAAATTCCTGTTGAACTGACCTTATTAAAAGATCGGTATAGAAAATTATTTATGAAAGAGTATATATCTAAAGAGCCCGAGTTTGAAAGGGCTGCTAGAATTGCTCAGAAGTTATTATCAAGCCCAGTTGATAGTGTTGTTCTTCATGGAGATGTCCATCATGAAAATATTATTAATGATTCTAAAAAAGGTTGGGTAGTATTAGACCCCAAAGGGCTGGTTGGAGAGAGAACTTTCGATGCGTTAAATTCATTATTTAATCCTCATGAACTGGATTCTTTGGTTATCAATGAAAATAGGTTAATTCAAACAGCTACAAAACTTGCAAATATAATGAAAATAGATTTGTCGAGGTTATTAAGATTTGCTTTTACCTACGGGTGTTTATCAGCAGTTTGGTCAATTGAAGATGGAAATGACCATAAAGAAACAATGTCAATCGTTAGAATAATTGAGAAAAATATAAGATGAATAGTTAAAGTTCTAATGTTAAAGTTATCAGAGAAGAAAAAAATATTGTTGCTCAGCTTTTTAAGTTGAATAACTTAAATAAAATAACACTTACTGATGTTGGTTGGACCAGCCGAGTTTATCTTTTTGAAAGTGGAGGGTATGTAGTCAGCTTTATTGTGGTTTGAAAAAGGTCATACCTATTTAAATCGTTTACATTTTTTATTCAAAATTTTTGATTTTAGATCGTGAAATCAAACATTTGAAGTGAATTCATTTTTTCTGAGATACCTAAAATAAATACAATAAAATTTAACAAGGTTGACACTTTTTAAAGAACCTAGTTATGAATGATGCATGACTTAATTCTGGCTCGTTTTTACCTAATGGAGGTAATTCTTATGTTTTTATTAAAACTTATCTGTACCCTAATTCTTTCCGTATTATCGACGTCTCAAGTTTTTGCTGCTGTGGAATACTTTGAAAAAAGTAGAGTGATTATTTTTAGTGTAGAAGATGCAAATGAATTGATCGATTTTTTTAGATCCTACAAACATGATTGGATATTTTTCTATGAGCAAAAATATTATACCGACATGAGTACAAGTTATGCTGGTGTAAAAAAAGATGGCGATTTGATTCTAAACTATGGTTTGCCGTCAAGAATTTCTAAAGAGGCTGTTGCAGTATTAAATCAAAGAGAAATTTACCTCGAAGACAGGGATGAGCATTACGTATGCAATGTAACTAGGGAACGTTGTGAACTTTACAGCCCAGGAGGGCTTAAAGGCAACAACCTTGTTTATCAAGATAATGAGTACTCTGGCAATAATCTCAATGACATGAGGGAAAGACTTACTGAAGGCTACGCCTTAGTTAGAGAATCCTATGCCTTTTGTCGTGCTTATAATAATTTTGTAGAGAAGACAGGCCTAATTGAGGTTCAGTTTCGAAGTTTGAAAAAAATATCCTGTAGTGGACGTAAGAGAATTTTGCAGGTTAATCTTTTTGAATAAATATTTAAAAACGAAATAAATTTTTTGAAAAAAAATACAATGAATTCATTGATATATACTTTGTGAAGGTAACGAAATTACCTTCACAAGCTTAAAAAAACTGGTTCTTGTTTTTAGTTCCAAAATCCCCAAGTTAAATTTTCATAATCTAATAACCAGTTGGCTTGAGTGTATAAATTGAAACCAATAATCATATCAACATCTTTATCAATTTTCTCTTTGATAGTTGAAAAATCGATAACAACAAACTGTATATTTTTAAATGTTTTAGATTTAATTTTTATATCAGCTTGATAGATATTAGCTTTTTTTAATACTCCACTTGCATCTTCAACATCTGTTTCACCTATTTTTTTTAGTTTTGTCTCGTTATTAATCACAAACTCATTACTAATAGCAGTGAAACTAGCGCCAGAGTCCCAAATTGCAACTATGTTTTTATTAAGCAGTTGAACATCCATGCCGACCCAGGTCTTGTTATATAGGTTCAGGTCATATTGATCAAAGTCTGCATTTGGATAGGAAAAGCTTAATTCTTTTTGATCAAAATTAAAATTCAATACTTGATTTTTGAAAATATCATTACCAATTAAGTTAAACCTAGAGACTATTCCATTGGGAGTAATAGCAAATATATGTTGTTTTAAATTAATTTCACTAAGCTCAAAATTATTTATTTCAACTAGATTGATAGACTCTTCTTTGCCATGTGCTCCCCCACCAACCTCTTCACCAACGATAGTAAAGTCTTTGAACTCATCATATTTTGCGAAACTGCGCTTGGCTCCAGTATCAATAAAGCAGTCAGTTGGTTTGTTATTTAAATTACAGGGAACAGTAATAAACCCCGTGGCCATTGATGAGCCAAAAATTGGTTCATTTAAGTTCATTTTTAATGGATCAGCCCACCCGAAGTTAAAGTTCAGCAGTATAATTGTACTAATACAAAATTTAAGTTTCATTTCTTCCCCTTTTTGAAGTTGGTTAGTGGAAAATACATATACTTTTAGGTGGAAATATGGCAACCAATACTTTAAAAGTATACTTTTTTTAATCCTAGATGGATAATTTTGATATGAATAGTGCCTATTTACTTAATTTAATTAAAGATGAGCTTAAGTTACGTAAGATAACTTATAAACGGCTTTCCGAAAAAATCAATATTTCTGAAGCTGGTGTAAAAAAAATGTTTCAAACTGGAGACACTAGTATTAGTCGGTTACTTAGCATTTGTAAGGTTTTGAATCTGAAATTAGAAGCTCTAATTTATAAGGCCGCTAATAAGCCAGTTGAAGATATTTACTTAGACAAGAAACAACAATCTTTTTTTAAAAATAACCCATCCTATTTTTTCTTTTACTTAAAGTTAGTATACGAGAACTCAACCCCAGAAGAAATTAAAGATGACTTTAAGCTATCAGAAAAAAAGTTATGGAATTACCTTAAAAAGCTCGATGATTTGAAGTTGATTAAACTTGAAAAAGAAAACAGAGCTAAATTTAATTATTCTTATATGAGGCAATTAAAAACTGAGGGGCGAGTTTTTGAAAAAATGAAAACTGACCTTGCTATCAACTTTTTAAATAGAATTTATGAGTCTAATAAACCTGATTCTAATTACTTAATGATGTCGTTGTATAAAATGTCAGAGGAAAATATATGCAACCTTAAAAAAGATATTTTTAATCTTTTAGAGTCCTATCAAAGAAAATCAGAAATTGATCAAAGTGATCCTTTTAATACAAATATAAAGAAATTTTCATTATTATTTGGGCAGGCAAATTTTTCGTTTATAAGTGGAATTGAAAAATGATAAAATTTCATAATTTATTTTATTGATATTTTACTTTTATTTAAATTAAAATAGCAAGCAAACAAAAATTAATTATTGTAAGGCATAGGTTTGGTACTTAAACATATATATAGTTTAATTTTACGAATTTTTTATTTTAGGAGAGTTTTTTTGAAAAAAACCAGTTTAATATTTTTGTTTATTTTTACATCTTTTATAATTTGCTCTTGTGCAACATATACAAAAAGAGAGTGTTCTAATTTTGACTGGAAACGCCAAGGTCACCTCTCGGCACTTAAAGGTAATGTTAAAGAAAAAGGCATTTCACATTACTACAGAGAATGTAATAAAAAATACGGAATAAAACCTCATGAAGAACAATTTTCTATTGGTTATCAGCAAGGGCTTAAGGTTTTTTGCACTCCAGCTTATGCCGAAAAATTTGCTGATAAAGGTGGGGTCTATGAGGGGACTTGTAGTAAGAAACAAGAAAATGTTTTTTTAAAACCCTATGTTAAGGGAATAAATATTTTCTATAAAAATCGAGTTTCAGAACTCGAAAGTGAAGTTCATAGGTTAGAGAATGAAGTTCACAATTTAGAAAACGAAAAATCAATCCTTGAAAGTGATCTTGACTCGTGTAGGTCAGGCCTTTGAATCATTATCAGTTTTAAGAGCCTACCAGCCTTTATTTCTTTAATAAGAGTGCTGGAGGAAATATTTTAGCTCAGATTACTTTTGAGTAAGCTTTGTCTGATTAGTGCTTATTTAGCAAGGCGTAGTTACGCAAACGTAATAACATTAATTTATTTTTTTACTTCAGCTATAAAAACAAACTCTTTGCCAGGGCGGTCAGGGGCGTCTCTGATATCTTTTACAGAAAACTCTGTTTTTGTAAGAGACTCAATCACATCTTTCTTACTTCTAAAGCGAATGGTGGAGTCAGAGGTCAGTTTATGTCCATCAGATTCAAAAATGTAGGTCCAGCAAAAACTGACAAGGCCTTCTGATACATTTGTAACCTCACACCAACCTTCGACAATGCCAACATTAGGTACGTCTATTTTTTTGTAAGTATTTTGACGATTCCATTGCAGCCAAGCTTGTTGCTTGGGGTTGCGCACTTCAAAAACGAGGTGCCCTTTTGAAGTAAGAGACTTACGAATGTTTATTAATGTTTGTTCCCAAAGCTGGTCTTCAAGAAATACTTGTGCAACATTTCCAGTCATTACTGCCAGATCAACTTTGACGTCTGAAAGGTCAGTGCTATCACCCAAAATCCATGTTACATCTTTGGTAAAAGGCTTTTTTTTAGCGACCTGTAGAGAGGCAAAGGCTGGCTCAAGTCCAAAGACCTTATAGTCATTCTGACCGAGAAGAGAGGCAAAAGTGCCTGTTCCACAGCCAACATCAAGAATTGAATTTACATTTAGCTCTTTTACAATTTCTAAGTAATTGTATAAGTCTTCTCGAGAGCCATCAAAACTGTCATAAATAGCTGTTAATCTAGGGGTTTCAAATATTTGATCTGGCACTCAATTCTCCTAAACTCAAACTGTAAATACCCTGACGTAGTTAATGCACGTCATAAATTAGCTTAAAAAAAGAACAATGCAAGCTGTATGCGTTCTTACTAAAATTTAGTTGTAAGTTTGGGCCAAGCTGATAAATCCACTACTATGAGCTATAACGTATATAATGGTGGTAAACCACAAACCCCCGAGCAAGTGATCGAAGACCTGAAGCGTCGTTTTGATCAGTTTTCCAATCAATTTTTTGGCCAAGGCCGTCTTGGATTGTATGGCTTCTTAGTATTATTGCTACTCATTGGCCTTTATACGGCTATGTACACAGTGCAGCCTGATGAAGAGGCTGTTATTATTAGGCTTGGAAAATACGAAGGCACCTATCCTCCAGGGCTTCACTTCAAAATTCCTTACGGTGTTGATCAGGTCAAAAAGTTAAAAACTAAATTGGTCCATCAAGCTGAATTTGGGTTTCGCACATCAGCCTCTTCCAGTCTGCGAAGAACGACGTATACAAAAGGCGGTTTAAACAGTGAGTCTTCGATGCTCACTGGTGACCTTAATGTGGCTGATGTTGAATGGGTGGTGCACTACCAAATTTCAGATCCTTTTAAATATTTATTTCAAGCCAGCCAACCCATTCGAAATTTAAGAGATGTATCTGAATCAATATTACGTCGAGTGGTTGGAGATCGTGTGGTCACCGAGGTTCTAACTACAGGACGTTTAGAAATGGCTTCAGATGCCAAAGTGCTTATGCAAGAAGTTTTAAACAAGTACGATATTGGTATCAAAGTTATGGCGGTTAAGCTTCAAGATATAAATCCGCCAGATGTCGTTAAGCCCTCTTTTAACGAGGTGGTGTCTGCCAAGCAGGAGCAAGAAAAATCGATTAACCAAGCTGAAGAGGCTTATAATAAAGTCATTCCTGAGGCTCGAGGAAAAGCCGAAAAAACAGTCTCTGAAGCAAAAGGGTACTCTGATGCTCTAGTAAATACCGCAACAGGTGATGCCAAAAAGTTCACGGCTATTTTGAAAGAGTATCGACGGGCCCCGAATATCACAAGAAAGCGTCTTTACATTGAAACCATGGAGTATATTTTTAAAAACTTTGAGCAGCTGACTATTGTTGACCCTAAAGTCAAAGGGCTTATGCCAATATTCTCTAAGGACCAAGCGCAATCAATGAGTAAAAAAGGACTAGGCTTATGAAGAAATTGACAACTATAGTTGGGCTATTTGTACTTTTTGTAGTGATTTATTCTTCAGCTTTTATTGTAACCGAAGGCCGTCAGGCCATTAAAACTCAGTTTGGTCGCCCCATTGGCGAGCCTGTTACAGAGGCAGGACTTCATTTTAAAACTCCTTTTATTCAAAAAGTGAGATATGTGGATAAACGCATTCTGACTTGGGACGGGGACCCGAATGAAATTCCAACCAAAGATAAAAAGTTCATTCGTGTAGATACAACAGCCAGGTGGAGAATTGTTGATGCTTTAAAGTTTATTCAGACTGTTCAAAATGAAAGGGGAGCTATAACTCGCCTTGATGCCGTTCTTGATGGAATCACTCGTGATACTATTTCCAACCATTTTCTGGTAGAGGCTGTAAGAAACTCCAACTCTATTTTAGATAGACTTGAAAAATCCAAGAAAGAAAGAGCTGAGAAAGAAGCTAACGGAGAAATTATTGAAGAGGAAGTTACTGGTGAGATTGAAAAAATTTCTGTTGGACGAGAAAAGCTAAGCGCTATTATTGCAGAGAGCGCCGATCTAGAAACCAAAAAATACGGAATACGTATTATTGATGTTCAGCTTCGCCGAATTTCCTATGAAAAATCAGTAGAGGCTAAAGTTTACGAAAGAATGATTTCGGAGAGAAAACGTATTGCTGAAAAAATTAGGTCCCAAGGAAAAGCAGAAAAAGCTAAGATTGAAGGTAGATTAAGCCAAGATTTGCAAAAAATTGAATCTGAAGGTTATAAAAATGCTCAGTTAATTAAAGGAACCGGTGAGGCTACGGCAACAGCTATCTACGCAAGGTCTTTATCACAAGATCCTAGTTTCTATGAATTTTTAAGAACCCTCGAGGCCTATAAAAATTCATTAAAAAAAGAAACTCAATATATTTTATCTTCAGACTCAGAGTTTTTACAGTTATTGAAAAAAGCTAAATAGGTTTAATTCATGATGAATTTAAAAAACCACTTAAACATTCCGGTATTTTTTGCCTCTACAGCCATTATTATTTTAATCACGGTTTTTGGCGGCTTGTTTCCTCAAATGACAGAAACCGTTTTTAAAGGAATACAAGGTTGGATTGTTGTTAATACCAGTTGGTTTTATGTTTTATGTGTAGGGAGTATTTTATTTTTTGTAGTTTGGCTTATGTTCAGCCGTTTAGGCAACATAAAGCTTGGTCCTGATCATTCAACTCCTGACTATAGTGATCTTATTTCTCGGATATCATTTATAAAACTTTTAACCTTTACGCTTATGAAAAAAAGAAGTCTTGGATTGGCGGTTGGACCCTTTTGTACTGGGGCTGGTGGGTGTCTTGGGCCCCGTTTGTTGGAATGTTTATTGCCAGAATTTCCAGAGGAAGAACTATTAGAGAGTTTCTCATTGGTGTTTTGTTTATTCCAACGGGGTTTACTTTTTTATGGGTGACCGTATTTGGAAATTCAGCAATTTTATACGCTAGTCGTGATGGAGGAAACAGCTTAATCGATATGGTGAACCAAAATGTTCCGGCCTCATTGTTTAAGTTTTTTGAGTTCTTACCCTTTTCGAGTGTTTTGACTGTGATGGGGTTATTTTTAATTATCACCTTTTTTGTGAGCTCATCTGACTCTGGGTCTTTAGTGATTGATACTTTAACTTCAGGGGGAGGTAAAGAGCCTCCTGTTTGGCAGCGCATTTACTGGGCCCTATTGGAAGGGGTTGTGGCTTCTGTGCTATTATTAGCTGGTGGTTTAGAGGCTCTGCAAACAATGACCATTGTCTCAGCCTTTCCCATGCTGTTGTTTATTATAAATGGAACATACGCCTTAATTAAGTCGCTGAGGGCTGATGATCTGTTGTTAAGCTCTGTTCAAAATCATAGCACGGTGGTGCAATATGCTAAGGCTTCGAGCTCTTGGAAAGAGCGTCTAGACTCTTTAATAAAGCATCCAAGCTCTAATGAAGCCTCAAGGTTCTTTCAAGTGATAGCTAAACCTGCTTTACACGAATTGGCTACTGAACTGGAGAGCCGAGGAATTAATGTACAGCTGGATGAGGCATCTGATGATTTCGTACGGTTAGTTATGAAAAATGAAGATGTCGAGGACTTTTCTTATGGTATAAAAATAAGGTCTTTTCCTGTTCCTTCTTACTCTAATGAGGACAACAAAAAGTACTGCCGGGCTGAAATTTTTCTTCATCAAGGTGGTCAAGACTATGATATTTTTGGCTATACTAAGGATCAAATCATTGCCGATGCCATCACTCAATATGAAAAGCATCTTCATTTTTTACACCTATCAAATTAACGAATTTTAAATTATTTGGCACTTATTTTGCTTTTATAATCGTTGAGTCTGACAGGCGATAAATGAGGTCCTATTTGTGAAAATAATAATTATTTTAGTAACAATTTTGGTCACAGTGAAGGTGTTTTCTTTGGGAGTGAACCCAAATTTTCTATTGAATCAATTTCGCTTGTACCAAGCTGACTGGACTTGCTCTTCTCTTGAAGATGGTTTTAAAGAAAAAGAGCTTACTGTTTTAAGTGACCCTAAACCCTACAGTCACTCAATAAGATCGAAATGGCGAACAGAGCTTCTATTTAAAACAGATAAGCTTATTGAATTGAATTGTTTAGAAATTTATCCAGAATTAATGAACCTTGCATCTTTTCATATAGGTAATGTGGAGACGGTTACGGAACAATTGAGTCCTTTTATTGAAGATACAGTTGAGACAGGCGGTCAAAAAACTTGTGATAAAATAAGTGATGTCATTTTTGGTTTACAAATTAAAATCATAAAGATAATACGTGCATATCCATGGGTTATGCTTGAAAATGAAGATATTCACCAACAGTATTTAAACAAGCTTTCATTTTATAAGCAAAGTTGTCGTTAATTAAACTTTAGTAGGAGATAGATATGAACCATTTAAACCATTTTTTTTGCCAAAAAGTATATTTAGTAATTTTTGTGGGTTTATTCGTTATTTTTAGTTCAGAAGTAAGCTTAGCGGAACTATGCCCTAAAATTATTGAAAACGAAACTGAGTTTTTAGTTTCCTACAAGTTAAAATCCCCATCCGAAGTACAGCAACTGAATTTTATATATTTATTTGATGAACAAAAAATTATCACTCAATTTGAAATGAAGCATTCAGGTAGCAAAGGAAAAGGTGAGTTTAGAGCTCTACAGTTCTTGACAAAACTTTATGACTATAATCGTTTTGAAAATTACACTCTAGCAAAATATGAACCTGAATTTATTATTGGTAAATTAAGCCACGGAAATTTATACATCAGTGAAGAGGCCGACAGACAAGGTGCTCTTTTTGTTGTGGCCTGCTTGAAGG
>JAHDIR010000001.1 GCA_020630675.1 Bdellovibrionales bacterium
TGGTGTCGCCATCACAATCTGTGGCCGAACCCGGAGGAGATGCACTAAAGCTTTTACATAGGCAAGAGGAGTCGACGCAGCTTTTTACTTGCAGCTTTATGCGGTTGGCACCGCGGCGGTAGAGCTGCCTGATTTCCTCATCGGTAAGGGCTCTATTCCAAATCGCGGCCTCATCCATTTGTCCGTCAAAAAATCGAGTGATGTCGCCAAGCGCTCCCAAAAGAAGATTGTCACTAGCTCTTGAGTTGATCGGTCCGGTAAAATTTCCCGACGCAATTTCAACACCATCACGATACAACTTGAGATTCTGTCCATTCCATGAACCCACCAGGTGGTACCATCGATCGGGTTGGTAAGAATCTATATTGGTTTGAGCATTTGTTATCGTTAAAAAGTCAGAAATGCCATCGGACACTCGCAAACGAATGTGATCGGGATTGGCGTTCAGTATAAAAAGACTAAAGCTGTTGTTAGGAGGATCTGAATGAGTTCCACTGCCTTTAGAAAAAAAATACTGATTGGGAGTAATGTCTGTTCCGGCATCATCCATTTTGACCCATATTGACAACGTAAATAAGTTGAGATCGTGAGCAGGTTGAACTCCCAAGTCGATATAGCCATTGATGCCATCCAAGCTGGCACTACGGCCGAGTTGACCTGACTCGCCCAGCGAGCCTCCCCCTAGGAGTAAACCATGGCTTTTTACTACTGACCCATCAGCAAAGTCGGCCCCACCTGGAAGACTATCTGTAGCCACTTCGTTAAATGACCAATGCCCCACCAAACCATCATTCAAACTTCCACTCAAAGCAGAGTACCTGGATGAACTTTCACTGTCAGGGTTACCATCATTATCGTAATCCCCAACCAACTCTTTACCAAAAGGTAAACTTGTCGACCATGATAAGTCTGGCCAATTTGAAGTTCTACTTCCTAAATTAATCACTTCGGAGTCGTAGTGGCTGGCGTATTTTTGTTTTTGGCGATTGTAAATTAGTCGAACATCTTCAAACTTGAGAGCCGAAGACCAAATGGCAGCATCATCTATTATTCCATCAGAAAAACCACCATACTCTGTATCTAGGTCAGAGGGTGTGGCTGCACTAATAAACATAGGGTTTTGATTATACTCAAAAACACTTAACCCTGATATTGAAAGTTCACCTTCTTTATTACCATTGACATAAATTGTTAATAATTCATTTTCATAATCATAGACCCCAACAACATGATGGAATTGACCCACTGGAAATGTTTTAGAGGAAACTAAGGGATAGAATGTCACAGTGCTATCCCACCACCCCATTCTGAATCGGCCTGCTGGATTATATTGTAAACCTAATGTGTTTCCCTGCTTGGCCAATAATACATGATGTGAATTTCGGTTGACAGTGTTGTTTGGAAGTTCACTTGGTTTATACCAAACTTGAAACGTAAAACTACTTTCTTGGATGTTTTCTAAAGTAGGGGTGTTTGCTATGGTCGCGTATTGATAAGCACTATCGTCATCAAAGACACCTCCGAGACTTCCAACCTTTCCCTCTTGAAATAAAGGTAAATTATCATCTGTTCCATTATTATTGTGAGGAACTCCATGATTGTTATTCCCAGAAGAATCTTGCCAATTGCCATCCATTTTCCAGTAGCCGACAATATTATTGTACTTTGGAGTCCAGGAGGGTGATAGTTCTGTACCCCCTGCATTTTGAATATTGTACAGAGTTTGCACCTCAATAGGGCTAAGAACTTTTTTCCAAATAGCAGTTTCATCGATTAACCCTCTTAGAAAAAAATTATCATAATTTCCTGCCCATTTACCAAAAACTAAAGGCTCAGTCGTTTTATTTGTTTCAGCAGGGGCAGTTGTTGTTAAGACTAGCTCTCCATTTAAAAAATAATTGATCTCTAGTAATGACGATACCGTTACAACAAGGTGTTGCCATTCTGAAAATACGACTGGGCTAACTATAGCAGCATAGTTATTAGACCCAAGTTCATAATCAAAACGATAATCAAGATTAGTATTTTGAATATCAATACTATATTGCTTATCATAGCTATCTGTTAATTTAGATATAACCCCAGATATCGTACCTGCTTGAGTGACATCCGCCTTAACCCAAACAGAAATTGTAAAATTTTTCGTTAAATTAATCGATTCAGAATTAGTAACCGTTATAAAGTCACTTGTACCGTTAAAAGATACAGCTCCGGCTCCAACTTTAGCTGTTCCAGTAATAACAGCCCCGGTTGTAGCTCCGTCGTTACCCATTCCACTAGAGTCATTAAAATCATCGTCAAAACGCCAATACCCCACTAGGTCGGAGGCACTACCAGGTAAAACTGTATTAACATGTGTTTGTAAATCACTTGGGTGCACTAAAGGTTTTAGTTTATTATTTACGTCCAGGTGAGAACCCACATGATTACCAAGGTTAAAGTCTTCTCCTTTGTGTTCCAAATCTAAAGCTTTTAGCTGAGCTTTGCCGTCTTTCACTTCAACAAAATTTTCATCAAAAGTAATTTCAGAGGTTTTTGAAAAATCTAGTGTGGGTTCAAATAGGGAAGGTATCTCAAACGAAGTTTTATTGTAATTACAAGAAGAGAGTATCAGAAAAAGAAAAGGTATATAAATAACTAATGATACTCGTTTTTTCACCCATATTTATCGGTAAAACTATATCTGATCTTAATGGTTGGCTATTTGGTTTTTAATTATTTATGCGTAATACGAATACGCGACGAAGGTCGACCCTACAAAAGCCAAACTAGACTAGAATGTCGTTACAACAATTATATTTACGTTTAGGGTTTAGAAATTAATACTTTGGTGAAGCTAGACTTTTTTTTTAGGTTGCGTTCTGCGCTATGCAGTTAAGTGAGGAGACCCGGAGATCCTTATGAAAAAGGCAAAAAAAATCCCTTAACATTAATAACGCTAAGGGTTTCTGTATGGTGACCTAGGAAAGATTCGAACTCCCGACCCACTGCTTAGAAGGCGTAGGATGGTTTTTGATCAATTCCCATGATTTTGTGTACACTGTTTGCACCGAATGTACACCGGCAGATCAATGCTTGGCTCTAAACGCGGCCGTGTGGGGGGATAGAAAACTGTTGGGCCCGGCTATAGGGGCGTAATGCAAAAATCAAAAAATGTTTTAGTGACGAAGGTGATGATAGTGATGAATCATAATCGACACAAACAAATGTTGATTTTACGATTTTTTTTTTGAATAAAAGTCAGTAATTAAAATTAAGGGCATGTTATTTTATTTGTTAACAGCCCTTTAGGTATAATTTTCTATTGAGCAGGATCTTTCTTGTGGTAAAATTCACCTGAAAAAGATGGGCTGCAAAGTTCATTAAAAGACTCTTGCAGTATAAAGCAACTCATCTTAGAGAACGATGAATTTTCATTTATATTTAGACCATTATAGTACATTTTGAGTCTTCCAATATTTCCTCCTCCGGCATTGTTTGCATAAACCTTTAGATTAAGAGAGTTACCATCGGAGTTATTCAGTTGGGTAATATTAATTTCGCAAAGATCACCTTTTTTTGTCACATTAATTAAAGTGTCTTTTTCACTAATTTCTCTTGGCTGTTCAGGGTTGCTTGGAGTCACCTGTAGTAGTTTACTAGCATAGCCGCTATCTTTTAGCCAAACTTCGTATATAAATCCATCATTCATGTTTTCTGCTGGAATGCAGTTAATTTCAGGTGAAGGTAAAAAAGTTGAGTATGATGTCATTGAGTAAAAAAGTACTAGAGCAAAAAATAATAGTTTCATTTATAATTCTCCTTTTAGTTAGTATAAACTTAAACAGCAAAGTAAATGCCAGTAATTATTTAAGTAAAATTAGATAGTTAGTTTCATGAGTTTTTAGTTTTAGGCTCTTTTGACAATATTTGCTGTTCACTTACTAAGACATTAGGCAGGTCAGACTTTCCTTAGTATTTTGGTAGTTACTATTTAATATTTTGTGCGGAAAAAATATGACAACAGCTTGCCATTAGAGGCTAGGCTTCGAGGCACTTTTGATGTGTGGTACATGAAGGCTCAAAAAAACATGATATGCTCATGCAAAATTCAAAAAATATTTTGTGTGATGAAGGTGGTGGTAACTACATAGTTCCTGTAGCACTTGCTGGCTCTAGTTTTACATCATCAGTAACTGGCAAGCTTTCTGTTTTCATCTGATTTAAAGGTCCATCAAGATGTTCAAGGAAGACCTCAAACCCTTTATTAAAGAGGTTCATAGTTTTTTTTGCCAGAGACTCTTCTAAAACCTCAGTCTTACAATGATCAATTGATAGCTTTAAGACCTCTTCTAAAGAGACTATAGCCTCTTGATTTTCATTTTCTCTACTTTGCCAGTTTATCGTTAGTATGCTTCTTTCTTTAGTGGGTTCTTTTACCTTTTCATATTTTGTGATCTTATCAGCTAAGACTTGAATGCTATAAGTTGTTTTGCAATTAATATTTTGTTCTGGGTTCATTAGGAAGCTAATTCTACCGTTTCTTACTGCAGACTTAAAATTTTTTGTAAATAAGTCTAGCACGTTTTGGCAGAATTTTTTCATATTAACTTCATCTTTTTTTCCATACAAACATGTTCCTTTAAAACCGACGTATCCATTGTCAGCTTTTTCTGTTTGGACTTTATTAGTTACGCCTGGAGTTATATCATTGTTGGTAAGATCAGGTAATGAGTTACTTTCTAAGTTTTTTTTCTCACGATAAACAAAATTACCACTTTCATTTAAACCCATCAGAGCATTGTTCCAATCCTCACCTAAGACATCTGCAAAAATTAATTTTAAATTTTGCCTATTTTCAGACCCTTCTTCAGAAAAACCAATTCCAATCATTAATTCATCTTTTATTGGTCTCCTATATCCTGTGCCTCCCATTGAAGGGTCATCTTGCTCAAGTCCATCTAAAAAGACAGGGCGTGCCGCAATCTCTTTTATCACCTGTTTTGTAGTTAAGTTCCTGGCCATAGATTCGTAAAAAAATATTCGATCGATATAATCAAGTTGGCTAGAATCATAGGAGCTAAGAAGAGTGTCTGCGTATTCTGTCTTACCGTTAGATCTTAATTCTTCTTGATATGCCCAAAATCTTCCAGCGCCTAGTTGTTGAACATAGACGTATTTACATTTTCAAATTTAAGTTGAGTTTTTTTACAGCGGCAATGTGTGCACTCCATAATTTTTGCGCATCCTCGCCTTTACCTTGTTTTTCTAATTGACTAACTCGCTTTCTTACCTGATTTTGATCCAATAGGTCTATATTAATTGAGCTAATTTCTCTGTTCACAATATTTATAACTGAGCTTGTAGGTGCGTTTGTAGTGTAGAAGACCGCACTAAAGATAAGAATAGAAGTAAATAAGGGTGTAAGTCGAAGTACCATAGATTTTTATCGGACGGTTAAATTAATTAGTTAATAGGACTTAAGTGGAGTCAGGTAGAGTTTAATAACGAGCGTATTGTGATTAACTCGTCTTACAACCGCAAAGAAAAAAGGCTTCAACCCTTTCCTCAAAAAAGAAAGACTGGGGAACAGCTCCCTTGTCTAATGATTTGAAAGAATACCTATTAGAGCTAAAAGCTAAAAACCTTCAATCAGAATTCATCTGTGAGGGCTTTGCTGGTGGTATGCTCAAGTATGATGGCGTGAAAAGTGGCCTTAGGAGGATTTGTAAGCGTTTAGGTGTTAAGCGCATCACTCCTCACGAAATGAGGCATTCAGCGACTGATTTATATTACACAGCAGGAGCTAGCACTGAGGATTTAAGACGTCTTTTGAACCACTCTAGTACCCAAACAACCAAGATCTACATACACAGAACTGATAAGAGATTGAGTGAAGTTGCAAACAACATTACTAGTCTAAGAGTAGAGCTCGTTTAAAAAGTCGTGTGCACCAAATGTACACCTGCAGACCAATGCTTGGCTTTAAACGCGGCCGTGTGGGGGGATAGAAAATTGTTGGGCCCGGCTATAGGGGAGTAATGCAAAAATAAAAAAATGTTTTGGTGATGATAGTGATGAGTTATAATTGGTAAAATGAATCACGTCGATACGTTGATTTTTATCACTAGGTTAATTATCAGTCAGTGTAATTACTAAGAAAGGTGTTGCGAACTGACGAATTAATCCAAGCTGGGCCCTTAGTTTTTGCAGTTGGGATTTCGATATTAGCCTCAAACACTACAATTAAAGCATTTAAAACTATTGTTTTAGGACCACCTGTTTGCATTTCATTCAATCGCTTCCCCTCTTTTACTCTATCTGGGTTCGGATTGTATGCGTCAGCAAACCAACGCAATACTTCATATATAGAAATATCTGTCCTTCCCTTAAGTATATCAGTGTTACGTATTGTATCTATAATTTCTTTATTTGGAAATCTTCGATATTTTGCAACTTCAGGTAACATTGGTGCAGCTCGCTCTGCATTTCCAGTTGAAGGTTGTCCGTTATCAGCAAATCTTTCTACAAGAATTTTTAACAACTCAAGGTTTGATATATTTTCAGAAATACCATCAGTTGATAGGGGGATTTCACTGACAGTCGAATTAAAATATTTCAAGAGCTCAAGGTTTGTTATATCTTGATCAGCATTAACGGCAGTTACATTGAATCTTTCTAAATCAACAATAACATTTCCCGGAGTACTTAACCTTTCTGCATTGGCTAAATTTTCTTTAGCTTCTCTTGCTGTCTGGTTGCAAGTTTCTAGATCAAGAAAGTTAGTTTTTCCTATTTGACGGTTGAGAATAGGAGATTTTTTTGTAATTGAGATACTATGTTTATTTAAATAAGGAAACGAACAATAGTTTGATATATTTAAAGATCTTGAGTTCAAAAGTACTTTTTTTGAAATTGTGTTAATGGAGGCTATTTTTCGATCATTTTTTGAAGAGTGAGCACATGACAGCATAAAAAAACAAGATAAGGTTATTAAAAAATAATTCATAAATTATCCTTCGTATAAGGTTAGGAACAATACAGATTATATTTTAAGACAAGTATGGAGAGCAACTTGTCGATCGAACTTTACTGGAAACAGGGCTTTAGGCTTTAGATTAAATAGCAGTAAAACTATGGTTATCATTTAAGCCACCAAGTAGAGGCGATAGTCTGGGTCAGAGCTTCCCTGGCGTTGTGGTATTTACTATGTGATATTCAGATGTGAGATTTTGTGCTGAAGCACGACAATATTCACACTGTTATTTAGTGTTTCTTGCTTTAAAAATAGGTCTGTCTGCTCAAACTAGATTACATGTTTATAACATTATTCATTTGATGTTTGAAGATGCTATTAATCATTTTGAGATAATTCAGTTTAATCCTGTGTAGAAAAAGCTAAAGCCAAAGGTTGCCTAAAAGGAACGTAATTTCTGGACAGCTTCTCAATCCACAGTAATTTTAAAAACATTGAGACAAGAACAGCATTGGTTAGCACCTACTGTTTGGGTTTCGATATTGACTGGTATGAGACCATGTGAGGTACAAACCCTTAAGTGGAGTCAGGTAGAGTTTAATAACGAGCGTATTGTGATTAACTCTTCTTACAACCGCAAAGAGAAAAAGCTTCAACCTTTCCCAAAACAGAAAGATTGGGGGACAGCGCCTTTGTCTAATGATTTGAAAGAATACCTATTAGAGCTAAAAGCTAAAAACCCTCAATCAGAATTTGTCTGTGAGGGCTTTGCTGGTGGTATGCTCAAATATGATGGCGTGAAAAGTGGCCTTAGGAGGATTTGTAAGCGTTTAGGTGTTAAGCGCATCACTCCTCACGAAATGAGGCATTCAGCGACTGATTTATATTACACAGCAGGAGCTAGCACTGAGGATTTAAGACGTCTTTTGAACCACTCTAGTACCCAAACAACCAAGATCTACATACACAGAACTGATAAGAGATTGAGTGAAGTTGCAAACAACATTACTAGTCTAAGAGTAGAGCTCGTTTAAAAAGTCGTGTGCACCAAACCCAAATTACCAAACATTCCCAATTATGAAAAAGGCAAAAAAAATCCCTTAACATTAATAACGCTAAGGGTTTCTGTATGGTGACCGAGGGAAGATTCGAACTCCCGACCCACTGCTTAGAAGGCAGTTGCTCTATCCAACTGAGCTACTCGGCCAATAACCAATAATTTGGTGTTTCTTAAATTGCCAGATCTCTCTTGGACTTTCAATACAATAAGGTGTTTATAACCTCTCGCAATGAAATAAAAGCAACTGGGAGAAACCGATTTACGATCATCTCCCAGCAAAGTCAAAGGTTGGAATGAGGGGTTACGATTTGTGGCTTTCAGATTTGGAAAAACCAAGCATAATAAGCCCAGCTATACTGGCTAGAACTGAAGCCAGTAATATACCTAACTTAGAGTTGGTTCCGCCAACAGACACTCCCAGAGCTAAATTACTAATAAAGATCGCCATTGTGAAACCAATCCCAGCCAGAGTTCCAGCGCATAAAATATGGTACCAAGTTACGCCCTGCGGCAAAGAAGAGATCTTTAGTTTCACAGCTAAGTAAGAAAACAAGAAAACACCAACAGGTTTTCCTAAAAATAAACCCAAAACTACACCCATGCTGACGGGGTGTGAAATAAACTCATTCACTTGAAAGTCTCCGACATGAACACCAGCATTCACTAAAGCAAACAATGGCATAATCCCGAAGCCCACCCAGTAATGCAAAGAGTGGATTGTTCTTTCTAATGGGCTTTGAGCACCTTCAGCAAATTGCTTTAATTGCATGAACTCATGGTGGGCAGCTTCGTTTAACTCAGCAGAGCTTTTTGCGGCTTTATCAATTTTATCGTGAATATCATCCAGTAAAGGTTTTAGAGCTCCAGGTAAAAGCTTTTTGTTAAAAATTGGCTCCAAAGGAACAAGAAAGCCTAAAATTACACCTGCAATAGTGGCGTGAATTCCACTTTGCAAAACAGCTAACCAAAATACGAGGCCTAAAATAATATATATAACCACCTTTTCAATGCCAGAAAAAAGCATAAGTATAATAAGCCCCAGCGACCCACCAGCAACAGCAAAAGCAGTTTGCGAAAGTTCTTCGGTATAGAAAAAAGCAATCACTAAAACAGCTCCTAAATCATCAACAATGGCGAGAGCTAATAGGAAAATTTTAAGAGAAAAAGGAACCCTTTTGCTCATTAACGATAAAACCCCAACAGCAAAAGCTATATCTGTAGCCATTGGAATTCCCCAACCACTGATGGTGTCGGTGTTAATGTTAAAAAAAGTATAAATTAAAGCCGGAGCAACCATACCCCCCAAAGCGGCAAACATAGGAAGAGCCGCTCTTTTAGGGCTTGAAAGTTCACCAATGACGAGTTCTCGTTTAATTTCCATTCCAACAACAAAAAAGAAAATAGCCATTAAGGCATCGTTCACCCAATGCTGCAGCCCCATTTTTAATTCAAAACTTCCGAAGTTAATTCCAATAGGAGTATGAATAAAATGTTCATAAGCTTCATGAAAACTTGAATTGGCTAGGTATAAAGCAATAGCAGTGACAAATAATAAAAGGATGCCGCTGGATGCTTCTAGGTGCATAAAGTTATCGATGGGAGACATGATTTTTTTAACAGCATTCGCCGCTGCTGGTAACTTAGGTTGTCGTTTCATGGTGTATCCTCTTAATATTTATAAAGTTATTGCTATTTCTAACCTCCTAAGAATATCAAACCGTTTTTGTTTTATCATGTTCTTTTCTGCGAATATTTATAGTTTTTTTGAACATTTAAAGAGCTGGGTGAGAAAGCCAGTGAGGAAGGGCCTCTTACCAAAGCGCTGTTTAAAAAAAGCTCTGAAAAAAATGAGAGACCTCTACTTTAGAGCAGTTTTTGGTCTTTTAAAAATTATCTATACCGATTCATAATGTTTTTTAAAGAATCAGCTTTAGGTTGAAAGTCTTTTTGGGATGTATGCACGAGTGCTTTGTTTTTTAAAATATTTTCTTTGGTCAGTAGGTCTTCGGTTTCAGGGTCGTGATAAATGAGCCCGGTTAAAATAGATTGCTCTTTTTGAGCCGCTTTTACTTTCGACATTGCTGTCATATAGTTGAGAGGGTCATAATTTTTATCATTAATTTTTGTCAGTTTAAGATAAGAGCCATCATGCATTTTTACCAGTGTACTTTCGCCATCAGAATAATCAGCAGTGACTTCTTCAGCTTGAGGAACAAAGCCAATTTCTTGTAAATCTAATTTGTTAGATTTTACGTAATTAAAACTTTTAGTTGAACCTTCATGGTTAGCGAAGGTTACACAAGGGGAAATAATATCTATAAAAGCTGTGCCTTTGTGGTGAAGTGCCGCAGAAATTAGAGGCACCAATTGTTTTTTATCACCAGAAAAAGCACGGGCAACAAAACTAGCTCCAGAAGTCATGGCAAGGGCACAAAGATCAACCGACTCAAAGTAGTTAGGAGCTCCGGATTTTACTGTGCTACCTAGGTCGGCGGTGGCAGAGAATTGACCTTTAGTTAAACCGTAAACCCCATTGTTTTCTACAATATAAACCATGGGTACATTTCGGCGAAGTAAATGAACAAAGCCACCTAAGCCAATACTCGCGGAGTCACCATCACCAGATATTCCAATAATCTTTAAATCTTTATTGGCAACCTTAGCGCCCGTGGCAACCGGGGCCATACGACCATGTATTGAGTTAAAGCCATGGGCTTGGTTTACAAAATAATTAGTTGTTTTTGAAGAGCAACCGATACCAGAAATTTTAGTGATCAAATGAGGGGGCGTGTTGGTTTCGTAAAGAGCACTAACTAAGTGTTGAGTGATACTATCATGACCACAACCCACACAAAGAGTGGAGGGGCTTCCTTTGTAAGATTTTTTTTCAATTCCGAGGGCGTTTTCACTCATGATGGATCCTTCGACAAATGTGTAAGTATATTTTGGCTCAAATCTTGGGCATCTACTGGTAAGCCATTGAAGTGGGTAATGGAAGTTAGTGAGTTCCAAAACTGTGGAAATTTTTGTAGGATTAATCGGTGCATTTGTCCATCTCTGTTGACGTCAATCACAAATACCTTTTTATGATGGGTTAAAAAGTCTTGGACTTGATCATGAAATGGCAAGGCTTTTATTCTTAGATAGTCACAATTGATCTTATGCTCACGTTTTAAAATATTTAGAGCTTCTAAAGCCGCGGGTTCACTGGAGCCATAACAGAGAATTCCAACGTCGTTTTTATTGTCTTGCACTTGAGGAGCAGGAAGTTGGTTTTTAGCATTTTCAATTTTAAATTTTAGTCGTTGTAGTAAGGCTTCAAAAACTTCAGGATTTTCACTGTAAGAGGCGTCGGTGTCATGACCTGTTCCTCGTGTAAAGTAGCCAGCAGAAGCATGGTTAGTGCCAGGCAATGTCCGGTAGCAAACCCCATCTTTGTCAATATCTTCATAGCGCTGAAAAGACTCAAGCTTTTCTAAATCTTCTTTTTGTAAAACTTTACCTCGTTTCCATGGTTGAAATTGGCACTCTATTTCAGGGCTTATCCATTGGTTCATTCCAAGGTCAAGATCACTGAGAACAATCACTAGCGTTTGTAGCTCTTCACTGAGGTTGAGGCTGATCTCTCCCATTTCAAAGCACTCAGCAGGAGTTCCTGGAATCAAAACGATATGTTCTGTGTCGCCATGGGAAAGGTGGTAGGCCGAGCTAAGATCTCCTTGCATGGTTCTGGTAGGGAGTCCGGTTGATGGGCCAGCTCTTTGAACATCCCAAATAACAGCTGGAATTTCTGCAAAATAGCTAAGGCCTGCAGCCTCTGCCATTAAGGAGAGCCCAGGGCCTGAAGTGGGAGTAACCGCTCGAGCTCCACTCCATCCAGCTCCAAGAACCATGGAGATAGCACTAAGTTCGTCTTCGGCTTGTAAGCAAGCAAACTGAGATTGATTTTCATCAGTTGTTAAAAGTGTCTTGGCATATTTTTCGTACTGTTCGGCGACGGAACTAGAGGGAGTGATGGGGTACCAAGACATAAAATTGCACCCACCGTATATTAAGCCGAGAGCGCTAGCGGTATTACCATCTATTAAAACCTTATCTTTGTTTTTACTTGTGTCGGGCTTAAATAGGTCGACTTTAAAATCAATATTTTCTTTAGCATACTCGTAGCCTGCTAACATAGCTTTTTGATTATTTTCAACCACCGCCGGTTTGTTAGCAAAACTATCATTAATAACTTGGTGAACGTGATCGACCTCAAGGTCTAAACAGTGACTTAAAACTCCCACATATATCATATTAGTTAGAAATTTAACCATATTTGGGGACTTAGAAATTTCACGGGCTAAGTTTTTAAAAGGAACCCCAAAGCTTTGGTGATGAGCTGAAAATATGGAGTCGTCTATTTTTAAATTAGAATTATAAATAATAACTGAGCCTTTTTTTAAGGTGCTCATATCTTGTTTTAATGTGGATGCATTCATGCTGACTAAAAGTTGTTTTTCATTTTCAAAAGAAGTGAATCCCTCTTTATTGATTCGAATGCTATAAGTTGTTGGAAGGCCAGCAATGTTTGAGGGGAAGATATTTTTACCTGAAACAGGGTAGCCCTTTCGAAATAAAGATTTTAATAAGATGTTGTTAGCCGATTGGCTTCCGCTTCCGTTGACAGTTGAAATAGTAAAGCTAAAGTTATTCACTCAAAGACCTCATAGGACGACTTTATTATAGGTTCCATATAGAGCATAAATGAGAAAAGAGAGCAAGCCCCATAGGCTTACAGGACTTGTCTTTCTTTATAGCCTGAGGCTATTCAGCAGAATAAGGTTTGTTATCTTCTTTAAAGGCCTTAGGGTTGATAGTTTTCACCCACTTTTTGTAGTTGGATGAGATTTCATCAATATCAGCAGGGGGTTGAACGGGGCCAATATAAAGTTCAATGGTTCCCGCTTTGGGAAATGAGCCTTTAGGCATTAAACGACTGCTACCTTCCATATATAAAAATAAAATAGGAGTTTCTGTTTTTTTTGAAAAAATACTAATTCCACGTTTAAATTCTTTGATGTAACCATCTTGGGAACGGGTGCCTTCGGGGTAAATAATCATCCAGATGCGATCCAAGGCTTTGAGTAATCGAATAATAAGCTTAATTGATTCACTCGACTTTTCTTTACGATCGATAGGAATAGCGCCAAGGCAATGCTTAGAGAAGAAAGTAAATAAAGTGTTTGAAAACCAGTAATCTTTGGCGGCACCAATATACAAATCTAACCAGTACTTAAAAGGAATCGCTGCAGTAATGACTGTTGTGTCAATATGGCTAGTGTGGTTGGAAATAATTAGAAGCCTTGGGTGTTTTTTATAAATTTCTTTAAAGCTTCCATGGGTTTTAATTCTGACATAAAAACGAAAGATGACTTGCTTCATTAAGAAGCCCCATAGGCAGCGAAACACCCAGCTAGTAAAATCAAAATGTCGAGTAAATAAAGGAAGATGTTTTAATTCAGCAGGGAGCTTTGTGTACTGTTCATTTTCGTAGTTCCATTTTTTCATGAATCACAGACCTTAAAAGTTCAGGTTTTTGAAAAATTCGCTGTCGAGAGCTAAAAAGACATAATATAAAATAGGGGCCACAAAAATAAGTTTGTCAACACGAGCAAGAATATCATCCTTTCCAATAATAAAAACATTACCGCTATCTTTAATACCTAGATCACGACGTATCATACTCATAGTTAAAGTGCCAACTCGACCAAAAATAGAAATTATAATTCCTGCAGATAACCAATAAGCTTCAGTGCGAGTGTGTAAGCAGCTTCTCATCGCCCAAGCAACAATAAGAGTTAAACTAAAAGAAGCGATGACCCCTTCTAAACTTAGCCTGGGGGATAAATTTTTTAAAGGTTTAAACTTGGCCCACTCTAAATTAACCAGCTTGTAAATGCCATCATTAAACTCAGATAGAATAATTAAATAAAGAGCAGTGTATAGGCCTTTTTCAAAATCAAGAATCATGGCAAAGTGAAGAAGCCCCCAGCCAAAAAACAAAAACGACAGAAGTGACAAGCCAATATATTGAATCATATGTTCGTAAGCATCTGTGATAATAGGTATAAGGCAGATAGTGAGCAAATAAATCATGGGGCTAATATGAACAAGAGGGCTGTCCGGGTTACTATAAACAAGATAGCCTTGAATAAAAATGAAAAAATAATTAGTTAAAACAAACAAACTACGATGGTACATGCCTGTCATACGAAAAAATGTTTTTGCACTGTATATGCCCACGAGAACAATAGCAGCTAAGGGGAAAGGGGCCGGAGCTCCAGCAATTAAAAACAATAGGGGAGCTACAACAAGCCAGCTTATAAAACTTGCTTTCAAGCTTTTATACTTGTTTGGGTTTTGTTTACTGACAAAGTAAAAAAATAAATAGGCTAGGGCTAAAAAGCCACAAGCAACAAGAGATGTTCTAATAAATAGGGGTTGTAACCAAAGGCTGGGTTGCATTATGAGTTTCTCCATTGGATGTCGTATTCTTTAATTTTTTTATATAAATTAGATCTTGAAACACTAAGCTTTTCACAAACAATATCTATATTTTTATGCTTTTGTAAAGATCGTTCAATAATAGACTTTTCAACACGATCAATTTGCTCTTGTAAAGGCAGTTCAGATTGAACATCAAAGTCAACCGGTTGTGAAAGTATGAGGTAGCTATCAATGTCTTCTTTGCGAATAATAGGTAAGGGAGACAGGTGAACAATTTTTTCACAAGCTCGTTTTAATTCCCGAACATTACCAGGCCAAGTGTGTTTTTTTAGCTCTTCAAGAGCCTCTGGCGCCAAGGTTTTAAACGGAGTGATGTCTTTTAAAAAATGACGAACAAGAGGCTCAATATCTTCAGGGCGCGACTTAAGCGGTGTCAGTTCGATTTTTTTGCCATTAATTCGCCAAAACAGATCATCGCGAAAGGTTCCGTTTTTGATCATTTGTTCTAAGTTTTTATTAGTGGCAATAAGAACTCGAACATTTACTTTTTTTGATTCAGAAGCACCGACTCTTCGAATTTCTCCTTCTTGCAAAAAACGAAGTAGTTTTACTTGTGCATTTAAATTCAAAGCTTCAATTTCATCAATAAATAAGTCTCCACCATCAGCAGCCTCAATTAAGCCCATCTTATTTTGTGCCGCTCCGGTAAAAGCACCTTTACTATGACCAAAAAACTCAGATTCAAATAAGTTTTCTGCTACTTCTGCCACATTCACGGCAATGAAAGGAGTGCTTTCTGAAGTTCTTAAAAGCTGAGCAACAACTTCTTTTCCTGTTCCAGTTTCTCCTTCAATTAAAATAGGGCCAGGTTCATGTTTGAGTTGAGCAATTTTTTTAGTAAGGGCTAAAAATTTAGTACCTTGACCCACCCATTGTTTGGAGTCAGCGAGGTTTGGCCTTTGACTGGTAGAAATAATAAGAAAATAACTTTCGATTTGATTAAGAATGGCCTGAATGTATTTTTGACTTAAAGGCTTAGCTATGTAACGGCAGGCCCCCATTTCTAAGGCTAGCTCCATAGTGTTTTGATTCATATCTCCTGAGATAGCGAGAACCTCTAAGTTGGGTTGGTGATGTTTTACCTGTTTTACAAGCTCAGCACCATCATGAATATTTAAGTCTCCTGATAAGTGCATATCTATAAAAGCGGCATGATATTTTTTTGTAAAAGAAACCTGATTAGGGTCATTATAGCTAGTCATTTCCCAATTTTCAGGCAGCATTTTTTCTATGGTAGAAGTCACAACTTCGTCATCATCAACAACAAGTAACTGAAATGGCATTGGTATGAATTCCTCAGGGTTTTAGTAAAAATTATACAATGACTTTGAACTTAGTGGAAAGGGCTTGTCTTGACAATAAACTATTCAAGGTCTGACGTTAATTCTTCAAACTGATGTTTTTCCTGTGTAAAATTTCCATTTTTTTTGTATACTACGGCCATTATAAAGTCTTCTTGAGGAGAAATAAGTTGAGCCCAATGAAAGTATTATTGTTAGAAGGAATTCACGAAATTGCAGTTGAAAAACTCACCGAGGCAGGTTTCTCTGTTTCTAGAGAACTAACGGCGTTTTCAGACAAAGAATTAATAGAAAAAACAAGTAATTTTGATGCCATTGGTATTCGCTCTAAAACACAGCTTAACCCTAGTTTTTTTGAGAATAATAAAAATATAAAAGCTGTAGGTTGTTTTTGTATTGGCACAAATCAAGTTCATACCGATTTTGCCAACCAAATGGCTGTACCTGTTTTTAACGCTCCTTACAGTAACACAAGAAGTGTTGCCGAGCTTGTTATATCTTTACTTGTGAGCTTGTCTCGACAAATTTGTGACCGTAGTCAAAAAGCTCATGCTGGAGTTTGGGATAAGTCGGCATTAGGTTCCAATGAGGTTCGAGGAAAAACTTTAGGAATTATTGGCTATGGTCATATTGGAACTCAGTTAAGTATTCTAGCTGAAGCCTTAGGGCTTAATGTTCAATATTATGATGTCATTAAAAAGCTTCCGTTAGGAAATGCTAATTCTATAAGTGATTTAAGTCAGCTTTTACAAACCAGTGATTTTGTGAGCTTACATGTTCCTGAAACTGAACAAACAAAAAATATGATGGGGGTCAAAGAACTGAGCTTAATGAAAAAAGGGAGCTACCTAATTAATGCCAGTCGAGGCAGTGTTGTTGATATTTCTGCCTTAGCACAACTCATTAAAAGTCAGCATATAGCTGGAGCTGCCGTTGATGTTTATCCAAAAGAACCGAAAAACAATAAAGAAGCTTTTGAAAGTGAATTAAGAGGTTTGAAAAATGTAATTCTCACTCCTCATATTGGAGGAAGTACTGAGGAGGCCCAATATAATATAGGTATTGAAGTTGCAACGAGTTTACAGCAATACTTATTACAAGGGCAGTCTGCTGGAGCTGTTAACTTTCCTCAAATTGAAGTTCCTGCTGTTAAAGACTGTGCTCGCTTACTAAATATACACAAAAACGTACCTGGTGTTCTAGGAGAAGTGAATGGTATTGTTTCTAAGTTTGGAGCTAATATATTAAGGCAGTTCTTGTCGACAGACCCTAATTTAGGTTATTTAATTATGGACCTAGATGTAAAAGATATGGAGTCTTTACAACAAGAGGTTGCACAGTTAAACACCTCTCTAAGAACACGAGTGATTTAAATACAATGTTTTCTGGGCTTTGGTTTTACTGAAACTTATTTTGGTTTTATTAAATGGGCGAATAATCGTTTTAGAAAAAAACTTAGACTGGTCTTTTATCTATAGTTTCAATTTGTAAAGTGTTTAAATAAAAAGACCCTATTATAATAAAGCGTTGATATGAATAAGGCCGTGTTGAATTTGTTATTTATCGGTTCTCTGTATGCTTTAGGCTCATCATCATATGGTCAAACTGATACTCGTTCCGTTCAAGATCTAGACAATTCAAAACCTGAAAAGCTGGCAACCCTTGTTACATTACCTGCCCAAAAAAACTGGGTTTGTCACCAAGGGCAATGCCAACAAAAAGGTTTAGAAGATAACCGTGCAGCCGCCGGTGTTAGTAGTCAGGCTTTATCTACACTTATTTCAGAAGCCTTGCCTGATTCTGTTCCCTCATGCGATGTTACTTCAGCTTCATTATCCTCTTCTTTGTCTAATACAGAAAATGACTTATTAAACAAGAAAGAGTTTGTGTCTTGCTCTCTTTCAAAGTCAGATTCTATAGTTGAAAATATTGAAGAGTACGATGTTCCATTTGATAAATTACCCAATCACTTACAATCTCTGGTTAATAAAGTCTTTCCTCAAAGAGCTCAAAATAAATTTATAGCTGAGAATCGTTTTCTTAAAGTTTCTGTTCCGATGGCTAAGGTGAACCAACCCCTAAAGTCAGGAGAAAGTTCTTTTCGATTGGGAACTTACAATGACCACTTTAGAGGGGTTTCAGACATTGTATTATCTGTTGTTGGCCGTGAAAACAGAGGTACAGATGAGTTTCACACAGCTGGTCTAGGTTTTCATTACGCAAAGAATTTATCTTCTATAGGGAGAGATGACCTTCAAGTATCTTTTGGTTTAGATATGAATTTATATACATTGTATATTCTGCCAGAAAATTTAACGAAAAATACATCAGGCAGTCAATTGCCGGAAGGGTTTGTACCACTTGATAATAACCAGAAAGAAAAATTTACTTTTGGTAACAAACAACCAGGCAAACCAAGTTCTGGTAATGAAGCGGCCAGCAAACACTTTAATGACCAGTTGAGCTTTTCGGCGCAAATTCGTCAAGAACTAGAAAAGGGTAAATACAAAAAGTATTCATTTCAGTTGACGGAAAATAACTTTGATCATGAGCGCAGACTTGGATTATTAAATGCTCAAGGGCAAGCTCACAATGCTTTGGGAATTAATGAAGGAGATTTAAAGTTAATTAAAAACCCACATTTATCGAATCGTAAATTACAGTTGGCAATGGCCAGGGGTGTGACTCGTTGTTTTTCCCTTGGCAATTATGTAGTAGTTTCTAACGGAGAGGTTTCTTTATCTGGTCAAAGAAATATAGGTGGAAATGAAAAAGATAATTCCATTGGCCTCCAGTTGGGCTTTAAAGGTGGCATAAGTGCATCTAAGTTACTTAAAGGTGGAACGGAACTAAATTTAGGTTTAAACGCTGAAGTTATATTTCATAACTTGAATTATGGACAAACCTATGGCGTTGACTTAATCAATAACAATATTTTTATGCAAGAGCCTGGCTTTGGTCATGGGGCTAAGTTAAGTTTGGGAGCAAAAGCAAGAACCTCAGGTGGGCATCAGTTAGCCTTAGATGTTATTTACAAATATGGAATGCTCCCTAATTCAGAGTATTTAAATTTAGTTGATGAAGGAGTTCCGAATATAAACTTGAGTTATCAAAAATACTTTGGCACCGACAGTAAAGAAAGTGAAATCTTAAGCCCTTATATACCAATTTCTAAGAGAACTTCAGGGGCACCCTCTGCACCTAATTTTGACAAAACTCAAGTTGTTCGGGTTCAAATCGCTCAGTAAATATTTTTGGCATATATTTTGGACTATATAACCTTATGAGTTGTTTTATTGACTGAACAAGGCATGGGGAGCATTACAGTGTCGAAATATCTTACAGTTGTTATTATAGTGGCTATTTGCAGTTTGATCTCTTGTCGTCCTAGCCCACAAGAACCTTTCACTGATCAAGAGTTTCAAGACATTAAAGAAGTTTTTATAGGTGAGGATAAAATTATTGTGCCTGATAGTTGGGCGGCTTACTTTGGAGGTGACTTTGCTAAAGGGGCTGTTCTGGTTCGTGACAAAAAGGAAAACTCTGCCGAAGCCATTGACCTTAAAGACTTGATTGGCAGCTTGACGGCCAATTTCGATCACATCCCATTGAGCCAGCAGGAAACTTATCGCAATTCTTATGAAAAGGAAATGGATATATTTGATGATATAAGTTTGTATGAGGGAAAAATATACCCCTTAGATCAAAAAAACAATGAACCTCAGTTAAGTTCTGAAGTATTTTATAGGTTTAATTTACTTAAATACAAAAACTCTCACCTACAAAATTCAAAATTCTTAGAGCAAGAGTTTTATGGGGTGATTGAGCTTCCTAATGATCAAGCTCTTCTTATTTTTGGCGATAAAAGGCAGGTTGTTGATTTTGCCTCTGGTAATGATGATATTTTTTATTCAACACCTTTGGTTCATAGCTACCAGGCTTTATATACAGATAAGTTTAATCAAAGTTACAGTGGCAAAGGCCTTCTTTTTATTTTAGGTAGTTATATGGTGCAAAGGCTTTGGTTTAATAAAACTTTAAATATTAATTTAGAGCTCACAGATCTTGTTTATAAAGGAGCCGAAATTAAATTAGATGGGTTTGTTGCAAGCTCTTTAGATCTTTCAACACAAGAGTTAAAAAACGAAAAAGAACGTTTTGCAATGAAAAAAGTCAAAAATTTTGGTGACAAAACAGATCGTTTTTCACAAAAATCATTTAGTATGCTCTATACCAACAGCTCTGACTTTTCGAATTATTTTGGAGAGGCTTTAGGAATCTCTTATATTGGTTTCAACTGTTTTGATGATTTTAAATCTATGTGGGTAAGGCCATTCCAGAGAACTTCAACAAATGGCTATGGCCGCTATATATTAGATGCTCATGAGATTTCGCATGTTTTCGGATCTATTCATAATAGTACTGAAGATTACGCCTTGATGCATTTCGAGCTGCATGAATCAAAAACTCAGTTTCTTTATTTTCCAGAAACAGACAATGTAGAGTTAATGAAAGAGCGTCGCACAACTTCTACGAAAGGAAAATGTTTGACCTCTCAGAAAAGATCTCACAATATAAATAAACCAAAATTTAATTATAAAAAGAATGTTCCAAAACTAAGCCATTAAGTTGTATTGCTGAGGTTTATCTAGAAAAATGACATTGGCTACTGCCCTGTCCCCATAAAGAGCCATCAGTAAATATGTTTGCGTATAAATTATTTTTAGAAGCATCTAAAGTGAGTTGTGTTTTCCAAACACCCCATCGGTCATCTGCATACCAGCGAACATCAATCAAAGTCACGTTTTCAGCGACTTGATTAACAGTGTAGTAGTCCACTTCCGGCAAAATTCCGTGGCCAAAATTGAACTTAAAGTGATTCACCTTATCCGACTTTAATTTTAGATTATAAGGAATAAACTGAGTCCAAGCTTTTTTTTCAGCAAAAGGTTCAGTGAAAATATTAAGTTCCCCTTTAGCTTCATCAATATACATAGACGAGTCATCTCTGGCAAAAGGGGGAGGGATGCCATCAGAATCGCCAATGACATTGGCTTGGGTTCGCGTCCACACGCCAAATAAGTCATTAGAAATTTCATCAGTTGTGGCTCTAATTTTTTCTCGTTCAATGAGTTGTTTAAAAAATTCTCTTTCGATGGGTGTTGAAATGTGACTGTATTTAATAATAAGTCGAAAATACCTAAGCTCTGTTTCAGGTAACTGCAAAGCATTTTGTAGAAAGTCAGTATGTTTAACTAGGAGGCTTTTTCTTTTTTTTATGATATCAAAAAAAATTCGTGAGTTACTGAGTTGCAATTTGTTTACAAAATCATCAAACCCATTGGGGCTTAGTTCATTAGCTTGGTGAAGAGTGTCTAGCAAAAACTGAACAGGGTCTTTGTAGTTAAAGACATTTAACTTTGGTAAGGCCTCTAAAATTTTATACTCATCATTCATTGCTTTTTTCTTTGGCTAATAAGTTTCACTCTACTAGGAGCTCAGACAAAGACTAGTTGACTGGGCCTCTGAAGCCAACAGCAGCCATCTAAAAAAAACAATTTAAGAAAAAAGGTAAGGCTATTTAATAAATGAGATGTAAAAAATATAGTAAAGACACGATTTGTCTTTACTGTTTAAAGTCATAGATGGTATGTGAATCTTGGTTGTCTTTTCTTGGCAATCCCCCTCAATAGGTGCCTGACACCTGAGAAAGCTACATTTTATTAGTATGAGCTATCTTTAAACCATGGGGACGTTATGTATTCTAAACAATTTCAACACCTTATAAATATTTTTTCTTTATTCTCAATTTTATTGTTTTCGTCCACAACAAGTTTTGCCATTTATAATGGTGAACTAGTGAATCCCAAAAGTGATCTTGCTGGTCATAATGTGATTATAGATCTTTGGAATGGCTTTGGTGAAGATTTTACGGTTTGTGGAGGTGTCATCGTTGATAAAGATTCAATTTTAACAGCAGCCCATTGTGTGATCGAAAGTGAGGGAATATTAAGAATTAGATTTGCAACTGAGTCTAAGTTTATGAAGCCTTTACCTAAAGGGGGCTTAAGGGTTCATTCAAACGCTATTGTTGTTCATGCCGGCTATGAAAAGTCATTAAAAACTGATCTTGAGTGGGAAAATATTCCGGACTTAGCCATCATAAATTTTAGTGAAGTTCGCGATAGGCTCTCCCGCTCCCAAGAAGCAATACCAAGTAACTACAAGCCTGTCGTTTTAAGTGACCAAATTTCTTTTTCGAAAGGAAATCAAGTAATTATTACGGGGCCAGGATGGGAAAACGATGAGGGAACTTTGCATAATCAATTGCGCTCGGCTCTAGTTGAAAGTGAAGGTCCTTTTTCAAAAACTATTTTATCTTTAAGGCAAGGTACAAGTGGTGCTTGTTGGGGCGACAGTGGAAGTGGGGCTTTTGTGAAAAATTCGAGCACAGGGAATTTGGAGTTAGTAGGAATTCAAACCTATTTATCAGGTTATCCAAAAGGTCAAGAAAGTTGTTTAAAAGCCACCACGAATAAATATATTAAAGTGGCAGAATATAAAGACTGGATAACAAAAGCTTCAGCTTACCTTAGAAAACTCCATCCACCTAAGGCCATAGTTTTTAAAAATAAATTTTGTGACAACTTTAATGACCCAAAGCTTAACAAATTAAACCCTAACCTAATAACTGGCAATGAAACTTGTGAATTATACAAGTCTGTAGGTGCTGATAAAGTCACCTTTGATTTCAACTTTAGCTACTGGCCTTATCCGGTGAATGAAGGTGTTCCTCCAGAAAAAGTAGTGATTTCATATACTCCCTTTTACTAGTTGTACGATTTATAATTGAACAAAAAAGCATTCATAGAATAATTTTTTTTTAAAATAGTGAGATCTAAAATGAAAAAAAACATAAGTTTAATATTGGTGGTTTGTGTATTAAGTGTAAATTTATTTGCTGAGACAATGAGTGATCAATGTAATTTTAAAGGGAAAGAATCCACCTTTAAAGCTCTTGCCGATCATGTCACTAAAGACCTTCATACAATTGACGATCTTGTTCAATTCTCTATTCACAATGGAGTCATTTACCATCCTAGCTTACAAGTTATACGTGTTGAAATGATGGCAAAAAAAGGAATTGAGGCTGAAATTTTAGATAAGCTACAGTTAGATCCTAAGGGGCCGCAATTAGTTTTTGAAGTAAATAGTTTTCATAATGTCGCCTTTCGATTCGAGCAAGGCAGTGAAGTAAAAATTATTGCAGAGTTTAGTCAAGATGAAATTAAGTCTTCGCAAAATGAAACTGAAGTTCAGGCTCTATTAGAGTCAAAGGCCAAAGAGGTTGAAAGTTATTTAAATAAAGAATATGGCCAGCAAGTTAAGTATAGCTACACTATAGCTCGTTCGGTACGAACTGTAATGGAAGGTGGCTTTGAAAACCATTCAGTGAGCAAAAGCCCTTTCAAATGGTGGGTAAAGCGCCCATTGGATTTACAAATGAAAAATTTCACTGCTGGGCAAAAATATTTTCATAACGGAAAAACTGTCGGAAGAAATGGTCATAGTGCTACTTGCGAACATGAAGATAATTTTAATAGTGGTATGGAGCTTGTTCCCAATTATTCAAAAAAATCTATACGTCAACTGGAAGTCAATATTGATTTAGAAGGGGATTATATGAGTGATTATATCTCTCGGTTTACCAGGTACCTTGGGGGCTTAGTTTGGGTTGATAAGGCAGAAAAAGGTATAGAGCAGGCTCGACAGCCCATTGGAACTTGCACTGATGATAAGCCACTGCCCGATGGTCGTTGTGTTTTGATGGAGTACCCTTCTACTCGTGTTGTCTTTGGAGTTTCTGATCGGGCAACTAACGACGACATAGAAAATATACTAAAAGTTTCAGAAATCTTTCATAATTACTATCAGGTTGTTTCGCGCATTTTTATAAAGAGCCATTAAACATAGGCATTTGCCTATTTTTGAAAAGCTAACTTTTCGTTTAAGTTTACTTTCAAAAGAGAGGCCACTTTTTTAAAAATGAGGATTTATCAATTTATTAAGGAAGTAATTTTCCTGGGTTAAGAACTCCGTTGGGGTCAAAGACTTGTTTAATATGCTTCATGTACTCGATTTCTGCTGCAGATCGAGTATGATCGAGGTAGTTTTTTTTCACTAACCCCACTCCATGTTCAGCAGAAACACTTCCGCCCAACTTCTTAATCATAGAAAACATTTCAACATCGACTTCTTTGCACTTACTTATAAACTCATCACTGGTTAGATCTTCCGGCTTAAGTATGTTTACATGTAAGTTCCCGTCACCAATATGACCAAACCAAGCCACTTGAAATGAAGGGTGTTTTTCCTTAATTATTTGGGTCATTAGGCTCAAAAACTCAGGGACTTTATGAATATTCACAGAGATATCATTTTTATAAGGCTGTTTAACAGAGGTGGCTTCTGTAATATCTTCCCTTAAAGCCCAAAGGTCTTTGGCCTGTTGATCACTTTGACTTATAACTCCGTCGGTGACCCATTCTTTTTCTAGGCAGCGCTCAAACACCTCCATAGCTTTGTCTAATTGTCCTGACGTATTTTCAAATTCAATTAATAAATAGTAAGGTGCTTTTTCTTGAAGAGGGCTTGAGACTCTCCCTTGGCTTTCAACAAAGTTTAGGCAAACATCAGTGAAGGACTCAAATGAGGTTAAGACAAGTTCATCACGAAAGGCTTTATACACATTCATGATAGCCTCCAGTGTGGTTGTGCTAAAAAGCATTACTTGTAAATCCTGGGGAGGGGTTGTTAATTTGAGTAAAACCTCAGTGATAACACCTAAAGTTCCTTCACTGCCTATAAAGAGGTGTCTTAAGTCATAACCGGTGGCATTTTTTACGAGCCCATTATTTATATTTAAAACTTCACCCGTGCCCGTAACAACGGTCATTCCGGCCACCCAGTTTCTGGTGAGCCCGTAACGAATAACTTTTATACCACCGGCATTGGTGGCTAGGGTGCCGCCAATTTGGCAAGAACCGCGAGCGGCAAAATCAACAGGGTAGTAGTATCCATTTTCAAGAGCATGGTTTTGAATATTTTCCAGCACAGCTCCGGCTTGGCAGCGAAGGGTTTGGTCAATAGGGTTAAGCTCTTGAATTTTATTCATTTTTTCAAGGGAAAGAATGACTTCTTTTTGTGTGGCTGTGGCACCAGCACTAAGGCCTGTTCTTCCTCCAGAGGGAATGACTGCAATTTTATTTTTTTGGCAGCAAACGACAATTTTTTGAACGTCCTCTGTCGTTTTGGGAAATAGCACTAGGCTGGCATTGGGGGTGAAATGTTTCGTCCAGTCCTTTCCATAGTTTTCAAGGTCTTCAGAAGAGTCAGAAATTTGGGTTTCAGTTAAGAATTCAGAAAAGAGACGTTTTAAGTCCATAAGAGGTTCCTTTATCAGTATGTGCTGTAAATACTAATTTATCAGGATTTTCTTGGCTCACCAAGTGAATTTAGAAGGCATTTGTGCATGTAATTTTTTTAAGAAGCTATTTTTTGTGAATCAACAAAAAGAGGGTCATTGTTAATATCAAATATTTGACCAGCCTTTCGCGAAGTTTCAATTTTTTTTAGCAGTTCAATACTTTTTATAGTTAAGGGTTCGACCTCTACGCCAACTTTACAAACTTGTTCCATAAATTGACCAAGAATAGAAATTTCAGGAACTCCATAAGTTTTGCCGGTTCCTTTCATTTTATGAAAAGCATCTTGTAATTTTTCAAAGTTCTTATCTTGTAAGTGACGACGTACATCACTTATTTTTTTATGAAGGTTGTTGATGTATTCCAGTTGTAATTCTTTCAGCATATCTTCAAAGCTCATGATGCCACCCGATTTTGTTCTTCATGTTGTAATTGGTACCGCCAGTTTTTGAGAGTGAAATAGAAGGTGGCCCCTTGTTTTGGCTTGGACCTAACATTAATGGTTCCATCATGTTCTTCAATTAAAGCCTTAGCAATAGCTAAGCCTAATCCGGTGCCCTTAACAAGAGGGTTGTTGGGCCCTGTGGATTGTCTAAATTTTTGAAAGATAATCTCTTGATCTTCAGGATTAATTCCTTCGCCTTGGTCAGAAACTAAAATATATAAATTCTCTTGCGAATCAATTTCAGTTTCAATAGTAACGGATTTTCCTTTTGGGTTATATTTTATAGCATTAGACAAAAAATTTGTTAGAACTTGTTGAATTCTATCTTTGTCAGCATAAATATCGATGGCAGGTATACCTTTGGCCTCGACAGGAACATTGGCCGTGGCCGAAAGACCACTCATACTTGTGATAGTTTGCTCCACTAAATCATTTAGGGAACACCAGTTCTTTTTTAAAGGAAATTTACCAGCTTCCATTTTAGCTAAATCAAGAAGGTCATTAATAAGTCGAATTAATCGGTCCGTTTCATTTTCTGCAATGTTCATAAGATTTATAGCCTTTTCATCAAACTCTCCCACTAAACCCATTTTTAATAGGCTCAATGAACCTTTGATTGAGGTGAGGGGAGTTCTTAGTTCGTGACTGGCTATACTTAAAAATTCAGATTTGGCTTTGTCTAAAGTTTTTAACTCATCCATGTTTTTTAAGACTCGTTGGGCTAGGGAGTTAAAAGTAGCGTGTAAATTTCCAACCTCGTTGGTTTTAGGAACAGAAAACTCATAGGTGTAGCGATTGTTTAAAAACTCCAGCATTCTTTTATAGAGAGTTCGAATAGGCTTAAATGTGCTACGAACTGTATAATAATAAATGAGTAAGAGACTCAAAACCCAAAGGCTTAGAAAAATAGTTGTGTAGTATTTAATTTCAGCCTCGTAAAAAGGAAGCATTTTATTTAATTGTAGTACATACTGTTTTTCATACTTAATATAAGCTTTTATTTTTCTTTTTAAAGTGATCGTTTTTTTCTCGGCATAAAATTGTATTATATCACTAAGTGCTTTTTTTCTGTCTTCATTGGTAAAGTCTTTTCTTAAACTTTGTAAGTATTCAAAGTCTTTTTGACTAAATACTTTTAGGTTAAGAGAAATCAACTTTTCTTGGAGGTCATAGCTTTTTTGAGATTCAGTGTGAATTTGTCTGTGGCTTTTGTAAGACTTTCTACCTTTGTCAAAGATGTAGCCTTGCGAAGAAAAGAAAAAGAGAACGAGAAAGGTGAGCCTGAGTTTAATTGAGTTCAAGCGCAATCCTCGTTTTGAGTGGCTAAAATTTCATCAATCATATGAGAAAGGGTTGCTGGGTCAAATGGCTTTTGAATATAGCCTAGTCCCATATTTTTGAAGGCATTAATTTCGTCTTCGTGACATTTCGCACTTAAAAAAATTACAGGAGTGCAACTTGTAGGAAGAGAACGATACTCTTTGCACACAGTAAGTCCGTTCATTAGGGGCATCATTTGATCTAATATAATCAAATCATATTTTTCTGTGAGAGCTTGTTCTAAGGCGTCTTTGCCATTATCGACATGAGTCACTGTATGACCGCCAACTTGCTCTAAGGCCATAATGGCAATGGTCGAAATATTAATGTCATCTTCAGCTAATAAAATATGCATTTTAATCTCCACTAAGCCACTGCTCTTTTTTGAGTGCTTTGTTTGTAAATCCATGCTCTTAGTTTTTGGCGTATAGCCTCTGAGGCTCCTACAAATCCAACATATAAAATCCATTCTTTGGGAGAGTTCTTTTTACAAGAAAGTACTTTTAAATGAGGAGCTCGAATATTAAGTTCATCAAAGAGTTCAAAATCGAGTTCAATGATTTGTCCTTGCTTATGCTCTATAGAGCAAGACAACATCAGACCCATCTCAGACACACTAAGAATTTCAATTTTATTTTTAATAAAAGCTTGTTTTGTTGTTTTTACTTTTACGAAGTTAACTTCGTTGCGACCACTCACTTTATCTTTAAAAAGTGTGTCGACCTTTGTTAAGAAAAGCATTGGGTCGATAGGTTTAACAATATAATCACTCACTCCAAGTAGAATGGCTTTTTCAATATCCTTTCTTTCTCGCACGCCGGTGAGCATGGCAATGGTCAGCTCTTGTAAGTTTTTATTTTTTTTAATTTTGTTTAAAAGCTGAAATCCATTCATTTCAGGCATATTGATGTCACTAATGAGTCCGTCACATTTTACAGAATTAAGTATTTCCAAGCCATGTAAGGCTGAAGAAGCTGTAAGAACGTCATAGTCTTTTTGGAGCAGCTTTTCAGCTAAGCCTAAAATATCTTTGTCGTCATCAATAATAAGAAGTCGTAGTTTTTTGTTTTCCACCTTTTTTAATCGGTGGAATTTTTGTAAACCTATAGGCAAAAACTAATTATTTACAGGGTTTAGGTCAAAAATAGTGAAGCAACAGTCCTAAAGTTTAGCGAAAAACTCGGTAGGCTGGACAAAAGCCCCAAGAGCCTGTGAGTAAAAGATAGAGACCTATATAGGCAGGTGTAGGGCCGCCACTCGCTGCCCATAAAACCAAAAAAAACCCAAGGCAAATTCTTAAGGCTTTATCTATCGACGACAGGTTCATTAGAGCTTGAAAGCATAGTTTTTAATTCACCTGACTCATACATTTCCATCATAATGTCACTGCCGCCCACAAGCTTTTTGTTGACGTAAAGTTGAGGAATAGTTGGCCAATTTCCAAAAGCTTTAATTCCTTCTCTGACTTCGTCGTCTTCAAGAACATTGAAACTACCAAATTCAGCACTGAGTTCATTTAAAATAGCTACCGAACGAGCCGAAAAACCACACTGCGGAAAGCTGGGAGTTCCTTTCATAAATAAAACCACATTGTTTTTAGCTAATAGATCTTCAATTTTTTCATTTGCAGAACTGCTCATATTTATTCCCTTTTAAAAGAGTTTAATGGATAAGGCATGAACCTCACCACTTTTTAATTGCTCATCAAATACTGACATGATGGATTGGTGCTTTTCAATACGAGAAAGGCCCTCGGCGAAAGCATTGTTATTCATTCGAACCTCAAAGTGGTTTTGAGTGCCAGTCATATCGACAACAGCAAGTTCAGCGCCCGGAAACTTTTCTTTTAGTTTTTCTTCGATTTCAGTGTCTTTCATAGGGAAATAGATAAATCTGGATTAAACATAAGGCCAGATCATTTTTTTGTTTACAAAAAATAACGCAAAGTGTAAATAGTGGAGCATGTATTACACCTCCTCAAGTCCTGAGCACAAAGCTAAAGAAAGAGCTAAAGCTCGTAAACTAAGGCAGTCCACCTGGTGGCAAAACCAGCTGTCAAAAGGTGAGTGCTATTACTGTCTTAACAGGTTTTCTAAACAGGAGCTCACCATGGACCATAAGGTGCCTGTCGCTCGGGGAGGGCTTTCTAGTAAATCCAATGTTGTGGTTTGCTGCAAGCAGTGTAATACCGACAAAAAACACCTGACCCCTGCAGAAATGATTTTAGGGGATTAAAATATCAAATGAATTTAATGATTTAATAAGACTATCGTGAAAATAATGCAACAAGCCAGAAGTCTTTATTGTTGTGTGCTCAGATTTCACATTGCATACAACTGCTCTCATCTCTAAAATAAATTTAAAAAATTTCAAACCCTACTGAGGAGTGAAATCAATTGTCTAAAATTACAAAAAGTAGCACAGCCGAATATTTCGCAAAAAACCTACAGCAAGTTGGTTTTTCTTCCCCGTTGAAGGCCGTTTTAACCACTCTTAAAGAGGCCGTAGATAACTCTCTAGATGCCTGCGAAGAAGCAGGAATTGCTCCTGAACTTAAGGTGTCTATTAAAAAAGTGGGAAAAGGCTCAGCCAAGAACACCGATTTAATTCAAATTACCGTCGAAGATAACGGGCCAGGGTTAGAGCTTTCTGATCTTCCTCAAGTTTTTGGAGAGTACCTTGCCTCTTCTAAGTTTGGTCGTGGACAATGCTCACGTGGGCAACAGGGGATTGGGATTTCTGCTGCGACCACTTGGGCTCAGCTTACGAATGCTGCCGGCGTAAAGGTGATGAGCAAAACTAAAAAAATGCGCAAAGCCGTATTGGCGACTATAGACGTCGACATTAAAGGCAACAAGGGCTTAGTAAAAAACAAATCTACCGTCGAATGGAAGAAAACCCATGGTTTAAAAGTAGACTTTAAAATTGATGGGCGAATTCAGTTAAACGGTGATGGTGGGTTATTGACTTATCTTGAGGGAACAACCTTAGTAAACCCTCATTTAACTTTAGAGTATGACTTACTTGATAATGATAAGGTACGAGTTGACCGTGTTTCTGACGATGTGCCAAGGGTTCCGCCATCAACTTTGCCTCATCCTCATACAATGAAATTGGGAGAGTTTTTAACTCATGCTCACCTTTATGGAAATTTGTCATTAGCTCAATTTATGAAAAAAGCATTTTCTCGGGTTACAGACAATACCATTAAAGATTGCGTAAAAAATGGTCTTCCTAAAAAGCTCACTAATATGGTGGTTAAGAAAATTCCTGAGAAAGAGTTTAAAACAATCTTTCAGAGTATTCAAAATACAGACTTAGCTAATCCATCAACTAAGTCTGTATTGACAGTTGGCGAAGAGGGTTTAGCTAAGAGTATTCATCGAATTGGTGAAGTTGACTTTTTTAGTGTTGTGACTAGAAAACCAAAAATATGTGATTTTAAGCCAACAGTGGTAGAAGTAGCTATCGCACGTTTTTTAGATAAAAAAGCTGCCGCTGAAGAGCAGTCTGTTCAACTTCTTAGGTTTGCTAATAGAGTGCCTCTACAGTTTGATAAATCGGCTTGTGCCATTACTAGAGCGGTGGAGTCAATTAACTGGAAAGCCTATGGTTTAGCTCAATCTAAAAACAGTTTGCCTTTAGGCCCTTATGTTTTTGCGATTAGTGTAACTTCTCCTTTTATTAAATTTAAAAACGCATCTAAAGAAACCATTGATGCAAGTGATGATTTGGTAGAAGAACTTAGAAGGGCAATGATGCAAGCTGGTCAAAAACTATCTCGTCACATTAAAAGAGAAAATAAGGCTGCTGATTTAGAGCGTAAGAAAAACCATATTCAAAGCTTTGGGCCGGCCTTAGTTGAATGTTTAGGGCGCATTGTTAATGCCAATGAAAAAAGAAAACAACGAGCCACTGATGGTCTTATTAAAATTCTTGGGCGCGACAGTAAAGAAGCCGAAAAAGATCTTAAGGCTGCAGATGCTCGTTTGAATATTTTAAAAGATAAGCAAAGCGCAAAACTTGGACAAGTAGTTGGCAAAAAAGCAAAAGAAAAGACTGAAAGCGAAGCGCCTATAAAAGAAGATGTAGCTGAACCTGCAAAAAAAGTAACGGCAAAGAAAAAAGTGGCTAAAAAGAAAAAGTCTTCTGCCGTAGCAAAGAAAACAAAAAGTTCCAGCCTTGCTAAAGCCAAGAAAAAAGCAAAAGCGAAAAAGAAAGTCAGCGGTGCAAAAAAAACAAAAGTAAAAAAGAAAGTTGTAAAAAAAAGCACTAGAAAAAAAACTAAAAGAAAGTAACCTTAGGAATTAAAAAATGGGTAAAATTAAAATTAGAAAATTAGATAAGAATGTTCAACGAGTGGCAGAGAATCTTTGTAATGAAATGTTAGATTCTCTTGAGAAAGCCCAGAGGCCCATTCTTCAAGCCACCAAGTGTTCTTTGGATAACTCCATTTATCGTCCATCTAAAGGTTATTTAGTGCCAGGTGATAAAAAGGTAACTACGGAGTTGAATGTTTCTTCGGTACAAAAGTTATCAAGAACAGTTTTTTTATTAGATATAATGCTTAATAACTTAAAGGTTGGAACTGTGAATTCAACCAGAGAGCTTTATTATATGTCTAAAGGTCTTACTAAAAGTGACCCCAAATTAAAAGCCTTGGCTTTTTCTGAGCAGTCTGAAAGTGACAGCATTATAAATTATATTACTCATTTACTGGAAATTTACAGAGAAGAAATTAACTGTCATGCCGGTGATAGTGGTGGTAAGACTTTTTCAAAAAATCTTGTCGTTACTGAAACTGAAAGTGATGGTACCGTTTCAACAGTAGATTTAGGAGCCATCGGAACAGTTCCTTTTCAGCCACAAAATAAACCTCAACAATTTAAGTTAAAGCCAAAAAAAGGTAAAATTGATTTTTGTTTAATTGTTGAATCTGAAAGTACCGTAAATACTTTGGTAACGAATGGTTTTACGAAAAGAAATAACTGCATCATTATTGGCTCAAAGGGCGTGCCAAGTAATGGCGTGCGAGGTTGGTGTAAAACCATTCAAGATCAGCTAGATGTGCCCATGTATTTTTATGGGGATTTAGATGCCTACACCATTCAAAATATTTACAGAACTTTAAAGGCGGGGTCTGCTGCAAGCTTAATCAGAAACTCGGATTTTTCAGCTCCTGATGTCAGGTTTTTAGGTGTTTTACCGAGTGATGTTAAAAAGTATGATTTAGAGTCTTACGATGTTTCTGAAAAAAATGCGAGTGATGCAAGGTCTATTAAGAAAGCTAAAGATGCGTTACAGAATGACCCTTTCTTTAGAGACAAAAAAAATAAAAAAATCTCAGATGTTTTGAGATGGTTAATTACGCAAAAAGTAAGGTGTGAGCAACAGGCTTTGTTTGCTGTTAACCCTAAAGATCCTCATACCTTTGAAAAAATTATTCTTGATAAAATAAAAAGAAAAGATTTTATCTAATTCAAAAAGACTTCGGTAAAATCCGAAGTCTTTAAGTCTGACATTTATAGGTTTACTTTTTGACTGTAAAGTTTCTATGTTTCTTTTAAAGTGTGATTTAAATGCAAGGTAATCCCGTGAATTTTTCAAGAGGCAATAGGCCGTTATCAAATTCTTTTTGAGATAAAATTTTATATTTGCGATTATCGTCGATGGTTGTATCGTCATTTTCGCAGTATTTGCCATTAATGATTATAAAAGTTCTTAGGCTAGGAAAAGGAAGAGCAAAAATATAGTGCCCATCTTTAAGGGCTATGGGTTCTGGCTCAGGCGTTGGTTCTGGTTTTTTAGGCTCTGGCTCTGGTGTAGGTTCTGGTTTTTTAGGTTCAGGCTCTGGCTCAGGCGTTGGTTCTGGTTTTTTAGGCTCAGGTTCTGGCTCTGGTGTAGGTTCTGGTTTAACAATATTATAGAGGTCTGCGAGTCCATCAAGATCTCCCTCAGAGAGTTCAAGCCTGCCACCAGGATCTTTCAGGCCAGGCTTAATTTTAATAAGTCCACCAAGTGGGTAGTGCATAACTGAAGCTAGGTCGTAAGGGCCTGGTAAATAGGCCTCTGTAGGTTCATAAATTCCATAATTGGTTTTATCATCAGAATCAACAAAGACATACTCATCTCTGTCTGGTCTTTGGTGTTCATGAACAATCCCTAAAAGGTGTAGAACTTCGTGTTGAAATGTTCTTGTTCTCAAGCATGTGATATTTATATTAGAAGGTACGCCTCTGTACCCAACATAAGAAGATCCACAAGATCTTTTGATGAGGGGAGTGTAGACAAATTTACCATAAGCTCGTTGCCGACCTCGTGGAACTAAGCGAACATCCACGTCCTCAGCTTCCATAATCTCATTAAATATTATAATTTGTTCTTCAAGCCACTCAAGACTTTCGCCAGTGAATGACTTATCAATAACATAGGGAAGGTTACCATCTTTCCATAGTCTGGCAGAAATAGGTTTAATAGCTGAAGTTTCAAAATCTTTGTTTGTCACCATTCTTGAGAGTGGAGATACATTATTCAAGTAAACAATACCATTTTTTTTGAGCTCACTTTCTTTCGCAACAATGATATCGTCAAATACTATAACTTCAGAGTTTATAACTTCATACTTTGCTTTTTGGAAAACTTGTTCTCCTTTGTTATTAGCATAAGCCAAGAGAAGAGTCTGTTTGGGAAGTCGCTTTGATGAGCTTTGCTGAATTCCACAAGATATGTTCATTGCTAAAAATAAAACAGTGAGTACAATGTTTCGAAAAAAAGATACAAAAGTCATACGCTCTCCCAGATGATTTGTTGTCTTTATTTCGGTATATTTGAGTTCTAACTAGAGGCTAGAAAGCCTTTAAAATAAAGGCCAGTAGAGATATCATAAAATTACAATATTAAGATTTAATGGTTATAAAGTTATAGATTTTAGTCGGGCCAATGAATTTAAAGAAAATAATTTTAAATAATAAAAATTATTTCAGAGGTTTATGTGATTTTTTACAGTTGTAAGTTTAGATAAAAATTAGATGGTTTTAATCAAAAAAGACATTTTGATTTAATATGATTTGTTCTAGTTGGCCGGCGGGCTCAGACTTAAAAACATATGTAGTTCTTTGTGTGTTATTTTCTATATATATGTAGGAATTAAATAGTTTAATTGACCAATGAGGTGGGAAATAAATTCCTAGTTCGTCTTCAAAAAGAACACCACGATAACCTAAATTATTTTTTTGATTTTTGTTTATGTGAAATAAGTTGGGGCTATTTTGAACTTTATTCACATCTTTTACTAATTGGAGAAAAAAGGCTTTACCTATTTGTGAAAGGTTGGCCTCCCATTCATTAAGGTTTACCTCTGGGTTTCGGCGCCCAGAGTATTTAAGAAGAGTTAACTTTGAATTTGATAAAACGGGAGGTTGATTTATTGCCGGATTAGAAAAAATTGAAGGAGCCGGAGATGGCGTTGGTAAGCTTTTTTTAGGAAGCGACTTCATATTACCAATCTGAACATAGCCGCTATTTTGCTCGTGAGAGTTCAGGTCATAATTTTTTATTTTGAAATAACCACAAAACTCGGTGTAAATTCCACGCTCAGCTTTTTCTGGGTTTCTAATAAGATAACCCTCATCATCTTCATCACTGGCGGGAGCATTTCCTATTTTATGAGACCATAGTTGATTACTGTCTCTGCGAAACCAATGGTAATCAATTCCAGGGGCAACAACTAAGGCTAAAAGAGTATTTTCATTTTTGTTTTGATAAGGAAAATAGGACGTAGTTGATAAGCCTAAGTCTTTTTTGGCTGCATTTGTGATATCAAGGCAGTTAAGGTTAGATTTTTTGAGTCGAATGCCACTAGCCCAGCCGGGCTGGGCAAAATTATCGGTGCGACGATTGGTGCTGTAGTTATAACAATTGTTATTATTTTTTATTTTTTTATGGTTCCAATAATTTAAGTCCAACTTAGGTACTATAATTTCTTCAGAGGCCAAAGGTAGAGACAAAAATAAAGTCAGAATGATAAAGATAGTTTTTAATAAAAAAATATTCATTGAGTATGCTTTAGCCCTTGGACTTTTATTAAAAATCCAAAGTATCATCATATAAACAAGATTCAAATATATAAGTTATGTTAGGTTATAATAAAAAGGGAAAGGTTGTTCCTATAAGAATTGTTTTTGATTCTAGGGAGTTTGATAAGTGTGAGTGGCTCACTTCGTCATGGTTTAATAAAGTGTGTTGATAACCAATGTGGAGGCTAACGTGAGTTTTGACTCGATAATAAAGTTCGACTTTCCAGCCATCTCCAGAAAGTTTTCTTGGAGAATCGCTGTTAAAGCGAACTTTTGGAAAATAAACTAGGTTAAGTCCCACTCTTTTTCGTAGGTGAAAACCTAGGTAAGCACCCATATAATGGACAGTTTCTTTGGTTTTAGCGCTAGAAGAAGGCCCTTGATCTTCAAAGTTAAGCTCTCCTGTTGAGTACTCTAGCCCTAGGTGAAACTTAGGTTTGTATAGGCCTAAACGTAAGCCGTATAGGTAGCCTAGGTGTTTAGACTCAATGCCTGTGTCATTTTCTTGAGCCTCACCAATGGCAAAGTAAGTCATAGGTTCAAAGTGAAGTCCGGCTTGGGCCGCTCCGCAAAAGAAAACAAGTAATGTAAATGTAAAAATTAACTTCAAGCTGACCTCACAAAATAAGACTGTAACCTTTGGCAAAAATTAAGGTATTTTTATATTTTACAGGATTAGTCTTTGACGTTCTAGGTCGATTTGCCCTTCTCATTGCAAGGCCAAGTGGGCTTTGATTTCTAGTCTTTTGGTGGTGCCTATAAGGGCTTGGTGTGCCGCAAATGGCATTGCCACCTTTGCCTTCGACCTATAGAGTAAAATTAATATTATACAGGCTAAGATTTAAAAAATTAGTGTTACTTCGGTGCCCTGTAGGTTGAGCTACTAACAAATGAGGAAATTATGGCTAATATAGATACAACAGAAGAAATGGTACGAGGTGTTTATAAAACTCTTGGAGAAAAATTAAGCGTCGTGCGCAACCGGTTGAACCGCCCATTAACTTTTGCTGAAAAAGTTCTGTTTGGACATTTAGATGATCCTGAAAATCAAGATTTAACGAGAGGTCAAAGTTTTCTTCTATTAAGGCCAGACCGAGTGGCAATGCAAGATGCCACAGCTCAAATGGCACTTCTTCAATTTATGTTGGCGGGCAAAGAATCAACCGCTGTTCCTTCGACGGTGCACTGTGATCACTTAATCCGTGCTTATGAAGGTATGAGTGAAGATATGAAAGTGGCTATGCAAGAAAATGATGAAGTTTTTGATTTTCTCGCTTCAGTTTCTAGTCGCTATGGAATTGGTTTTTGGAAACCAGGAGCAGGAATTATTCATCAGGTCGTTCTTGAAAACTACGCCTTCCCAGGGGGGTTAATGATCGGGACCGACTCACATACTCCCAATGCTGGTGGCTTAGGTATGATTGCTTGTGGTGTTGGTGGAGCCGATGCTTCTGATGTTATGGCTGGTTTAGCTTGGGAAGTAAAAAACCCTAAAATTGTGGGTGTTCACTTAAAAGGTAAGCTCAAAGGTTGGACTTCTCCTAAAGATGTTATTTTAAAACTATTAGGTATTATGAGTGTTAAGGGCGGAACCAATAAAATCATTGAGTATTTTGGTGAAGGCTGTGAGTCGATCAGTTGTACAGGAAAAGCAACTATAACTAATATGGGAGCTGAGTTAGGGGCCACTTGTTCAATGTTTCCTTACGATGAAAAAATGGCCACTTATCTCAACTTAACCGAGCGTTCTGAGCTTTCAAAAACAGCCAATGAATTTGCTGATTTACTGAAAGCTGATGCCGAAGTTTTAGATAACCCTAGTCAGTTTTATGATGAAGTGATTGAAATTGATTTATCTGCTCTTGAGCCACATATTGTTGGACCTCACTCTCCAGATGCAGCTCGACCTTTAAGTGAAATGAAAAAAGCTGCCAAAGAAAACGGTTGGCCTACCGACTTATCAGCAGCTTTGATTGGTTCTTGCACAAACTCTTCCTATGAAGATATTGGTAGGGCCACTCATGTAGCTAAACAAGCTTTAGCCAATGGCCTAAAAATGTCTCAAACATTTATGGTTTCACCGGGTTCTTCTTTAATTAAAAAAACCATTGAGCGCGATGGCCAAATGAAAACTCTTAATGAGATTGGGGCAACAGTTCTGTCAAATGCATGTGGACCGTGTATTGGCCAATGGAAACGAGATGATTATAAAAAAGGTGATAAAAACACCATCGTGAGTAGCTTCAATCGTAACTTTAGAGGTCGTAATGATGCTAACCCAGAAACTCTTTCTTTTATCGCAAGCCCTGAAATTGTAATGGCCTTAGGGATATCTGGAAAAATTGATTTTGACCCGCAAAAAGATGAGTTAAAAGCCAGTGATGGTTCTTCTTTTAGTTTAACATTACCTGAGGCTCCAGAGCTTCCAAACCAAGGTTTTGTTGGTGACCCTGAGGCTTACCAAAGTCCTAAAGGTGCTGACATTGAAGTGAAAGTTGCTCCCACCTCTGAGCGCTTACAAATCTTAACGCCTTTTACACCATGGGACGGAAAAGATTTTGAGGACCTTGTTGTTTTAGCTAAGGCTCAGGGTAAATGCACCACTGATCATATTAGTCCTGCAGGTCCTTGGCTAAAATATAGAGGTCATCTCGACAATATCTCGAACAATATGCTATTGGGAGCAACCAACGCTTTTGATTCTGAGTTAAGAGGAAAAGGAAAGAACGTATTCACTGACGAAGTTGATGAGTATAACAAAGTGGCTAGAGTTTATAAAAATAAAGGCCAGGGTTGGGTTATCTTTGGAGATGAAAACTACGGAGAAGGAAGTAGCCGTGAGCATGCGGCCATGTGCCCTCGTCACTTAGGAGCTATGGCGGTGATTGTAAAAAGTTTTGCGCGAATTCATGAAACCAACTTGAAAAAACAAGGAGTTTTAGGGCTAACTTTTGCCAACCCAAGTGATTATGACAAAGTTCAAGAAAAAGACAGAGTGGCTATTTTAGGTTTAACTCAGTTTAAGCCAGGGCAGAGCTTAACTTTAAAGCTAACACATGAAGATGGAAGTTCAGATGAAATTTCTTTAAACCACTCTTTCAATGAAGAGCAGATCAAATGGTTTAAAGCGGGTTCAGCCCTTAATTTACTTCGCAAAAGCTAAAAAACCACAAAAGGTACGGACACACTTCTCAAACCATTAATATTCCTGGATTGAGAAGTGTGTCCGTACCTTTTACTTTTTACCTTTCGATATTAAAGTAGTAGGTGGTAATGACTTTTTGTCCTTCCACTTTATAAGATTCTATGGTGGGAGGGATAATTTTAATTCGATTCTGTTCGGCCCACTCATTGGCTCTTGGGTAAACAACAAAGGGCCCGATAGCAGGAGACCCGTCAAATTCAGCGACAATATATTCTTTGGACTCAATTTTTTTCTGACCAAAATCAACAGGAAGTTGAGCTTCAGGCAAGAGTGCACGTGTGACACAGCCACCTTCACTGCGAAGTCGGTCCTCATCCGTCGATTTTGGATCATCTATATAGAGCCCAAAACTTTCAAAACATTCGACATCATTTTTTAGGGCCCAAGACTCAACAACATCAATGACAGAAGAAATTTTGTGATAACCACCAAAGTGCTTTTTATAAATTAAATGCATGGGATCAACTGTCTTAATTTGCACCTGTACATCTTTGTAGGCGCCTAATTTAAAATAAAGAGAAACAGCAATAGTGGCCAAACCACCAAATAGAAAAAGAAAAAACCATTTAACCATAACTAAATTAGTTCTCTAAAAATGAAAAAAAGTCATCTTGCTCTATTTTAAATGAGCGAAGAGTGAGCTGTTGAATAAAGTTATCATTTATTTCTAATGAGCTGCTTAAAGTTACTTTGTTAATGAGGTTCAACTGTGAATGAGAGCTTGGTTTAAGACTTGTTAAAGATAAAAGTTTTGAACCTTGGCTCAAAGAATAATCTTGAAAAAAAGACGCTAAAGGACTTACGTTAAAGTTATCTATATTCATTGTAAACTTAGTGATGAGAGTCTTTAGGGAGTCACCTTTAACCGCTGAAAAAATCGTCATGGGATAATTATCATTACAAATGATTTCGCCATAACCTGTGTAAGCATATAGTTCAGAATTGCTAGCTTCATAGTTAATGCTGACTTGGCAGTTAAAGTCATTTTTAATTTGGGTTATGGGTGGCATAGCAGACCCTAAATTTGGAAGTAATAAAAACAAAGCAACTAGTAGTTTGGAATAAAAAAACATAAAAAATCCTCCCGTGATTTGTTGGTTATCACAACTAAAATGATAAATCTATAGGCAATAACTAAGCTCAGGCTAGAAACCAGTAGGAATATATTAAGTCACTGAAATATCAATAAAAATCAGAAGGAATTAAGCCTTGTTCGATATCAATTTGGCTATAATAAAGGAGCTGTAAGATCTGCCACTCCTCAAAGTGACCAGAAGAGACTTCTACTGTGATATTTTGTTGAGGATGACGTGAAGTGGCCTCAGAAAACAGAGTTGATGTTGCGCCGTTTGAGTAAAAATTAAAAAGTTGTAAAAATTGGTCAGGACTTGAAATAGAGGTGAGTAAAGATTTCAACTGAAAAGACCTGATATTTGCGTCGTTGAGGGAGTCTTTAGCTAGGACAACTGAAGAATCAATAGATATAAATAGGCCATTTTTACAAGTTAAGGTGCCTGTGCCAAGAAAGTCAGGTCCGGGGCTAGATAGCCGAGTATAGTTTACTTGTAAAGTGCAGCTTAAATCAGAAGCGGCTAGGCCAGCTTGAGGCAGAAGTGAAGAAAAAACAAAAAAAAGTGAAAAAAATAAAGTCGCTTTCATGACTGCAACATAAATTAAGTTGTGATCAATTCCAAAGCCTTTTTAGGATTTCCACTTAATGGAGCAGCCCATTGAAGAGCGGGGAGCAAAAGGCAGCTTTTTTTTGTGGATCTCGCTTTCGATAGCTATTTTAAGGTCTTCCCTTTGAACGGCATTAGGGTCTCTCCAAGAGTCGTCCAATTGTCCGCGATAAAATAATTTTTTTTCAGAGTTGAAGGCAAAAATATCTGGGGTACAAACGGCTCCGAAGTCTTTAGCCATACTTTGATCTTCATCGTAAAGGTAAGGGAAATCATAGTTTTTTTCTGCCCAAGTTTTTTTTATATTTTCAAAAGAGTCTTCGGGATAATCATTAGGGTCATTTGAGCAAACGGCAACAAAGGCAATGTTTTTACTTTTTAAAGTTTTATATAACTGAATCATTCGATCTTCAATGGCCTTAACATAAGGGCAATGGTTACAAATAAAGAAAAAAACTGTTACTTCATAATTAGTAAAGTCTGAGTGGCCATAAGATTTGCCATCAACAGCCGGGCGTTGAAAGTTGGGAAGGCTGAAGCTGGAATCATTTGCCGGACTATAAAGTAATGCCATTTACAAATCTCTCCAAGAAATAGTTTGAGTGCCAGTCACCAAATCACCTTGGTCGGTGACCTCAATAAAAGTGTCAGTGATCCAAGGGTTTGAGTTAAGAGCTTCTAACAGCCTGTCTCTTTGGTCTTCAGAAATTTTAGCTTGCGAACTTGATCGAATGGCTTGGTCTAAATTGTTTTTAAAAAGGCTTAAAAAGTCATTCCATTGCTTTTCACTTAGGCTTTCTTTGTCATTTAAAAAATGACTCAAGTAAGAAGAGGTGTCTATTTCTTTCGGGGAGGAGTGAATGTTAAAGCCAAGGCCAATAAGCATTAATTTATCATGGCCTTGTTCGATAGTTTCGATCAATAGCCCAGCGACCTTTTTATCCTTAATAAAAAGGTCGTTGGGGGCTTTAAGGCTCCAGGCCAAATTACCCCAACTTTTTTGACAAGCATCAAATAAAGCAAGCCCAACTAAAGCTGGAAAGAAATGTTGGGCTTGGAAATCAATTTTATAAACCCAGGAGCTTAATAACGAGTTGTTTTTTTCAGGGTTTGACCAGCTGTTTGAGCCTCGCCCTCGGCCCTGAGTTTGAGAATTCGTGATAAATAATTTGAAGTCTTCAAAGCTTTCAGTTTCTTGTTTAGCAACTTGGTTGGTACTGGTGGTTTGGTCTTTAAACCAATGTCGAAATTGATGAGACTTTGCCCATGCAACGGTTGTACTAGAGATAGAAAGCATTTTTTTAGTTCTCCCAGTTAAAAAGTAAGCTAAAGTCAGCACAGGGAGTGGAGTGAGTGAGAGCTCCTATGCTGATATAGTCTAAACCCAGTTCAGCAACTTCTTTGACTCTTTGGAGGGTCATGTTACCGCTGGCTTCTGTTTTTATAGTTTGCGGAATAATCTCTAGAGCTATGGCCATGTCTTTATTGCTCATATTGTCTAGCATAATTTGTTGAATATCAAATTGGCAGGCGGCTTTGACCTCATCTAAGTTTTTGACTTCTACTTGAATAAAACCCGTATTTTTTTCAATACACTTTTTAAGAGCAAGTTCAATAGATCCAGCCATAACAATATGATTTTCTTTGATTAAAATTTTATCGGAAAGACTCATGCGGTGGTTTTTTCCACCTCCGTCAGACACTGCTTTTTTTTCGAGTTGTCGATAGCCAGGAGTGGTTTTACGTGTGTCAAGAATTTGGCAAGAGGTGTGTTTCACTTCGTTGACAAAGCAATGAGTAAAGCTGGCTATGCCTGAAAGACGACCTAAAAAGTTAAGAGCAATTCTTTCGGCTTTTAAAACAGGTATTAAGTTTCCAGATAAGGTGGCAACCGTTTGTCGATTGAGGATATAGTCACTATCCTTAAAAAACCAATCTATTTTGCATTCAGGGGCAATCTTTTCCATGGTGAGTTGAAAGCAATCTTTACCGGATAAAACCAGATCTTCTTTGGCAATTAAATGGGCGACTCCCTTTTTTTCAGTCATATTTAAACAAGAGGTTGTTAAGTCCCCTTCTGGAATATCTTCTTGAATGGCTAAATTTAAAAGTGGGTAGAAGTTCAAAGCTTAAAGAGCTCCCGGTTTATTACTATCAATGAGCCTCTTGATTTCTCTTTCGATCATTTGTGTGGCAATTTCGGGAACCACCTTCCAAACGGCCTCCTCAATTAGGCTACGAGCTTCTTGCCTAATAATATGTTCAACTTGCTCTTGAGTTAAGGTCGGGGGCTCAGGAGACTTTGGCGGAGCTGGTTCAACAGCCATTTGTGGTGATGGCTTCATAGAAGGGTCATTTTCAGCAAGATGAATCAGTGGTGTTTTTTGCTCTTTCACTTTTGACTCTAAAATTTGTTCACTCACTACGGTGTCAATTTTAGTTTTTATTTCATCAAAAGGCATTTCATCGTCGGGTGCATCTAAGTCAGGAGATAAAAAGTTGTCGGTTTGGCTGTGCTCAGATAAAGGTCGGCTGATCCAAGCCGGGTCAGTTTCATCATCGTCATCTATGATATCATTGCTGATATCTTGTAGGCTTTTCATCGAGCTGGTTTTTAGTTTGATATCTAAGTTGACCTCTTCAAAATCTTCGTGAGTGGATGTTTTTGACAAAGGGGGTGTGTCTTGTTCAGCAAGGTTCAATTTATCTGGTTCTGGTAAGGTCGGTTCCTCTTTGGGAACATCTGGCATTTGTAAAAAACTAGAGAGCTTTTGTGTTTGAGTTTTAGGAACAAGCTCTTGAATGATAGTTCTAAGATTTTCTATTTCAAAAGGTTTTTCAATATGAGCTGTAGCTAGTGAGGCTTGAAATTTATCTTGGTCTAAAGTTAAAAAGCTACTCCACATTAAAACAATATGTGTATTGGCAAACTCAGGAAGTTGTTTGATTTCACAAGCAACATCATAGCCACTTTTTTTTTGTAGAAGAATGTCTATAAAAATAATATCTGGTTTAGATTTTTTGGCTACAGGAACAACATCTTCGCCAGAGTGAACGGCAAGAACTTCAACGGCATAATCTTGTAAGGCCAGTTGAAAAACTTTTTTTATGGTGCTGCTTTCATCGGCAAGAAGTACTTTAAGAGACATAAAATTAAACTAACGGCTTACTGTGTTGCGAGTCAAGAAAAAGACTTTAAGTCACTAATTAAACAATAGAATTAAGAAGATGTAATGGCGGTCAACCACTCTTCAGTGGGCAAGATTAATTTTCTTTTTTTCATGTCAAACAAGCCATAGGTGATAAGAGCTGTACAGGCAATTTCATCTGTTGAGTTTATGCGAATAAATTGCTCCAGTGTTCCCACCTTACCTTCATAACTTTTAGCTTGAGTTTCAACGGTAATTTTATCTCGAGCTTTTAATTCCTTTTGATACTTAATGTTTGTAGACAAAATGATGGGGCACTGGCCAAGCTCTTGTATGCGTTTTAGGGAGTAATTGTTTTCGGTCACCAATTCCCACCGGGCTTGTTCGAGTATTTTAACGTAATTGGCGTTATTTACATGGCCTAAAAAATCAAGGTCTGTTTCTTGTATGGTGTAAAAAAATTTGTGTGTATTCATAATTAAAAGCTTTAACGAGTTTTCTTTGAAAAAAGTACTCACAATTAATCTTAGACAAGGAGCGTAATTTTTTTTGGTATTAGTTTTATCTATAGGCCTCATCAAAATTATTAAATTAAAACTAAAGACTTTACAGGTGATTTTAATTTTATTCCCGGCATTAAAATCATCGTGCTAAGAGTCATTCAAATAATTAAATGGGTAAAGTACGACCAAATTGTGAAGTGGATGTTGGTTATTTTGGCTTACGATTCCAGTTATTTTTATCTTTTAAAAGTAAAAGACAATTAAAATCAAAACCTTTAGGAGGGTTAATTATGAAAAAAAGTACACTATTAACTATGGTGGCAACTGTTGCTCTTAGCGTCAATGCTTTAGCATTATCTAGTTTTACACAATCAAGTCAAGATTCTGTAGGTTCAGTTTCAGGGGAAGTATTGGGTGCATCTGACTACTTGGGTAAATCAATGCAACAAATTTTTGCTGAATCTGGAAGTAACTACAGCGGGGAACTCGTTAACGGTTCTGTGGCACTATCAGGGACAGTCTCTGCAGTATCTGTAGGCGGATCAACAGTGAACAGCTCTAACCAAAGCGAAGACTTTCAAGTGTCTGGTCTAAATGGATCAATTACATTTGTATTTGAAGGGTCTTTTGCCGCATCTACCGACGTGAAAGAAGCTTTTGCTCCAAGTGTTCAACAAAGTAACCAATCTGTGTTTGATGGCTCTGCTGGTAAAGCCTCTGCAGCCAGTGTAGGTTCAGAAGTGGCTGATGCTTCAGGTGAAGTTTCTGGAACTTACTCTGACAGCGCATCAAGTTCTGCTGAGCTTTTATATGACAGCGCTAAAAGCATTTCTCAAGTGGTTGTAGACCTTTCTGAGCAAGGTATTAAAGTTTCTGTGAATGGAGTTCAAAGCACTTATGGATGGTCTAAAGGCGACGCCTTAGATGCTTCTAAAGCTGTTGGTTACTCTGCTGTCAGCAAAGATTTAGACGGTAAAGGAAACGTATCTGCTCAAAGTCAAAAAGCTTCACAAGCTCCTTGGGAAGTCATTCAAAGTGTAACGAATAGCCTTGTTAATTCTGCTGAGTCTGCGTCTGCTAGTTTAACTGGATCTGTTGACCAGTCGTCTCAGATTTCTTTGGCGCAAGACTCTACCGATGTAAATAACAGTGTTGTAACAGCATCATTAGTTCAGGTTTCAGAAGGTGCGTACACGTCTTTAAGACTTGTTATTTGGGACACTTCTGTACAAGGTTCAAGCGAAGCTGTCGATTCTGAGCAAGGCTTTAATTCAACGAACTCGGCTGAATCATCACGAGTTGTAGCTGATATTCCATTAGCTGTATCAATGGGAGGAGTTGCTAGCGTAAACGGTGTTAGCGCCGGGTCAGCTGAAGTTGCAGCTGGTGGAACTCTTGGTGTTAAGCAGAGCGGGAAATAATTATTTATGACTAATAAGAAAGCTAGATGAAACTAGCTTTCTTATTTTTTTAAAGGTTTAAATTGATTATGTTTAAACTTTTAAAAAAATAAAAACATCATCTCGAATTTTCAAAACAGTTTTTTATCCATTCTATAGCCCAAGGGGGGAATATGTTTCTCAAAGCCTTTGTTTTAACAGTTATCTGCTCGTTATCCGTGAGTCTTATGGCTGAAAAAGAAGATTATTTTACCTGTGGAAAAATTAAAAGAGAAGATAAGGCCGATAAGCTAAGTCAAAGTTGCTTGGAAAAAGCCACTCCTGAGGCGAGATATAAATCTGAATTCATGATGCACAAACTCTTACTACAAGTGCAAAAAATTGAAGCTGAAATTGGACCTCAGAGTGTTTTTTTTGTAGCCCGAGCTGGTGAGTCTTTGGCTGGGTTCACTCAGTTACGTTCTCATAATGAGCAAGGGGCACCTATTTATTTGGATGAAGTTTTTAACTACGGAAAAAGTCTTATTCCGCAAAATATGCCCTACAGGTTACGCTTTGAACCAAATGATTACGATCTCTTTATTCGGGAGAGTGATGGAGTATTTAATCTAAATCACGCGGCTCAAATGAATGAAATTCGCAAAAAAATTGTCAAAAAATATGCCGACCCCTTACGTCCCAATTTAGTCTACTCTCATGCTGGAATATTATTTAAAACAGAATTGGGTTGGAACATATTGCATGAACTCATGCCTTGTAACCAAACTCAAAAAGCTTATGTATATAGTGAGTCGGCAATTCCTTATTTATCTCGATTTTTTCTCGACGAACCAAGTGCTTACAAAGCATTGATCATTCCTTTGAAAAAGGATTTACAGAAGCGGCTTTTGCATATTGTTAATGCCAAGCATAAGCGCTTTTTAATGAGTCGAAGCCCTGTTTATCGAGCGATGGCGAACCCTTGGAAAGTCAACGACCACAATTCGAACTCTTTCATTTTAGAGGTGATTGAAGCGGCGTTACTGCCAATTGAGCAGTTTGATCAGTTGTATGCCAGCTTCAAGGCAAAAGAGAATGCTTACCAAGGTTATTTAGATAGCTTTAAAATCAATGGTAAAGATTTAACAACTCAGCAAAAAGATGACATTGAAAAATTGCCCGGTTACAAGCAAGTGTGTCGTTACGATCTTGATCAAAGAAAGGTGCTGGTGCAAAATTACATCGATCGTGGCTTTCAGCCCTCAAAAGTTGTTCTTAACTGGCAGTCTACTAAGGGCCAATTTTGGACCAAAATAAAAATGAACTTTGTTTCGGCGCACCCCGTACCTGAGCATATACAACCCAATTTAAAAGATTACAAAAATCACTTGATGATTGGGGTCGGGGAGGCTGTCACGGTTGATTCTATATGGAATTACATATTGAATCAAAATTTACAGCACCCTCAAGCTAACCCTGACTTATTTGAAGTTTCTGAATTAACTTTTCAAGACATGAAGAATTATGAGAACGAGCTTCGTAAAAATATTGATTTTTATAAAGGAAAATATACAAAAGACTCAAGTTATGTTGGTGGCATTCGGTTCACTGGTCTGAGCCAAAAGCAAAAAGAAATTGAACATGAGCATTTAACTGAAGTCATTCATAATATGGACCCTGTAGAGATTAGAAGAAAAAAGCTAGAAATTAATTAATTTTTTTTGAAAATTTAAGTTGGCCATTGGTTTCTGGCTGTCGTAAAGTGGTCGATGTGAAAGCCCCTTTATCTGTTTGTATCATCTGTAAAAATGAAGCCTTAACCATCGAAAGATGCTTGCAGTCAGTACTTTGGGCGGATGAAATAGTCGTCTTAGACTCTGGCAGCACCGATGATACTGTTGCTCTTGCAAAAAAATATACGCCCGCTGTTTATTTTAATGAGTGGCCGGGCTTTGGTTTGCAAAGACAAAAAGCAGCCAGCTTGGCCAAGCATGATTGGATACTAACTCTTGACTGTGATGAAGTGATTCCTGAAAAACTAAGAAAAGAAATTGGTCAGCATTTTTCACAAAACAAACCTTTAAAGCATCAAGTGTTTCGCCTCAATCGCCTCACTCAATTTTGTGGCCGTTTTATTAAATATAGTGGCTGGTCTCCTGACCGTATTGTTCGAATTTATAATAAGCAGCATACCAATTACAATTCACTTTTAGTTCATGAATTTGTTTCTGAGCAAGAGTGTGAGGTGATTGATTTAACCGCTAAATTTCATCATTTTAATGTAGATAGTTGGCAGCAATACACGGCAACATTAGACCGTTACGCCCAGGACTGGGCCTTGGATCGAAGTCTTAAAAATAAAAAAGTGAATTATTTAAGTGCCAGTAGCCGCGCTTTATTTGCTTTTATTCGCCATTATTTTCTTAAAATGGGCTTTTTAGACGGCAAGGCTGGTTTTTTAATAGCTTGGGGGCAAGTGGCTTATACTTTTAAGAAATATCAATTTTTAATTCAAAAAAATAAACAAAAATAAGAAAATAATTTTTGATCTGTACAATCACCAGTGACCTTCTTTGTGGTTTAGGTTATAAAAGTGCTATGAAAGCTTCTGTTATTATTTCTACTTATAACTCGCCGGAGTGGCTAAAAAAGACTTTATGGGGCTTTTTGGCACAAACGGAATTAGACTTTGAAGTGGTGATTGCTGATGATGGCTCTAAGCCCGATACAAAAGAGTTAATTCATCAATTTTCCAATCAGTTTAAATACCCCATCACTCATGTATGGCACGAAGATAATGGTTTCCAAAAAACGATTATTTTAAATAAAGCCATTCAACAAACTCAATCAGAATATCTAATTTTTACTGATGGTGATTGTGTTCCTCGTTGTGATTTTATTGCTAAGCATATGGAGTTCAGAGAAAAAGGTTATTTTCTTTCAGGTGGATATTACAAATTACCAATGAAAATAAGCCAAGATATTGGTCAGCAAGATATACAAGAGCAAAAGTGCTTTAATCTTGCTTGGCTATGGAGCCAAGGTTTAAATAAGTCTTTAAAAAATTTAAAGTTAGTTGCCACTAAATGGAACAAAGAGGCGCTTTTTAATACGATGACAACCACAAAAGCCTCTTGGAATGGGCACAATGCTTCTGGTTGGAAAAAAGATATACTTCACGTCAATGGCTTTGATGAAAGAATGGAGTATGGTGCTGAAGATCGTGAAATGGGTGATCGTTTATGGAATTATGGTATAAAGTCTAAGCGCATCCGCTTCAGTGCTATATGTATTCACCTGGATCATGCTCGTGGGTATGTTAATAAAGAAGCCTTAGATAAAAACCGAAAAATATGGAATGAAACCAAGCGAACAAAAAAAATAAAAACTCCGTTTGGCATTGTTAAATCATAGTGTGAATTTTATATAAAAAAAGAGCAATACATGTATTGCTCTTTTTTTATTAATTGAAATTTTTAAATTATTTTTTTTGTACAAAAGCTCTGATAGCTTGCCACATTTGTGAAGAGCCAAAAATATCATTATGTTCAAAACCATCTATTGTCACAAAATTAACAGAATGACCATTATCTAAGCCTTCAAAGAGTTTTTGGCCAAATTCGTAAGGAATTACTTTATCTTTATTGCCATGAAAAATAAGTCCTGGAGTCGTTATACCGGCTAAAGCACTATCTGATTCATAGGAATTGGCATTAATCCATTCGGCAGGAACTTTATCAGCAAGAGAACTAAAATGGTGCTTAATAAGCTCACTGACATTATTCCATGGACTTGTTAAAATAAATCGACGTATAGACCCTTCATATTCTTGTACAGCTTGACTGGCAACTCCGGCTCCTAGAGATCTTCCCCATAATACAATATCTGTACTTAAATTTTGTTCGGCCCAAGAAATGGCCTCTCCAACACTAGACGTCAGGCTTAACATGGTTGGCTGCCCTGTGCTTTTTCCGTAAGAAGGGTAATCAATCACTAAGATATTGGCATTAAACGAGTTAAAGACCTCCATGAATCCCGACTTGTATAAACTGCCGATGTTGGTCGCATTTCCATGTAAGTAAATAAGAGTGGGAAGGTCGCGGCCTTTACTTTGAGCCCATCCATGAACTCGAAGGTCTTGTTCCCCATCATTAAACTCAAGGTAGACATCTTCGTAATTTGTGTCTGTAGTTGCTGGCACTTCTGTTTTGTTTGCAGCTTTAAAAGCATAAAGATTATTGTTGGCAAAGTCAGTGAGATCTCCTCCACAGCTGGTCATTATAAGAGAAGTTAATAATAGGGTGATAACCTTGGTGATATTTTTATTTAAAATGTTGTTTATCATATGTCCTCCGGTCTTTGTTGCATCCTTGCTTAAGACCTTTCGGGGGGTAAATAGAGTTTCTGTAGGGGCAGAAGCTCTACTGATGCTGGGTTTAATAGGTTTAACTGGGCTGATCCAATTGAGGGTTTATGGTAATAATAAAAAAAACAGGTACCTAGGTTAAGCTTTAAAGCCTTTGTTTTATGAAAAAAATGTCTAAATTTTTTACGAAATTAGCCTTTGATCGTGGAGATACAGTACTTTGGTAAAGAGAATAGTTTTGTGAATGCAGCGACTTCTTTTGACTCATTTAGGCTTTATGGCTTAACTTAATCAAATGCTGTCTATTATAGATAAATATGTATCCAAGTTGTTTTTAACCTATTTTTTTGCTGGGTTGTTCATATTTATTACTCTTTTTTTTGTTTCTGATTTCATGATTAAATTTTCTAAGTATGATGCCTCGGTAGTGACTTTGTTGCGATACTACGGTTATTTTTTGCCAGAAATTATATACCAAATGCTACCCGTGGCCTCTTTACTGGCTTCTATATTAACCATGTCTTATTTGAGTAGTAGTAATGAATTGGTGGCTTTTTTTACTGCCGGTGTCAGCTTAATGAGGGTTTGTACACCAATTTTGGTATTAGTGGGTTTTTTATGTTTAGGGTCTTTTTTTATGGGGGACCGTTTAATTCCGCACTTTATGAAGCAAAAAAACTACATCAAAGACATTGAAATTAAAAAATATTATACAAGAATTATTACTGGTATTAAGAGTGATGTTTGGTACAAAAAAAATAATTTTGTAGTGAATGTAAAGTCTTTAGATTTTACAAGCAGAACTGGCTTAGGAGTCTCTGTTTTTTACTTTGATCAAGATTGGCAATTATCAAGAGTGGTTAAGGCGCCAAAAGCAAAACTAGGGGATAGCTCTTGGGAACTGTTTGATAGTTCTGAAACTTTTTACTCTAGTGAAAGTAGCTTTCCAATTAGAAAAACGTATAATTCACGTGTTATTGAAATGAATAAAAAATTAGAAGACTTGAATATCAAAGGGCAAACCTCAGAAACTATGAATTTAAAAACTCTTAAAAAGTTTATTGATCGCAATAAAAAATCTGGGCTTAATACATTAGACTACGAAGTGGATTATTATGCTAAATATAGTTTTTCATTTGCTGGTCTTTTGCTAGTTCTGATGAGTCTACCTTTTAGTATTTCTAAGCGTAGGTCTGGCGGAAGCCTCGCCAGCATTGGGGCTTGTTTGGGCTTAGTTTTCTCTTTTTGGCTGTTCTATAGTTTTTCACTAAATTTAGGTAAAATGGGGGTGCTTTTTCCGTCTTTAGCGGCTTGGCTGCCTAACTTTATAATTATGCTGCTAGCTGTTTTCTTTTTACGCAAGGTAGAGACTTAAGCTTCTTGTGCTTTTAAGCTCCCTAAACCCCCATTTCAACTATTATCTAACTGCAGTAATGCCCTAAAAATACTCTTTTTCTTTGATACTTGGTCTTTTTCGTAATAATTAGACCAATGATTCTATCATGACTTATTTGGGGGTTTTTACGCATGCCTATTCTTGAAGTTCTTACTTTTCCTGACCCGAGACTTAGAAAAGTTTCGCAACCTGTTGCCAAAGTTGGTCCAGAGCAGGTTGAATTTTCCAATGCAATGTTAGAAACAATGTATTCGTTTAAAGGGATTGGTCTAGCAGCTCCTCAAGTGAATCGATTAGACCGTATAGTTGTGATAGACACTCGGGCAAAAGATGAAGAGGACAGATACGATTTGTCAGACTTAACCGATTTAGAAAAAAAAGTTCCACAGCCTTTGATTTTATTTAACCCAGTGATTGTTGCTACGGAAGGAAATACAACTTACGACGAGGGTTGTTTGAGCGTGCCCAGTTACTATGAAACTGTTGAGCGTTTTGATGTTATTGAGTGTGAAGCTCTTAACCAAAAAGGGGAGACCATAAAGTTTAAGACCGATGGCTTACTTTCTATTTGTATTCAGCATGAAATTGATCACTTGGATGGAAAATTATTTATTGACCGCCTAAGCACAGTCAAAGCAGGAAGAATAAAAAAACAAATTAAAAAAAGAGGTTATCCTGAAAGAAAAAAAGACCCTGAAGCTTCCGAAAAAGAAGGAGTTGAGTAAGTGAGCGTTGTTCGTGTTGTTTTTATGGGAACTCCTGAGTTTGCTAAGCATCATTTAGAGTTAATGCATAAAGATAGTCATTATCAAGTGGTGGGAGTCGTGTCTCAGCCCGATCGTAAACAAGGTCGAAAGTTAAAATTAACGGCAAGTCCTGTAAAACAGTTTGCTATTGAAAATAATTTAAATGTAATTACTCCTGAAAAGTTTAATAACGAAGATGTATTTCAAACGGTGAGTTCTTGGAAGCCTGAAATTGTAGTTGTAGTGGCCTATGGGCAAATCATTTCTAGTCAGTTTCTGAAAGCTTTTCCTCAGAGAGTGGTTAATGTTCATGCTAGTTTATTGCCAAGGTGGCGTGGGGCAGCTCCCATACAACGTTGTCTTATGGAAGGTGACAAAGTGACTGGTGTTTGTTTACAAGTTATGAAAAAAAAATTAGATGCAGGAGATGTCATAGGCGAAAGAAAAATTTCGTTATCTCAACATATAAATGCTCTACAGTTGCATGATGAGCTCATGGTTTTAGGGGCAGACCTTCTTCATGTCGAGCTTATGGACTACATTCGTGGAAATTTAACTCCGAAAGAGCAGGATGAAAAACTAATCACTTACGCTTCCAAGCTTGATAAGTCTGAGTCGAAAATAAACTGGAGTTTACCGGCCGAAACTATACACAACAAAGTTCGAGGAATGCTTTTAGGCCCAGGTACCTTCACTTATTTTCAGTCAGTTAAATATAAAATTCTTCAAACCGAAACCTTAGATATTGAGTCTAAGGGCGTAGGGGTAGTTCATGCTTCTGAAGATCATGAGCTTATTATTGGTTGTGGTGCCGGCGCTCTTAAGGTTTTAAAAATTCAACCAGAATCGAGGTCTCGAATGGAAGTTAAAGATTTTTTGCAGGGCCATCCGATCAATCCAGGGGAGTTATTTGGTGAATGATTCATTTTTAGTTGCTCCGAGTATTCTTTCAGCAGACTTTGCAAAGTTAGGACAAGAAGTAATGGCCATTGAAAAGCATGGGGCCGACTGGGTTCATGTCGATGTGATGGACGGTCATTTTGTACCTAACCTGACCTTAGGGGCCCCTATCGTTAAAAGTTTACGTCCGGTGACGTCTTTAACTTTAGATGTACACTTAATGATATCTCACCCTCATAAATATATTGATGACTTCCTAAAAGCTGGGGCCGATATCATCACTGTACATGTTGAATCGGAAAGCAATATTAAGGACTGTCTAGAGGCTATTATTGCTGGCGGGGCAAAAGCTGGCATCACTTTACGGCCTGGAACTTCTTTAGATGCAATAAAACCTTACCTTTCTTTCGTTGGTTTAGTTTTGGTTATGACCGTTGAGCCTGGCTTTGGTGGTCAAAGCTTCATGTCTGACCAGGTCGAAAAAATCAACCAGTTGGTAAAACTTAGAAGTGAAAATAACTACAATTATCTGATTGAGGTGGATGGTGGTGTCAACGCCTCTACGGTGTCTCAATGTTTACAGGCTGATGTTTTGGTGGCAGGAAGTTATGTATTTAAAAATGATTATAAAACATCTATTGATTTTTTAAAAAAGGCGAAAAATAATGAAAACAATTGAATTAACAGGAGTTGATGTATCTCTAGAAGATACATGGTCTGTCGCTTATCATCAAAGCCCAGTAGTACTAAGTAAAAGTGCTAAAACAAAAATTCAAGAGTCTAGAGACTATATTGAAGGGCGCATTGCTAATGGTGACACCATGTATGGAGTTAACACAGGTTTTGGTTTATTTAGTAATGTTAATATCTCGCAAGAAGATATTGAAAAACTGCAAGTTAATTTAATTCGCTCACATAGTGTTGGAGTGGGTGAAGCCTTCACGCCTGAAGAAACTAGAGCCATTATGTTTTTACGAGCGAATGCCTTATCTCGAGGCCATAGCGGCTGTCGCGTCGTTGTCATAGAAACTATTTTAGAATTTTTAAATAACAATATAATTCCGGTGATTCCAAGCCAGGGTAGTGTTGGTGCCAGTGGTGATTTAGCCCCGCTGTCTCATCTAGCTTTAGCTTTGATTGGCGAAGGTAAGGTTTGGCAGGGAAATGAAAAAGTTTCGGTCAAAGAGGTTCTTGAAGCGAAAAAAATAAAGCCTCTTAAATTAATGGCCAAAGAGGGCTTATCCCTTATTAATGGTTGTCAGGTTATGACGGCGGTGGGTTTGTTAAATGCCTATGAAGCTAGACGGTTGGTGTGGACTGTCGATCTTGCCGGTTCAATGTCTTTAGAAGCTTTACGCGGAACTCGCTCGGCTTTTGATCCTCTTATCGCAGCAACAAGACCTCACCCGGGCGAAGCTAAAACGGCTCGTAATATGTTGAGGCTTCTTGGGGAAACATCTGAAATTGCTCAAAGTCATATAGACTGCGGTAATGTTCAGGATGCTTATTCTCTTCGATGTATCCCTGCTGTTCATGGCGCCGCCAAAGATGCTTTATTAAGTACAATTAAAACTCTTGAAATAGAAGCTAACTCGAGCACTGATAATCCTTTAGTTTTTTCAAAAGAAGGAAAAATACTTTCTTGTGGTAATTTTCATGGCGAGCCTGTGGCCTTTGCTTTAGACTTTTTGTGTATAGCAGTCAGTGCAATGGTGAGTATTTCAGAGTGTCGAATTGAAAAATTAATCAACCCAACAATGAGTCAGTTACCGGCTTTCTTAGCCCCCGACGGTGGATTGAACAGTGGGTTAATGATTGTACAAGTTGCTGCTGCCGCTCTAGTTAGTGAAAATAAAATTTTATCACATCCAGCTTCTGTCGATAGCATACCCACTTCGGCCGATAAAGAAGATCATGTCAGCATGGGAACAATCGCTGCTCGTAAGCTAGGAAAAATTATTAAGAATGCTGAAAATATTGTGGCCATGGAAATTTTATGTGCCAAGCAAGCTTTGGGCTTTTTACGTCCATTAAAGGCAAGTAGCGCTGTGCAAGCCGTGTATGACTTATTAGACCCAACAGTTCCCTTTGCCGATGAAGATCGAGTGTTTTCGGAAGACATAGAAATCATAAAAAAGAATATTCGAGATAACTCAGTGGCTTTGACAATTAAAAAATCCGTAGGAGATTTAGAATGGTAAGAGAAATTCACCCCCCAACAGGAACTCAACTCAACTGTAAGGGCTGGTTGCAAGAAGCTGCCTTTAGAATGATTCAGCATAACATTAGCCCCGATGTCGCTGAGGTGCCGGAAGAGCTCATCGTTTATGGTGGTCGAGGAAAAGTCGCTCGTAATTGGCAATGTTTTGATAAAATTTTAGAGGAATTGAAAATCTTAGAAAATGATGAAACATTGTTAGTTCAATCCGGAAAACCAGTGGGAGTTTTGAAAACTCATCCCGATGCGCCACGAGTTTTATTGGCCAACTCAAACCTAGTACCCAACTGGGCCAACTGGGATGTTTTTGATGAGCTAGATAAAAAAGGCTTGATGATGTATGGGCAAATGACGGCAGGCTCTTGGATATACATTGGAACTCAAGGAATCGTTCAAGGTACTTATGAAACTTTTGTTGAGGCTGGTCGCAAACACTTTGGCGGAAGTTTAAAGGGGCGAACAATCCTCACCGCTGGCTTGGGAGGAATGGGTGGAGCACAGCCTCTTGCTGGGGTTTTTGCTGGAGCAGCCGTTTTAGCTATTGATATTGACCCTCACCGTATAAGTCGTCGTTTAGAGACAGGTTATGTCGATGAAAGTTGCGAATCGTTGCAAGAAGCCGTTCAACGAGTAGAAAAATACAAGGCCGAAGGTGTGGCTAAGTCTGTGGCTTACTGCGGAAACATGGCTGAAGTCATTCATCAACTTATCAAAATGGGTTTTAAGCCAGATATACTCACCGATCAAACATCTGCTCACGACCCTTTAAAGGGTTATGTTCCTGAAGAGCTCACATTGCAGGAATCTTATAAAATGCAAGAAGCTAACCCTAACGAGCATATGCGTTTAGCAAAACTCTCTATGGGTAAACATGTTCGGGGCATGCTCGAAATGAAAAAATTAGGAGCGATTACTTTTGACTATGGCAATAATATTCGTGCGATGGCTAAAGAAGTAGGGGTAGAAGATGCATTTGATATTCCGGGTTTTGTCCCTGAGTACATTCGACCTTTATTTTGTCGTGGTAATGGTCCCTTTCGCTGGGTGGCATTGTCCGGAGACCCTGAAGATATAAAAGTTACCGATCAAGCTATTCGTGAATTGTTCCCGCATAAAAAACATTTGTTAAATTGGATTGATATGGCTCAGGAGCGTATACAGTTTCAAGGTTTACCCTCAAGAATCTGTTGGCTTGAGTACGGAGAGCGAGCTTTAGCTGGCGCTAAATTTAATGAACTTGTGAAAGAAGGAAAACTAAAGGCTCCCATAGCCATTGGCCGTGATCATTTAGATTGTGGCTCAGTGGCATCTCCTAACCGCGAAACAGAAGCTATGAAAGATGGGTCTGATGCTGTTGCCGATTGGCCAATTTTGAATGCCATGGCCAACGTCGCCAGTGGTGCCACTTGGGTCAGTCTACATCATGGCGGAGGTGTAGGTATGGGTTATAGTATTCATGCCGGTCAAGTGGTTGTGGCTGATGGAACGGAAGAAGCTGCTCGTCGTTTAGAGCGCGTTTTAACCACCGACCCTGCCATGGGTTTGTTTCGACATATTGATGCCGGTTATGATGAGTCGGTGGAAATGGCTCGAGAACATGGTGTACGCTCTCCTTGGGTATAATTTTTGTAAACCTTATTTTTTAGGCCAGTGAATGTATAAGTTGTATACCGACATTAGTGAGCTTTTGACTTTAAAACAAGCCGCTCAAAAAAAAGGACGCCATATTACGGCCTCTGATTTAAGTGTTATTAAAAAAGCTCAGTTTATTACAAACAAAGGTCATATTCTTTGGGTGGGAACGAAAAAAAAACTCACCCCTGCCGTTTTAAAAAAGTTAGGTATTCAAGCAAATTCAATCAAAGAAATCAGCTTAAATGATCAGACTGTTATGCCTGGGTTTGTTGAGTGCCATACTCATTCAGTTTTTTCAGGAACTCGAGAAAATGAATTTGAGCAAAGAAACTCTGGAGTGAGTTACCAAGATATTGCCAAAGCGGGGGGTGGTATTTTATCAACTGTTCACCAAACGCGAAAAGCTAGTCTTGAAAAACTTTTTCAATTATCTAAAAACAGAGCACAAAGGTTTTTAGATCAGGGAGTGACAACTCTAGAAATAAAAAGTGGTTACGGTTTAGATAGTAATACAGAAATTAAAATATTGAAGACCATTCTTAAGTTAAAAAAGCTAAAGAAAATAAACATTGTTTCCACCTATTTAGGCCCCCATGCTGTTCCTCAAAAATTTAAGTCAGCCGCTGAATACATTGACTTTATTATTAGAAAAGTAATTCCTATTTTGAAGAGAAAAAAATTAATTGATCGCGCTGATATATTTATTGAAAAAGGGTATTTTGGTGCAGATTTAGCCAAAGCCTACTTTCAAGCCTTAAAGGATCACGATGTGAGCTTGACGGCTCATATTGATCAACTGTCACGTTCAGGGGCTATTGCTGAACTTTGCTTGCATGAAAAAATTACTTCTTTAGACCACCTTGTGGAAATGTCTAAAGTAGATATTAAAAAGTTGAGTCAAAGTGAATGTACGGCTGTGCTTTTACCTTTGGCTGATTTTTATTTAAAAATGAAATATCCACCGGCTCGGCGTTTAATAGATGAAGGAGCACGGGTTGCCTTAGCCACTGACTTTAACCCGGGATCAGCCCCCAGCCAAGATTTATCAATGGTGGGGGTTTTGGCACGATTAGAAATGAAAATGACTCTTCCTGAGGTCATATCAGCTTATACTATAGGAGCGAGCTATGCTTTAGGGCTTGCCGGTAGCCATGGTTCATTACAGCCAGGTAAAAAAGCTGATTTTATTTGTCTTAATGATCACTGGGATCGACTATTTTACAATGTGGGCTATCATCCGATCTCGTCCACCTGGGTGCAAGGTCGTCGTTTAAATCGCTTATAGTTATAAAAGTAAAACTCATTTTTTATAATGAGCTCTTAGTTTGAATTTTTTTGTTTTAAGTTAGCTATTTATAAACTCAAGATAAGGAGTTGTTCTTGTGAAGAATAAAATTTTGGTCATAGTGTTTTGTTTATTTTCTGTTGCTTTTGGCTTAGGTCTTGGTTTTTTTCTATTAAATAACCCCAGCCGATGCAAAGAAATAGCCTTAAAGTCATCTTCTCTTTATGAGCCCTCTTTATCTCAAGGCTTAGAGGTTGAGGTTCTTGGTGTAAAGTATGAAAACTTTCTTCCTCGGTTCAACTACCTCATAAAAAAATCAGAAAGCTCCCACTCAAAGCTAACTCTTTCTAGCTTGAAGTGCGAAAAAATTCATGAAGAGGTTATTGAAACCCCTTAGTTTGTTAAGGACTAAAACCAAGGTCTTGTTTTTCTCGTGCTTTTAAAAAGTACATTCCTTTGCTAATTTTTTGTGATGTAGTATAGACTCATGAATAAGCATATTGTTGAATCGCCTTATTATTCCAAGAGTTTTGATGGTGCAATATTTGACGGCCCTTTTCGTATTTATTTTGCCCAATACCAAGAACAAGTCGGCTTAGAACTTTATCATTACTTATCTAAAAATATGTCATCTCTGACAAATCAAGTAAGAACTCTAAACAAAAAATTTAAAAGAAATATTTATATATTTACTTATACCTCAGATGAAAATAAAAAAAAATATCAACCTAAGAATCATCAAGGTCGAATTTTTTTAGTCCCATTTCAATCTCATTATATTTTGGGGTTGTCTCAACAAGACTTTATGAAAAACAAGCTATGCTTACAAAGTTACTTGGAGTTTATTCGCGAAAATTGGAGTTTAAGCCAAAGCCTTCTTGAAAAAAATAGCTATTTACCAACTATTTAAACGTTAATTTTTTTAAAAAATTCATAAGCTTTACTGATTTTTTATCGACAGTTTTTGTAAAGTGCATTACTAGCTTTTTATCTTGGTTGTAAATCTGATGATAGGGAAGCCCACGAGTAAACTGTAAAATTTTCTTTTTATCGGAGCTATAATAACTTTGACCCACACTTATATTTTTCTTCCAAAAAAATTGAGCTTTTTTACGATCATCTTTGTTGTCAACATTCACAAAAATTACATCGAGGTTTTTATGAGACTTAGAAAGATTTTGTAAAAATGGAATCTCTTTTAAGCACGGTTCACACCACTCGGCCCAATAGTTAATGTATGTGACACTTCCCTTTGAAATTTTTTGAGAAAATACATCTTTTTTCCATGGTAATTCGGAAATAGAAAACTGTTTGCTAGGTGGTAAAAATTCAAAAGACGTAGGCGCTACAGAGATAGGGTGTAGGGAACTATTTTTTTGTTTTCTAGATAAATAAAAAAGAGTTAAGCAAATAATAAGGATTAACCCAGAGAGAATAAGTCGGAATTGAAAAAAGGTTTTTCTTTCGGCAGGATTCATAAAGTGCTACAGTAGAGGGATGAAAATTCTTGGTCAAACAAAAAACGGTCAAATTGTCGTCGAATACATTCTGCTATTGTCTCTTTCTGTGATTGTTGCCGTTCTTATAACAACAGCGGTGGTCAGTCGCTCACCAGGTAATGAGGGTTTTCTTATGAAAAAATGGAAGGAAATCATTGAATTTATTGCATCAGACTTACCTGATGAACAAATATAGCGTAAACATATTTTTTGGTAATACCGTCTTTTTATTTTGTAACTGCTCAATATAATGAGTTTTTTCTAGACTATCTTTGGGGCTTACCTCTTAAGTGCACCGATTCATTAAAACTTAAGAGTAGCGCAGCTGGATTGACTTTAAGATTTTACTAAGTAAAAGTTAGCTTTCCAAATAGTGGTGAACATTGGTGAAAATCCAAGACTCGCCCGGAACGGTAATTTGGCTGTTATGCCATTAAGTCCGATCCCATTATTAGGTGTTATGTAAGCAAAAAATTCTCGTGGACCAGAAGCCTTAGTTCAAGTAAGTTAATGCTATTAGCAATGAACTCTTTTTTAAGTTTGTCTTCTCTTGATTTTTTGTGACTCACTCAAGGAGACAAAAGTGCAACCGTTTATTATATTTTTTATTTATGTGCTGAGCATTGAAGTTTTTGCTGAGCTAGTGCCTGAGGGTTCTCCAGAGTCTGGAGCTGTACCTAAACAAGTCATTGTTGTTTCGGCGAAAGCTCTTGATTTTCAATCTAAAGGACAAAATGTTTCTTATAAAAAAATTGATATTAAAAAGCAAAACTTAGAGATAAAGCCAACGGTAGTAGATGTTTTAAGGGTAGAACCTGGGCTAGAAGTATTTAACCAAGGGGGGCCTGGCAAAGTTTCTAAGTTATTTTTACGGGGAACTAACTCTGAGCATACTTTAGTTTTAATTGACGGAATTGAAGTCAATGACTCCTCTTCACCTGGGCGTGCTTTTGATTTTGCTCATACTGACCTTAATAACATTGAGAGTATAGAGGTAATAAAAGGACCCCAAAGTGTAGCTTACGGCTCTGATGCCTTAGGAGGGGTTATACATATTAAAACCATGGAAGGAAAAGGAAAGTTTCAGCCACGGTTACTAACTGAGGTTGGTTCTTTCGGTTCTAGAAAACTATCTGTGGGGGCTCTACAAGGAGATTCAAAAAATAAGTACAGTGTTTTATTGTCTTACCGTCAAGCGGATGGTTTCTCATCGGCTAATGAAAAAGACGGAAACCATGAGAAGGATGGCTATGAACAAATTGACTTTTCCAGCAAGTGGAATTCACGTCTTAGTGAAAGTATTTCCAGCGAAGTAGTTGTTAAGTTCGTAGATGCAAAAAATGAACTGGATAGAAATGGCGGCTCAGGAGCTGATGACCCTAACTCTGAAGAAGGTGCGAGACAGTTCTTTGCTAAACTTGAACTCTCAACTTTTTTTTGGTCGGATCAACTCGAGTCTAAAATTTTACTGAACTACTCAAAAACCCATCGTAAAAATAAAAACCTTCCTGACCCAATAAGCTCTTTATTTCAAGATGATTTTTTTCAAGGGGAGGGGGTGAAGCTACAATGGTTAAATAATTATAGCCGTAACCCCTCTTTATTTTTGCAGTGGGGGGGGGACTATGAGTTAGAAGAGGTGTCCAGCAATCAATTTAGCAGCCGTAAAGCACGAAGTTTTGCAGGTTTTTTTCAGGTCAAAAAACAATGGAACTCTTTGTACTCCAGTCTGGGTTTACGCTATGGGCGGCAAATTGAAGGTTCAGCTCAAGCCATCACTTACCAGTCTGAGCTAGGATATAATTTTGTATCTTCAGGAACAAAAATTTCTGCAAGCCTATCAAGTGGCTTCAAAAACCCAAGCCTATCTCAATTGTATCATCCGACAACAGGGAAAACCACTCTAGACCCTGAAGAAGTTGTGGGCTGGGAGGTTGGGGTTGAGCAGAGTTTATGGGAAAACCATGTTGAGTCTCGTTGGGTTTATTTTGATAATGATTTTAAAAATTTAATTTCTTTTGATTCTATGACGACAAAATCTATCAATCTAGGTGAGTCTCGAATACGTGGCTTAGAGTGGAGTCATCAGTTTTTTTATAATAAAGAGACTTACTTTTCTTGGGCCTACTCTCATTTTTTTGAAATAAAAAACACGGCCAACAATACAAAGTTGATTCGGCGGCCAAGAAATACTTGGAAAGGAACTATAGCCAGCAAATGGAAGCGAGTAGGGGTTCAGATAAATTATAGATATGTTGGGCAAAGAGATGACTTTCAGGCGGTGGACTTTCAAAAAGTACAAGCACCTAGTTACGAGGTTTTTGATTTAAGCTTGGATTATAAGCTCAAAGGTGGTAGCCAGTTTTATATGAGGTTTAATAATTTACTTAATACAAATTACGAAGAAGTTGATGGCTTTGGAACTCCGGGTTTTTCGGTATTTAGTGGTGTACAATGGGTTATGTAAATTTCTAATTATGAAAAAGAATTTTTTACTCTCGATAGTTTTTCATTTACTTTTTTTTTACTTCGTTGTTTATACAGCTCCAAAAGATTTAATCTCTCTTGATCTAACCAGTGGTTCTGATTTAGGTGTTGAGATAATTCCCCTTCAGACTTCAAATGATTTTTTGCCGAGTCAAAATTTTAAAAAAATAAGTGAAGTCAAAAAGCCTGATGAGGATAAAGGCTTGGCGTCTTCTTTGTCGACTTCTCAGGCGTCTTCGACAATGGCTGGAGCCACCCTGACGGCCACCTCAATAATGAGCTCTCTCAAGCCCTTTTATCCTCTTTCTTCACGTAGAAGAAAAGAAGAAGGTGTCACTAAAATACAAGTCACAATCGATAGTGGTGGTCATATTTATGATTATAAGTTAATTCGCTCTAGTGGATTTAAAAGCTTAGATAGGGCCGCTCAAAAAGCGGTTGAACGAGTTTTGTTATCACCTGAGCTATTGAGTGATTCCGAAAAAACAAGCACTCTAGAGCTAGATTTTAAGTTTCAACTTGATCCTTCCTAAATAAAAATATTTTTACGTTTTTTAACATGCCTAGAAAGTTCTTTTTGCATACGTTCTCTAATGTCTAAAGCTATCTCATGAACAAGCTCTTTATCATTAGCTTTATCTTTGCGGTAGGGGAGGTGAATGGGCTCCATAAATATAATTTTCCATTTTGCAGGTAATGGTAAGGTGTTTAACGGAAGAGGAAGAACTGTGCCCTTCAAATATTTTCCAAGTTTGAGTTTGGCAATATTTATATGTGTCTCTTCTGCGCCAATAATTAGGCAAGGAATAATAGGTGCTCCAGTCTGCAAAGCCATTCTGACAAACCCTCTTTTGAACTCTTGAAGTTTATAGGCGTTAGCAGAAGATTTAAAATTACCGTGTTCTCCCTCAGGAAATAAAACAACGAGTTGCTTTTTGTCTAAGTACTTTACTCCGTTGGGTGTGGTGGCTTCTATAAATCCCATTTTGTTCATTGGTATTGACGTACCTTTTGTTAAAAACCAAAGAGCATGAGTAAGAACTCTAGGTACGCGTCCTATTTTTTTTTGGATATGATGTGAAAGTAAAACGGCGTCAAAACCAGAGTAACCACTATGGTTAGGTGTAATGAGGGCAGCCCCTGATTTTGGTATATTTTCAACCCCTTCTATTTTTAAGCGAAAATACTTGGTCATAATTTCTAGAATAAAGTGAGGGAGCACCTTGTAAAAAAGCTGTTTAGGCCCGAGCTTTTCAAAATCAATTTTTTCAGACAGCATATTTTTTAAATTGAGTTTCAAGGGATCCTCTTTTTTGTCAGAATTTCATTAGGGTCATTATTATCACATTATGGCAAACTCCTGTAAATTTTGAATGGAATCTTTGCGTTATTAAAAAAATACCCAACCTATGTTACAACAAGTGAGTAAAATTTATAATAAATTTAAGGAGCGCAAGATTATGGCCAATTATGTTTTGTCTATTGACCAGGGAACCACAGGAAGTTCTGTTAGTTTACTCAATGCCAAAGGAAAAATTGTTGCTTTTGCAAATAAAGAGTTTGCGCAGCTATATCCTAAAGCCGGTTGGGTTGAGCATAACCCTCAAGAGATTTGGAAAAGTGTTTTATCGGCAATAAAGACTGTATTCAAAAAGTCAACTGTGAGTCCACGAGATATTGTTTCTATTGGAATTACTAATCAAAGAGAAACTTGCTTGGTTTGGGATAAAAATAGCGGACAACCTATTTACAATGCCATTGTTTGGCAGTGTCGTCGCACAACTAAAGATTGTCAGCGTCTAAAGAAAAATAAAGTCGAGCAATTAGTGCAAGAAAAAACGGGGTTGCTTTTAGACCCCTATTTCAGTGCCACCAAGTTGGCCTGGATTTTAAAAAACTTTGGTCAAAAATCTAAAATAAAAGACTATTTAGCTGGAAACATAGACTCATTTTTAGTTTGGAAACTAACAAAAGGTTTAGAGCACAGTACTGACGTCAGTAATGCCTCTCGCACCTCTCTAATGAATCTTGAGCAGTTGCAGTGGGATCCCGATTTATTGAAATTGTTCAAGGTTCCGTTGAGTGTTTTGCCTCAAATAAAAAATTCCAATGATTTTTTTGGACGCACTCTAGGGGTGCCTGGTTTGCCGGATGGAATACCTATTCATGGAATCGCCGGCGACCAACAATCAGCTCTTTTTGGTCAAACAGCGTTTAATCCTGGCGAAGCTAAATGTACTTTTGGCACCGGAAGTTTTATATTAATGAACTCTGGATCTAAAAAAATAATATCAAAAAATGGCTTATTAACGACAGTGGCTTGGAAGCTTAAAGGAGACAAGAGGGCCACTTATGCCTTAGAGGGTGGGGCTTTTATTTGTGGAGCCGCTGTTCAATGGTTAAGGGATGGTTTAGGGCTTATTAAAGAAAGTTCCGAGATAGAAGCGCTGGCCTCTCAAGTCAAAGACTCTTTAGGAGTTCATTTTGTTCCGGCATTGGCGGGGCTAGGAGCGCCGTACTGGAACCCTGAGGCTCGGGGAATAATCACTGGTCTTACGCGAGGTGTGACTCAACATCATTTAGCTCGAGCGACTCTTGAAGCCATGGCCTTACAAAATGTAGAAATTCTTAAGGTGATGGAGGAAAACTTAGGTAAAAAATTAAAGAATCTTCGTGTCGACGGAGGGGCTGTTAGAAACAACTTACTTATGCAATTGCAGGCGGATTATTTAGGAACGTCAATTTTTCGCCCTAAAACCATTGAAACCACTGTTGCTGGAGCAGCCTTTTTAGCTGGCCTAGGCGTTGGGTTGTGGTCAGACAAAAAGCAGCTTTTGAAAATAAATAAAATTGATAGAGAGTTTAAAGCTCAGCTCACTTTAAAGCAACGAAAAGAAAAACTTCGCCTTTGGCAACAGGCAGTTAGTAAAACCTAAGTCGAGTGAATTCATGGGTTGTGTTTGACGAGCCCATGAAATTATTAAGGTCTGTGAATTGGGGTTTATACTCTATTCATAAAGGTAGAGTTCTAAAAAAAAATCTATATATAAACTCTTTTTTTAGATACAATTTAACAGGAAAGCAAAGTCTTTGGCATTTACACCTAATGTGCCCGCCCCCTTAACTTGAGGTCGACAGTTTTGCTCACTCACCAAAATCATATTGTCATGATTTGAGCGACAGGGAGAGTTGCCCGTGAAGAAATGTTTTTTGTTTTTTGTTTATTTTTTTTATAGTTATTCAGCTATGGCTTTAGAAGTCAGCCAAATAATCAATAAAGCCTCATTCAAACAGGCCATTGAACTTTATAATAACGGTCATGTTGAAAAGGCAATTCGTCATTTACAAGATCAAAAAATAGAAGCTGATAAACTTGCCTATAAACATTTTTTAATTTCTAAATATGCCTTTGATATCAGTTTCTTTGATATTGCTCGAGCAAACATTAATAAGGCCATTGAGTTTAAGGTTCCTTTGCAAGATTATGCCTATTTTATGAAAGGAATGATTGAGTGGGAATCAAAAAATGACCTAGAGTTAGCTGAAAAAAGTTTTCTAAAAGCTTTAGAAAAAAAACCAATCCGCTCACTTGAGCTCGATACACAATTTCATTTATCACGTCTATATTTTTATCAAGAGAGATTTCCAGAGGCTAAAAAAGTTCTAACTCAATTAAGAAAGGCTTATCGTTTTAGTCCCAGAAGGCCGGAAGTTTTGTGGAAGCTTACGCAAATATATGTTATGGAAGATGACCGTTTAAACACTTGTCGCTGGGCAAGAAATTTATATTCGAACTACCCTTTTAGTTCATTTGTTAGTCACTGGACAATGAATTTAGCTGAAAATAAAGTTGGAAACAGAAGTTTAAATTGTCTTCCCAACTATAATGATCAAAAGCGAAGAATAAAAAAGCTTTTATGGTCGGGTAAAGATAAGGAGGCGGCACGAGATATTAAAATTTTACAAAAAATCTCTACTCCCGAAAATAAAAATGATATGGTTAGTTTACATGCTGAGTATTTACTACATATCGGTGATGTCGATGAAGCAGTCACTTTACTTTTGAAAAACTATAAAGCTCAAAAAAATGATTTTGAGTACTTAATGTTACTTGGATTTGCCACATTTAAAGCTTCACATTTTCAAACAGCAGTGGGCAGTTACTATAAGGCCTATCAGCTTAAGCCGAAACATCGAAAAGGCAAGACCGCTTTATATCGTTCGGCCTTTTTAAGTTATCAATTTCAAGATTATGATGGAGCCACAAGAAAGTATAAAGAATTTATTAAGGTTTACCCTTATTCATCGTTAGCAAGAGATGCCAAATACCATATTGCTTGGATGAGGTATCTTAAAGGTAATTACACGGGCGCCATTGCTTCTTTTGAAGAAATTTTAACAGATAGAAAAAATAAAAAAAGACGTTGGCGTAAGTACTCTATTCAGCGCATTCAATATTGGATGGCGATGAGTTACCTGAAGTTAAATAAAAAGAAAACAGCAGCTTATATATTTGATCACCTTTCTCGCGACCCCATGAAAGGTTACTACTCATTTACGGCCTCTTCTCGTTTGCAATCTTTAGGGCCGTTACCAGTTTATCAAAACCCTTCTGAGTCGGGACTGGATCGAGGGCTTTCTTCTGAAGACGAAAAAGCTCTGACAAACCCAGATATGAATAGGGCTTTAGCGGGGGCTCATTTAACAGACCATCTTGAAAATCAAAACCAACTTGAAGAAGATTCAGTAGAGGTCGCCAAAAGAGACGAAGTTACACCCAGTAAAGACTTCTGGTCTCTCCCTAAGGTGAACTATCATTTATCACGTGTTGAACCTTTGATTGAGATGGGGCAAATGAATTGGGCTTATCGAGACATAAAACAAATAGAAAGACATATTAAAGATAAATCTCTGTACCCCAAGTTTGTTAAAAATTATGAGCTTTTAGAGCAATACACACGTTCGAGTTATTTGGCCGAAGTGAAAGTATTGCCTGTACACGAACTCCCTTTAGAGGAGTCAAAAAATATTTGGCGCTCAGCCTTTCCGCGTCCTTATAAAGGGGCCGTAAAGCAGTTTTCAAAAGATTTTGCTGTTCCTGACCACTTTGTTTGGTCGATCATGAAGGCGGAAAGTCGCTATAACAGAAAGGCTGAGTCTCCAGTGGGGGCCAAGGGATTAATGCAACTTATGCCATACACGGCCAAAAAAGTGGCTCGATTGATTGATAAAGGCCCCCAGAAAGATTTATTTCTTCATAACCCCCAAACAAACATTAAGTTGGGAACCAGGTATTTGAGTCGGCTTCTCGGTAAGTTTAATAATCAATTGCCTTTAGTTGCGGCGGCTTATAATGCTGGACCTCACCGAGTTTGGTCATGGCTAGCAAAATTTGGTAAATTAGATTTAGACGAATTTATTGAACATATTCCTTTTTTGGAAACTAGAAATTATGTAAAAAGGGTGACCCGATTCTATGGAGCCTATAATTTTACTTATAATAACAAGCCTGACTCATTGAGCTTTTTGGCTTCAAGTATTCCCATAGAGTTCAACGGCCCTTCTCCCACGAAAGAAGACTGGAACTAAGAGGCTTTGGCTGAGCGCTCTTATCCAAAGCTACGAAATGACTCATATTAAATAAAAACCTTAAGTTCTGCTGATTTAAGTAGATTTCACTTTTTATGCTTATTGTCGCCCTCTACATTTTGTCAGATTTTGGTTAGAGCTTGACAAGATGCATTTGAAACGAGAAAAAACCTCCTAATGCCCCAAGATACTTATTTTAGCACGGGGCTATCCAATTAGAATTAGGAGAGGTTATATGAAATTAGGGTTAATGCTCATGATTGTGGGTGCTTTATTTGCATCGTCTTGTACAAAAAAGCAAAGTACACAGTACGGTCTAAAAAACGAAGAAACTTTAAAAATTAACATCACTACGGAACCGCCTTCTCTTGATTGGAGTAAATCTACGGACACAACCTCAGCTCTTATTCAAGATAACATTATGGAAGGAATGGTAGAGTACAACTTCGAAGACCCTGACTTAGGTTTAAAGCCTGCCTTAGCCAAAGAGTGGAACTCCACGAATAAAGCCCAAACTTGGACATTCACCCTCAGAGACAACGTTAAATGGAACGATGGTGTTCCTTTTACGGCTCAACATATCGTAGATGGTTGGGAAAGGCTTCTTAACCCGACAACAGCCTCTGAATATGCCTACTTTCTTTATGGGGTAAAAAATGCCAGTAAATATAGCCGTGGAGAAATTAAAGACTTCAGCCAAGTGGGTGTGAAGGTAAATAAAAAAGGGCAGTTGGTTGTTGAGCTAGAAGGGCCACAAAGCTATTTTCCTTACTTACTAACTCACCATTGTACTTATCCAATTCGCTTAGATGTTATTAAGAAGTTTGGCGAAAAATGGACATCTCCAGAAAACATTGTGACTCTGGGAGCTTACAACTTAAAAATCTGGGAGCATGATAAGGCCATTGTTCTAGAAAGAAACGACAGCTATTATTCCACTCCAGCAAAAACAAAAAATATTTTAGCCTATATGATCCCTCAAGTTTCAACAGCGATCACTCTTTTTGAAACAGGTAAAATTGATGTTCAGGCTAACCTACCTTCTGCTGAGCTTAAAGTTCTTAAAAAGAAAAAAGAGTACAAAGAAAGTGGAATTCTTTCTCTTTATTACTACGGTATGAACACTAAAAAGCCTCCTTTTGATAACATCAATGTTAGAAAAGCCGTGGCTCACGCTATTGACCGAAAAGAAATTACAACAATGTTAGATGGTGGACAAAGACCAATGACAAGTTGGGTTCCTCCTGGAATGTTTGGTTTTGACTCTAATAAAGGAGCTAAGTTTGACCCAAGTAAGGCTAAAGAGTTTTTAGCCAAAGCTGGTTTTAAAGACCCTTCCAAACTTCCTAAAATTGATCTCGCTTATAACACGAACGAAGATCACAAAAGAATTGCTGAAAATGTTCAAGCTCAATTAAAGAGAAACCTTGGTATAACTGTTGAAATCAAAAACGAAGAATGGAAAAGTTACCTCGGTAAGTTAAAATCTGACACTCCTCATATTTACAGAATGGGTTGGGTTGCTGATTTTCCAGATCCAGATAACTTTTTAAATTTAATGACATCTTACTCTGACAACAATCACACAAACTGGGGAAACAATGCTTTTGATGACCTTATTAAAAGAGCTGTGAGTGTTGATAAAAAAGATGATCGTCGTGAGCTTTATGCAAAAGCACAGCAAATTTTAACTGAAGATGAAGTTCCGGTTATTCCAATTTATTCTGGAGTTTCTCATATATTAGTTAACGAGCGAGTTAAGAATTACCCTATGAATGTTATGGGTCGACGTAAATTTAAGGGAGTCGTTCTTAAGTGATTGATAAACTAAAAGGGCTTGCTTTTCCTGCACTAGTATTCTGGCTTCTCTGTCTCGTCATTAACAGCTTTATGGGCTATGAAATGCCTTCCATTATTGGAAAGTTAACTCTTGCCCTCGTTTTTGGAAGCCTTATCTTTTATATCTTCAAAATGAGGCTTTTTAGTTATATCACTCAAAGAGTTTTAGAGTCGGCGTTTACTTTATTTGCTATCGCCACTCTAACTTTTTTGCTACTGCGGGTTTTGCCGGGAGGTCCTTTCGATCAAGAAAAAACCTTACCTCCCGAAGTTATGGCAAATATTGCTAAAAAATATAACCTAGATGCCCCTATGTATGTTCAGTACTTTGATTATATGAAGGGCGTTGTCACTTTCGATTTTGGTGAGTCTTACAAGTACATAGGGCGCCCCATTACTGACATTCTTGTTGAGTCCATACCTGCAAGTATTGAGTTGGGAATTTATTCTTTGATATTGGCTTTTCTGATGGGAATCCCTTCGGGAGTGATTGCAGCTTCAAAGCACAATAAGTTTGGTGATCGAATTCTTATGTTTTTTGCCATCAGTGGTGTCGCTCTTCCCGTATTTGTTGTGGCTCCGGCCTTGATATTACTTTTCTGTTATAAACTGGGGTGGTTACCGGCAGCTCTTTGGAGTGGACCACAATATTATATTTTACCAGTTCTTGCTCTAGGTACACGTCCGGCGGCAACCATTGCTCGTTTAACTAGAGCCAGTGTTTTAGAGGTTATCGCTTCAGATTACATAAGAACAGCGAGATCAAAGGGCTTATCTAACTCAGTTGTTTTATTTAAGCATGTTCTCAAAAACTCATTAATACCTGTTTTAACTTACTCCGGCCCTTTGGTGGCGGGTTTGCTATCAGGTTCTTTTGTGGTGGAGCTTATTTTTGCAATCCCTGGTATGGCTAAGCACTTTGTACAAAGTGTTAGTAACAGAGATTACCCTCTTATTATGGGTGTGACTTTGCTTTATTCGGCTCTCTTAATTATTTCCAACCTAATTGTTGATATTTTATATTCCTATTTTGACCCGAGGATACAACTGTCATGACCACTGCAGCTCTTAGTCAGCCCTCTAAAAGCCTTTGGCAAGATTCTTTGGCTCGACTTAAAAAAAATAAATCTGCCATGTACTCGCTTTATTTCATTGTTTTTGTATGTATTGTAGCTTTGTTTGCAAAATACATAGCTCCTTACTCTTACGAAACTCAAAATATGGATGCCATTCTTGAAGGCCCAAGTGCGAAGTATTGGTTAGGTACTGACAGTTTGGGTCGTGATCAGCTATCAAGACTTATTTTTGGAGCAAGAATGTCTATGGCGGTGGCTGTATTTACAGCTATTCTTTCTTTAGTTATCGGTAGCATTTATGGCGCTGTTTCTGGTTGGTTTGGTGGAGTCACTGATCGTGTTATGATGAGAGTGGTAGATATTTTATATTCTATACCTACTCTTGTTTTACTTATTTTAATGAAAGTTATTTTTGATTCATTAGATATTTTTGAAAACCCTGAGCTAAAAGCTCTTACCAGTATTTTGGTGGCTTTAAGTTTAGCCGGTTGGGTAACGTTGGCTCGTGTTGTGAGAGGTCAGGTTCTTCAGGCCAAACAAATGCTTTACGTTGAAGCGGCTAGGTCATTAGGTGCAAAACCAATTTGGATTTTAGCTCGTCATGTAATTCCAAATATTATGGGCCCAGTAATTATTTTATTAACACTTCAGGTTCCCAGTAATATTCTTTTTGAAAGTTTTCTTAGCTTTTTAGGCTTAGGGCTTCAGCCTCCTTTTAGTAGTTGGGGAGTTTTAGCCAATGAAGGTTGGTCACTAATGAAGAGTTATCCTCATTTGATTATTAGCCCCAGTGTAGCTATGGCCTTAACTCTTTTTGCATTTAGTTACTTTGGTGACGGGCTGAGAGATGCTTTTGATCCAAAAATGCGTGGGCGAGTTTAGTTTCTAAATCATATGCCCGCTAAAACCTAGAGTGGGCATTTTTTATTTATTTGTAAAACCAATGAACTGTTAATGTCATCTTTGGCTGTTATTCATTAATCAGCCAAAGATTTTTTAAGTATTTATACAAAAGCAGACTAAACATTAAACCTAAAAAGCATGATGTCTCCATCTTTCACTAAGTAATCTTTGCCCTCTGATTTATACTTACCAGCATCTTTAACAGCGGCTTCCGTTTTGAGGCTAAAAAGATCTTCGCAGTGATAAGTTTCAGCTCGAATAAATCCTCTTTCAAAATCAGAATGGATAACTCCTGCGGCTTGAGGTGCAGTAAATCCTTTTTTAATGGTCCAAGCGCGAACTTCTTTTTCACCAGCAGTAAAATAAGTAGAGAGATTGAGTAAGCTATAGGACTCTCTAATTAGTCGATGAAGGCCAGGCTCGGTTAGGCCTGCAGCTTCAATAAATTCTGCTTGCTCTGCTTCTTCAAGCTGCGAAATCTCACTTTCAAGGGCACTACAAACGACGATCACTTTGTTGTTTTCATTGGCAGCAATTTCTTGAACTTTTTTTACATAATCATTGTTGCCCTCAAGGTCGTCTTCTCCAACATTACAAACATAGAGCACAGGTTTTGTAGTGAGCAATTGAAGTTCTTTTACGACATAGCTGTAGTTTTCATCCACTTCGACGGTTCGCGCTGGTTGGCCTTGTTCAAGAGCTTTATGAATACTTTCCATAACGGCCAGTTCAGCGATGAGTTTTTTGTCGTTGCCAGCTCGAGCCACTTTTTTATTTTTTTGTAATCGTTTATCAAGGCTTTCTAAGTCGGCCAGCATAAGTTCCGTACTGATAGTTTCAATGTCTCTTTGAGGGTTTACAGAGCCTGAGACATGTATAACATTATCATCTTCAAAACATCTAACCACATGTAAGATGGCATCAGTTTCACGGATATTGGCTAAGAATTGGTTTCCTAAGCCCTCTCCTTTGCTGGCTCCTGCAACTAAACCCGCAATATCAACAAACTCCATGGCAGTAGGAATTGTGGTTTTTGGCTTTATAAGTTCAGTGATTTGGTTCAGGCGTGGGTCAGGAACAGTCACTACGCCTACGTTAGGATCAATGGTGCAAAAAGGATAGTTGGCTGATTCAGCTTTGGCGCTGGTCAGAGCATTAAATAGCGTACTTTTTCCAACATTAGGAAGTCCAACAATACCACACTGTAAACTCATAAATTATTTCCTTTGATTGAATTGGTTGGCAGTTTTATCAAAGCCATTTGTTATAAAGCTTTCAATACATTCACATGCAGGCCCTAAAAGGTCAACGAGCTGAGATTGCTCGTCTTTATTGAAATCACTGAGTAAATAGTCAGCAACATTCATCTTTGGGTGAGGTGGGCGACTGACACCAAATTTGAGTCGTGAGTATTCATTAGTGTTCAGCTCTTTATGTATGTCTCTTATTCCGTTGTGTCCGGCATGCCCTCTAGCCTTTTGAACCTTGAGTCGACCAAACTCAAGTTCAATTTCATCCTGAATAACAAGAAGTTGTGAGATAGGTATTTTATAATAAGAAAGAAGCTCTTTGACTGAGCTGCCGGATAAATTCATATAGGTTTGAGGTTTAGCGAGAACAACTCGGGCACCAGCAATAGTGCCTTTGGCGACGAGGGCTTTTTGCCCTTTGCTAAAGGAGGTCATAGTGTCTGTAGTTTCAGCTAAAGCATCAATAGTAAGAAAGCCAATGTTGTGGCGGGTGAGTTTATATTTTGTTCCGTAATTTCCGAGCCCAACAATTAAATGCATAGACACTCACCTTGTTCGTGATTTTATGGGGGAGAGAACTTAAGAATTCACCCTCAAGTAAAGCCTTGAGGGTATCAATAAAAAATAATTACTTTTTATCGTCAGCGGCAGGTGCGTCTGCAGCAGCCTCTTCAGTTGTGGTAGCAGCTGTTTCTTCTTTGGCTTGAGCCACAGTGGCTAAAGTTTCTTCAGAAGAAGTAAGAACCTTAATGCTTTCACCACTGACTGGTAATGCAGATACGTGTAAAACTTCGTTAAGGCCGAGACCAGAAACGTCTACAGAAAAAGATTCAGGAATATTACTAGGTAAGCATTCAACTTCGACAGTTCTCATAAGAATGTTAAAAATACCACCTTCTTTGGTTCCCTTAGGCGTTCCTTCGTATTTGATCTCAACATCAACTTTTACAGTTTGAGTCATATCTGGTACGAAAAAGTCTAAATGAACAGGGCGACGACTGACGGGGTGAATCGACATATCTTTTTTAAGCACTTTGATGCCATCTAAGTTTTTGTCATCAGACTTTAAAACAAAAATTTCATTTTCATACTGCCTTGAAGAGTATTTTTTAACGTCATTCTCAGTGATAGAAAAGTTAATGTTTTCAACTTTTGGGCCATAAGCGACAGCCGGGATAAGTCTTTGATTGCGAAGAGCACGTGAGTTATGTTTACCTGTTGCTCTGGCGACAGCTGTAAGTTCGATTTGTTTACCTGACATTAGAAACCTCTTTTTTTATAATTTTTTACTAATTAAACAAAGCACTGACGGAATCATAACAATTAATACGTTTGATCACTTCAGCAACCACAGGGGCAACACTGACCACTTCAATTTTACCGCATTCAGAGGCAGGCCCTTGAAGAGGTATAGTATCTGTGACCCATATTTTTTCGATCGGACTGTCGGTGAGTCTTTGAACCGCAGGACCTGATAAAACTGGGTGAGTTGCAACTGCAATCACTCTTTTTGCACCATTATTGAGTATGCTGTCAACAGCTTGAGTCAAAGTTCCGGCTGTATCAATCATATCATCAATGATTATGGCCGTTTTACCTTTAACTTCTCCTATTAAATTCAAGGCTTTAGCCTCATTTGGCCCGGTTCGCCGTTTATCAATAATTGCAATGGAACATTCAATTCTTTTAGCAAATGCACGTACTCTTTCTACGCCTCCTGCATCTGGGCTTACAGCTACAAATTCGTCGCCGTAGCCGTACTGTTCTCTCCACGACCTGGCCAGAGTAGGAATGGCATAGATATGGTCAACAGGGCCGTCAAAAAAACCTTGAATTTGCGAAGAATGAAGATCAACGGAAAGTAGGCGGTTTGCACCAGCTGTATTTAAGAGTTTTGCCACTGTTTTTGCTGAAATGGGAGCCCTAGGAGCAACCTTTCTATCTTGGCGAGCGTAGCCATAGTACGGCATTACGGCAGTGATTTCATTGGCCGAGGCTCGCAACAGAGAGTCGATCAAGATAAAAAGCTCCATATAATTTTGGTTCACAGGAGGGCAGGTGCTTTGAATAATAAAGCAATCATTTCCGCGGACACTTTCGTGTATTTCTACTTGAATTTCGCCATCAGCAAACCTTGAAATATTACATTTACCAAGCTCAAAACCACCGTGATCAGCCACTTTTTTTGCAAAATCAGGATTAGAATTACCAGAAAATATTTTAAGATCGCCCATGCTGGTTTGTTAACTTAAATCAAACTTAATGTCCAGGCCTTTCCCTTTAAGTATAAACAATTACAAAAAAATAAGATCAATGATAACAGCTTTTTATCAAGGGTCATTTTATGGATAAAAGACACACTTTTAAGGTTGGCAAAAGATAGCTGTTTTTGGCTTAAAGCACAGATTTTAAAAAGGCTTTGTAGGCAGTAGCACGGTGAGAGTGCTTGTTTTTAAAAGCATCTCCTAAGTCAGCTAAACACTGAGTTTGACCATCGGGAATAAAGAGAGGGTCATAGCCAAAGCCGCCTGTGCCAGAAAGCTTTTTAGCGATTTGTCCGTTCATCTGACCAGGAAAGTGAGATTCCTCTCCGTCTGGAGAAATAACAAAAATTTCACACATATAATGGGCACTTCTTGTTTCTGGAGATTTAAAGCTCATCATTTTTAAAAGTTTAGCGTTGTTTTCAGAGTCACGGGCCTTTTCTCCGGCATATCGAGCAGAGTGTATACCAGGCAATCCGCCTAAGCCATCAACCACCAGGCCGGAGTCTTCGGCCAGTACCCAGGCTTTTTTGTCAGAAAGAGTTTTGTGCAAACTACGAGCTTTAATTTGAGCGTTTTCTAAAAAACTGCTGCCAGTCTCGGCAGGGCTCGAATAAAAATCTAGCTCCTTAGGTGTTCTTATTTTAAAGGGCGATGAAAAAGAAAGGTTAATAAACTCTTTTAGCTTATGGGCATTTGATGTGGCTATCCATAAATCCATGTTTAGCTCTGAGATTGAGGTTGAAAAAAGCTGCCAATAATTTTTTGTTGCTCTTGAATTAATGAATTACAGCCTTGCTCGGCCAGCTCCAACATAGCATTGAGTTCATTTCTTGAAAAAGCCGCCTGTTCTGCAGTGCCTTGAATTTCAATAAATTTTTGGGAATCATTCATGACAAAGTTCATGTCAGTTCCAATATTAGAATCTTCATCATAATTTAGGTCAAGAAGAGGGGTGTCTCCTTGGAGGCCAACACTGATGGCTGACAAGTAACTTTTTAAAGGCCAAGCAGAGATCATTTTTTGGTCTAACAAAAATTTACAAGCTAAAGCTAAGGCGACAAAGCCTCCTGTAATAGCTGCAGTTCGAGTGCCACCGTCGGCTTGCATAACATCACAGTCCACGTAAATTTGCCTTTCACCAATAGCTTTTAGGTCAACGCAAGCTCTGAGGCTACGTCCAATTAATCGTGAAATTTCTTGAGAACGGCCACTGTTGTTGGCTTTGTCTCTGTGAATTCGATTATGAGTGGAGCGTGGAAGCATTCCATATTCAGCAGTGACCCACCCTTGTTTTGTTCCTTGTAGCCACTTGGGCACTCGGTCTTCAACAGAGGCTGTGCAATGAAGAACAGTTTTTCCAAAAGAAATTTTTACACTTCCTTCGGCATAATGGTTAATTTCAGGGACAATTTCAACATTTCTAAGCTGGTGAGCTTCTCTTCCATCTGTACGCATGAGTGCACAATACTCATCCCGCTTAGAACTTGTCACGAGAATATTTAAGTTATTTTTTTGAATAAAGTTTAGAGCTGGTATCGGTCGAAAGTCGGCGAAAGTAACCGTTAATTCCTTTTAAAATCCCGAGGGCTAGTTTCTCTTGATATTGTCCATTAGATAGCTTTTTAGCTTCTGAGGAATTAGAAATAAACCCAAGCTCTATAAGTATTGATGGCATTTGTGTGTGCTTAACCACATAAAATGGGGCTTGGTGAATCCGGTTATGGTACAACCTTTTTTTTCCACCCCAGTCTTTTAAAATGTCTTTAGCAATTAAACTGGCTAGCTTTAAGCTGTAGGTCTCATTGACATTTTCTAAAATTCCTAAAACTTCGTGAGATTCAACTTGATGTACAAACTGAGACTTGGCGGCTTTGGGGTTGACTTCTTCACTGCCATTTTCAAACTGAGCTAAAAAAATACGCTCTTCATCCGCCTCGAGTTCGTTTCTGATATAAACTTCCCCACCGCGAGCTCTTTTGTTAGGGGAGGAGTTAATATGGATACTTACAAATAGGTCAGCATTGATGCGATTGGCTTTCGCCACTCTTTGAGGGAGGGTTAAGGTTTGGTCTGAGCTTCTTGTTAGGTAAGACTTTAAATTGGATTGCTTGTTTATGAGTCTGTGCAGTCTCTTCGAAACTTGTAAAGCAATATGAGCCTCTTTGTAGTGGCCATTCACCGCCCCATGATCTTCGCCCCCATGTCCTGGATCGACAATGACTTTATAGGGGGAGGCCCAAGATAGGCCGCAAAATAAGAACTGAATTAAAAATATAAAAAATAGAACTTTCATATAATTATTATATTAAGTTTATATTGGAATAAATATGGAAATTACAAAAAATAGTTCAAAGTTGGGTCACTAAAGGGCTGGGAGAAAGAGTTGAATAAAATTTGTTCAGTTTTTGGTGAAATCAAGCTTGTTAAAATTAAGTGGTATAAACTGACGAACTCTTGATCAGAATGGAGTGAGTAGGATTTTAACGAAAAAAAAAACTTTAATGTTTATCTTAGTCTAGTCCGACAACACAAAAGTACAGGGATAAAAGAATAAGGGGATCAATTATGTTTTTTCAAAATTTCAAAAGCACACACCAATTTTTGTTGAGCTTTATCTTAGCTATGGCTGTTTTAATTGGGCCTCAGCTAACGACAGCCTCATCTGTTGATGATGTTGACCTTGAAGTGGAAGAGGTGATGGCCGATGCAGAAGCTATGAAAGAAGAGGCTTTGCAGGCTGAGAAAAGATATAAAGAAGAGTTGAAAGAACGCAAAAAATCCGAAAAAAAAGCAAAGGCAATGAAAAGTAAAGCTTTGATTGAACAGAAGAAATCTCAAAAGTTAATTCATCAAATGGAAAAAAAGATGGCTAGTGAAGTTAAGTTGAGAGACGTTCATAAGAAAAAGACAATTGACTCTGAAAATAAAATAGAAAAGCTTAAAGAAGATGTAGAAAAAATAAAAGCTCAAACAGAAGTTAGTGAGGAAAAAACAAAACTTACACGAAAAGAGCTTGATCGTGTCGAAAACGAAATACTTGCTGTTTTGAAAACTAAAAAGTCTGTTCAAAAAGAGCTGGCTGAGTCACAAGAGGAAAAGAAAAAACAAGTACTTGCTCTTGAGAGTTTAAAATCCGAAGAAAAAAGACAAAAAAATATTTTAAAAAAATTAAAAGTAAGTTCTACAAAGCAGCTAGCTTCTTTGGAAAAGCAAAAAGATCGTAATCAAAAAATAATTGATGCCTCTAAAGCAAAAACAAGTAAGTTTAAAAAAGAAATTAATCGTTTAGAAATGGAGTTAAATAACGTAAAAGAATTATCTAAAGAAATCAAAAAAGAAGCGGATGTTTCTTTGTTAAAAGAAAAAAAATATAGAAAAAAATATAAAAATCTTCAGGCTAAAATTATGAAGGCAAGAAAGCAGTATGGCGTAAAAAAAGTATTACTAACCAAGAAATGCAGAGGTCGTAGTTTGGCCAGTGTTAAAAGTGAGGCCATTAAAAGCCACAAAAAGGGAGAGAAAGTTTTGGTCGTAAAAGTCAATAAAAACTGGTACGCCACAAAGCTTCCCACTGGGGAAAATGTTTATTTGGCGAAGTCTTGTTTGATTTAAATTTAATAAATACTTTCCATAAGGTTATGAATAGTCTCAATTTTAATGTCAATATGAGTTTTGTAATCAATTTCCTCGATAAGATTTGTAAAAGCAGCAAGACTTTTATATATTTCATTTATATTAATTAAAAGAAAAAGAACATCAAGAGACTCTTCTGCTGTTCTTACCACGGAAAAACGGTCAGTATCAGTCATGTTATCGTTTTACTTTCAATATTGAAAAGGTCAGTCTATGAAATTCATTTCTTTTTGTAAGCCCTTACATAATCAATTTTAAATTCAGCTGGAAATTTTGTTTGAGCTCCTGGAGAACCTGGCCAGTTTCCTCCTACAGCAAGGTTGAGTAAAATATACATTTTCTCATCAGAAATCATGTTACTTTTAAAACGATTTTTTTCAACACCGTCAACATACCAAATAATTAGGCCTGGCTCCCAAAGTGCACTGTAGGTGTGAAAGCTTTTGCTATAGTCTATGCCTTCAGAAACAGTCATGCTTGGTGTGCGCTGTTCATTCCAACCACCATCAACCCAAGTTCGGTAATGATAAGTGTTATAAATCACCTGAGTGTCTTGCCCAAGGTTTTCCATAATATCAATTTCAGGTCTTTCGTTCCATTGGTTCACATGAAGTAACCAGAAGGCTGGCCATAGCCCTTGCCCCTTTGGAATTTTAGCTCTGACTTCAAAATAACCATGAGAGGTTTGAAAACTATCCCAAGAAGTTAAGACTCCAGATAAGTACTTTTGGCCATTGGCTGCCGTTTTTAGCTTTTCAGGAGTTTTTTGTGCAGTCATAGTTAATTGCCCGTTTTCTAATTTGAAAGGGTTGTAGCCGAAATTAGGTTTGTTTTTTATATCAACATAATATTGGAGTTCATTGTTGGTCACAATATCAGCTCCCCAAATATAATTGGTGTTCCATAAACTGGTGTCGAGTTGGGTATTATTAAACTCATCAAAAAACACAAGCTCATAATTATTTTTAATAGGGTCAGGCAGTCCAATAGGTACAGGCTTTTTCTTAGGTTTAGAGGCTACGACTGTAATTTTAAGAGGAGAAGACTTATCAGAAAAGACAGGCATAGAGTTCTCTTTAATTATAGTTACGAGCTCAATAGTATGGGTTTTACTTTTATTGAGTGAAACACTGTAAGATGGCTCATGGTTAGGGCTGTGGATAATTGTGTCTTTATACTGATTATTTAAGTATAAGTTGTAACCGTGAAGGCTAGTTGTGTTGGCTGGGGCTTTCCAGGTTATAATATAAGTTGAATCGTTAATTTTGGTGGCAGAAAGATTTGTGGGAGGCATTGGCTTGGCATGAGCCATTGGTAAATAAATTAAAAAACTGATTAAGATACAAATTGGATGAATGATTTTCATAAGTCGCCCCTAAATAAAAACCAGGGCATCTAGACAAAGTGGCCCCAGTTAACGTTCTTAAAAAGAAGTAAAGCAAAAAGCTGGCCACTTTTTTGGTAGGAATATAAAAATTATAATTTATAAATATGAAATGCTAATGAGAAGGTAAAGGTTCCGACCTCAGTGTCACGTTCGAGCATAGAGTGTCTGTAGCCGAACTCAGGGGCTAACGAGTAATGTTTTTTGAAGAACCATTCATAGCCAGCAGCTGCGTATAAGCTAACTCCGTTGGCTCGAGTTTGTGAATTAGAGGTGAGTTGAGTCCAGCCGATGGCGCCTCGACTGAAAAAATTACCACTCCAAGGAAAAAAGTTCTTAGCCGTTAAACCAGCTGTAAGCAGTTTAATTTTGTCGGCATAGGGGGTGTTGTTGTCTTTGGCTTCAGCCATACTAGCTAAAACCGGGTTAAAATAAAGACCTAAATAATGTTTGCCTTTGACTTCATGCCCCCAGGTGATGGTGTTACTTAATCCTGAAAATTTACTTTTGGCACCACCATCAACAGATAAGGAGTGTAAATCAAAATGCTCTCGGGCTCTAAATTTCCACCCGGCATTTGCATAGCTGTAAGGAAGTATTAAGGTAAATAGTAATAAAATTTTTATGATCATAAGTTATCCTTTGTTTAACGTAAATTATATCTCAATCTTTTTCTAGAGCAAGAGTATTTTCATAGACATCAGGTGCGATTTTGAGCCAATATAAAGTTCTTAATTTTAATTCTTTTGATAGGGAGAAGACAGTGAGTTTTCGGCAATATGGTTTTATTTTTTTGGTTTTTAGTACTTTGTTTCTCAGCCCATCTCTTTTTGCTAAAAATAAAATTTATACGTCTTTTTTTAGTAAAACGGCGGCTGGAGGGTATGACGTAGTTGCCTATTTTAAAGCCAATAAAGCTCAAAAAGGGCATAAAAAATTTATGTTTTCCTATAAAGGCGCTCATTGGTTTTTTTTAAACCAAGAAAACCAAAAAGCTTTTGAGGCTCAGCCCGAAAAATATGAGCCTCAGTATGGGGGCTACTGTGCTTACGCAGTTTCTCAAGGACAAACGGCCAAAGGAGATCCCCTACATTGGGAAATTCATGAAGGAAAACTTTATTTTAATTATAATGAGTCGATTCATAAAAAATGGCTGAACGATAAACAAAAATTTATTAACCAGTCTATTAAAAATTGGCCAGGTGTATTAAATTAAAAGATAGCATTTGAAAGAGTGAGTTAGCCTTTTACAATGCTAAAACCTAAAACCTAAAACCTAAAACCTAAAACCTAAAACCTAAAACCTAAAAAATAAATTATAGCGTGAGTAAAACCACTTCATTGGGAAGCTCATTAATGTCATTGTCTTCAATAGGAAAATGTTCTGTTAACCGCTCCTGACAATCAGAGAGTCCATTAAGAATTCCTTCGGAAATGTTTTTATTTTTTATTCCAGTAATAATGGTGTCCACAACTTCAGACCAAGTGTTGGTTGGAAATTTTTTCGCAATGCTTTTGTCGGCTAAAACCACCGCTTTTTTTTCCATGATAGATAAGTAAATTAAAAGACCGGTTTTTGATCGAGTCATATGAATTCGCTGTTTGTAAAATTCAAGTTCACTTCGACATAAAACTTGATTGTTTCTGTCTATAGCAGGTGTCATTATCCTTTGAACCCACATCAGCGGGCTCATGACTAATGAAAATAAAGCGCTGAACAAAAGACTTGAAATAAGAAAGATAAGTTCGTACTCATTAAGTAAAAACATTTCATTGAGCAAAAAATAAAGAAAAAATAAAGTGGTGTTAGCAAGTAAAAATAAACTCAGTTGTGTGTGATGAACCGTCGAAGACCTATTAGCTACTACAGTTACAATTTCTGCTGAGGTGTGCTTTTCCATATCTTTAATTTTTTGATTAATGGCTTCAAGCTCTAAATGAGAAATATGTGCTGAAACCCAGTGATTGTTTTTGTTCATCTACCATCCTCCTGAGGCACCACCGCCGCTAAAGCCACCGCCTCCACCACTGAAACCGCCGCCTCCGCCAAAGCCTCCGGAGCTTCCGCCGCCAAAGCTTCCACCACCGAACCCTCCGGAGTGCGACCTCGGACCAAAGCCACCACCTCGACCACTTGATCGAAGGTAACTAATAATAATGAAAAAAATTATAAAGAATATAATATGACCTAAGGTTGTTTTTTGCTGTTTTCGTGGCCTTAGTGACCGAGGTCCCTTTTTTAAGTGTTGTTGAAAAAAAGCTTCAGCATCCAACTCAGGGTAAATTTCTTCAACAACTCTAAATAAGCCAGCAAGTAATGCACTGTCGGGATCTCCAGTTTTTAATAAGGGAATCATACTGGTATGAATAATTTGAGCTGCTTCCGAGTCAGTTAAGTTCCCTTCAAAGCCTTGCCCGACCTCAATACGCAGTTGTCTTTCTTTTTTAGAAATAATCACAAGAAGACCATTGTCTTCATTGGTTGCGCCGAGTTGCCATTGATCGGTCACCTGAATTGATGCTTGTTCAATGCTTTCACCTTCCAAGTCAGAAACAGTAAGAACGGCGATTTGTCCTCCCATTTTTTTTTTCAATTCACGCAAAAGTTGACTGACAGAGGCTTTTGTTGGTTTAGAAAACATAAGGGCGTAGTCATTAACAGGAGCTTGCAACGCCGGAACAGTAAAAGCCCAACTAGCAGTCAGGCTTAACAAAGTTGTCAGCAAAAAAGTAAAAAAAGTTTTAAAGTTAAAAACCATAAAAATTAAAAGCTCACTTCTGGAGCTTTTTCTACACTTTCTATATCTTTGACCGTCCACTGAGCGAGTTTATCGTGTTTAAAAAAAAGTGAGTTGGTCAGGCTTGTTGGAAACACAGTAATAAGGTTATTGAATTGGTTAATACTTTGTATGTATCTTTGGCGAGCAATACCTATTCTATTTTCTGTGCCTTCTAACGAAGCCTGTAGTTTTAAAAAATTAGTGTTGGCCTTGAGGTCAGGGTATCGCTCTGAAATCATCATTAATTTGCCAAGGGCCTGTGATAGTTGGCCTTGCGCGTTCTGAAAAGCTAAAAGTTGTTCTGGGCTAGCTTTGGAGGGATCAATTGTTGTGCTTGTAGCTTTAGAGCGAGCCTGAATAACTCCCTCAAGAGTTTCTTTTTCATGAGAAGCATAACCTTTTACTGTTTTTACTAAATTAGGAATTAAATCAGCTCGGCGTTTATATTGATTAGTTATTTCAGCTAACTGAGCTTCTACAGCGTTTTTTGCTGTTGGAATTGATTGCACTCCGCAGGCAGTGATCATAAAGTTAAGAGTAAGTAGAGAAATTAAAGAAAAAATTTTTTTCATATTGAGGCTCCTTTTTTTGTGACATAAATAGATGCTAAATCATTTGAGCTGTCAATTTAAGCTTTTGAATGACGAAGACTTCAATAAAAACAAAGGCTTAAAATTAAAAAAAGAGCTCCAGGCGATCAAATAAAAAAAACAAACCAAATTTGTAACATAATTTTTGTTTAATTAAGGAGAGCACCCCGGTCCTGTTCTCACGAAAAACTCACAAAAATCTAATTTAAGGCCTATAACTAGTGAGTTACTTTGCATTAGGCTTATAAGTACTTTCAAAAAATGATTTAGAAGCCTCAATGAGTAAAAAATAGTTATTAAAATAAATTGAAGACGGCCGTAAAACTAGGGGGTGTTAGCATGGGAAAACTTATTTATATCGTTGAGGATGAACCAGATATTGCCGAGCTTATTCAAATTAACCTTTTGAAAGAGGGTTTTGATGTTAAAATATGTTCCAATGGTTTATCCTTCTTTCAGCAGTTAGAGAAAAAAAAACCAGACTTAATTCTTTTAGATCTCATGTTACCTGATATGGGAGGAATACAAATTTGCGAGAGAGTTCGCTCCGAATTTAAAATATCCGAAATACCCATCGTAATGGTGACCGCCAAAGGAGATGAGGCTGATATTGTTAGGGGGTTAGAAGCTGGTGCTGATGATTATGTGACAAAGCCCTTTAGCCCAAAAGTATTAGTGGCTCGCTTGAATTCTATTTTTAAACGTGTCTCACGCAAAGCTCCGAATATTCCTGGTTTAATTGAAAAAGGACCAATCACGATTCACAAAGGTCGCTTTGAAGTGAGTGTTAATGGTCAATCGGTTGTTTTAACTAAATCGGAGTTTTCTATATTATTGTTATTGGCCTCTCACCCAGGGTGGGTTTATTCGCGGGCTCAAATTGTTGATGCCATCCGTGGAGATAATTATTCAGTCACTGAAAGAACTATTGATTTCCAAATGGTTGGTTTACGTAAAAAACTACAAGATGCTGGAGAATGGATTGAAACCGTTAGGGGGGTAGGGTATAGGTTTCGTGACAGTTAAACAATATTATAAGTATTAATTAAAGTGAGCTTCCGTTGAAAAAAAGTTTTATATATTTTGTCGTGCCGGTCTGCTTATCTCTTGTGTTTTTTTGTGTCACATTAATTGCTATTTTATTTAACTACGAACTCACACAACCCCCTCTTTTTCGGCACCGTCTTATTTTGTCAGCCGGAGGGTGTCTTGTTCTTGTTATTTTGTTGCTCTTTTTTTGTTGGAAGAAAATCTTTTTGCAAGCTCGATATATTTCAAACTTAACCTCAGTGGCAGAAAATCTTAATTTAGGCTCTTTTTCTCAAAGATTTGATTCCTCAGAAGGGCCTGCATCTGAGCTTTCCCGTTTAAGTCAAAGTTTAAATTTATTAATGTCTAAAGCTGAAAAAAAAATGGTGGCTTTGCAACAGCAGAGCTTTGAAAAAGAAGCTGTTCTTTCTAGTATGAGCGAAGCGGTGATGGCGGTGAATAAATCTGAAGAGATTTACCTTATGAATGAAGCTGCGGCAGAATTATTTAGTATGGACTATTTTGCTGACAATCATCGAACCTTAGCAGAGGTCGTCAGAATTCCTAAACTTTACAATAAGATGATTGAAGCTCTTCAGCAGTCTAAAACAATTGATGAAGAGTTTCGAATTGATGCCTCTTTAGTGGGACAAATGAAAAAACCACTTTATCTCAGAATTAAAAGTTCACCAATTAAGGGTCGAAAAAAACAAGATATAGGCGCGGTGTTTGTTTTTAATAACAATACAAAAATTAAAGAGCTTGAGAAGCACAGAACAAGCTTTGTTGGTAATGTTTCTCATGAATTAAAAACTCCTTTGACCCTTATTCAAGGCTTTACTGAAACTCTCTTAGAAAATCCGTCTTTAGGGCAAGAGGATCGAAGTAAGTATATTTCGGTGATTCACAAGCATTCTTCGCGTCTGGGCCATTTAATTGACGATTTACTAGCTATTTCAAAATTAGAAAATGAAAGTGAAAAAAGTGGGTTGGATTTTGATTTAGTGAACTTAACTTCAGTGCTTCGTAATGCCATTAGTCTTTGTCAGGAAAAGGCAAAAAATAAAAATATTCAGCTTGGATTAAGTACTGATGCCGATGATGTAAACAAAAAAATTAATGTATCATTATTTGAACAAGCTTTGGTGAACCTTATTGATAACGCTATAAAACATAGTACAGACAACTCAAAAGTTGAAGTGAGCTTGATAGTTCAAGATCAACTCATTTTAATAGATGTGAAAGATCAGGGTGCTGGTATAGAGCAAAAGCATTTGGACCGAATTTTTGAAAGATTTTACAGAGTTGATAAAGGTAGAAGTAGAGATGTCGGGGGAACTGGGCTTGGTTTATCCATTGTTAAGCATGTTGTTCAGCTTCATGGTGGAAAAATTTCAGTAATGAGTGAACTTGGGCTAGGCAGTCAATTTAGAATTGAGCTTCCTAAATGGTAAAAAAAACAGGGTTGTAAAAGCCACACTTTGTGCTTTTTTCATACTTAAGTGTCAGAATTTATTAAAAAAAATATAATACATATAAAATTGTAAAGCTTTGGTTTATTTAGTTGGCGATCCTAATTAAAAGCTAATACAAGACGATTACCGTAGGTCTTAAATTATTACATTTTACCTTATTATTGGGAGAGTCGGTTTATGTTTAGAAAAGTTTCAAAGATATTGTTAGTTATTTCACTGATGAGTTTGTCTTCTTGTACAAAGCCTAGTGGTCAAAGCTCTAAGCAAAAAGTAAAAATAGATGGCTCAAGTACTGTTTATCCAATCACAGAAGCTATGGCCGAAGAGTTTTCTAAATTAAACAAAAAAACGATGGTGACCGTAGGTGTTTCCGGAACCGGCGGCGGATTCAAAAAATTTCTAGCTGGCGAAATTGATATAAACGATGCTTCTCGTTCTATAAAAAGTAAAGAGCAAAAAGTGGCTCAAGAAAATGGTGTCAAATATTTAGAACTCCCTGTGGCTTATGACGGTATATCTGTTGTTGTAAACCCAGGTAGCTTTTTAACCTCTCTAACTGTGGCTCAACTTAAGCAAATATGGGAATCTGATTCGGTGAAAACATGGAAAGATGTTAACCCGGAATGGCCTGACCGAGCGATCAAACTTTATGGCCCAGGAACAGACTCTGGAACTTTTGATTATTTTAAAGAAGTGATTGTTGGAAAAAAAGGATCTTTCCGATCAAATTTCACCAAAAGTGAAGATGACAATATGCTAGTAAAAGGTGTTGCTGGAGATAAAGATGCCCTTGGCTTTTTTGGCTTTGCCTATTATGAGGCCAACAAATCTAAGCTCAAAGCATTAGCTATAGCTAAAGACCAAACAGCTCCACCGGTAGTTCCAACTCGAGTAACCATTCAGGATGGAAGCTATGCTCCGTTGTCTCGTCCTATTTTTATTTATGTAAATAAGAAAGCAACAGCTAAACCTTGGGTGAATGAGTTTGTTAACTTTTATTTTGAAAAAGCGATGGACACAGCCGCTGGTATTATTAAGCAAGTGGGCTATATACCTCTTAATAAAAATGAATACCAAAAAAGCTTGGATGACTACAAAGCTTTCTCAAAAGCTGAGATGTAACCAAAGGGATATGTATTTTGAAAAGCTTTAAAAACTTAGTGATTGAAAAATCAATTTATCTGATTCTTCTTTTTAGTGTTATGATTACTTTAGTCACCACAGCTTTAGTGATTGTGTTACTAGGTAAAGAAAGCATAGAGTTTTTTAAGCAAGTTCCTGTTTTTAGTTTTTTATTTGGAACCCACTGGCAGCCTTTGATTGCTCCTCATTCCTTTGGCGTATTACCTTTAGTTTGCGGAACCCTTTGGATTGTTTTAGGCTCTGTGGCCATTGCTGTTCCTGTGGGTTTGCTTGTGGCGGTTTACTTATCTGAGTACGCCTCCGATCAATTAAGGTCTTACCTCAAGCCGATGTTAGAATTACTGGCTGGTATTCCCACTGTGGTTTATGGTTATTTTGCTCTTAGCTTCATAACCCCTGTGCTTAAGTGGTTTAACCCTGATATTGAAATATTTAATGCCGCCTCAGGAGCGATTGTTGTGGGTATAATGATTTTACCGATGATTGCATCTTTATGTGATGACGCCTTTAGGGCGGTTCCTGGTAGTATTCGCGAAGGGGGCTACGCTTTAGGAGCAAATACCTTTGAAGTGATTAAAGATATTTTAATTCCCGCCACAAAATCTCGTATTGGAGCTGCCAGTGTTTTAGCTATCTCACGAGCTATAGGTGAAACCATGGCTGTTACTTTAGCGGCTGGAGCGACCGCACGCTTAACCGCTGATCCTTTTGTGAGTGTTCAAACAATGACTTCTTATATTGTTCAAGTCACAATGGGCGACACCCCAGCTGGTGGAGTTGAATACCTAAGTTCATTTGCTGTAGGAACTTTATTATTTTTAATGACTTTAATTATGAATATTATTGGTAACCAATGGGTTTTTAAGTCACGAATAAGGTTGGTGTAGTATGAGCGGAACATTGGCTAAAGAATCAATGGCAGCTAAGCCTGTTATTCAATCCACAAAAGCTTCTCGAAGAGTTAGCCGTAGAAAACTTTTTGATCGTTGTTTTTACCGTCTTTGTCAGTTTACTGTTTTATTAGCTCTGATGTCTTTAGTGACTCTCATAGGTCATATTCTTTATGAAGGTATTTCTTGGCTCAAAATAGATTTCTTTTTAAATTTTACCTCTCGGTTTGCAGAGCAGGCAGGAATTAAGGCCGCTATATTTGGAAGCGTTTGGGTTTTATTTTTAACAAGTGCTTTTGCCGTCCCTCTAGGGGTAAGCGCAGCTATTTTTTTGGAGGAGTATGCTCCTAAGAAAAAATGGGTAGAGTGGGTTCAAATCAATATTGGTAACTTAGCAGGGATGCCATCCATAGTTTATGGTCTTGTCGGCTTAGCTGTATTTGTTCGCTATTTTAATTTTGAGCGAAGTTTATTGGCCGGCAGCTTAACACTTGGATTGCTAATTTTACCTATTATCATCATTTCAAGCCAAGAAGCTATAAAAGCCGTGCCTTTGAGCTTAAGAGAAGCAGCCTACGCTTTGGGCGCAAGAAAATGGCAAGTGGTTTTTGGCCAAGTTTTACCAGCCTCCCTGCCTGGCATTCTTACCGGTGTGATCCTATCTATTTCTAGAGCCATTGGAGAAACAGCCCCTCTCATTGTTATTGGAGCCTTAAGTTTTGTCGCTTTTACTCCTGTAAGTATTTGGGACGAGTTTACTGTTTTGCCCATTCAAATTTATAACTGGGCCTCTAAGCCACAAGAAGAGTTCCATCACCTCGCCGCGGCGGCCATAATAGTTTTGCTCGTTTTATTGTTTTTTATGAATTTTATTGCGATTTATCTCCGCCAAAAATATCAAAGGTATAAACTATGAGTGCAAGTGTTAATAAAAGTGAAGAGCAGGTTATTCTTGAGGTTCGAGACTTAGATGTGTTTTACGGGCAAAAACAAGCTATTCACTCCGTCAGTATGCAAATTAAAAAAGGGACCGTCGCTGCCTTGATTGGTCCATCGGGTTGCGGGAAAAGTACTTTTTTGAGATCTTTAAATCGAATGAATGACTTTGTGGGTACGGCTAAGGTCACGGGAGATGTACTTTATAAAGGTCAAAATTTATATGGTAAAAAAGTTGACCCAGTTGAGTTGAGGTCACAAATAGGAATGGTTTTTCAAAAACCAAATCCTTTTCCCAAGTCTATTTATAAAAACATCACTTGGGGGCCCAAAGTAAACGGTTTTGATGGAGATACAGATTTATTAGTTGAAAAATCTCTCAAAAGAGCTTCTCTTTGGGATGAAGTTAAAGATCGACTGCATGATTCTGCTTTTGACTTATCTGGCGGACAACAGCAAAGACTGTGTATCGCTAGAGCTATAGCAATGAACCCAGACGTTATTTTGATGGATGAGCCTTGTTCGGCCTTAGATCCTAGGTCTACCCAAGGTATTGAGGATTTGATCTCTGAGTTAAAGCGTCGTTACACAATTATTATTGTCACTCATAATATGCAACAGGCTGGCCGTATATCTGATGAAACCTATTTTTTTCATGAAGGGCACTTGGTCGAGTTTGGCGAAACAAAACAAATATTCACCAACCCAAGTAAAAAGAAAACAGAAGACTATATCACTGGTCGTTTCGGTTAAATTATTTATTCATTCAATTTATATATTTCTATTTATAGAACTCACATTTTAACAATGTGCGTTTGATTTTCAAAGTTAAATGGCGTTAGACTAAAAACGACCAACATGGAGGTTCGGGGTTATGGCACTACATTTACAAACTGAAATTGGAAAATTAAAGAAAAAGCTTCTTATGCTAAGTGCAATGGTGGAAACCAACCTTAGCAAGTCTGTTGATGCTGTTGTGAGATGTGATGCTGATTTAGCTAAGAAAGTTATTAAACTAGATGAAGACATTGATATTCACGAAATTGATGTCGAAGAGGAATGTTTAAAAATATTGGCTCTTCATCAGCCTGTAGCCATAGATTTAAGGTTTGTCATTTCGGCTTTAAAAATAAACAACGACTTAGAGAGAATTGGTGATTTGACAACCAATATTGCTTACCGATCTATGAAAATGTCAAAAGAATCAATGACAGATGTTCCATTTGACTTTGAAACTATGGCCGAAAAAACTCGTCATATGTTAAAAAAAGCTATTGATGCTTTAATTAATATGGATGCAAGCTTAGCTCATGAAGTTTGTCGAGATGATGATGAAATTGATAATATGAATCGCGAAACTTTTCATGTGACTCGAAAAAAAATTAGAGATAACCCTGAAATGGTTGAATACTATTTAAATTGGCGCTCTATTTCTAAGCATTTAGAAAGAATAGCTGACTATGCGACAAATATAGCTGAAGATATTATTTATATGATTGAAGGCGTGATTATTAGGCACTCTTACGGTGAAATAGAATCCGACTCTGAATTATCAACCAAGGAGTAACCATTGAAAAGATTGATTTTAATAATCCTACCCCTGGCGGTGTCTGTTGGCTGTGTAAGTAAGTCAAAATATCAAGCTTTGCTTGATAAAAATAGTTTAGACACAAAACTGTTGGATGACAAATTGATCGATTCGCAAAAGCAACTTCAGCTAGCGATGCAAGATAAAAGTAAGTTAAAACAAGACCTCGCGGATTTAGCTAAATATAAACAAAATGCCGACAAGCGTATCTCAGAATTTAAAAAGTTAACTGAAAAATTTCAAAGCTTAATTAATGCCGGAAAACTAAAAGTAAAGCTTCTTAATGGCCGAATGGTTGTTGTAATGTCTACAGATATTTTATTTCAATCTGGGTCTGCTGTTTTAAATCAGGAAGGGGCTAAAGAGATTGAGCAGGTCAGTCTTGTTCTTAAAGATTTAGAAAACAAAGAGTTTCAAATTGCCGGTCACACGGATAATATTCCTATTAAATCTGGACGAAATTTTACCAACTGGAACTTAGCCGCGAACCGTGCATATACCGTATTAAAAACTATGTTAGACAGTGGTTTCCCACGCGAAAGAATTAGTATAGCTAGTTATGCCGAAACTAAACCTGTTTCTGAAAACTCTTCACGAGAGTCCCGAGCAATGAACCGTCGAATTGAAATCGTCGTTGTTCCTGATTTATCTCAACTTCCGGGGCATGAAGACCTAGAGAAGATGTTTAGTAAATAATTCTAAGAATAAAAAAAGTAAAACCATTCAAAAATTATTAGAATAGATATAATTTGCTCAGGATTTTTAATTTAATGGCCTGAGCTTATGGGTAAAGACATTCCAAAATCAAACTTAATAAACATACCATTTACTTTACTCTCAATGTCTTTTCCAAAAAAGGTTTCATTAAAAAAAACATCTAGCTCTAGTGGCCATGGGCCAATGGGGTTTTTGAAATCAAAACTAGCAGACATATAAGATTTTGTGCCAGGGTCGTAATTAAGAACGGGGAGCTCAGTGAGGATATGTTGTAAGTTTTCATTTAAAGTATAGGAGTCAAAGCCATTTCGACTTTGATCAAATTGCGCTGAAGCCAATAGTTTTTCAGACATCGACACACGATAATGACTTTGAAAGTTGTCATTTTCTAAACGAGCTAATTCTTTAGGAAACTTATAAGGTATTCCTACTTTTTGTGCCTGTACAGAATCTAAATAAAATCGATGGGAGTAATTAAAGTAGCCTTGATTAGAACTATTTTTAAACTGAACATAGGGAATAAAAACGATGAGTTCATGGTAAGGCGAAACAGAGCCCATTGTGATAAGGTCAACAAAGGCGTTATTTATGGGGATATTATTTATATGAGTGGGTTGGTTATGACCAAACATTATAAAAACCGGGTGATAGTCAGAGCTTTGTTTTTGTTTAGCTAACTGAAGTTCATTCGGTAAGATGTGTTGCAGAGAATCTTTTTTTATTTCCAGAGTGGTGACGATACTACTAAACTGCCCATAGCCAATAATAGGAGCTTCAAAGCCAGGGCTAGCTTCAACAAAGCGGTTGTTTATAATTTCTGGTTTGCTATCGGTTTGAAAAAGTTTTTTACACTCTTGAGAGTAAACCCATTGCGATCCAAGAATAACCATACATATAATCAATGTTCTTAACATTAATAAGCTCTCCTTGTAATTAATAGCAAAGTTAATCCATGGGCTTTTACAGATCAAGGCTTTGCATATATAGGGTATTTAATTCAGTAAAAAATTGTTTTAATTTTATTCAGCAGTTAATTTTAGTCAGTAAAAATTACTTTATGTCTTTTTCTGTTACAAAAATTGAAATTTATGTCTCAGCTTAGCTCATAATTTTGGCCTATATATTGTACATACCAAGACTAAGGTCTCGAGGAGGGGTGTGTTTTGGGTTTTAGATTATTACTTGTTCAAACAGGAATTTTACTTTTATTTTTAACCTCTTGTGAGGAAGTCAGATTTGAACAAACTTTAACTTCAGACTCAACAGCCACCAGTGTTTCTCCTGATGATTTTGACGACGGGTTTGACGATGACGGAATTTATATAGACAACAGCACATTCGGAGCTAGAGTTATTAATATAGCTAACCCAGTAGAGCCTTCAGCTATTGGCGAAGAAGGGGAGCGTGTAGGTGGTCAAGTGACTTGTGTGAACTATGACGACTCAAGAGCCTGCTATAATAATACAAACTCTCAAGTTTTTGTTGGTGATTCGTTTGAAAGAGAAGATGTAGCCCCGTTAAATAATAACATTTTTAGTTGGAGAACAATAATCAACGACAATGGAAGAATTATTGACGGAACTGCCGCCAATAATGTCGAATTAAAGTCTTATGACAGCTCTGTTTTAGGTGAGGCTGCCGACGGTCAACGTTCTTTATACTTTACAGGAAGAGCAGGAAAGGGGTCTGTTCATAGTTTATATTTGGTGACTAAAGCCTTTGATCTTTCAGAAACCAACGGAATAGTGTATTTTTCTTTTAAGTATTTACCTTTAGGTTTAGAGCGTGGTGAATTTTTTCGTTTAGAAATATGCAACAATTCTTTAGAAAACTGTGGGGTGGGAAGCACCTTAAGTGTTGATGGCTTACAAAGTAGAAACTGGCTTTCTATTTTCGAAAGCAACGGTTCTGAAGTGAATTCGAACTTGACAGGTTTAAACCACACACGCTCCGATTGGGTGACGAAACAAATGGCGGTGCGTTTAGATGGTTTTCAGCGATCTCAGTTTGTATTTCGCTTACACGCCTATATGGATGAAGGTTTTTACAATAATAATTTTCGACAAGGAGTGGATGACGCCATTGGAGTCGACGACTTTAGAGTCTTTAGCTTTTTTAAATAAAAAAGCTATGTGAGTTCTTTTAAGTTTTGGTTTAAATCAACATTTTCCACTTTAGCTAGGTAAAGGGCGCCGGCGGCATCTCCTGTGACATTAACAACAGTTCTTCCCATATCAAGTAAGCGATCAACACCTAAGATAAGAGCAATACCTTCAGCAGGAATACCTAAAGACGCCATGGCTGACATTAAGATAGGAATGGACCCGCCAGGAACCCCAGCGACCCCAATAGATGTAAGCAATACTAGAGCAACAAGAGTGACTTGGCCGGTTAAGCTAATATCAACTCCAAAAACTTGAGCAATAAATAAAGCGGCAATAACTTCAAACAAGGCCGTTCCGTCCATATTGACCGTAGCTCCTAACGGGACGGCAAAGGTGGAGATTCTTTCAGGAACACCAAAGCGAGTTTCTAAATTTTGAATGGTGGTTGGCATCGTAGCGCTACTTGAGCTGGTACTAAAAGCTGTAGCAACAACGGGTACAATTCTTTTGTAAAATTCTTTGACGGGTATACGCACAAGAAACTTCATAACTAAAGAGTATGATAAGAAAAAGTGAGTAATATAACCTGCCATAACTACAAAAATATAAAGAGCTACATTTTTCATCACTTCTAGGCCAAAGTTTGCTACGGCAGAGATGATGAGAGCGGCGACGCAATAAGGAGCCAAGCTCATTATCCAGCCCACCACTTTAATGCAGGAGTCAGAAACAGCATCAAAAAATGTGACCACAACAGCAGATTTTTTATTATCAATGGAAATAAGTGCAATACCAAAAAGAATAGAAACAAAAATAATGGCCAGCATATTAGCTTCAGCCATATCATTGATTATATTTTTGGGAATGACTTTTTCGACAAGCCCAGGCCACAGGGAATCATTTACCGCTGTACTTTTTTCTTTTAACCCAGCGATTTGACTTTGCATAGATGTTAAAGCTTTATCTCTGTATTCTGCAGATACGCCTTCACCTGGGCGTACAGTTGAAATAAAGAACTGGCCAATTAAAACGGCCATAAGGGTTGTCGCCAAATAAAATGAAATGAGTCGTCCACCAAGTCGCCCCACATTTTTTACGTTACCAAGTTGAGCCACTCCAACAACTAAAGAAGCAAAAACTAAAGGTACCACCACCATAAATAGAGAGCGTAAAAAAGCTTTACCCATGGGGTCTATTAAATACTTGAGTAAACCGTCTCGAAGAGAGTTTTCGCCCCAAATGTTAAAAAGGTAGCCGATAAAGCCACCGATAACCAGGCCAATAAATATACGCGTGCTATTACTGTGATCTTTAGTTTTTTCAGACATTTGGCGATAATAGTTAGGAATAGGTTTGTATTCAAGTAATAAAATAGACTTCTAGTTAAAGGCATAGGGAGCAAGATCTATTTTATCGAAAATGCTGGCGCGGCATGTAAGTCACTGAAAATTAATTGTTTTTTGTGAGTAGTGGTTAGCAAAGCTTGCTTCTGCAAGTGATTAATTATTTAATAGTAAAAGCTGCAAATAAAGAAGCTGCCCCTAGTGTTTAAACTTCTGTCCTCTAGGGTGTTATCAATTTTTTAAAGGGTGTAATTTTTTTATGCATAGAATGGCAGCCATTGATTTAGGTTCTAACGCCGTTAGGCTTTTAATTGCTCACCGAGAAAAAAATGGAAAAATTAATTTTGAAACAAAAGTACGGGCTCCTCTTCGTTTAGGCAATGAAGCTTTTTCAGAACATGCTCTTTTGTCGGATTCTTTAATTGAATACGCTCAATTTGTTTTTTCTGAGTTTGCTGAGATTATAAAAAAAGAAAATATTGATGATGTGGTGAGTTTAGCCACCAGCGCTTTTCGTGAGGCTAAAAATAGTGAAGAGCTAAAGTCAGCGATTAAAAAATCAAGTGGTATTGAATTACAAAAAATATCTGGAGCAAAAGAGGGAGCTTTAATCTTAAATGCCGTTCACTCAGAGTTTAATTTTAGTAACTACTTAGATTATCTTCTATTTGATATCGGTGGGGGCTCTATTGAACTATCGCGAATTAAGAAGGGGCAAATTAAAAATAGTAAGAGCTTTAAAATAGGCACTGTAAGGTGGCTTTTACAAGAAAAAAATCAAGAACAAGATTTTAAGTCATTCATTAGAAAAGTAAAAAAAGAAATATATGATTACGTTGAACAGGAGTTCCAAAATAGTGAAAGTGTAGATGTTATTGGTACAGGTGGTAACTTTAGGTCTTTATTAAAACTCAATCGCTTAATGATTAATAAAAGTACCGATTTTATCAAACCAGAAGAGCTCGAGGCTCTTTATGAAACGTTAAATTTAACCAGTTATAATGATAGAATTGAGAGCTTTGGTATGAAGCCAGACCGAGCCGACGTTATATTGCCAGCTATAAAAATTATAAAAATGGTTATTAAAGGTTTGCCGGTGAATAAAATTTTTTCGAGTGATTTAGGCTTAGTTCATGGTATTGCTCTAGAACATTTACAGGATTAGTCTCGCTAATTTTCAACAAAAATATAAATTAATAATTTTAAAATAACTACAAAAAAAGACTAGATATTTGTTCTTGAGTCATATGCCACTGTAGTTTCACTTTGTTGGAGTTAAAGTGAATAAATGACATCCCACCTTTTTTAAAAGTTAAGAAACAATTTTTACTATCAACTCCTAGAAGATGGTGAGTGAGTAAGCCAATGTCAGGGTTGTGCCCCACCAAGGCAATGGTTTTATCACTGTCTTGGCTTTTTTTAATACGATTAAGCAGAGTCATAATTGATTTATAGTTGCCGCCCGGGTTAAGAGCTTTATTCGTTATTAGTTGTGAGCCGCTGAATTGTCCGTGGAGAATTTCAGCGGTTTGTAAGGCTCGAGTCAGTTGGCTACTGTAGACAAAATCAATATGACTAATGAGTTTTTTAAGACCAGTTGTCGCTTTTGAAAAGTGGATAAGCCCTGGTTTAGTTAAAGGCCTAAAATTATCAGATAAAAGACTGTCATTAACCCAACTTTCTCTCTGTTCTGATAATCCATGGCGAATAAGAATTAAGTTCATTCAAATATGTTAAAAAATTCTTGCTGAGAATTAAAGTATTTTCCTGTTTTTTGACGTTTTTTATACACTCCCTCCGAGTCAAGCTCCCATGTGTAAGACTTATCTTGAAGAATCATTTTTAAAGATTTATAAATCGTGCTTCTGTGTTGTTTATGAGTGATAGGCAAAATCACCTCATTGCGTTCTGATAAGTTTCTATGCATCCAGTCGGCTGAGCCAATAAAAGTTTTACCGTTGTTAGGGTCTTTCATGCCAGATCTGAAGTAAAATATCCGAGAGTGCTCTAAAAACTGACCCACTAAAGATATAACCTGTATGTTTTTAGATAAACCTGGAATACCAGGCTTAAGACAGCAAAAACCTCTAATGATCAGCTGTATAGAAACACCAGCCTGACTGGCTTCGTAAAGTTTTTCAATAATTTCTGGGTCTTCAAGGCTATTGCATTTAGCGATGATGCCAGTTGGTTTTCCTAATTTTTTATTTTTAATTTCCTGTTGAATCATATTTAAAAATTTAGGTTTCATATTGAAAGGAGCCACAAGCAAAGACTTATACTTTAAAGGCATTGAAGCGCCAGTTAAGTAGTTAAAGACTTGCAAGACCTCGAGACCAATTTTTTGGTCACTCGAAAAGTAGCTCATGTCAGTATAAAGTTTACTTGTTTGGCTATTAAAATTACCAGTTCCAATATTGAAATAGGTTTTAAGGCGGCCTCGCTCTTTTCTAACCACTAAAATCATTTTTGCATGAGTTTTCGTGTCTTTAGACCCATAACTGACATGAACACCGTAGCGTTCTAACTCTTGAGCCCATTTGATGTTCCTTTCCTCATCAAAACGAGCTTTAAGTTCAATAATACAGGCCACTTGTTTTTTATTTTTAGCCGCTTGAATGAGCAAATCAATCAAACGACCATCGTCATCTGTTCGGTAAAGAATGATTTTAATAGCTTTTACTTTCGGGTCGTTGGCGGCTTGTTGTAAAAACTTAGTCACAGAATCACGGTAGCTATGGTACGGAAAGTGAATTAAAGCATCATTGTTAGATAAATAATTAAATATATTGGCCTGACCTTCAATATCTTTAAAGTCATTCACTTTGTTATGTTTAACGGGCTTGTACTGTAATAAAGGAAAGTTAAGTTTGTAAATTTGAGAAAAGTTAGTGTAGTGCAGGTGAGAGTTAATTTTGAAGATCATATTGTTTTTTAAATTAAGCTCAGCCTTGAGGTAGTCGAGTATCCAAGAGTCTACTCCTTGCATGATCTCTAGCCGAACAATAGGGGCAAATTTTCGATCGTGAAGCTCTTCTTCCACCCAAGTTACAACATCATCAATCTCCTCATCAACGCTATCATCCATGGCTGCGTTTCGTGTCACTCTAAAAATAGATTTAGACTCCACGATCATTCCAGGAAATAGCATTTCAAGGTTATTTAAAATAATATCGTCAATACTTATAAAGCGCTCGGGGTACTTGGCCTGTTTTTTAAGGCGAACCCACTGCTCAGATTCTGACGGTATTTTTACACGAGCAAAAACATACTCATTTTTATTAGGTCTTTTTAGTTTAATCGCAATAGACTTAGATAAATTAGATAAAAAGGGAAAAGGGTGTCCTTCATCTACTGCTAAAGGAGTGAGTATTGGAAAAATATTTTTTGTGAAATACTTTTTAACATTATTCTTTTCAACATTAGACAGCTCAGACCAAGCGACAAATTTAATTCCACAACGGTTAAGAGCTGGTAGAACAGAGGTGCGGTAGTTAGAAATTATTTTTTTCCATTGTTTCTCTACTTTAGAGTGGATCGATTTATAAAGAGTATCAGCCGCCTGACCATCCAAAGAAAGATCGTTGGCTTGGGACTGAATTTTATTGATTAATCGGCCAACACGTTTCATGTAAAATTCATCGTTATTAGAGCGATAAATATCAATAAATTTCAGGCGCTCTAAAAGAGGTGTTTGTTTTTGGGTAGACTGTTGTAAAACACGAGAGTTAAAATCTAACCAAGAGAGGTCACGGTTGTAAAAGTGGTTTGGGTTATAGTACTGACCCCTGTATAAAATTTTTTGTTTTAATTTACTCATAATCTTCAAGGACTCACTTTGGATATATAAATGAAACACCAATATGATATATTTACAGACATCGATGAGATTTTTATGAGATAATAAGAATCATTGTTAACAAAGTAAACCGCGATTGAATTATTTACCCTCTTATTATTGCTTGAGGACTGTTATTTATAGGTGGGAGAGGACTTGGCATCTTACTATTATATACTAGGTTTTATTTTTCTGGCCTCAGTGGGAGCTTTTATAAGGTTCTATTTGAGCCAATTTCGCTTAGATGATCCATTGATGACTCTGCTGGTCAATGTCCTGGGCGCCTTTTTGATTGGTTTTTTTTATTCTTTAAAAATGAATGGACAGTTAAAAACAGAGGCTTGGGTTCTTGTGGCCTTTGCTTTTTTAGGGGCTTTAACCACCTTTTCGAGCTTCTCTTTAGAGGTGGTAAAGCTATTTTCCCAAAAGAGCTATCTTGTTGGAATGAGTTATCTTTTGCTCTCAAATATTTTAGCTGTGAGTCTTTGTTATTCCGGTTACTTACTTGGGCAAAAGCTTTAAGTTGTGGGAGTTTTACTCCAGTCACTTAATTTGCTTTGGAGCAAAAATAAATGCTTAGGCATTTTACAGTTTTATATTTATTTCATGGCGATCTCTTGTAATATTTGCAACTTGTTGAAAAAAAACAGGATTTATAGTATAAAAAGAGGAGCAATTCTCGCTTTAATCCAATGATTAGGAGGTCAATCTGTGTCTGTAACTACTACAAATACACCTGAAGTCAGTAATAACTCAACCCCAGTTTCCCCGGCGGTAAATTCGGTGGTCGAAGAGTATCCAGGTTTTGAAATCGATGCTATGCATGCCGATTTAAAAGTAATAGATGACGTAGATAATATATTGGACCTTCAAGAGTCTCAGTACCCAAAATTTACTTTAGCAAAAAATAAAGCTCGATTTTTAAGAATGCTAGCTTGGTACAAAAATAAAGAAACTTGGTTGGATGTTGCACCTTTAAGTGGAGTTTCAAAAACTTTTAAGCAACAATCTAAAGAACTAGAAAGTATTCGTGCCAATAAACTAGATTATGAAATGGAACTTGAAACTGGAACTTTAACTCCTAGCCAACGCTCTTACCGTTGTGACGAGCTGAAAATGTGTAAAGTTCATGAAAAAATGGCTGTGCACTTAATTTCTAAAATGCAGCTAAAAATCAAATCTGGGCGTAGATAAGCTCATACCTGAATAAATCATTGCTTGATGACGAATGGCTTCCTTTTATAAGGAGGCCATTTTTGTTTTTGGCTTTTTTTGTAAACCATAACCCCTGCCAAGTCTTATTTATGTGAGACATCAAATATAGATAAATATTCCTAGCCTTTGCCCGACGAATGTCGAAATAGAATTAAATACTTAGCCCTCCAATTTTTTTGTCTGTATCTTTTTGAGTTGTTTCAATAGGTTACAGATTTTAAACAAATAATATCAAAAGTAGGCAATTTTTTCCTAATATCTCAGAATAATCCACCGATAAGCTACTTGATTGAAGTTGAAAAACTTAAATGGAGGTTATATGGGGCAATCAAAACTAATTATCGTGAGCGATGAGCATTCAGTTGTTGAAAGCGCACGAGCCTTTGCTAACCACCACTCTTTAGAGCTGAGAGCTTACTCAGTCAGAGAATGGGAAGTTAAGCAGAGTACTCAAAATGAGGGCAGTATGCCGTCATTAAGTGCAGGAGCACAACCTCTCGAAAATGGAGCTAAAATCTTACAGTTTCCAGTTGGCGGTCAACCAATGCAACCCATTGGTGTTCAAAAAGTTGAAACGATCAACGACTTAGAGTGTAAGGCTATTAAAAAAGCCATTTTTGAATTTAAAGGAAATCTTACAGAAGCAGCAAAAGCCTTAGGGATTGGCCGAGCTACTCTTTACAGAAAGGTCAAGCAATACAATATTGACCCAAGTGAGGCGAGGCGTAGAAGAGCCGCTTAAAAGTAAAAAGACCGAACATGGATGTATGGTTGTAAGAAAAGCAAGGGTTAGACCTTGCTTTTTTATTTTGTAAAAGAAGTATGACCCTTTAATTTGGACGAAAGGCTTTTAAGTTATGGACGAATTTTCTAAAAGCCTTAATTGTGGTATTTTGTGTTTATGAAGTTAAAGTTACTGTTAGTCTTATTTTTTTTTCTTATGTTAGGGCTACCGGCAAAAGCCTCTAAGAAATTTATATCTTCTCAAGATAAAAAAACTCAAAAAATTGAGTCGTTATATTCAAGTAAAAAATACGAAGTAGTTGTTGATCTTTTAGCTGGGCAGTGGTCTTCAGCCAGTGCAAAAAGTTTATCTTACTTAGCCAATTCATTCAGTGCTTTAGAGCAATACAGTCAGCAAATAAAAGTGCTAGAGTTTTTAAAAGCTAAAAAGCCTAACCAGTACATTTGGTATTTTAAACTAGGTGTAGCCTATGAAAACTTACATAAGCAGTCTTCTCAAAAAAAATATAAAGACTCTGCCACCAAAAACTATAGAAAAGCCATGGAAATCAATCCAAAATTTAAGCCACCTTATACAAAATTACTAGCTATGTTTGCTCGTGATCGTAATTTATATGAGGGAAGAACCATGGCTTCTGTGATACTCACTCAGTTTGGAGCAAGTCCAGAAGTTAGCCAAAACCTGTGTAAACTTTATTCTTTGGATGGCTATATTCAAGAGGCCATCACCAACTGTTCAGTGGCAATTCAAGACAGTCCTGCTTTAGGTGATAACCATATGTATTTAGCCAATGCTTTTTTAGATAAAAAAGATAAGTTAACTGCGACAAAAATTTTTTCAAAAGCGGCAAAAAATTTTCCTAAATCTGAGTTTGTTCAAGTGACAACAGGTGATTTTAATTTTAGTGAAAAACTATATCGAGCAGCCTGTAAAAACTATAAAGCTGCACTGAAAGTCAATGAAAAATCAGAGCAAGCCCATGTCGGTCGAGCGCAATGTTTATTTCAGTTAGGAAAACCTGGGGTGGCATTATCGCATTATATTCAAGCTTGTAAAATTAACTCCAAATTTATCAAAGAGTTCAAAGTAGCCACAAGTCGTTTGTTAACAACAGGACAAAATAAATTTTATAGCCGTTATGAAAACAGTTTGTATAAATGTCATAATTAGCAATTTCAGCACGAGTATTCTGAAACAAATGACTCGCCTATAATCTAGTTTACATCTCTACTACGGTCTAATAAATGCCCGACGTGGTTAAGTCTGTCTGTTTATATTGTTAAGGTTTTAGATAAAGACACATTAACTTTTATGTAGAGGGTAAGCATGGGAACTTTATTTAAATTAATTTTTCTGGTCGTTTTTTTCTTTCAATCTGGGCAAGCTCTGGCTAAATCTAACCCCTCCATAAGTTTACTTTCCCAAAAGCAAATCAAAAAATTAGGAAAGTTGGAGCGCGAGTATTACTTAAAAAAACTAGGGCAAATTGTAGCAAACTTTGAACAAAAACTGACAAAAAACAAAAGATTTTCTGCTCAAAACCAGTTTCCCTTTAATATAAACTTTATGAATACAGCTTATGCCGGCCTGGTTGCCACTTGTCCTGTCGGTGGGCAAAGCGTTAACTATATAAATAATAAATGTAGTTTGAAGGAGCATAAGTGCAATAACTTCAATACAAATAAATATACCCATGGTTTTTTATGTGGTGATATATATAAAGGCAGTGAAGCTGAAAGGTGTGTGGGTTACAAAAAAGGCGATTATGATATATCCATGCGTTGCGGCCAATTAGGCATTAATGACAGTAAAACGAGTGAGTTAAAGGCGTACCAAGAGAAGTACTGTGGTTCAGGTAGTCAATTTATAAACAAAGATGGTTGTAAATACTTAGAGGTCGCAACGGCGAGTCTAAGAGAAGCAGTGAATAAGTTAAGTAGCAATAAGGTGTTGGCGCTAGATTGTGGTGGAAATTATTTAATGTGTAAACTGTGTCAGACAGACGAGACTGGAAAGGTTGAGTGTACAAAACCCATTCCAGAGGTTAAGGCAAAGATATTTCAAAAAGTACTAAAGTTAGGTATATTAAATCCCAATTCCATTGATGGGTTAGCCCTGGGGAACATTAATAATATGCTAACTTATAATCAAGCATGTGATTGGATATATTCAGACTACATTAAAAACTCTAGTCAAGTGAATGAACATTATAACAAATTCTGTGTTAAAAATAATTCAAATTCTGATAAGAAAGCTACACAGTAACGCTTATTAATTCAAATTAAAGTGTCCCGGCTGTTTTAAGTCTTTGGTTAAGGTGAAAAAAGATTTGGTATTTGTTAAAAATGAAAGAAAGGAGTTGAAGTTGAGCCAGGTAAGTTTTGTGAAGAGTTTATTTGTTATCTTTATTTTTGTAGTTTCTACGCAAATATATGCTCAAGGAGCTTTAGGTAAGCTACCGGTTTTAAATAAAGTGAAACAACAACAAAAACCACTAGCCCAAACACTCAGACAGCCCAGCAGTGCCCATAAAAAACATAAAATAAAAAAAGAAAGGTGGCAGGGCCGAGATGAAGCCCTATTAAGAAAACATCAACATAAGTTGGAGTCGTCTTCGGACAATTAAAACAGATACATATTTAGAATAAAAAAAAACCTTAGAAATTCTAAGGCTTTTTTTGTCATTTCAAATAGGAAAAATAAAAATTATTTCATAGAGCTTACATGCTTGGAAAGTCGGCTGATTTTTCTAGAAGCATTATTAGCATGTAAGATACCTTTTTGAGCCGCCTTGGCCATTTTACTTGTATAAGAAAGTAAAAGGCTTTTTGCATCGTCAGATTTATTATCAGCAATGGCTGTTCTTAATTTTTTTTCAAAAGTACGAATGCTTTTTTTAGTTTGGGCATTACGAGCTGTTTTAGTTATAGTTTGTCGAGCTCTTTTTGCTGCCGATTTATGATTTGCCAAAATAGGCCTCCTGATAATCTTTTTGTTAACTTAAAAAGAGATAGCTATCACGTCGCCGGCAGACGAGCAAGAAAAAAGGGCATCCCGCGAAAAAGCCTTCCTAAACCCCTGTATTTAATGCACAATATTTCTATTCTCTCTTTAGTGAGGGCCCTTTTTAGACTAGGCCAAATAGGCCTCAAATCTATTACAACGTATTTGGAGTCTTTTTTGCCCCATTCAACTTCAAGCCCCACCGAAAAATCAAACATAAGCTCCCAATCTAGTGTTTTTCGCTCAGCCTTGGCGATGGCAACAGGCACTCTATCTAGCCGAATATTAGGTCTTTTGCGTGATGTTTTATTGGCCGCGTTTTTTCCTAAGATGGTCACAGACACCTTTTTTGCTGCCTTTAAACTGCCCAATATGTTTAGGCGCCTCTTGGGCGAGGGCTCTTTGTCGGTCAGCTTTATTCCTGTTTATATAGACCTTCAGCACCGTCATGGACAAGAAAAAGCCCAAAAGCTATCTGGTAGTCTTTGGGGGTTATTGCTTATTATCACTGGGCTATTGAGTTTAGTGGGAGTTCTTTTTATGGATAAGCTTTTACCCTTATTATTAGGGGGGGAGGGCTTTGTTCAAGTGCCAGGCAAATTAGCTCTGGCGATTGCTTTGGCAAAAATCATGTTTAGTTATTTATTTCTTGTCACCAGTTATGCTTTTTTAATGGCAGTGGCCAACGCCCATAAGTATTTTTTTATTCCAGCAATGGGTCCCACGGTTTTTAATTTTACTTTTATTGTCTCAAGTTTGCTGTCTTATTATTTTGGTGTTTTATCAGGACAGTGGATTGCCATAGGAGTTCTTGTTGGTGGCGCTTTACAAACTTTATTAGTGAAGTGTTTTCTGATCACTAAAAAAATATTTCCCAAGCCATCCATAAATTTAAAAGTACAAGGCTTGGCTTTAACATTAAGAAATATGTTGCCAGGTATGTTGGGGTTAGGAGTTGTACAACTAATGAGCTTGGTGAATTTGCGCTTTGCCAGTCAACTCCCTGAAGGAGCCATTTCCTATATTTATTATGGTGATAGAATTTTAGAGCTTCCTCAGTCGTTAATTGCGATTAGTTTGGGGAGTGCTCTGCTACCAACACTGTCCAAGCTGTGGTCGCAGGGGCAAAAGTCTTTGTTTTTACAAGAAAGCCTAAAGTACCAAAAAATTCTATTGTTTTTAGCCCTACCTTGCTGTGCGGGTCTGTATGTTCTAGCAGAGCCCATTGTACAAGTTTTGTTTCAAAGAGGGGAGTTTAACTCTACGGATGTTGCCGGCACGGTTGTTGTTTTACAGGTTTATAGTTTTTTACTTTTGGCTTCTGGTTTTAATAAAATTTTAGTTCCGAATTTATATGCCATCAAAAATACTTGGCTGCCTGCCACCATCACCGTGTTTAGTTTGTCGCTGCATATTTTTATGGCTCCCCACTTTTTAAAAGAGATGGGGCTTCGAGGTTTAGTACTGTCCATGACTCTCTCTGGCTTTGCCAATATGTTTTTAATTTTACTGAGTTGTCACTTTTTGGTAGGGAAAACTCAAGTCTTAGCTTTATTAAAAGCTTTTTTTAAGTCATTGTTACTGTCGGCTTTAATGGCAGCAGTGATTTATATGGCTTACTCGCAATTAGGCCTTTTATTGCAAAGCTCTTGGCTAAGGGCTTTTGGCTTACTGGCACTGGTGAGTTTAGGGGTTGTCACCTATATTGGGGGGGCTTGGCTGTTTAAAGTGAAAGAAGTTCATCTCATTTTAAAGTTAATTAAAAAGTAACCTTAGTTTTTGGCCTGCTTCCAATAAGTTTCCAGCTGTTCGGCTGTGAGATCGTCGATGCTTTGGTTTTGCTTTTGAATTTTTTTGTTCATTTTAAAAAATCTTTTTTCAAAGCGTTGATTGGCTTTTTGTAAAGTTTGTTCTGGATCTAATTTTAAGTGACGAGATAATTGGCACACACTAAATAAAAGGTCTCCAACTTCATTTTCAATATCTTCGTGGCAGCCATTAGCAATAGCCTCTTTGACTTCCAGACTTTCCTCATTCACTTTATTTAAAACTTCTTGAGCCGAGCTCCAATCAAAGTTTTTTTTCTTGGCCTTTTCTCCCATCTTGAGGCTTTTTAAGAGAGCATTGAGATGCTTGGGAATATCAAAACCTTCTTTTTGGGGTTTGCTGGCTTTTTCTAACTTTTTAATTTCTTCCCAATTTTTCCACACTTCATCAGTATTAGCTACCTTTGTTGTGGCAAACACATGTGGGTGCCTACGCACCATTTTTTCACAGATATTTTCTATGACATCAGTGATAGAAAAATGATTGTTTTCTTGAGCAATTTGCGAGTGAAGAACCACTTGTAATAAAACATCGCCAAGTTCATCTTTCATTTCGTCAAAATTTTTACTATTAACAGCATCGACAAACTCATAGCACTCCTCAATGGTATATCTAGTCAAAGATTTATGGGTTTGCTCTTTGTCCCAAGGGCAGCCGTTGGGGCCACGAAGGTTGGCGACAATTTGTAGTAAACTTGAAAATTCATTGAGAGTTTTAGGGGGGGTGGGCATAACAACTCCTCGTTTTAAAAAAATAGACCCTATAAGAATGTCTATTAAATTTCAAATGAAGATAAATCTTTAGCCAGAAGCTAATGACTGAGGTATAGATTCCTCAGAAAAATCACTCCATTTTTGGTGGTAATGATGATCAATAGCGGCCATTGTCGATGGGAAAAATTTGCCGATGAAAGGTGCCTCTAGAAGTCATTGATTTTAATGGTTAAATTTAGTTTAGATAGAAGGCCAGGCAAATTATTATTAATAAGTCTATTTTGTCTGTGATATGATTATAAAGAGTTATGAAAAATAAAAACCCAAATAGAAATAAGTACTTAAGCTACTCGCATTCGCTCTTTCGTTGGGTCGAAGATTTAGGCTTTTCTCAGTCTTTTTTTGGGCGATTTGTCAGTTATTTAGAGGGTAAGCTGGGAGTAAAACGTTTACTGGGGGTAATTTTATTTAGTTTCGTCATTTCAATATTTATAAACTTTGAAATGGGCGGTACTTATAAGTTAAAAGAAGGTCAGTTGGCTCCTGGCGAAATAAAGTCTCCCATGAGCTTTTCTATTGTCGATGAAAAACTAACTCAAATCGAATTAATCGAAGCCGAAAACTCCATGTCTCCTGTGTTTGATTATTATCCGCAAGCCTATGTAAAATTGTTCAAAGATTTAAATGCTGCTTTTAGCAATATGAGAGACTTTTTATCTCGTGGGCAGGCGAATGCTGAGAGCTTATATAATCGTAAGTCTAAGTTTGAATCATTGTTGGGAAGTGAAGTTTCTCAAGATTTATTTGATTGGCTGATTGAAAATCAGTTTAGTTTTCAGATAGAAAATATTATTTTTAGGTCTTTGTCTGTCTGGTCAAAGCAAATGATTTACGACAGTTCCTCATTGTTATCAGATAAAATTGAAAATGTATCAGTTAAAAACAGAGGAAGGGGAGAAAGCACAGCAACAACATACTCTTTAGAGAGTTTGGTTGATCTTAGAAAAAAGAAAAACTTTAAAATTGAAACTATGCGCGGATATGATCGCTTTTCTGAACGCTCTAAAAATAATATTAAATTAATGACTTATTCTTTGTTGGTTCCTAACTTGATTTTTAACTTAGCAGAAAGCCAAGAAAAAATTAAAAAAGCTCGTGCTGCCGTCGAGCCCATTAAAATTTCAGTAAAAAGAAACCAGCTTATTCTTTCTAAAGATGAAGTGGTAAAGCCTTCTCATATAAAAATTCTGAATCAAATTCGAAAAATTAAATCTGGTCCACAAATGTTTTTGAGAATTTTATTTTCGGCGTTGTTCTTTTTTACAATTATTGTTGTGTTCTTGTCTTATGTTAAACGCTTTACTGTTAATAAAGTGAATATTAAACCAAAAGAGCTGGCTATCATGGGGGCCGTAGCTTTGGTGTCTTTAGGGATTGTGAAGTTATTTTTATTTATCACCGAAGCCTCGTTTTATAATTTAACAGGGCAAGTGATTCCAAGTTCTTTCTTCTTGTATTTAACCCCTTTAGCAATGGCTCCTATGTTAGCAGGCTTACTTCTTTCATCGGGTGAATTGGTGTGGCTTTTTACTTTATTTTTTATGACAGCTTTATCTTTAATGCTTGATTTTAACTTTAGTATTTTTGTTATGGGAATTTCTGCGGGTGTAGCCGCTGCTCGTGGTGTTTTTAGTTGTGAAAAAAGAAATGATGTTTATTTTGCCGGTATACGCTCAGGGTTAATTGCCGCGATTGTTGTTTTGTTTATAGGTCTTTTAGAGCGCGTGCAAGTGGCTGTTCCCATGACAGATATTTTGTGGACCTGTCTTGGGGCTTTTTTGGGTGGAATTTTTTCAGCTATGTTCACTCTTACTTTGATTCCTGTTTTAGAGTCATTTTTTAATTGCACCACTGACGTTAAGCTTTTAGAGCTCAGCAACTTAAGTCACCCTTTGATGAAAGAAATGATTATGAAATCTCCAGGGACCTATCACCATGCCTTGGCCGTAGGAAATATGGTGGAAGAGGCAGCTAATAAAATTGAAGCAAACGCACTTTTGGCCAAAGTGATGGCTTATTATCATGATATCGGTAAAATTGAGCACTCTCACTATTTTATTGAAAACCAAAGGCCTGGTCTTAATCCGCATGAAGAGATTTCACCTTATATGAGCAAAACAGTTATTATTGCTCATGTAAAAGACGGTGCCGAGCTTGCCATTAAACACAAATTGGGGCGTCCCATTGTTGACGGAATATTACAACATCATGGTACAACTTTAATCTCTTATTTTTACAACAAAGCCTTACAGCAGTCCGGTTATGGTGATGTCGAAGAGGTAGAGTTTCGCTACCCTGGGCCCAAGCCCCAGTTTAAAGAAGCGGCTTTGGTTATGTTAGCCGATAGCATAGAAGCGGCCGCTAGGTCTATTGAAGAGCCAACCCCTCCTAAACTTACAGCTTTAGTTCAGTCCATTATTCAATCCAAGTTTATAGACGGTCAGCTGAATGAGTGTAATCTTACTTTTAAAGAGTTATCTTTAATCGAAGAAACTTTTAAAAAGACTATATTAAATATTTATCACCATAGAATTGATTACCCAGAACGTGAAAATAAAAAGTCTGAGTCTATGCCTGATGTTTTGAACTTTAAAAAGAAAAAGACAACAAAAAAATGATGGAACTAGTTTTAATTAATGAAAGTGAAATAAAAGTCCCTCGTTTGTATTTACAAGATTGGCTTGCGTTTGTGCATCATCAGTTTGTGAGAAAAAAAATTCTAAAAAAAAATGAAAACCGTTCTTTATCAGTAATTTTTTTAAATGAGGCACCTGCTCGTGCTATGAACCTGCAGTTTCGTAAAAAAGATTATGCCACTGACATTTTAAGTTTTGAAAGCGCTGACCCTGAAAGCTTTGGTGATTTAGCTGTGTGTTCACAGGTCGCTCAAAAACAAAGCATTGAACATAAACTCAGTTATCGTGATGAACTAGCTTATATTTTATTGCATGGTTGGTTGCATTTGCTGGGGTATGAGCACGAGCAAGGCGGCAAAGAAGCTGAGTTGATGTTTAAACTTCAAGATGAGTTGTTTGAAAAAATCGATAAATTTCGTTCTCATTCTCGTTAATCTCATATAAGATGATTTCTTTTAGGAGAGACTCACCATGTCAATCGAAACAGAAATGTCTGACATCAAAGCTAAGATGCACCAAATGCAAAGTAAAACTTCTGAACTTCGGGGGTACCTTTGACATTTCAGCCAAAGAAAAAAGAATTGAAGAACTAAAAAATGCCTCTCAAAACCCGAATGTTTGGAATGACCATTCTGAAATGCAAAAAATTAATCAAGAAATGGCCATTCATCAAAAAGTGGTAGAGCAATGGCAAAGTCTTCATCAAAAAGTGGAAGACTCTCTTGTGTTGGCTGAAATGCTTTTGGAAGAGCCCGATGAAAATGAGTTTCTTGTTTTAAAAGAAGACTTAGTAAAAAACGAAAAATTTATTGAACAGCTAGAGGTCCAAAGTTTCTTAAGTGGAGAGCTAGACCCCAACAGTTGCTATTTATCTATAAACTCCGGAGCTGGAGGGACAGAAGCCTGTGACTGGGCCGGTATGATTTACAGAATGTATGTTCGCTATGCTGAGCAGCAAGGCTTTAAGGTCGAGGTTCTGTCAATGGCCGATGGAGATGAGGCTGGTATAAAATCGGCCACACTCTCTATTCAAGGGCCCTACGCCTATGGTTTTTTAAAAGCGGAAAATGGTGTGCACCGCTTGGTGAGAATTAGCCCTTTTGATTCCAATGCCAAGAGACACACTAGCTTTGCTTCTGTATTTTGTTGGGCTGAGGTTAACGATGATATTGATATTGAAGTCAAAGACGAAGATATAAAAGTAGACACCTACCGAGCCAGTGGAGCCGGCGGTCAGCATATCAACACCACTGATTCTGCCGTTCGAATCACCCACATTCCTTCCGGTGTGATTGTGCAGTGTCAAAATCAACGAAGTCAGCACGCTAACCGAGACACCGCAATGAAAATGCTCAAGGCGGCTCTCTATGAAAAAGAAGTTGAAAGACGAAATAAAGAAAAAGATAGCATTGAATCGGGTAAAATGGCTAATGAATGGGGAAGCCAAATTCGTTCCTATGTTTTGCACCCTTATCAAATGGTCAAAGACCACAGAACTAATTTTGAAACCAGTAAAACAGGTGCTGTTCTTGACGGAGGGTTAGACCCTTTTATTGAAACTTTTTTGAAAAGTCAGGTCACGAAGAGTGAGGGGCAGTAATTGTTTTATTTTTGGGTGGCTTTACGTTCAATGACCAAAGGAAAAAACCTTAATTTGACAGCACTGTTGTCGGTGATTGGTTTGGCTTTGGGCGTGGCTTGTCTGGTGGTTTCTATGGTAGTAATTACCAGCTACTTGGGCACTCTAAAAAAAACAGTGATTGATATAAATGGCCATGTAAATTTATTAAAAAATATCACTGCGAGTGCCAAAACTCCTTTTTTAGAAAGTATTACTGATGATTTTAAAAAAGAAATCGTCGATTATACTCCTTTTCTTAATGCCTCAGCCTTGGTGGTTAAAAAAGGAAAAATGTCAGCTGTTTTTGTTCAAGGTTTTGATAGAGAGTCTGTACATAAGGTTTTAAATTTAGAGTCTCGATTAGTGAAGGGAGATCCTCCTCTGAAATCTTCATCTAAGGAAGCATCAGATTACCCTAGCGTTTGGGTGGGGCAACGCTTGGCTCGTGACTTTGAGTTTAAGGTGGGTGATGTCATTAACGCTGTTGTTCCTGTCGATAATACGCTAGATAATTTTAAACCTAAGTTGCAAAAATTTGTTATCAAAGGCTTGATGTCTTTTGGGCGCTATGATTATGACTCTCGATATTTAATCACCGACTTAAAGCCTTTGCAGGAGTTTGCCGAGCTTTCTGATCGACATTTAGGCTATCGCGTTAAGGTGAAAAGCCCAGATGTGGCCGTGAGTGTAGCTCGTAAGGTGAATGAGTTAGAGTACTCTGAAAATTATTGGGCCACTAGCTGGAGAGACATTAATGCGAACTTATTTGCGGCCGCTGATTATGAAAAAATAGTTATCTTTTTTGTTTTATTAATTATTGTCATCGTCGCTTGTTTTAATGTAGCCAGTACTTTGTTTGTTAATGTTTTGGGGCAGTTTAGAGATATTGCCGTTTTAAAAACTATGGGTGTTACTGGAACTCAAATTAAGCGAATATTTATTTTTCAAGGCTTAATTATTGGGGTTTTGGGTTATTTATCTGGCCTTTTATTGGGAGGCTTATGTTGCTATTTATTTGTTTTTGCCCAAGAGCGTTGGGGAGTTCTAAGCGCTGAAGTTTATAAACTTGAGGGGCTTGTGATTTCAGTTGAGCCTTTGGATGTTCTCGCTGTCGGAGTGGCTTCCATGTTAATATGTTTTGCGTCCACTCTTGTTCCAGCAACAAGAGGTGGGCAACTAATGCCAATGAAAGGGTTTGGTTATGAATAATAACAGTTTGATTTATGCTAAAAATATTCGAAAAAATTTTCATCAGGGCAAAAAAGAGCTGCCCGTTTTGAAAGGGATTGACCTTCAGGTCCAGAGAGGCGAAGCCTTGTGCATTTTGGGAAGTTCCGGAGCAGGCAAAAGTACATTGTTGCATATATTAGGAACTTTGGACACTCCCTCATCAGGGCAGGTTTACTTTCAAGGGGAGAATTTATTTTTAAAAACCGATGATGAGCTTGCAAGTTTTAGGAATAAACATTTAGGTTTTATATTTCAATTTCATCATTTGTTAAGTGAGTTCACAGCCCTTGAAAATATAATGATGCCCGCACGCATTGCAGGTTTATCAAAAGCTGAGTGCCAAGATCGAGCTAAGGAGTTGATTGAGTTAATGGGGTTAACCGACCGATCAGCTCATTACCCTACGGAAATGAGTGGGGGAGAAAAGCAAAGAATAGCTATTGCTCGTGCACTTATGCAAAGCCCTGATATTTTACTTGCTGATGAGCCTACGGGAAACCTCGATACGGCCAATGGCAATAAAATTAAAGATTTATTTCTAGATCTCCAAAGAAGGTTAAACTTAACGATTATAGTGATTACTCATGACCAAAACTTAGCGAGGTCATTTCCTCGTATTCTTCAAATGAAAGATGGCCGGTGGCTGTAAATAGAATGCGGCGCCCCACTAACGCGCAAAGCCATCTAAACATGAACGTGTTTTAGCTGCTAGGCCGGTCTGTCAAAATAAAGTCAACTTCCATGGCTCTCACTTCGCTTTTTTTGACAACAATATTATTTCGGGCTAGTCTGGCCGATCTTAGGTAAATATGCGATTTTTTTCATTTTGGTGGCTATAAAATATGCTTAAAAATTTGATAGTTCTTTTTAGCTTTTTGATGGTGTTTCAGCCTTCTGCTTTTGCCCAGTCCATTCAAAAAGTGGAAGTTGTGGGAAACCGCAAAATTGAAAAAGAAGCCATTTTAGAAAAAATTCAATCTAAAAAAGGCACTGACTTTAAAGCTTCGACCGTTCGTGAAGATATACTCTCCCTTTTTGAGCTGGGCTTTTTTTATAATGTGATTGTTGAAAAAGAGCCTGTGTCTGGTGGGCTTGACCTCAAGTACACTGTTGTTGAAAAACCCACCGTACAAAAATTTGTCATCACAGGTAACGACGAACTTTCTGATGACGACATAAAAGAAGCCATTGATCTGAAAGCCTACGAAATTCTTGATAACTCCAAAGTTAATAATGCTATCGAAAAAATAGAAAAACTCTATGAAGATAAAGGCTATTTTTTAGCTCAAGTAAAACACAAAGTAACACCGATTAAAAAAGGCGAAACCGTACAAGTTGAATTTTTGATAACTGAAAACGATAAAGTTAAAGTGGAACAAATTAACTTTCTTGGTAATAGAGATCTTCCAGCATCGAAGCTTCAATCCGTAATGTTCACCAAAGAGGGAAGTTTCTTTAGTTTTATGAGTGGCACGGGCTCTTACAAGCAAGAAGCCTTTGACCAGGATGTAAGAAACTTAACTTATATCTATTACAATGAAGGTTATGTTCAGGCTAAAATTTCTCCGCCGCAAGTTTATGTGACTCCCGATAAAAAATCTATTTATATAACTATCAAAATTGATGAAGGTGTTCAGTTTCGAGTGGGGAGCATTGATTTCTCTGGAGATATGTTATTTCCGCTCGATGAATTAAAAGAGGATGTTTCTTTAGAGGAAGGTGATATTTTTGCCTGGGATGCTCTTCAAAAAGACTTAAAGTCTCTACAGGCTAAATATGGTGATCTTGGTTATGCTTACACCAATCCGATCCCTCGCACTCGAATTAACGAAAAAGAAAAGTTAGTTGATTTAGTGTTTGAAATTGATAAAGGCGAAAAGGTTTATTTTGGTAAGTTTACGGTCAAAGGAAACACCAAAACTCGTGACAAAGTATTACGACGTGAGATGGTTATTTTTGAAGGGCAACTGTACAATGAAACTAAAAAAAGAGAGTCTTTAGCGAATATTAAGCGTCTTGGTTTCTTTGAAGAAGTTAACTTTGTTGCCAACACTCCTAAAGGTAAGCACGACATTCAGGACATTGAAATTCAGGTGAAGGAAAGAAGCACTGGAACAATTCAGGTGGGGGCAGGTTATGCCAGTAACCAAGGTTTTGTTTTAAATGGTCAGGTTAATCAAATCAACCTTTTAGGAAAAGGAAAACGCTTAGGTATTTCTGTAAACTGGTCTCGAAATGAGCAGTTAGGAAATATTAATTATACTGAGCCCTTTTTTAGAGACACCCAGTGGGAGTTAGGGTTTGACCTCTATAGAAAGAAAAGATCTTTAATTGACTACGAAGAAGAAAGAACAGGTGGAGGTGTGCGAATTGGTCACCCTCTAGCACCTTATTTAAATGCCATTGTTGGTTACAAGTTAGATGACACTCGTTTGGACCGAATCACAGAAGATCAGCAGTTGTTCCCTGTGGAAACAACCAATGGAATCACAAGTGCTGTAACAGGCCGTTTGGTTTATGATAAGCGTAACGATAGGTTTTTACCAACAAAAGGTATGTATGCTGATTTAGGTTTAGAGTATGCCGGCGTTGGGGGAGACAGAAAGTACACCAAAGGAACATTTATTTTCCGCTACTATAAAAACCTATTTTGGGATGTGGTGTGGAGAAACAATATTAATTACGGAATTATTCAATCGAATGTTTCTGGTCGAGCCCCTCCATTTGACCAATTGTTCTTGTTAGGTGGTGCCAACACTCTTAGAGGGTATGATTGGTTTACTGTTGGTCGTCGAGTGTTTTCACAAACTTACTTAGAGGAATTTCAAGCAGCTAACCCTGATGTTCCTGATGATATTGCTCAACAAAAAGCCAGGCGCCCATTTGGGGGAGAGCAACAGTTTTATTATCAATCAGAAATTCAGTTTCCTCTCATCAAAGAAGCTGGGGTTTTGGGTGTCACTTTCTTTGACATAGGTTATGCCGATGATACCTTAAGGTTGAGTGACTTAAAAAGTGATGTGGGCTTTGGGTTTCGTTGGTTCTCACCAGTTGGTCCGTTAAGATTTGAGTGGGGTTTTCCTCTCAATGCTGACGAGGCCCTTGATGAGGACTCTGTAAAGTTTCAGTTTGCCATTGGTTCCCCCTTTTAGGTTAAAATTGGCACAGAGCTAACAAAATAAGGACAGTTAAGTTTTAATAATTTAGTAATATAAAAAATAAACGGGAGATATGTTTATGAAAAAATTAATTGGATTAATGGCCTTTTTATTTACCTTCTCAGCCTTTGCTGCTGGTGACTTCAAAATTGGCTGGATTGATATGCAAAAAGCCATTCAATCAACAAATCAAGGAAAAAAAGCCAGAAAAGGCTTAGAAAAAGAATTCAATAAGAAGAAAGCCGCCTTAGAAAAAAAACAAAAAGAGCTAGAAAAAATGTCTAAAGCCCTTGAAAAGAAAAAACTCGCTCTATCTGAAAAAGCTTTTGGTGAAAAAAGAGATGAACTTCAAAAAGAATTTATGAAGTATCAAAAAGAAGCTCGTGATAGTCAGTTAGAAATTCGTGAAAAAGAAAACAACTTAACTAAGCCAATTTATGAAAAGCTTCAAAAGATTATTGCCAAAGTGGCCAAAGACAAAGGCTATTCTTATATTATGGAAAAGTCTGAGCAAAGTATTATGTGGGCTAAAAAAGAACTAGATATTACTGATCTCGTAGTTAAAAAGTTTAACAAATAAGTTTTTCATGTCTGATTATTTATACGATATTAACAAAATTCGAAAAATCTTACCACATAGGTACCCTTTTCTATTAATAGATCGTGTACTTGGTATTGAGCCCGCCACAAGCTCTGATAGCCGTGTGGGGGCCAAAGCCATTGCCTTGAAAAATGTCACTGCCAATGAAATGTTTTTTAATGGCCATTTTCCCGACAACCCCATCATGCCGGGAGTTCTTTTGGTTGAGGCCATGGGGCAAGCCGGAGCTTTAGCTTGTGTTTCTGAAGAAGATTTTGAAAAAGACTTTCAAGTTATGATTGCTAAAATCTCCAATGCTCGTTTTAGAAAACCTGTTGTTCCTGGAGATCAGGTCATTTTAGAGAGTAAAATAACTAAAGACCGAGGCAAAATGTTTGTTGTTGAATGCAAAGCTTTTGTTGACGGCAAACTTGTGGCCGATACAGAAGTGCTTGCCCAAGTTATTATTGGCACTCCCACAAGTTAATAAAGGAGTTTTTCGTGAGCCAAATACATCCAACTGCAATTATTTCTCCTGAAGCAGCTATAGACGATGGGGTTACGATTGGCCCCTATGCCGTCATTGAGGGAGAAGTCAAAATTGGCAAAGGTACTGTTGTTGAACATCATGCCAGTATTGGCTGCCGTGAAGGTATTGTTGAAATCGGAGAGAACAATCGATTTTTACCAAGTTGTGCCGTTGGTGGTATTCCTCAAGACCTCACCTACAAAGGGGAGAAAACAAAACTAGTGATTGGTGATAACAACACCATTCGCGAATTTGTCACTATAAACATTGGCACTCAAAAAGAAGAGGGTGTCACTAAAATTGGAAACCATAATTTACTAATGGCTTATAGTCATATTGCTCATGATTGTCGCTTAGGGCATCATAATGTGGTGGCCAACTCTAATCAGTTTGCTGGTCATGTTCATATGGGCGACCGTATAGTTATTGGTGGTGGTTGCTTAATTAATCAGTTTACTAAAATTGGTGATGGGGCTTATGTCACTGGGGGAAGTTCAGTTAATAAAGATGTTCCTCCGTTTACAATCGTTCAAGGTGACTATGCTGTTATGAGAGCCTGCAACAAAATTGGTTTACAAAGAGCTGGTTTATCTAGTGATGAAGTGAGTAATATCTATAAAGCTATTCGTATTTTAATTAAGGGCAAAAATACCATTGAAGAGAGTATTGAAAATATAAAAAAAGAATGTCAGCCCAGTGAAAATATCAATTATTTAATTGATTTTATAAGGTCTTCTGAACGTGGTTTAGCGTTTTAAATGCAGCCAACTGATCATTCTCCCAAAAAGTCTATTCTTATTGTTGCCGCTGAAGACTCTAGCTGCCTTTATGCCGAGCGTTTGCTCGAGCACTGGCAACAACAAGGTCTATCTTTGAGTTGCTTTGGCGTTGGTTCTGAAAAAATGGAAAGTCTTGGCTTTGACTGTATTGGTCACAGCGAAGAACTGGCTGTGATGGGATTACAAGAGGTGATGAGCCATTGGTCGGTCATTAAGGCTGCTTTTAATGGAATTTTAGACAGATGTAAAAAGGAACGGCCTGATGTGGCCATTTTGCTGGATTACCCAGGTTTTAATTTACGTATGGCTAAAAAATTAAAAGCTTTGGGCATCCCTGTAGTTTATTATATTTCCCCGCAAGTTTGGGCCTGGAAAAAAGGGCGAGTAAAAACGATTAAAAATGTTGTTGATAAAATGATCGTTTTATTTCCTTTTGAAAAAGACTTTTACAAAAAATATGATTATGAAGTGGAGTTTTTAGGGCACCCTTTGTTAGATGAAATTAGCGATAAATACAGTGACCCTGAATATTTAAAACTTTCTCGCCAACGCTATGGAGTTCAACCCGAAGAAAAGTTAATTGCTATGATGCCTGGAAGCCGTAAAGCTGAGATAGAAAGGCATTTAACCCTACAATTACAAGTGGCACAAAGGCTTCACGAGAAAGACCAATCGTTAAAGTTTGCTATTTTTATTGCTCCAGGAATGAGTAAAAACTTTATTCAAGAGCAAATTCCTCCCTTAAATTTTCCTATAATGATCGTAAAAGATAAACCCTTGGATATGATTAGTTTATCAGATGCCGTTTTAGCTAAGTCTGGAACTTCAACTCTTCTTGTTGGCCTTTTAAAAAAACCAATGGTGATTATGTACAGAATGAAACCTTTGACGGCTTTTCTTGCTAAGCTAGTTGTTCGTTCCACTAAGTTTTTTGGAATTGTGAATTTAATTCTAGATAAAGAAGTGTCTATTGAGCTTTTTCAAGAAAAAGCAAATGTCGATCGTTTAACACAAGAGATGGAAAAAATTATTTTTGATAAAAATAATATTGAGCGGCAAGTGACGGAGTTAGCATCATTAAGAACTAAACTAGGAAACTCTGGTGTTTCCAAAAAAGTAGCTCAATTAATTGAAGGTCATTATTTGAAATGAAGCTACTTAGGCCTCTATCTCTTCTTTATGGTTGGGTGACAGGTGCCAGGTCACACTTATATCAAACTCAAGTTTTATCGTCACAAGGAGTTTCGGTTCCTCTTTTTGTGGTGGGTAATATCACCGCTGGTGGAACGGGTAAAACTCCGTTTGTTCATTATTTGGCATCTCTTTTTAAAGAAAAAAATAAAAAAGTAGGAATAGTTTCTAGAGGCTATAAGGGAAATTATAAAAATGTAGTTTGTGTAGATCCTTCTTTGCCTAGGTGTTCTGAAATTTTTGGTGATGAGCCTGTTTTATTAAAACTAAAAAATCAAAAAACTCCCGTGTACTTAAGTCGTCATCGCTGGCAAGCCTGTCAAACTTTGTTAAAAAATGAAAGTGCGGTCGATGCTATTTTATGTGATGATGGCTTTCAGCACCAGGCCTTACAAAGAGATTTTAATATCGTTTTAATTGATTGCACAGAACCTCTGGACAACTATCGCTTGCTTCCTGAAGGCCGCCTAAGGGAGCCACTGAAAGGCTTATTGCGTGCTCATTTTATTGTTTTTACTAAGTGCAATTGGGTTTCTGAAAAAAAGGTTCAAGAAACAGTAAACTTGATCCGGCCTTATTTTTCTTTGAATGATCAAAACCATGCTTTTGCTAACTATGAGTCGAGCTTTCCATTGGAGCTAAATAAAAGAGAAAATAAAGTTTTGTTATTATCTTCAATTGCTAAGCCTGAGGTTTTTAAAACAACTGTCGAAACCAATGGGCAATTAACTATTTCACAACAACTAGTATTCGCGGATCATTATAAATATACCAAAAAAGATATTGATTATATTTTACATGAGTATGAAAAATGTGGTGCTGATTTTATTCTGACCACAGAAAAAGATGAGGTCAAATTAACTGATTTTCCTCAAATTATTGATAAAATTAAAACGGTGGTTTTAACTGTAAAACTAAGCCAAGGAGAAGAGTCTTTAAAAAATGAAATTTGTAAAATTATTAGCTCGAAAGTTCATTAAATTCTTATTTTTTTTAAGTAGTTCCTTGCCTATGAAAGCTCAACTTTTGTTAGGAAAGGCTTTAGGAGTTTTGTGGTTTGATATATTAAGAATTCGTCGTAAAACTATTTTTGAAAATTTAGAACGAGCTTTTCCCAATAAATCAGACAAAGAAAAAAAGCAAATTGCACGAGCATCTTGTACAAACTTAGGAATGGTCTATGTCGAATTTATGCGAATGAGATTTCTAAATGAAAATAAACTCGACCAATTTGAAGTGTTTGGTCTTGAGCATTTACTAGAGGCCCAAAAAAAAGAAAAAGGTGTTTGTTTACTGACTTTGCATTTAGGTAATGGTGACTATGCTTGTGCTGGTTTTTCATTGATGGGGCACCCAGTTGTTTTAATTTCAAAAGAATTTAAAGTTAAGTGGATTAATGAGGCTTGGTTTGGAATGCGTTCTCGCTTAGGAACAAGCTTTATTAAACCAAGGCGTAGCTCTTATGACATATTGAAATCTTTAAAAAATAAAAAAACTGTGGTTTTTGTCATGGACCAATTTATGGGCCCTCCCATAGGAGTAGAAACTACATTTTTTGGTCACCCAACGGGAAGTGCAATGGGCCTGGCTGTTATGGCTCAAAGGTCAAAAGCTCCAGTGGTTCCTATTTATACTTGCCGAACAAAAGAGGGAAAAACTCAGATTCATTTTTCGAAAGAAATTCCTATGCAAGAAAAAGAAAGCAAAGAAGAAACCATTGCTTTTATGACTCAGGTTTACCAAGACAAGCTCGAGGAATTTGTTCGAAAGCATCCTGATCAATGGATGTGGGTGCACCGTCGTTGGAAGCCCTTTATTAGGACTTAAGTAAGGTAAAAAATCAAGGTGTCGGGTGAAGGCCCTATCTAAGCGGCCAACGCTAAATTTCTCTGTTAAAGCTCTCTTTGAATCATGAATTTACAAGGGTTTTTATTTAGACATAGGCCTTAAATTTAAGATATCAGATGATCAGTGAGCGGTTCAATTATAAGATATTTCCATACACCTACGTTTTATCATCATAGAAAAGGAACATCATGTTTAAGCCGCTTTTATTTTTAGTTATAATATTATTTACAAGTGGGGTTGTCTCGGCCGCAGATGCAAAAAAAGTGGTTGATTCCGGGGTGAGCCAACCCTATGTCGGCGCCCGAGCTCTTGGTATGGGAAATGCCTTCACGGCTGTGGCAGATGATCATAATGCCATTTTTTACAACCCGGCTGGCTTGGCTCGAAAAACGAAAAGTGACTTGAGATTATTTTTTACAGGCTCTGTCGACCCTGACCTTCTAGATTTTGTTGATGAAGCTGATAAAACCATTTCTGCCAGTGTAACCGACTCCGAAAAAATAACTAATATGTCCAATTTATTACAATCCAATTTTGGTGAGTTTTTTCATGCAAGGGTTTTAGGGCCTTCCGTTTTTTGGACCAAAAAGAACTGGGGAGTCGCTTTTATTCCCGTAAATATGGAGTTTAATACTAAGTTTCAAAATTTCGTAGCCGGGCCCGGGGCTGGTATAGACACTAATATTGATTCAACTTTGGCCTTGTCTTACGCAAAAGACGTAGATTGGTTGGGTGACAACCATTGGTTGTCTTGGGGAGTAACGGGTAAGTTGGTGAATCGAATTGGCGTAAATAAGGCTTTCTCCGCTGCTGATGCTGTTGTTAGTGATGAATTTTTTGATATTGATAAAGACGGTCGTGAAGGAATGACTTTAGATTTTGACGTGGGTTTTTTATGGACCCCAAAAATTTCTCAAAGTTCTTTTTTACAGTACGCCGAACCCACATTTTCTGTCAGTGTAAAAAATATTTTAGATTATGGTTACCCTATAAAGTTAGGGTTAGTTTCAGAAAATAAAGATGACGATCCTGTGAAATTGGGACGACGTTTAGATTTTGGCTCCGCTTGGCGTTTACCAGGCTTTTGGGTTTTTGACACAGTGGCGGCCGTAGATATAAGAGACATTGGTCAAGACAATTGGACCTTCAATAAGTCTTACCATGCTGGTGTCGAATTTCATTGGACAATGAAGCAATGGTGGCAAGGGCACTGGAGCGTAGGGGTAAATCAAGGCTATTTATCTGCTGGATTTGGTGGTCGCATTGGTTGGTTCCAGATGGACCTAGCTTTCTGGGGCGAAGAAGTCGGTACAAAAAGTGCTAGAAAAGAAGATAGAAGGTTCTTAGCTGAATTGAGCATGAACTTTTAAAAATTTCTAAAAAAATTGGAAAATAGAGCCCTTCTTTTTTAACCTGTTCCACTTATGGGGCACAGATCATTTGTTGAGGGCTTTTTTTATTGTAAAAGGTCAATTAAAGTTTGGCCAATATTTTCAGGAGTTCCTCCACCTTGAATAGCGGCATTCACATCAGCACAGACTTCATTTTCTGTGATATCGGCTTCGGCACAATAAATGTCATACATGCTTTCGGCGGAGTTACCAATGGCTTCTTTGCAGGCGGTTTGCCCTTCACAGTTGGTTAGCATTTGTGGTACGTCCACCGACTCAATGTCGGTGTTTTCATCAATGGTCCCGGCTAAGCCAAGTTGGTCAGCAAGAACAGTTCCCATATTGGCGGCATCGGCAATAAATTCCAAGCCTTCACTGCTTGTGCCGGTGCAAACTTGCGCTAAAGTGTTAGAGGCAGAGACAGAGTTTAAAGTGAAAAGCGTCATAAACTTGGCCTCTTTGTTGGCCGTAGCCCCTTCTTCTTCAAGAACCTCAAAGGCTGCAATCACTCGGTCGTTGGAAAGACCAGCTAAGCCAAACTCTATGGAGCAAGCTACACGTTTGGCCTCAGGAGAGTTTAAACCTTCAATCATTGTTTTGCAGACGGCAAGTTTTGCTGGGTCATCATTACTGGAATTTAAACACTCTTGAGCTTGATTTATTTTATCGTCATCTTCAGATTCACAACCGACAGTAAAAAAAAGTAAAGCGCATAAACCAAAAGAAAATAATTTTTTTTGTATCATAATAATCCTTGTTGACTCATTTAACCTGGCCTTTAAGCCTGCTAACTTCTCGTCAAAAGTCGACAAAGAGTTAAGCTTTAAATTAAAAAAAAATTAAAAAAGGGAATGATTGAATCATTATGAAAAACCTCTGTAAAATAGAGATCATTATGTTTAATTTTTTTTCGTCTCTTTTTAAGACTTTTTGTCTCTTAGTCATTTCATTGGCTACTTTGGTTTCATGTTCAAGTGCAGGTAAATTTTGGTCTCAGTGGCAAAATACTGAAAACCGTGACTTTGAAAAACTGGTGACGGTAGAAGAAGTTGAGGTTATACCTATTGCTGCCCCTGCAGTTAAGCCTTTAAAGAAAAAAGAAAACTTACAGTCAATCAAGCCTAAGGTGAGAGAAAAGAAGGCTTCACCCCCTCTTAAAAAGACAAAACCTATGTTAAAGAAAAAGGCTCCTGTTGTAGAAAAAAAAATGGAGATTAAAAATGAGCCTCTTAAGAAAAAAGAAACCACTTCAAAAAAGTCGGTCACTGTGAATGCACAATTAATGGAGAGCTCTCCCTTTAGGGTTGGGCAGAAAACTAAAATTGCTGTCAGCTATTTAAATATGACAGCTGGGCACCTGACCTTAGAAACTAAAAAAATGGTCAAGGTTAATGGTCGCCTTTCTTATCACTTTAAAGCCTTTGTACAGTCTCGGCGTGCTTTTTCTTTTATATATTCTGTGGAGGACTCTGCCAACACTTATGTGGATGTAGAGAATTTAAGGCCCTACACTTTAGAGTTTTTAGCAAAGGAAACTAAAAAGATTAAAGAAAGTAAAACTTTTTTTGATTGGTCAAAAATGAGAGCGACCTATTGGAGTCGCAAGGTGAAAAAGGGAAAAAAACCTAAAGAGAGCAAGAAAACTTGGAATATAGTGGAGGGCTCGCAAAACTTTGTGAGTGCTTTGTTTTACTTAAGAACTATTGATTTTTCAAAAAATAAGACCTTTAGCTTTCCATTGGCTGATGAAGGAAAAAATATAACTTTAAAGGGTAAGGTCCTTGGCAAAGAGGTGATAAAAACAGAATTAGGTAAGATGGAAGCTTGGTTAGTGGAACCTGAGTTTCATATTAAGGGCAGCCTCACCCCCGTTGGGAAAGTTCATATTTGGTTTAAAGCCGATGCCTTTCAAGAGCTAGTGAAGCTGGAAACTCAGCTTAAGTTTGGTTCCATTGTTGGTGAAATCGTAAGATAGTTGGCCTTTAGTTTTTTGGGCCCATAAATGACCAAAAACTCCCAAAGTCTCCCTTGTTGTCGGCTGAAATAAGACTTTATTTGCTAATGAATTTATTTTGGTGTAGTCCTAAATTTTAGGGTTTTAACTTTGTTGGGTGCCAATGTCTCAGGTAAAAATTTTAATTGTTGATGACGAGCTAGAGCTTAGAAAAAGCATCAAAGCCGTTATTAATTCAAATATTAAAGATAAAGATATCTATTTCTCCGAAGCCGAAGATGGTGAAGAGGCGGTCAGTAAAGTTAAAGCAGAGCATTTTGATTTAGTGCTTATGGACGTTAAAATGCCTAAAATGACAGGCCTAGAAGCCTTAAAAGTCATTAAAGAGTTCAATGCTAGAACTTTCATTGTGATCATGACGGCTCATAGTAATTTACAAGATGCCGTAACAGCCATTAAAGAAGGGGCTTACGATTATTTAGCTAAGCCAGTCGACCCCCAACAATTAGCAAAAATAGTAAATAAAGCCTTTGAAACCCAAGAGATGGTCTCTGACTTAGCTCTATCAAAACCCATTTTTGTGGATGATATTGAGTCTGAGTTGGTGGGTGAGTCTGAAAAAATGTCTGTGATTTATGATTTAATTAGTCGCTTAAGCAATGTTGATACGACCGTCTTAATTCGTGGAGAAAACGGAACGGGTAAAGAGCTGGTGGCAAAAGCTATTCATCAAAACTCTCCAAGAAAACATGAGGACCTTATTACGATCAATTGTGCCGCTATTCCTGAAAACCTTATTGAAAGTGAACTCTTTGGTCACGAAAAAGGCGCTTTTACTGGAGCTCATACACGGCAAATTGGTAAGTTTCAAATGGCCACCAATGGCACTATCTTTTTAGACGAAATAGGTGAACTTGATATAGAGTTACAAGCTAAGTTGTTGCGTATTTTACAGGAAAGAACTTTTATTCCTGTGGGAGGTACCAGAGAGCTCAAAACTAATGCTCGAATTATAGCTGCCACAAATCAAAATTTAGAAAAAATGATCGAAGAAAAAACTTTTCGACATGACCTTTTTTATAGAATTAACATTATGCCTATTTTCTTGCCGCCTCTTAGGGATCGACGGGAAGATATTAAACGCTTAGCTCTTCATTTTTTAGAGGCTCAGTGCCAAAAAATGAATAAGACTGGCTTTTCTTTTAGTAAAGAAACCCTTTCCTATATGCAAAAATATAGTTGGCCGGGCAATATTCGAGAGCTGCAAAATTGCATTGAAAGAGCGCTTATTTTAAGTGCTTCAGGTGTGATTGAGCCAGAGGATTTGCCTGAAAAAATAATTCAAGAAGTGAAAAAAAATGTAAATATAGATTACCCGCAAAACTATGTTGGCCCTTTAGATTATGACACCTTTAAAGCAGACGCCGAAAAAGAATTTATTGTGAATGCCTTAAAAGCAAATAAAGGAAAAATTAATAAAACGGTGGCTCATGCCAATATTCCTAAAAATACTCTGTTAAGAAAGATTAAAAAGTATAATATTGATGTCAAAGAATATTACGATTGAAATGAGTTAAAGGCTAACTAATGGGTAGTTTGAGGTTAACTTGTGTTCCTTCGCCAAGCTGACTGTCAATATTGATGTTTCCTCCATGCAACTGTATAAAGTACTTAACCAGGTATAAGCCTAATCCAGAGCCTTTGGTTTTTTGTTTTTGATCTTTGGAGCGATAAAACTTTTCAAAAATATGCTCAAGTTCATCACTAGCAATTCCAGGCCCTGTATCTTTAATAATAATATGAACATGAGTGTCTGTTTCATAAGTTTTAATATGAATGAGACCACCATTAGAATACTTTATAGAGTTTTCTATAATATTAAGAATCACCTCATAAATTAAAATAGGATCAACCTCGATAAGAAATAAAGGGTCGAGCTCTGTATTTACCTCCATGCTTTTATCAATCAACATAAACTTTAAATGAGATAAAACTTTTTCAATCACTTTGTTGATGTCACAAGGCTCTTTGTGCAATTTAAAGCTTTGAGATTCAAGTTTGGTAATTTGTAAAATAGATTGGATGTAACGGTTAAGTTCTTGAGTTTCGTTTCTTAAGGTCATTAGATCATTGGAAAACTTATTGTTGGGGTCTGAGCTTAATAGTCGGTCACAAATTCCCTGCATTTTTGCAATAGGAGTTTTTAAATCATGACTAATAAGGCTTACAAAGTTATTTTTAAGTTGTTGAGTTTGTGTTTGTAGTTTTTGCTCTTCACCGAGTTTCCAGTTTATGTAGTCTTTGACGGTAAGTTGATAGCTTATAAAAAGAATGTAAGTGGAAACTATTTGTAAAAGGGGAGCCAAGGTAGGAACCCAGAAGTTTAAATCATCAAATAAAGCAATCGAAACGGCTGTAACTCCGGCCCCCATCCAAATAAGGTAAATTAAAGCCATAGATTGCGGAAAAATTGACATCACCCAAATAGAAACAATCAGGATGAGAAATAAATACATAACAGAAGGCAAGAGCTTTAAGTTTTGGATCCAGCGATTTTCTTGGTTATTGTCGACAATATTGGCTGTAATTTCAGCCAAAGACATTTTTCCTAAGGGGGTTTGCATAATATGACTCGTTAAGCTTCGAGTGCCAATAATAATGGTCTTGTCCTTAAGGTATGTGTCAGTTTTTTTGTAGCTCAACAGTTCATCCAAAGAGATGGTCGAAAATGTTCCTGATTTACCTCTGTAATTGATGAAAGCATTTTTTTCATGCTCTTTCATAAGTTGCTTGTTGCGAGAAAGTTGAAACCCTAAGCCGCTTTTAACACTTAGGCGGTAGGGAAGATGCCTAACGATACCATCAATATCAGGTTGTAATTGGCTAAAAGCAAAGTTGTTGCGAGCAGAGTTGATAAAAGCCGGAAGCAAGGTGCGACCCTCGCGATCTTTACTAGCTGCCCAAACAAAGTCTTCATGTAGAAACAGTGGGTCTTTTTGGTGGTTTTTTACGATGTCATTGCTAAAGAAAAAGCTAATACCCACCTTATGAACTTGCATTTGCTGTAAGCGAGTCAGGATGGTCTTCCAAAGCTTGTAGTCCCAGTAATAACGTTCAGAATCTAGGTTTGTTTCTTTGTAGTACCAGTGTTGTAAGCTTTGTTTGTTGTGATACTTTTTAATATCTGTAGAGCTTAAGTGCAGCAGAACTATATTGGGGGAATGGTCTTGGGGGCCACGTAACTGATAGCGATAATCAAATTGTCTATCGGGGGCGATAATTAAAACAGCAATTCCGATGCCCCAGGAAATCATACCTCGTAACCATATGGCCTTGCGACGAAAAGCAAAGGTCAGTAGTTTTAGTAGCTTAGGTTTTAAATTGGAGCGCATTGCTAACGCATAGCAATAGTGACTAGAGATGACAAGAGTTATATGGCTTAGCCGTTCACTTTTTGAAAAAGGTCAGTGTTTGTGCAGGTAATTCAAGGCTTGGAGAATTTTAAACCCCTGAAAGCTCCCGTGGTTTTGACCATCGGTAATTTCGATGGTGTGCACCTTGGGCATCAAACCATATTGTCCCAGCTATCTCGTTTGGCTAAATCATGTCAGGGCAAAACTCTGCTTTTATCTTTTGACCCACACCCAGCACAGGTTCTCTCAAGTCACTATGTGAGCCAAAATATTCAAACTCAAAAACAGTTTTACCAATCCCTTGAGCAGCAAGGTTTAGACTACCTTGTGATTGAAAACTTTAATAAAAGCTATGCAAACCAAAGTGCCGCTGATTTTTTTAATAAAATTTATAATCAAGTCGGCTTTGAACATATGGTGATTGGTTATGATTTTAAATTCGGTCGAGGACAAGAGGGTGATTTTCAGTTTTTAAAATTGGCGTCGGCTGAAAAAAGATTTCAGTTAATACAATCCCAGCCCTTTACTTTAAATGAAACCATTGTATCGAGTTCTTTAATTCGTCAAAGCCTAAAAGAAGGTAAAGTTGATGAGGCTTGGAAGTACTTGGGGCAGCCTTACCAAGTTGAAGGGTGCGTTGTGCATGGGGCTGGTGACGGAAAAAAACTTGGTTTTCCCACCCTTAACTTAGCCAGCGAAAATGATTTGTTTTTAAAAAAGGGGGTTTACTCCACTAAAGTTGTTTGGAAAGGTGAAGCTTACCCTTCGGTTACAAACTTTGGTCGAGCTCCAACTCTTCACTCCGAAAGAGACTCTATTTTGGAGTCCCATCTTATTAACTTTGATAAAGATATATACGGACAATCTGTCACCGTAATTTTTGAAAAGTTTATTCGTCCTGAAATGAAGTTTGCGGGGCTAGATCAGTTGGTTCACCAAATTCAATTAGATATTCTTGCCTGTCAGTAAATAATCAGACTATTGTCTAGTTACAAAAAACGTCACCAGATAGTAACCTAATAATATTGGAGGCCTATACCAATTTGGTAAAAACCTTCATTGAGAATTATGGAGGATTCTTTGGCGGCAAAAAAGGGGCTAGGCGAGTTACTGGTTCGTAAGAATGTTATTAGTTTTGAAGAACTTCAGGAGGCTAAAAAAACTCAGCAGTCTGAAGGTGGTCGTCTTGTATCAGCTCTTGTTCGAAAAGGTTATGTCAAAGAAAATGAACTTTCTGAATTTTTAGCAAGAGAGCATAACCTTCCAACCATAGACTTAAGTGTATTTGAAGTAGACCCTGAGTTAGTTAAATTAGTACCTAAAAGAATTTGTGAAAAATATTTAGTTTTTCCAGTTCAAAAAGCTGATCGTACATTAGTGGTTGCTTTTTCAGACCCAAGAAATTTGTATGTTAAAGATGACTTAACTCTTATTACACGCTGTAAAATTGAAGTTGTTGTTACCAGTGAATCAAATATTTTAAATGCGATTGAAAATTATTATGAAGGCAACAACAAGATGGACAAGTTGGTTCGTCACCTTGATGAAGAGGTTGATGAGGAAAACCAACAGGAAGTAGAAGTTATTGATGGAGCCCAAGGTAAAGACGCGGGCCCCATTATTAAATATGTGAACGCCATGTTAACAGAAGCGATTAAAGCCAAGGCTTCCGATATACACATTGAACCTTACGAAACCCGCTTGCGTATTCGATTTCGAATCAATGGTGTTTTAATTGAAAAGCAAGAGCCGCCTCCAGCTGTCGCCAAAGCGATTGTTTCACGTATAAAAGTTCTTTGTAAAATGGATATCTCGCAAAAGCGCTTACCGCAAGATGGTCGACTGAAAGTAAAATTAAAAAATGGTATGAATATAGACTTTCGAGTGAACAGTTTGCCAATGATTTTTGGTGAAAAAGTTGTTCTTAGGGTTTTAGATAAATCTAACTTGGAAATGGATTTAGTTAAACTTGGTTTTGATGAGAGAGAGTTTAAATTATTTACTGAGGCGATATATCAGCCTCAAGGTATGGTTTTAATTACAGGGCCCACAGGGAGTGGAAAAACTACGACCATTTATTCTGCTCTTTCTGAACTCAATGTTTCAAAAAGAAATATTTCTACTGCCGAAGACCCTGTAGAATTTAATTTAGATGGTATTAATCAAGTGCAAATGCATACAGATATTGGATTAGATTTTCCTGCTGTGCTTCGTGCTTTTTTAAGGCAGGATCCAGAAATTATAATGGTCGGAGAAATTCGAGATTTAGAAACAGGGAAAATTGCCTATAAAGCGGCATCAACAGGTCATATGGTTGTAAGTACTTTACATACCAATGATGCGGTATCAACAATTATGCGCCTGATGAATATGGGGCTTCCGGCCTTTATGGTGGCTGAGGCCACCACTCTCGTTGTTGCCCAGCGCTTGATGAAAACCATTTGTAATAATTGTAGTGAAGACTATAAGCCTGAAAAAAATGTTTTGCTAGATCTTGGAGTTCCTGAAAACGAATTAGAATTATATGACAGTATAAAAAAGTCCAATGGTTGCACATACTGTAACGGCACAGGCTTGGCCGGTCGTAAACCTATTTTTGAAGTCTTAGAGTTTACTGAAAAAATTCAAGCAGCTATTGTTCAAAATGTTGCAGCTAAAGACATAAAAAAAATGGCGGTTTTTCAAGATAATATGAAAACCCTAAGAATGAGCGCCCTTATACTTTTACAAAGAGGGCTTACTACCGTGGAAGAAGTTATAAACGTCACTGTGAAGGATAAGTTTTGATTAAGTTGCAGCAGTTGTTAAAGTCATGTGTTCAAGAACAAGCCTCAGATTTACATTTAGTAGAAGGCTCTCCTCCTGTATTAAGAGTGAATGGCACTATGATTAGAATTAAAACACCAGCTTTATCCTCGCAAGATATTAAAAACTTGGCATATTCAATTATTACGGATGCACAAAAAAATAAATTTGAAAAAACAAGAGAACTAGATTTTGGTTTTTCAATCAAAAAAGTCTCACGCTTTCGAGCCAATTATTTTTATCAAAAAGGTGGCATCTCTTGTGCTTTTCGTAGGATCTCCTTAGATATTCCCGTTTTTTCTGAGTTAGGTTTACCAAGCGTTGTGGGTAATGCAATTAACTTTCCTCATGGTTTAGTTTTAGTGGTGGGCCCTACCGGAAGCGGAAAAACAACGACGATTGCTTCTTTGCTAAATGAAATTAATTTAACTCGTAAAGGTCATATTATTACGGTTGAAGATCCTATTGAATATTTATATAAGCATGAAAAGTGTATTGTGAATCAAAGAGAAGTCGGTTTGGATACAGAGGACTTTAAGGTCGCGATTAAACATATTCTTAGGCAGGATTCAGATGTTTGTTTAATTGGTGAGTTAAGAGACCGTGAGTCCATCGAGCATGGCTTAAAATTAGCAGAAACGGGTCATTTAGTTTTTGCAACACTTCATACTAATTCGGCGCCAGAATCTATTCAAAGAATATTAAGCATGTTTAGTGGTGTAGAACGTGATCATATCACCGCCATGTTAAGTCAAACTTTGAATGCAATTATAAGTCAAAGATTACTTTCGGGAATAAAAGGGTCTTATGTCGCTGCTTGTGAATATTTACAAGTGAACTCAGCTGTAAGAAACTTAATTCGTGAGCAAAAGATTCATCAGATTTATACAATGATGCAATTAGGTCGAGAGAAATCAGGAATGATGACTTTAAATCATTCATTATTAAACTTAGTGTTAAAGCGAAAAGTAGAACTTAAAGAAGCCTTTATGCACTCACCTGATCCAGAAGAGTTAGATAAAGCTTTACAAAAAGCTGGGATATAAATGGCAGTTTATAATTTTCAGGCCAAAACAGTCGACGGAAGAGTTCAAAAAGGGGAAGTCGATGCAGAATCTGAATCAGAAGCCAAAATCAAGCTTAGGGCTCATCAGCTTATTCCGATTGCCGTAGTTTTAAAAGGTAGTAAAAGTGGAAGTTCCTTTTCGTTTCTTCAGAACACAGGAATTACACCTAAGGAATTGCAAACTTTTACACGGCAATTGGCTGTGCTGACAGGAGCTGGTGTTCCTATTGTTCAAAGCTTGGAGGCCTTAGCTCGTGGTGGCAGTGGTAACCCTAACTTAAATAAAGGCATTCATTCCATTTTAGCGGCTTTAGAGGCTGGAAAAACATTAAGCGCCGGATTAGAAAGTAACTCCCATATATTTGATAAAATTTATGTTCAGTTAGTGGCTGCCGGAGAAGAGAGTGGATCTTTAGATACAGTACTGAATCGGTTAGCCGAGTATATTGAAAAATCAAATAAGTTAAAAGGAAAAGTCAAAGGAGCTTTAGTTTACCCTGCTGTGATTCTTATTGTCTCTGGTTTAGTGATTACGGCTATTCTTATTTTTGTGATTCCAGCTTTTGTAGAGTTATTTAGCTCCTCAGGTCAAGAGCTACCTTTTCTTACAAGGTTTGTGGTGGGTGCAAGTGATGTCTTTGCAAAATATTGGTATGCAATTTTGACGGTACTTATTGGCGGCCCCTTTTTGTTTAAAGCCTATGCCAATACACCAGAGGGTGAAAAAAATGTAGACTCTTTAATGATTTCAGCTCCAGTTTTAGGAACTTTAGTTTTGCGTTCTTCGATTGCTCGCTTCACTAGAACTCTTGCTATTCTTTTAGCTGCCGGTGTTAGATTGGCCGAGGCATTAGAAATTGGGTCAAAAACCACGGGAAATTATGAGGTCGAAAAAATACTTAGGTCTTGTAAAGACTCTATTACTCAAGGGCGATCTTTTTCAGGTCCTTTACAGAAATCAACTTTAATTCCAGATATGGTTTCTCAAATGATTTCCATAGGAGAAGAGTCAGGAAATCTTGATGTCATGTTAAATAAAATTGCAGACTTTTATGAAGAAGAGGTTGAGGCCGCTGCTGATACCTTAACCAGCCTTATTGAGCCTTTTATGATGGTTTTCCTAGGTGGAATTATTGCTGTCCTTGTGATTGCAATGTACTTACCAATATTTAATATGGCAGGAACGGTGACTGGCTAATGTCTCATTTGGAATTAATGACCTTAAAAAATATAGAAACACAACCGCGAGAGATTTTTAAATCTAACCGATTGTATACCATTCATTTTGTTCGTTTGTCGTTTTTCTTTTTGGTGAATTTATTTGTTTATTTGTTGGGGTTTACACAGCATCAGTTCATAAATTCAAATTTTACTGTCGCTTCAATGTCAGCCTTGTCTGTGGTGTTTCTGTCTTCCTCATTTACATTTATTTTTTGGGACCGATTAAGTTCTATTAAACTATGGAATTTCTCAGTTATTATTTTAGATGCGATATGCGTTTGTTTCTTTATTCAGTTTTCAGACTTAGTTGCCTCTCAATTTGTTTTTTTATATTTAGCCGTCATTATTTTTTCTGGGCTTCTTTTATCTCAATCAGAAAGTATCTTGATCTCCTGTTTGGTTTGTTTGCTTTTTAACTTAAATATGGTGAGTGTTTTTGCTGTCGAAGAGCAAAATCTAATTTCTTTTCTTCTTAATAACCTTTCTTTTTTAATAACCTCATATTTATCCAGTAGCCTTGGTGTTCATTTGTCTAATGTCGGACTAGAGTTGCAAAAAAAAGAAACAGAAATTGAATATGTAAAAAATGTAAACTCCTTAATTGTGGAAAATATTTCTTCTGGAATCATCACCATTGACCGCTTTGGTCAAATATTTTCAATGAACGAGAGTGCTAAAATAATTTTAGGGCAAGATGGGGTTGGTAAAAGTATAAAAGATATTTTAAACCTTGGTGAAAAATTCAAAGAAGGCAAGGGGAGGTTAGAGACAACTGTTCGTATTGCTGATGATAAAAAAATTATTGAAGTGATTCACTCACCCTTAATTGATGGTGAAGGTGTAGATAAAGGAAATATTCTTTTAGTTCAAGACTTAACTCGAATAAAAAAGTTGGAGTATGCTGTTAAACAACAAGATAAACTAGCGGCAGTCGGGCAATTAGCAGCTGGTATAGCTCATGAAATAAGAAACCCGTTAGCCAGTATTAGTGGAAGTGTACAGCTTCTTCAGGATACGGCAACAGACCCTGAAAACTTACAGTTGTTTAAAATTATTATCAAAGAAATTGACCGCTTGAATGACTTAATTACTGAGTTTTTAGAGTTTGTTCGGCCAGATAATGTAAACGAAGAACCAATGAGTTTAAATCATCTTATTGATGAAGTGACAAATATGACAAAAATGAATAAACAAATTCGTCAAGACGTAAGTCTTGATACGCAACTTATGTCCCGTCGACTTATTCATGGAGATGCTCCAAAACTTAAACAAGCTTTACTTAATATTGTATTGAACTCCTATCAAGCCTTGACTGAAGTCGAGGTCGCCAAAATTTCCATTAAAACATATGATGAAAACGATAAAGTTGTTCTTGTAATTTCCGATACAGGAGTAGGTATAAAATCAGAAACGTTAGATAAAATTTTTGAGCCTTTTCACACCACTAAGACCAAAGGTACAGGGTTAGGATTAGCAGTGACTCATAAAATTTTAGAAAATCACAAAGCTGAGGTTTATGTCGAAAGTGAAGTAGGAAAAGGAACGCAATTTAGCATTTCTTTTCCAGCAAAGGGAAATAATGATCCCATTGAAGATAAAATTAAGAAAATAGCCTAACTCAATTTATTAAGAGTGAGGTCTAAAATAAGGGGAGCCCATATATGAAGCCAAGAATCCTAGTGGTTGATGACGAAGAATCTATAAGAGAGTTTTTACAGATAATGCTTCGTAAAGAAGGTTATGAGGTGACAACTGCCGAGGATGGTCAGCGTGCTTTTGACTTAACAAAAAAGAAAAGTTTTGACTTAATCATCTCAGATTTACAAATGCCAAATATGACGGGCATAGAGCTACTTAAAAATATTAAAGAGCAAGATCCAAGTATGTTATTTATGATGATTACAGCTTTTGGTACAACAGAAACAGCTGTAGATGCCATGAAAATGGGAGCTTATGATTATATAACAAAGCCTTTTAAGCTTGATGAAGTTCGTATAAATATCGCACATGCTTTGAAAAGTAAAAATTTAGAGTCTGAAAACAGACAACTTAAACGAGTTTTGAATAAAGAGTATAGTTTTCAAAATTTAGTGGGTAACTCTGAAGTTATGCATAAAGTGTTTGATTTGATTCAGAGAGTTGCACAAGCTCCTACAAATATTTTAGTCACTGGAGAAAGTGGAACAGGTAAAGAGATGGTTGCTAAAGCGATTCACTTTAATGGACCTCTTAAAAATAATGCTTTTATACCAGTTAACTGTGGGGCAATTCCTGAGTCTCTGATGGAATCAGAAATGTTCGGACATAAAAAAGGTTCATTTACAGGGGCTGTGAATGAAAAAACAGGTTTGTTTGAAGCGGCCAACGGAGGAACATTGTTTCTAGATGAAATTGGTGAACTTCCAATGAGTATTCAGGTAAAGCTTTTACGTGCGATTCAAGAAAGAAAAATTCGAAAAGTAGGTGGCGTGGACGACACAGATATTGATGTTCGTATTATTGCTGCGACAAATAGAGATTTACAAAAAATGGTTCACGAAGGGACCTTTCGACAAGATTTATATTATAGACTCAACGTAATTAACATAAAGTCTCCTTCTTTAAGAGAACGAGGCGATGATGTAATCATTTTAGCTAATCATTTCTTAGAAAAGTATAATGAAAAACTGGGTAAAAATATTACTGCTATAACTGAAGAGGCAATGGCAATCTTAAAAAAGTATAATTACCCTGGTAATGTCAGAGAATTAGAAAATATTATTGAGAGAACCGTGGCTTTAGAAGCTGGTAGTATGATTTTACCGGAAAGTTTACCTCCATTTGTAAATACAACTTCTGGACGAAAATTAGCATCAAGTCATGAGATTGAAATTGGTGATGATGGTGTCGATTTAGACAAAATTGTTGGGCAAATTGAAAAAGAACTTCTTATTAAGGCTATACACGCCTCAAATGGCGTAAAAAAGAGAGCGGCTAAGTTGCTTAATATTTCTTTTCGATCTATGCGATACAGAGTGGAAAAATATAGCTTAGGAAGCGCTGACGATATTGATGAAGAGGCCGTTTAATTCTTAACTAAAACTTTCAAAATAAATTTACAAAAAGAGAAGCCTATGAGCTTCTCTTTTTGTATTGCCTATGAGATAAAAAACCAACTTTCAGAAACAATTAATAAAAATCCGGCAACCCCTTTAAAAGTTGACCCTCAATGGATTGAGGATCGTTTTTGGACTTGGGTTCATTGTGCAGCCTTGAGAATTGGTCGAGGTGAATTTTTTGAAGTTATTGGCTTTCTAGATTATATAAGAGAAACAGCATTAAGCCCATTAAAAAAGAAACAGCTTGGTATTGCACCCTTTGGAGTTAGAAGGATCGAGCAATATAGCTTAGAGTTTTCACAAAAATTAAAAAAAACAATTGCTGCTCATAGCAAAGAAAGCTGCACTTCTGCACTTCAAGAAACTATAAAGTTGTATCGTGAGTTACGTTCAGATATTTCTAGTAGTGAAATTATGATAAATGAGGCTGCTGAAGTAGAGGCTACAGTATATTTGTCTAATTTATAGATTGAGTACTTATGCCCTAAAAACGTTTTTCTAGACTTCCTCACATTCTTTCGGTAAAAAACTCCTATGTGGCATGTTAAGTCTGAAGATATAAAAATGAAAAGTACTCCATCAGGGGAACTATTCTCTGTCTTAGTTGGGAGACATGAGTCTACCGGTGCTGCTAAAGAACAAACTGTTGCTATCGTGGATGTCCATCAAGATAAGAAGTCAGACCCTCATTTCCACAAAGAAAGAGAAGAATCATACTACTTTTTATCTGGGGTAGGAATTGCTAAAATTGGAGATAAAGAAGTTAATGTTAAAGCTGGAGATTTAGTTTTTTCTAGGCCAGGTCAGCTTCATGAGTTTGTAAATATTGGAAACACTGAAATGAAGTATCTTGTTTTTACATCACCACAATGGACCCCAGAAGACTCTCATTATTAGCTCTTCAACTTAAATAAGCATGGGCTCACGTTTAAAGAAGCGTCAAAGTTTTTTACGGGGCAAAGTGACTATTTAGAGGTTTATGACGACTCCAACTTTGAAGATGAAGACCGATTCATTGCTATTGGGCCTATTGTAAAAGGTCTTATAGTTGTTGTTTATGTAGAGAGAGACTTTGACACACTTCGAATTATCTCAGCAAGAAAAGCATCTAGAGTTGAAGCTAGCTTATTTAATGAGTTTAAAAGAGGTAAAAATAAATGAGAGAATTAAATAAAAATGATTTTAAACGTTCAATTTCTGGGCGCTTAAGGCGTAAAATTGCTGCTGGTAAAATTGACTCAGGTAAAGAAATAGCTAAATTGAGAAAATTTGTTAACCTAACTCAAGTTGAGTTTGCTGATGCTATGGGTATTAGCGTGTATACTCTAAGAAACTGGGAGCAAGGTCGTCGTATGCCAGAGGGGCCGGCTTTAGCACTTATGCTTATAGCTGCTCGTCACCCGAGAATTATTCGAGCAAACTTAGAGTCGGCAGCTTTATAGTATATATTGAGTACTTTAATCCTAAAAAATCTTACCTGGACTAGCTCACGTTATTTTGCTAAAAAAAGCAATAAATTGAAATAGCTTTAATAGAGAGGGTTGATAAATATGTTTTTCAAAAAAAATACAATCATAACCTTGAGTTTATTTAGTTTTATAACAGTAACTCTAAGCTGTAACGAGCCGTCAGAAAAGCCATCAGCCAAAGAACAAGTAAATGGAGAAGCTAGCAATAATACTTCTGCAAGAAACTCTCAAAAAAATATTGAGGTTAAGAATGGTGTTGTCGAAATAAAAGTTGAGTCACTAAAATTACATCTAAAAGTTCCCATCAAATCTTATTATGACTCAAAAACTGAGTCATCTCTCTTCTCAGGTAGTCAAATTGAGGTTATTGCTCCATATCAAGGAATGGTGGAGTTTCACGCAAATAAAAAAGGTTATACGTTCGATAAAAAAAAATCTACCCCCAAATTGAATTTAGCTAGTCCTCATAGAGTTAAAAACTTTAATTGGGGTGAAGTCTTCGAATGGAGCACGCCAACAATTGGAACAAATATATATAGTTTTTTATGCTTAAAAAAGAAAGATAGTTGCATCATAATTGGACCTTACTCCTTGGCAGGTTTTGATTGGAAAAATTTGAATTTTATCAAATAACCATATAGATTGAGTACTTCTAACAGATCACTCTAGACCTAGATGACCAGCGTGTTCTTTATTATGCCCTTTGATTTATTTACCGCAAAAAGTTGAATTATTCTTCTACATAGATTACTAGTCAAATATGAATTTAGTCTTTTTATTATCATTCTTCTCTTTATTTTCAGTGAGCTGCTCTATGAATCCAAAAAAAAATAGCACCCCAATCTCCTATATCGGTGGTAGCTCAGGTTTAGGACATATGTTAAAAATTAAGGCCAATGTTTCTGGACAAGAAACTATGCTTATTTTTGATACTGGAATTGGTGTTAATTTAATTTCAAAATCTTTATGCTCTAAATTAAACTGTAAAATTAAAGGCTCTGTTGCTGGAAAAAGAATGACTGGTCAAATCGTCACAATACCGATGTCAAAGGTTACGAATTTACAAGTTGCAAATAACAAACAGAGCGATGTGGATGTAGGTGTTTTAGATTTGGATAGTTTTTTACCAAAGGAGCCAGAGTTTGATGGAGTTCAAGGCTACCTATCTTTAAACTTTCTAAAAAAACAGCCTTTCACTATTGATTATGAAAATGGGATGCTAATATTCGAAACGGCAGAAGAGCTAATAAAGAGAACTAAAAATTCTGAAATAATTCCAATTACGAAAAAAACAAAGGGTCTGGCTTTGACTATTCAAATCCCTGTTAAAACCCAAATAGAAAAAGCCTTAAATATGCAATTAGACCTTGGAACCAATATTATGACGATTAGTAGTAAGTTTTTGGAAGAGCTTCAACCGCAATTTGATGTTAGAACTTTGAAGAAAAATTCGATAGTTGATGAAACAGGGTTTAAGAGAGAGCGAGTTTATGTAGAGCTCAACGGATATGTAAGCCCGCTATCAGATAACTTGCTACTTCAAAAAAAACCTACAGTAATGTTTCAAGATATTATTTATGATGGAATTATTGGAAACGATTTTTTTAAAGGTAGAATTGTTACGTATGATTTAGAAAATTCTCGATTAATTATTAATAGGAAATAACATACAAACAAATTTTATTTTCTAGACACTAAATATTGCGACATTCGATCCGTAAAACCCAATTTAATGAGTACTAGGCTGTAGTCGTAATTATAAGTTGTACAAGCCAAAAAAAAGCTAGATCACATTGAAGTGACCTGGCTGTAAAATTATTTTGTTAACTGTTTGGTAAAGGCCCGATAAGGCATGGGGCCTTATTTATGGGCCTCAATAGCCAAGGTTTTGATATCAGCAAAGGTGCCCCGCATCTTCTGAGACACAGATGGTTTTAAAAAGTGCGGAGCACCTTTTTTATTATAATAATTAATTGCAAAAAAAATATAAAAGCAATCAACACACAAGATATGATTACTAGTCTTTCGGGAAAATATGTCTCATTTATTCATTTTCGTAAAAGATTGTAAAATTTGAATAAAAATCAGTAATAAAAAATTTCTGGTCTAGAAAAAACTTGGCCAGAAATTTAGTATTACAATATTTCTTAATTTTAATTTGGACATTTTACATAAGTATTAAAATATGTACACTCTCCAGAGCCTGTATTGTATCTCTTGCATACTTCCTCTTCGTAACATCCAGAATCACAGCTATATGTTTTTGTAGTTGTATTAAAATATGTACATTCTCCGGAGCCGGTATTATAACGTTGGCAAATTTTTTCTGTTAAATCCCTATAACAATCAGAAGATTGATTAGATTCACTTAATGTACATAAATATTCAGAGCCATTTTTATAATCATAGTAACTGTCGGCATTACAGACTGCACCTAAGCCAATAAAAAATATTAAAATTATTGTTTTTTTCATTTTTCCTCCATTAAAATGTTTTTTACCTTTTAGAGCAAAGTGTGTACCATTATTAAAAAGTGACAAACTGAAAATGAATGGATTTTTTGACACCGTTTTAATGATATTAAGTACATATTGACACCATTTAAGTTATTTACATAACTCAAATGATTTTTACAAATAAGCAAGAGTAGGGAGCCAAGTTCAAATTGCTGTGAAACTTCCTTGTTGTTAATTACCCCAGTTAGGGGGGGCTGCGTTTCAAATATCTATCAGTAGCTTCCTCATAAATCTTCTAAGTACATTTACAGAATGCTTTTATTTTAGGTCATTGAAGTCTGCAAACATATCATTTTTTGGAAGCCCCGATAAGTTGAACAGGCTTCAAGTTTCAGGGCCTGAATTTAATAATGTTGATCAAAACTTATTTAAGGCAAAAATGTTCTTATACCTAAATCAACCGTTTACTTCGAAAGAGTAGCTTAAACTGAGGCTCGAGGTTTCCGAGAGTAGTCTAAGGTAATTCTTAATTGAGCACTTACTTGGATTTTTCTAGACCTGGACAGCTTTACGTTATTTCGCTATAAACTTTTATTAATAGAGCCAAAAAAGTGGAGGCTCAAGATGAAACTACTTACAATGTATTCAGTTATATTTGTTGCTTCAATTACTTCTGGAGGGACAATTGAATCATTATATTGTGAAGTAGATAAGAAGAATAAAACGTTAATAGAGAAAGTTCAGGCGTTTTTTAAAAAAGAAAATACTAAAGAAAAACTAAAATTAGCTACAGGGTTAAGATCTGGACATTCAAAATATAGTTCAAAAAACAATATGGAGCCTTCAAAGATATACTTCTCACTTTTATCTAAAAAGTTTATTTCGTCTCAAGTTAAAAAAAATAATTTTGTTGAATTAAAATATTTTTTAAATGGAACCTTGTCTCTTGAGGCCTGCGGAGGCTCCAGTGTAAAAGTAGGTAAATCCGGTCATTTTGATTAAAATAAAATTAGACTAACTTTAAAATAACATAGAAACAAAAATTACTTTTTAGACACTAAATATTGTGGCAATTAATCGCTAAAACCTAACCGCTCTTTTTAAACTTAACACGCTTACTAGAGACCTTACTACCACCAGATTAAGCAGTTTTATCATATTTAACGCTGTATTTGTTATTTGAAAACACTTATTTTACTCCTTTTTAAAACAAGCATTCTCTTCATAAACTAAAGTCCATGACAAAGTGTTTGCAAAATTAAAAATGACAAATTTATTTCCAAATTAGGGGGTGACAACATGTTTTCAAGATATTAACGAGGAATTTTTTTTATTAAAAAAAGCTCTTTTATTATATCTAAAACATGACAGCCAATGAGCACTACATATAGTTTTTCAGAAAAGTTATGAAAGCCAGGGCCTGTAATAAAACCAAACTCAATGAGATCAAAAGGGGTTGACCAAAAAGAGAGTCTTAAAAAAATAAGAGGAAGAGTTGCCAGAAAAATATGAGCAATACTTCCGTAAAAAGTGAAGTATCTTTGGCGATAAGGCCATTTATACACTGATGTGAGTATATAAAGGCCTTGTAATAAAAATAAAGATCCACCGATAAGACCAGCTACTTTGCGATCGATATTTAAAAATAAAGAAATCACCACCGCAATAATGACAACATCAATGATTAAAAATAAAAATAATTTCTTGATTCTGGTCATGCTTTGAGAGGGGTAAACTTAAAATTCATAACCAAGGTGAATTTTTCCATAAACTCCACCGTAATCGAAGTCAGGGGATCGGCCTGAGTCTTCTCCCATAAGGTAGCCCAATTCACCACCTAAAATAAAATCATTTAACTTAACACCAGCTTCTACAGCGACAGAGGCCGAAAAATCCATATCAATATCTGCGTTGGCCTGGCCGGTGACCATAGATTCACCGTCATGAACGAGCCCTAATGTTCCTAAAGCCCCTACATATAAAAGAGTGTCAATTAATCGGTATCCCACAAGCCCAGATATACGAGTTAGGTCTGATTCGTAAGTTAAACCGCCTCCCAGGCTATCATCACCGTTCATTTTTTCATATCTTAGGCCAAAAACTATGGGAAAAAGAGGTAAGGAAACAATGACATCAGCACCAAATGTCCCTAGATCAGGTTCAATACTATTAGCTCCACTGGGCTTACTTAAGCCATAGTGGCCACGAAATTGAACCAAAGCTTGGCTTGTCGAAGCAAAGAGAAATACAAACAAAATGGGTAAGATTAATTTGGTTTTTTTCATATTTATAGCATCCTTTCTATATGTGTTAGTTATGTAAAGTTTTTCATTTTTTTGTAATAAAACTAGGATAACGGAACAATAGTCTTTTGTATAGAGCTTGAACGCTAAGGGTTAATCCGTGCATTTCAGCAAAGTCGAGACTGCATTTGGCGACAGGCTTATAAATTTAAGTGAAATAGTACTAAAAATTAAGTCATTTAGATGTTAAAAATGAGATTCAAATTAAGGGCGAGGCCAAGAGTGAAATTTATTAATAAAAAATTATTTTTTTTGCTACTAAAGCTAGCTCTCGCCGCGGGTGTTATTTTTTTACTTTTTAAGTATGCAAATGTTGATTTTTCTAAAGTGGAAACCGTTTTAAAGCACTATCCTCTGATGCTTTTTTTGTTTTCTATTGTTGGTTTGACCATTTTTTTAAACTCTGTTCGCTGGGTGGTTTTACTAAAATCACAACAAATGACTTCTTCAGTCATTAAGGCCTATCAGTTTAGTTTGATAGGAACCTTTTTTAGTTTTTTGCTACCAAGCAGTGTCGGAGGAGATTTTGTAAAAGGCTTAATGGCTGCTCGGCAATGGCAGGAAAAGAAAACTAAAATTTTCCTATCTGTTTTTGTTGATCGTTTGTTCGGTTTAATCTTAATGATGGTTATTTCTATCATAGGTTTTGGTTTTAACTTTAAACTTTTATTGGATGTACCTCATGTTTTGTCGATTGTTAAAACAATAGCCTCCTTATTACTTTTTGGTATATTCATGCTGTTAATTAGTCTTAAAATCAAAAAAATTAATTTTGCGTCTCAAAAATTACTAGAATTAAAAAATAAATTATTAAGCATTGTTGATTATTTTAATTCTCCTCAGCTGGTGTTTAAGTCTTTTTTTATAAGTCTTTTTTCATTTTCGTCTCATATTATTTTATTTCATTTCATTTTTAATTTTTTTGATCAACCGTTGCCCTTAGCGGCTTTTATGTTATGTGTTCCGTTAGGCATCGTTTTGATGTCCTTGCCAATAGCTCCGGGCGGAGTTGGAGTGGGACAAGCGGCTTATTTTTTTATGTTTAATATTTTCGGTGAAGGTTATGGAGAAACGGGTGTTATGGCTGTCACAATTATGCAAGTGGTGTATTTATTGTGGGCTGTATTTGGTGCCCTTATTTTTGCCTTTACTCCCTTAAAACTCAATGAACTTAAAGAGGTGACCGATGATTGAAGACAAAGCACAGATGTTGGCCATAACTGTTAAAAAATTATTTCGTCGAGGAGCTGATCAAAATATTCGCCGTATACTAAGAAAAACTCATAAAGCAGATGTTGGGGCCCTTTTAGACACCTTTGCTGTTGATGAAAGGATACATATATTTAATCTCTTGGCTTCTGTTGAAAGAAAAGCCGAAGTTCTAAGTTATTTAACAGATGAATCGCAAGTAGAAGTTATTCAACAATTGTCTAAAAGTGAAGTTTTACAAATGGTCAGCCTGATGGAGTCTGACGATGCCGCCGACTTATTAGGAAACTTAAGTGAAGAAGAATCAAAAGAAATATTAGACTCAATGAAAAGAAAAGATTCTGAAGATGTGGCAGACCTTATGGGGTACCCTGAAGATTCAGCAGGTGGGCTCATGAGCTCTGACTATCTGGGTTTTGAAGAAAAGGTCATGGTGTCTGATGTAATTAAGTATATTCAAAGTAATGAAGAAACCCAAGCGGCCTCTTTTTATGTCTATGTAGAAAATGAGCATAATCATTTGATAGGTGTTGTAAGCCTTAAGCAGTTACTGCTTTCTAAAAAGTCAGAAACATTAAAAGAAATTATGACACCTGATGTGGTTTCAGTGAGTGTTGACACCCACAAAAATCAAGTGGCAAAAGTGGTTGAAAGGTATGATTTTTTGTCAATGCCTGTGGTCGACTCCAATAATGCTTTGGTTGGTGTTGTTACCGTTGATGATGTGCTAGATGTGATCCGGGAAGAGGCTGAAGAAAATCTTTTGCAGATGGGCCGGGCAGGAATAGGAAGTGAAGTCACTGTGTTTGAACATTTTAAAGCACGACTACCTTGGCTTATTTTGTCGTTAGTGGGAGGAGTTTTTTGTTTTGCCATTATTTACTTTGTTGGAGTTTTGAAGTCTCCAGCAGGAGCGATGGATACAATTTGGCTCGTGGCCGGGTTTATTCCCATTTTACTGTCGGTGGGAACGACGGCAGGGCATCAGTCTGTGGCTGTGACCATTGGGGGAATAAAAAGTGGTTACTTTAAAAACAACCAAACATTTACTTATTTAAGTCGTGAATTTTTGATTAGCCTGTTGTGTGCGGTTTTATTTTTAATCATTATCTTTGCTTTAGGTTATTTCGTTTTTTCACAATTTAATTTATCTTTAGCATTGTCTTTGGTGCTCTTTTTTCAAATTATTTTTTCAGTTGTTTTGGGTGCTGTCACCCCTTTAGTTATAGATAAATTTGGCCACGATCCGACCATTGCCGCCGTTCCCTTGTACACGGTTAGTATTGAAATGCTTTCTATTTCTGCTTTATTTGGCTTTGTCGCCCGCTATTTATAAAATATGCAAGATCAAGTTTATGTTATTCGAACCACAAAGTATCTTGAGAACGACCTAATTGTTAAAACCCTGTCAGCTCATCAAGGTAAAGTCTCTTACTTAGCCCGAGGGGGGCAAAGAAGTAAAAAACGTTTTGGTGGTGGAGTTTTAGAAACAGGCAACTTGATCACTTTAGAGTATAAGGCTGGGCGACGAGAAGATAGCTTGGGCACTTTAAATGAAGCTAAGGTTTTAGATGGGTATGAAGATATTCGTACGAACTATGATAATATTGAAATGGTTTTTTACTTTTTTAAATTGATTGAAAAAATTGAATGGAGTGAACCTGAATATGAAAAGTTGTTTTCTTTAATCGGAAACTCTATGGACGAAATTAAAACGAAAAGTTCTTTAACCAGTATTAAATTTTTATTTGATGTTAAAATTTTATACTTACAAGGAATGTTACCTATTAATGAGGTGACTCTACCTTGGTTAAAATTAAAAATGAGCGAGTGCTCTCAAATTGATGAAAAATCAAAAGACTTTATACAGTATATTAAATTTAACCAACATTTAATGAAGGAGCTTTGTCCATAGATTGTTTGTTCGTTCCTTAGCGTATGGCTAGCGTTGATTGTCTTTTGTTGGCAAAGCCCTCTCTTTTTTCTAATGAAAACCCAGACTTGATCAACGCGCGGTTCAGATTGCCTTTACAAGCGTAAGTGGCAAAAACACAGTTGTTGGCACAGGCAGAAGAAATAAAATGTTCCAAAAAATCATCTTGCCACAACAGGGGGCTGGTTTTACTGCAAAAAGCATCAAATAAAATAACATTAAAAATAGGCTTAAGAGGGGTCGTATACTTGAGTGATTTTTTGAGCCTTAAAGATTTATTTTCATATTTTTGCTTTAGAGTAGACAATATCAACTTAGAAGAAATTTGAAAGTGTTCAGAAAATAAATTCAAGACTTGATTGTAAATAGGAGCTAGCGAGGAGTGGTCTCCGGAGAACCAATTCACAAATTGATGTACAAGGAAGTCTTCACTTTCATAAGATTCAATAAATAGGTGGGAAAGGTTATCGTCTTTTATAGCTTGGCAAATGGAGAGAATTTCGTTGTAACCCAAGCCTAGACCAACAGATATGACATGGGCAGAGCTATTGTTTGTAGCCTTGTTGTGAGCAAAAGCAGCACCGTAGATATAAAGCGTTTCTGCAAAAGCTCCACGGTGTGAGTGCATGGACTCTCCGACTTCGGTATTAAAAAAACGCAGAGTGGGCGATCCGTCTTGGGTGGTAATAATTTCATAGGGAGGAGGTGAAATAGTCATAGATAATTCTTATCAATGAGCCGTACATTCGGCAAAGAAAAAAACGGAAGGGCTTCGTAAGGCTACGAAATTAAGAGATAAATTCACCGTATACAATGCTGAGCCTTTTGTGATACTAAAGCCCTTATGAATCATCAGTTATGGAATGGTCTTCCTTATTATCCAATCAGTCAATTCTACAAACAGAAGTTTGGAGAAAAGGTTTATAAAGTCCCCATCAGTGTGGCTCAATCATGTCCTAACAGGGAAGGCCTTCGTGGCATGAAGGTTTGCAACTTTTGTGATGTTTGGGGCTCTGCGGCCTTTCCTGAGTTCCGAGAGCTTGAATTGCAAAAACAAATTGAAGTGACAAAATCAAGAATAGCCAAGCGTTTTAATGCTCAAAAGTTTCTTATTTATTTTCAAGCTTATACAAACTCTTTTGCCAAAACATCTGAGCTGAGAAAACAGTTTGAAGTTGCTAGTCAATTTAGTGATGTTCTGGGTTTTGTGGTGGGCACGCGTCCCGATTGTTTATCTGAAGCTGTTCTTGAACTATGGAATGAGTACACGGATAAAGGCTATTTTTTAGCTGTTGAGCTAGGTGTGCAAAGTTTTGATGAACAGCAGCTATTGTGGATGTCTCGTGGTCATACGGCTTTACAGTCTGTAAAAGGTATTCGAAAAATTGTGAACAAATGCCCTAAAGTTGATCTTGGCATACACCTTATGTTTGGTTTTCCAGGAGAAAGTGATGAAGATATTATTGAATCGGCTAAAATTTGTTCCGATTTACCCATTACCAATGTTAAAATTCATAATCTTCATGTTTTAAAAAACACAACTTTAGAAAAAGACTTTTTAAAAGGAAAATTTACTCCCATTAGTCGTGAAGACTATACTCGGCAAGCCATCTTATTTTTACAGCACTTAAACCCTCAAATTGCCGTACATCGTTTAGCTGCTGTAGCGAGTCGTCATGATGAGCTCGTTGCACCAGATTGGGCCAAAAGTAAATTAGACACCTATCAGTACATTATTGACTCTATGAAAAATAATAATTGTTTTCAAGGGCAAGAGTTTGCAAAGAAAAAAACAACCCGAATAACTTTAAAAGCAAACCTTTAATTAATCTGTAAAAAAATCTTCGTTAAAATTTTTAGAGCAAACAAGGTTTAACTTATTGTCTTCGCTTTCTGCTTGTTGGTCAGAAGTAAGTTTACGGCGAAGCCCCTTTAATAAAGAGGAAACCATTTTTATAGGTTTGTTTTGAATTTTAGGCAAAGAAACTTCAAGCTTCAATATCTCATTTTGAAAAAAGTGATCTTCTTCAAACGTGAGTTGAACACTGTAGGAGGGGTTTGCATCATCGCCGTAGTGAAAATTTAATTCTAAAGGCTCGTTAAAAGTCATTGGTTTTCCGGCAAAGTCATTAGTACGGAAAGTAATGGTCGAAATGTTTTTAGACTCACTAGACTCATATTTGATGGTGACTTCTGACATTTGTCCGTTATCACAAAGAAAGTAAACGACGTCTTGATTCTGCTCAGGAGAAACTTCTGATGAGGCCCAGCCGTTTAAGGAGCTAAAAGCAAGCCATGTGAAAAAAGCCATTTTTATTAATATTTGGCCGTTAAACACGAGCTCTCCTTTTGTGAAAAATAGTGAACGAACAGAGATAAGATTTAACTCTGTAAGTTATTGAATTCTATCATTTAGAGGTAAAAATTAAGAGTTTTTTTACAAAAGTATGTAAAAAAGACAAAGCCAGTGACCATTTAGGGCTCTCAGCTCAAATAAAAGCCTCAGTTATGGCTCGTATCAGGCTTTAAACGAATTTCATTGGCTTTTTTTTCAAAGTTATTAGGAAGTTCAATTAAAGAGCCCCGAGGAATTTCAGGGGCAGGCCCCCATTTTTTAAGCCAAGCTAAAAACTCTCTTTGCTCTCCTCGGCATAAAGCCTGTCGAGTTTTCCCTTTTTCGAACAATGTGTCGCCAATGACACGGGCTTTATTCGGTTGGTTATTAGCAGAAATAGATTGAGACAAAAACAAGTAAGAGTAAGTGACAGTTTTATTTTTAATGGGAATTTGCGCTTCTATTTGTGTCAGCCATTTTGGGCGCTCGGTGAAAACTCGCTGATGGCACCAGTCTTTTTTTGAGTGAATAAGTAAAGGGCAGGGGCCTTGATGAGTACAAGGCGCAATCACTTGAAACCCTTTGGCTTGAAAAAAATCACGAGCCTTTTGCAAACGCCGTGAAACTTTTTGGGTGGAGGGCTCAATGATCAAAAGGTGTTCATGCCTAAGGGCTGTCTCAGGAAAATTCTCCATTTCATTAAAAGAGTAATTAAAAACACCAAGAGAATGAGCTTCAATTTGGCTAAATATTTTATCTTGATAACTATGTTTTTTTTGTCCATCACATATTTTATTTGCCCAGGCTTTGTGAATTTGGAGAGCCTTCTGGGAACAATCATAGTTATGAATAGCTTTGAGTTGAACACCTTGATTAATTAATGCCAGGTGGGTGGTGCCTGGGCCACTTCCATAGTCGTAAACAGTTAAATTACTTTTACTGTCAATTAAGGGGAGTACTTCCGCAAATAAACTGGAGGTTCTAAGAACGTTTAATGGCAAGAAGTACAGAAGATAGGCTTGCAAATATTTTTTGTTTGACCAAATTTGAGAGTGATCACTAAGCTCATTTTGATAAACTTTAGATAAGTTAAGCACATATGTGCTATTTTCTTTTTCTTTATTGAGGTCAACGTCAAAAGCATCAAAAGCCTTGTTAAGAAGGTCTAAAGTGAGGCTTTGTAAGAAAATAGATTTGCCGGGTTTTGTTTTCATATCTTTTACTCTATACCATGAATTTCTAACCCAAATAAGGAGTTTTTATTGACTGGCCCATTAAAGCCTTGCACATTGGGCGCATTATGGAGTCGATTCAAAGCTTTAGAGATAAATTGGTTGAGGTCTGCCAAAGACTTTACAGTAAAAATATGCTGGCAGCTGCTGATGGAAATGTCAGTTGTCGTTTACCCAATGATCAAATTCTTATCACTCCTGCAGGAGTTTCTAAAACTCGTATTTCGAGTAAAGACCTCTGCTTATTAAGCCTTGATGGAAAAGTCCTTGAAGGGCAACCGTCGAGTGAAAGGTTAATGCACCTTTATGTCTATCAAAACTGCCCTGAGGCTCGATCCGTGGTTCATGCTCATCCTCCTCACGCGATTGCTTGGAGTGTTGCTCATCCTGAATTGACGGAGTTACCCTCAACCTGTTTATCAGAAGTGATTTTGGCTGCTGGGAGAATTCCCTTTGTTCCTTATGCTCGGCCATCAACTCTTGATATGGGTTCTAATATGAAACCCTTTCTTCCTGAATGTCGCTTACTTATTCTTTCTCGTCATGGTGCTCTTAGTTGGGGGGAAAGTATTGAAGAAGCTTATATGGGGATGGAACGTATCGAGCATTCAGCTCAAATTTTATATTTAGCCAATAGCATGAAAAGCTTAACTCATTTACCCGCAGAAGAGGTTGATGCCTTACGAGCTATGAGAAAAAAAATAGGAAATAAAACATTATGAACTTAACTGCAATGTCGTTAAAATATATTAACGGACAACTTTCAATTTTAGACCAAACTTTACTCCCATTTCAAGAAACTTGGGTGGATGTTAAAGGTCCGGATGAAATGTTTAATGTTATAAAAACTTTGAAAGTAAGGGGAGCTCCCTTAATAGGAGTTTCAGCCGCCCTTTGTTTGGCCTCTTATTCTAAAGAAGAGAAACACAGTGAACTTTTTATTAACAAGGCTTTGTATTTACGAGAAAGCCGTCCAACAGCCGTTAACTTGATGGTGGCCATTGACCGACTTATTGCTGTTGCTAAAAAAAATTACAGTATCGAAAATATAGAAAAAGAAGCCTTTCAAATTTTTAAAGAAGATGAAGATTTATGCGAGTCAATTAGTCGCCATGGTGCTGATTTAATTAAAGACGATGAAACAATTATAACTCATTGTAATACAGGAGGGCTTGCCACTGTTGGTTCAGGAACGGCTTTAGGTGTTATTGCTAAGGCTCACTCTCAAGGAAAAAAACTTCATATTTATGTCGATGAAACTCGGCCCCTTCTCCAGGGCGGACGGTTGACCACATGGGAGCTCGACCACCTCAATATTCCTTATAATCTCATCTGTGATAATATGGCCGGATTTGTGATGAAGGAAAATAAAGTAGATAAAGTGATTGTGGGAGCGGATCGTATTGCTTTAAACGGAGACTTCGCCAATAAAATAGGAACTTACTCATTAGCTGTTCTTTGTAAATATCATGGGGTTGATTTTTATGTCGCAGCTCCTTACACCACAATCGACTTTGATTGCCCAACAGGTAAAGATATTCCTGTTGAGCAACGCCAGCCTTTTGAATTAAAAGGTTTAAGAGGGCACTTTGGGCAAGTTCAATGGGCTAAGCGAGAAGGGGTTTCGTCTTATAACCCGGCTTTTGATGTAACACCAGCAGAGCTAGTCACTGGTTGGATTTTAGATAAAGGAGTTTTTGACTCCTCAACTATTGATCAAATTAAAAATATGAAAGAGGTGTAGAGATGTTAGGAATTATTGGTGGTTCTGGTTTTGAAAAGTTTGACGGCTTTAAGGTCATTGAGGAGCTACCTCGAGAAACCCCTTTTGGTCTTTGTTCCAGTAGTTTTAAAAAAGTGGAAATAGATGGAGTTGAATGTTTATTTTTATCCCGTCATGGAAGTCATCATGAGCTACTTCCCTCTGAGATTAACTATAGAGCCAATGTCTATAATTTCAAAAAATTTGGAGCTGAAGCTGTGGTTTCTTTTTCGGCAGTCGGTAGCTTAGCTAAAGAATTCAAGCCTGGAGATATGGTGATACCTACTCAGTATATAGATCGCACAAAGGGCTTAAGAGCACATACCTTTTTAGGAGATGGGCTTGTTGGTCATGTGTCGTTGGCAAAACCCATTAGTTCGGTGATGTTGGAAAACGCTATGGCCAAATCCCAGGGTAAGTCTTGGGATAGCCACTTTAGTAAAACTTACGTTTGTATTGAAGGCCCTTACTTCTCAACGCAAGCAGAATCGAAATGGTTTTGTTCTATGGGAGCAGATATTATTGGTATGACTCATTTTCCTGAATTTGCTTTAATGCGTGAGGCCGGGCTGTCCTATCTTCCTTGTTGTTTTGTCACAGATTATGACTGTTGGGATGACTCAATTGCTCATGTGACCTTGCAAGAGGTACTTGAAGTGATGAGAAATAATAATGCTAAGGCATATAACTTAACCCAAGACTTAGTCGCACTCAAAGAACATTTGTGGCAGGGTTGTCAGAATGTAAAGGAAGGTTTAGCCAGTGGCTTAATGACTCCTGAATCTCTGTGGCCAGAAGGTTCAAAGTCATGGTTAAACACACTATTAAATTAACTTTTAAACTCAAAATATAAAACCAGTGCTTTATTTACTTTTTTCAAAATGATAAGCAGATAGACAGATGGCCTCTAGGTCATTGTATTGAGGGCTCCATAAACTCTCTTTTTTAAAGCGGTCGCTGTTGGCGGTTAAGCACGGTGGGTCTCCGTCTCTTCGACCTGCTTCTATCACTGGAAAGTCAATTCCGCTCACTTTTTTCATAGTTTGAATGACTTCTTTGACTGTATACCCTTGACCATACCCAACATTATAAACTAACTGAGAAGGCGCGCCTTTTTGCAAAAGATGCAGGGCCTTGATATGAGCCTGCGAAATGTCTTTGAGGTGAATATAATCACGAATACAAGTGCCATCTCGTGTAAGGTAATCGTTGCCAAAAATCTTAAGAGGGTGAGAGAGTTTTCCACAGGCCGCTAGGCTTGCTAAAGGGATTAGTTGGGTGGGTTGACTATGTAGGGGGCCTAGATTTTTATCTAGGTCAGCCCCAGCGACATTAAAGTAGCGCAAACTTAAACTTGAAAATTGGGTGGACTGTAAAGTAGCTAAAAGTTGTTCGACCATAAGCTTTGATTGTCCATAGGGGTTGATGGGAGCGCTAGGGGTGTGACCGGCAACAGTGGGTTGGTTGACATTGCCATAAATTGTACAGCTGGAGCTAAATATAAAGTGCTTCACTGAGTAGTTTTGACAAAACAGAAGTAAAGCTTTTGTTTTGTCAAAATTATTTTCTAGATACATTTGTCGTTTATAAGTGCTTTCTTCTACACTTAAGTAAGCGGCAAAATGAAAAATAGTTTCAATAGGTTGGGAGTGATTTATTTTTTTTAATAAGCTGTGATCAGAAAAGTCACCAAAGTAAAAGTCAGCCAGTTGAGGAATATTTTTAATACTTCCGGTGGAGAGATTGTCAATAATACTGACTTTATAACCAAGGTCTAGAAGGCAAGAAACGGTATGAGAGCCAATGTACCCGGCTCCTCCCGTGACTAAAATATGAGACATTTATTTGAAAAGCCCTTTCAGAAGCTTTTTTCCTTCCTTTTTTAGAGATTCAGACTTTAACTTTTTAAGTGCCCCTTTGCCGTTTTTCAAATCACTAATTTCTTTTTTAATTTTATCTAAATGCCCTTCTTTTCCCTTTAAGTCAGACAAAGAGCCTGACGAAAATTTTTTAAACCGAGATTGAAGTTTCTCTTTGGCTTTTTCAGAACTCCCAAAAAGCTTTGACTTAATTTTATCTTCGGCTTCTTTGACTTTATCGTTAATTTTTTGTTTAAAAGCCTTGCTAAGTTCAGAGCCAAAGTTGGAGTTTAAGCTGAGGTCAAAATCTTTCCAAGTGCCCTTTACAGATCCGTTGAGAGTGAGTGCTGGCATTTTATTTAAAGTAGAAAGTACGACCTTCTTTAAACTTTCAGATTTTCCTTCAACATTATAGTTGGGTTGCTTGAATTCATTCTTTAAGTTGAGTTGAATATTGTTGTTGCTGTGGGTCGCTGAAATTTTACTAGCCAGTAAAGACTTAGCCATTGAGATAGCAAGATCACTTCCTTTTGAAAGAACCAAGTTTTTGGTAGGAAAGCTATCCACTGAAAACTCAACCGTTTCTTTAGGTATATCCTCACGATGATCAACAGTGATAAGTGCTTGGATACCTCGAACTTGCTGTTGAGGGGCGTCTCCTTTGATGTCAGCGATTATAGGTAAGCCAATATGTTTTGGGTTATTAGTTATATTGGTGATTTTCCCAGCAAAGTTACCATTAACCCCTTTTTCATTGACGGTGGACGAAACATTGACATTTTTAATCCAAAATTTAGGGTAAGAATTCTTTTTTGGAAAGTAGTAGTTTTTTCCACGTCCGCGTTTTCTGGGCACGACCACTTGTTCTTTATTTTCTTTCTTTTTTTCAGGTAAGTAGCTTTGCACCATAGCTATATACCTTTTAAACTCAACGAGTTTCGATTGTATAATAGGAAAGAAAACACCTTTAGATATATCACTAGGGTTAATAGAGGGGATTTTCAATTTATTTTTTATACCCTGTAAATCACTTTTGATGAGTTTATCAATTCCTTTAATTTCATTGGAGTATTTACTAACGTCTTTTTTTAGATCTGAACTCGTTGTTTTATAAGATTGAATAGTAGCTTGAACCTCTTTGTAAAGTTTAGAGGCTTCTTTGACTCTTCCGGCAATCTCTAAACCGTTTTTTGATTTGGCACTTAAAGCCTTTGCTCTTTGCTCGTATTTTTTAAACTCTTCTTTTTTGGGAAGTTGATCAATTCGCTTTTTCCAATACTCTTCTTTTTCTTTGATTTCTTTTTCAAGGTTTTTGACATACTGGTCACTTTTTAATTCATATTGTAGGCTTTTAAGTTGATCATCAACGTCTGTACCTTTTGAGAGTTGGTAAAGATCGCTAACAATATTTTCAGAAACTTGCTCTTTGATATTGTTTTCCACGCCAGATTGTATACCACGATAGCCTGTTTTATCTGATAGCTTTAGAACTCGACCAGGTTTTTTTCTCTCAACCATTGTTTGAATATTTTTTATATTAGAATCAGGAACTATGTATTTGGCTTGTAAAAGAGCTTTCCAAATAAAATGTAAACTGATTTCATCAAAGCGAACAACATCTAGTTTAGGGTCTCTATCGTATGTAAATTGAACTCCATATATTCCAACTTTTAGATCTTTCACTGAAGTTTTCACTTGAGCAATATTGACCTCGGCACCATGAGCATGAGTGAGCCCCCATTCCAAAGCTTTTCTTATATTGTGGTCAAAGAAAAATACAAGATAAAGACATATTAACCCAAGAATAAATAGAGTGGGCAAAATTGCCTCGAAACGAAAGATTCCTTTTTTAATTTTTTTTGTTTTTATTTTATCCATATAAGCTCTCGTATTTTCTGTACCATTGGTAAACGACAGAAAGTTTAAAGGCTTTCCATAGTTTTGTTTGTTTAAATCGCTCAAGAATAGTGGCTCTATATTTTTTAATTAAAACAATAGAAGCCACATAAATTATGGGAGCTAAAAGAAAAGAAACCGCACCAGACCCCATCACAATACTGTTGTAAAACCTAGTAAAAGGAATGATCGGCTGGTTATAAAGATTTACAAATAAACTTTGAAGGCTGTTGGCTTCAAGAATAGTACTTCCGACGGAATGAAAAACAGGGTCTAGGGCCCAAGCAATAAAAGAAAAGAAAAATGCAGCCACAAAAGCAGCTCCAATTTGAATTCTAAATATAAACAAGCACACAAAGATAAAAGCACTTTGTAGGGAGAAGTTAGGTGTCATGCCTAAAATAAAACCGCAAGTGATTCCTGCGGCAATAGACTTATGACCGGTGTCGGAGTTGAGTAAACGAATAAGGCTAAATAGTTGCTTGAGTAAAATTCCCATAAAACCCCTTTTATGAATTAAAAATATTTATAGTTTAATATTACGGCCATAGAATTTTTCGTTAATCTATCAATGAATATGCCAACACTCAATGATTAAAAGTAAATAGGCTTTTGCGACTTATAAATCAAAATAAGTGAACTTATTTTTGATGTCTTTAAAAATATCATGATCAACAAGCTCAATAACAAAATCTGCCCAATCTAAAAGCTCCTGAGAGGAGTGACACCTTTCTGCGTTAAAATCTCCTTCTATAAGTGGGTCATAAAATTTAACTTGGTAATTGCTTTTTGTTAAATTTTCAATGATAGGAAGGGCTGGTGTCTCCCTAACGTCGCCAATATTTTTTTTATAAGAAACACCTAAAATTCCAATTTTTTTATTGGCTTTAATTTTGTTTTTAATTCGTTCCGAAATAATATTCGGTCGATGATCGTTGATGTTTCGAGCCATTTTAATGAGCTCTGCGGGGGCTGACACGCTCTCAACAAGAAACCATGGGTCAATAGCGATACAATGTCCTCCCACTCCAATTCCTGGGTTCAGTATATTTACTCTCGGGTGCCTGTTGGCTAAGTGAATGGCCTCTCGGCTGTTAACTCCTAGTTCGGTCAAAATAACATCAAATTCATTGGCTAGCGCAATGTTTACGTCTCTGAAGGTGTTTTCTAAAAGTTTACAAGTTTCTGCCGTGGTGGCACTGGTTTGAAAAACTTGTCCTTTAACAAAGCTTTCATACAGTTTTGCGGCTAGGTCTGTGGACTTATCGCATAGACCTCCAACAATTCGGTCATTACTTTGTAGTTCATGGAGAGTGAGCCCTGGAATGGCTCTTTCCGGGCAATGAGCAATTAAGATTTTTTTTCCACTTTTGGCAAAGAGGGGAGCTACAAAATGACTACAGGTGGTTGGCTTGATGGTGGACTCTATAATCACTAGATCCTCATCTTTTATTATTGGTAATAAGGATTCACATGCGTTCATAACATAACTAAGGTCACAGCTTTTATTTTTGTGAGGGGTGGGCACAGAAATAATATGAATTTTTGCCTCATTGGGCTGAGTGGAAACGGTTAGTTTTTGCGATTGAAAGGAACTTTTTAAAATCTCAGGCAGGCCAGGCTCTTCAAAAGGGCATTTTCCGGACTGGAGTTGTTCGATTTTTTGAGTATTAATATCAACTCCATGCACTTGATGCCCAGCTTGAGCTAGTAAGGTTGCCAGAGGAAGACCCATATAACCAAGACCAATCACATTTATACTATATGATTTTGAACTTGAGTTTTTTAAAGGTTTATTTTTTTTAGAAATAATATTGAGAATTTTTTGGGCTGTGGTGCCGTCGCCAAAAGGATTTTCCCATTCATAATTTTTCATAGACAGAAAATGGTTCATAGCTTCAATAATTTTTTCTTGCTGAAAGCCAACAACTAGATTGGCGCCAACATCGACAGTCTCGGGGCGTTCCGTGTTTTCTCTAAGAGTTACACAAGGAGTTCCTAGAATACAGGCCTCTTCTTGAACTCCACCAGAGTCAGTGAGGATAATTTTTGCATTCTTTTCTAAAGTGACAAAGTCGGAGTAGTTAAGAGGGGACAGGAGTTTTAGTTGATCAGGAACTATAATTTTAAAACTTTCAATGGATTTAGTTGTTCGAGGGTGCACAGGCCAAACAACCTTTAATCCAAAGTGCTGAGAAATAAATGTGAGCTTGCTTATAAGTTCTTGTAAGTTGACCTGGCTATCCACATTTTTACTGCGATGAAGAGTGGCCAAAATATATTTATCTTTGTTTTCATTGATTCTTCTGAGGATATCACTATCTTTTTTTAATATATTTTGAAGAGAGTCAACAATGGTATTTCCCACCACTTGAATATTTTTTTGAGGCAAGCCTTCTTTTTCTAGGATTTCTTTTTGTTTATTAGTCACCGCAAAACAAATTTCTGATAGATGGTCCGTTACGATTCGGTTGGTTTCTTCGGGCATTGTTCGATCATAAGATCGAAGGCCTGCTTCAATATGTGCAACTTTAATGTTTAGTTTGCTGGCTGCTAAGCCCCCAGCAAGTACAGTGTTTGTATCTCCTTGAACTAAAACCCAGTCTGGTTTTTCTCTTTCAAGGATAGGTTCCATTTTAATCATAATATTACCGGTTTGGTTACTATGTTTTCCCGAGCCAACTCCTAGATTGTAGTCTGGCTTTGGCAGGTTAAGCTCTTTAAAAAAAACCTCATCCATATTGGAGCTATAATGCTGATTAGAATGAATTATAAAAAAAGGAATTCCTCTTTTTTGCGACTCAATAATGAGGGGAGCTACCTTAATGACTTCTGGTCGAGTTCCAACAATAAAACATAATTTCATAGGAGTCCTGTTCTTATAAATTATAAATATTACTTTTGTACATAGCTAGGTTTTTGGGGTTTTTAAACCATTCAATAGTGGCTGTTAAACCGGCTTTAATATCATAACTGGGTTGAAAGCCAGTAAGTTTATTTATTTTACTGTTATCACACCATAGTCGAAAAACTTCCGAGTTTTTAGGGCGAATTCTTTGCGGATCTTGAGTGAATTCAACATCTGACCCAATAATTTCTTTAATTAAATTTAAAGTGTCCCCCACTGAAATTTCAAAGTTAGAGCCAATGTTGACAACTTCGCCAATGGCCTTTTCACATTCAGCCAATTCAGCAAAACCTTTGACGGTGTCTAAGACATAGTTGAAGTCTCTGGTGGGGGTAACATCTCCCAGTTGAATCTCTTTTTTTCCGGCCAAAATTTGAATAATAATCGAAGGAATCACAGCTCTTGCCGACTGCCTTGGGCCGTAGGTATTAAAAGGTCTAGCAACAATTAATGGAAGTTGAAAAGAGTTATGAAAACTAAGAGCTAAAGAATCAGCACCGATTTTACTTGCACTATAGGGAGACTGAGCTTGCAAGGGGTGGTTTTCATCAATAGGTACATACTGAGCGGTGCCGTAGACTTCACTTGTTGACGTGTGAATCATAAGTTGGCAGCCACTTTTTAATGCGGCATGACAGATATTAGTGGTTCCTTTAACGTTAACATCAACATATGTGCTGGGAGCAACGTAAGAGTAAGGAATGGCAATTAAGGCTGCAAGATGAAAAATGAAGTCCATTCCCTCGGTCAGCGTTTGGCAAAAATGAGGGTCTATAATATTTCCGCTCACCACCTCGATATTCTCTTTATTTTCTATGTTGTCTAACCACCCCCAAGAATTGAAGGAGTTGTATAAGCTTAAGGCTCGAACTTTATATCCTTTGTTAACAAGGTGTTCGACTAAATGAGACCCAATAAATCCATCGGCTCCAGTAACAAGTGCAGTTTTCATAGCTGTTTTCCTCTTACTACAAGGTTAAATACTCAGCGCTATTTTGTAAACAAGTATGGCTAGGCACGGGTTGGAACTTATCTATAGTCCCTAGACGCTTGTCTATATGAGAAGCTTATTAGGCCTAAAGGTGGTTTATGAAAAATGAGTATGGGTATATACTTAATATTCAATATCATTTTGTTAAGTTTTTTAAGGAAGATTGAGTTGGGATCACATCAGCGTTTTGTAAATAGATTAATAGAAAAGTTTCCTCAAAGAGTGGGGCTTTGTGAGCCTGAGTTTTTAGGAAATGAAAAAAAGTATTTACAAGAATGTATAGATACCGCTTGGGTTTCTACAGCTGGTCCATTTGTAAAAAAGTTTGAACAAGCCATTCAAGATTTAAGTTCTTGCCAGTATGCTATTGCAACTAATACGGGCACCGCAGCTCTTCACACCCTTTATTTGTCGGCCGGGATTCAACCAGGTGATGAAGTTTTAACACAAAGTCTTACTTTTGTTGCTACGGTCAACGCCATATCTTACTGTCAAGCAACTCCTCACTTTGTGGATGTGGCTAACGACAACTCACTTTGTATTTGTCCCTTAAAATTGGAAGCCTATTTAAGTCGCATTTGTACCCATAAAGAAGGTTGCGCCATTAATAAGCAAACGGGTCGTCCCATTCGTGCTTTAGTAATTATGCACACTTTTGGTCGCGTTGCTCTTATGGATGAACTTATAGCGGTATGCCAGCGTTACCATATTAAGGTTCTTGAAGACGCCGCTGAGGCCTTAGGAAGTGAATATAAAGGAAAAGCTGTTGGTGGCCTTGGGCTCGGTGGAGTGTTTAGCTTCAATGGCAATAAGATAGTCACTAGCGGTGGCGGTGGAGTGGTGGTGACCAATGATAAAAAGTTAGCTGAACAGGCTCGACATATTTCAACCACGGCTAAAAAATCTCACCCTTACTTATATGATCATGACCAGGTCGGCTTTAATTATCGAATGCCCAATGTCAATGCCGCTATAGCTTTAGGTCAACTGGAAAGGTTTTCAGACATTTTACAAAAAAAACAAAATTTACAAAAAGTGTATGAAGAGCTCTTTCAAGATCTTGATGATGTCACTATACTAAAAGATGAGGCATGGTTTAGGAGTAATCATTGGCTGATCGTCGCTCAATTAAAAAATTGTCGTTATGATGAGTTGTCCCAGGTGTTAAAGGAGCTCAATGATAAAAATATTTGTGTTAGACCAGTCTGGAAGCCCATTCATAAATTATCACCCTACCAAAATTGTCCTAAAGATGAACTGTCGGCCACTGAGTTAAAAGCACAAAGCTTGGTTTGCCTTCCAAGTAGTTCTTTTTTAGTTGCTCCCTAAGGGGTTAGCAAGTAGGCTTTTTTATATGACCTTCAGGCCTAACTTTAATCAAATAGTTCCATTTGTTATGGCCCTCTACTTTTTAGCACTGATGTTTACAAACGCTGGTATACAGATAATGTCCGGCCTACTTGTTTTATTATTTCTCGTACATCTTTTTAAACAAAACAATCAAGCTGACGGTAAAGCCTTGATGTTATTTTTAAAGGGGCCACTGGTTTTAGCGGCCTTATTTACCGCCTCGGGATTTTTTTCGCTTTTGTTAAACTTAGAAGATTGGCAAGATGTTTTTCGTGCAATGAGTAAGTACCGCTGGCTACTATACTATGTGTCTTTTACTTATCTTATTTATTTTTTCTATAAACCGAGATGGGTTAAAAAATCTCATGGTTTTTATTTTATAATTATTTTGATGACTTTGTTAGCCCTGCATCAAGCTTATACGGGGGTTGATATCATTGCAGGAAAAGATTATCGGTTAGTGGCCTCGGGTGATCTTTTCAGAAGTGTGGGAACTTTCAGCATACCCCTCACTTTTGCCTATGTTTATGGAATGCTATTTTTTGGTTTGCTGCCCCAGTTATTTCTTTTGAAGAGCAAATTTTCATATAAACGCTTAGGTTTTTTATCTTTGGTGGGGTTAGCCTTATTGGTCGGTTTAATTTACTCACAAACTCGTGGAGCTTGGCTTGCTTTTGTTTGTACTTTATTTTTATTTTTCTTAGTTCATAAGCCTCTTCGAAACTACAGCTTAATACTTTGCATCTTACTGGGAGGGTTTTACTTTTTAAGTCCCGACCATATTCAGTATAGAGTCAATAGCATGGTGAATGTTTCTACGGATGAAAGTAACCTTGGGCGTTTTGCTATATGGAAAGGGCACTATCATTTATTTCAGCAGAAAAAAAGTTTTGGTTGGGGCATGGGAAATAATGTTAACCATCTACAGGAAAGTTATGATCAGTTAGGAATTGTTGGTGCTCAAATTAACCATGCTCATAATAACTATATTCATATTTTATCAGCCCAAGGGCTTGTGGGTTTTGTTTTGTATTTATTTTTAAATGTGACCTTCTTGTTCATGTCATGGCGTTTATATAAGGCTTCTAATCCAGTCGTTAGCTGTTTAGGTTTGTCGGTATTTCTCATTCAGGTTTTCTTTGCTTTAGGCGGCCTTACTGAGGCCACTTTTTTGGATCAAGAGCTCAATCATCAGTTGGTTTTTTGTTGGGCTTTGGTGTCAGCTCTTAGCGCTAAAGAGAGCTTTGGTCACTTAGGTAAGGCCACGCCCCTTTCGACTTAACTTATAGGTTTAAATTATAAGTCGATTTGCTGCGTGAAACATTACTGAAGTGTATACTCAAATTTGACTTTTGATTTAGGGCTTCTGTTTGTTTGCATTAAAAACCAATTTATGACCTCTTCAAGCCCCACTTCTAAATTGATCAAAGGAGCGTAGCCAAGTTCTTGGGTGATTTTAGAGGTGTCAGCTTGGGAGTTACATATATCCCCAGGTCGAGCATCCCCGTAGATAGCCTCTGAAAGGTCAGAGAGCTCCAGGGAATGAGAGAGTTTTTTTATAACCAGTTGAGCCAGTGAATTTAAGTTGATAGGTTCACCAGCAGAAAGGTTAAAAACCTGTCCTTCTAAGCGAGGGTTGTTGGTGAGGCAGGCTTTAACGTTGGCAAACACAACATTTTGAACATGACAAAAATCACGAACTTGTAAGCCATTTCCGTAAATTTCAATTTGCTCTTTGTTGATAAGGCACTGAATCCATTTAGGGATAACCGCAGCGTAGGAGCCCGTAGGGTCTTGGCGAGAACCAAAAATATTAAAATACCTGAAGCCAACGATTGGGAGGTTGTAGCAAGAGTGCCAAGTTTGAGCATAAGCTTCATTTGTTATTTTTGTGGCAGCATAAGGTGAAAGTAGAGTGCCTGTGTAGCCTTCTTTTTGCATGGTTAAATTATTTTCCCCATAAACAGCACTGCTGCTGGCGTAAATTAGCTTACGAACGCAAAGCTTTTTGGCCAGCTCTAGCACATTCAAAAAACCTTCGACATTGTTTTTGTGGTAGAGCTCTGGCTCATCGATAGAACCAGGAACAGAACCAAGAGCGGCATGATGAAGAATAAAGTCTACTTTTTTTAATGAAGGATGATTGGCTTTTAAATGACAAACATCGCTTTCAATAAAAGTAAATCGTTCCCACTGCTCTTTGGTTAAAGAAGATTGAACTTCATTGAGGTTTGATAAATCACTGGCAATAAAATTATCGACACCAATGACTTTTTGGCCATGAGATAAAAGAGTTTCTAATAAATGAGAGCCAATGAACCCAGCGACTCCAGTGATACACCAAGTGAATTGATGCTCAACTAACTTTTGGGCACAGAAAGAATCTAATAAGTTTTTGGGCTCATATTTTAATTTTGTCATAGTGGTGCTCGTCCAATAGATATATATTTAAACCCATTTTGTTTCAAATGAACAGGAGAATATTGGTTGCGACCATCAAAAATAATGTTGTTTTTAAGACGCTTTTTTATTTCAGTGAAATTTGGCTCTCTGAACTCTCTCCATTCTGTGAGAAGGGCTAGGGCATCGCAGCCCTCTAAGGCTTCGTAGGGAGTGTTGCAGGACTGAACCTTGAGAGGGTCTATGTCAAAGTCTTTCCATTCGATTTGAGCAGCAGGGTCATAGGTTTTAACGTTGGCTCCAGCACCGATAAGATCAGAAATAATATCTATGGCTGGCGATTTTCGAGTGTCATTAGTTAAAGGTTTAAATGCTAAGCCCCAAATGGCAAAGGTTAAACCTGTGAGGTCTTGGTTGAAGTGTTTAATAATTTTTTGACTAAATAAAGCTCGTTGTTGTTGGTTTGTTTTTTCAACCGCCTCAAGAAGTGGGGTGTGTGTATTATTTCTATGTGCAATAGCAATTAAGGCGGAAATATCTTTGGGAAAGCAAGAGCCACCATAGCCAAGGCCTGGGTATATAAAGTGCGGGCCTATTCGCGAGTCCGAGCCCATTCCCTTTCTAACCATGGAGATATCAGCTCCTGTTTGTTCGCATAGGTTGGCCACCTCATTGATAAAAGATATTTTTGTGGCGAGCATGGCATTAGAAGCGTACTTGGTCATTTCTGCCGAGCAAATATCCATGAACAGTATAGGGTGCCCATTTTGAGTGAAAGGGGTGTATAGCTGTTGCATGAGAGTTTTAGCTTCATCATTTTCGTATCCAATAACAATACGATCTGGTTTCATAAAGTCATTTATGGCAGCCCCTTCTTTTAAAAATTCCGGGTTGGAAATTATATTGAATTTTAAGTTCAGCTCCTCTTGCCTTGTCTTTAGCTCAGCGTAAATAAGCTCTTTGACTTTTTGACCTGTACCTATAGGGACAGTTGATTTAACAACGATTGTTTTATGGCTGTCCATTTGCTGGCCAATGACTTTAGCTACAGCAAATACGGCATTGAGGTCTGCTTCGCCGGATGGCCCCGCTGGTGTTCCAACAGCAATAAATAAGATGTCACAGCTTTTGATCGTAGATGTGAGGTTTGAGCTAAAACTAAGTCGCTGGGCGGTGCTGTTAGAAATAATCATTTCTTTCAAGCCCGGTTCGTAAATTGTTACAATATGATCATTAAGTAGGTTAATTTTACCAGCGTTGATATCGGCACATACAACTTGGTTTCCCATCTCAGCAAAGCCAACACTTGAAACCAAGCCGACATAGCCAGCGCCTAAAACCCCAATTTTCATCATAAATTAACTCCAACGACGGAGCCTAAAACTAAATAAATTTTCGAAAATATTCAATGGTTTTTAAGAGGCCTTTTTCTAGGGAAACTTTGGGTTGCCAACTAAGAATTGATTTGGCTCGTGTTAGGTCAGGCTTTCTTTGCCTAGGGTCCGATTCAAGAGGAGGTAGAAATTGAATTTGAGATTGTGAGTGTGTAAGTTTAATGATTTTTTGAGCGAGTTCAAGGATGCTTATTTCGTTGTTATTCCCTATGTTTATAGGCATCCAGCAATCTTTCTTTGTTTCCATGGCTTGCATTAAGCCGGAGACAAGGTCATCAACAAAACAAAAAGAGCGAGTTTGTAAACCGTTACCATATATTTTTAGTGTTTTATTTTGAAGAGCTTGTACAACAAAGTTTGAAACCACTCGTCCGTCATCGCAACTCATATGAGGCCCATAAGTATTAAAAATTCTTATAATTTTTACAGGAATACCATATTTTTTATGGTAGTCAGAAGTGATTGTTTCAGCACAGCGCTTCCCCTCATCGTAACAAGCTCGGGGGCCAATCGTAGAAACATTTCCGAAGTAATTTTCCTTTTGCGGGTGAATGAGAGGTTCTCCATAAACTTCACTCGTGGAGGCTTGCAAGAAACTGGCGCCATGAAATTGCGCAAGCTCCAAGCAGCGAGCTGTTCCAATGACATTAGTGAGAGTTGTTGTGATGGGTTGCTTTTGGTATTGTTCAGGAGAAGCTGGGCTTGCTAAGTTGTAGATTTTATTAATTTTTTTAAGTTTAAATAAGTCTATCATATCACTTTGAACATCATGATTTATAAATAAAAACTTTTTATGAGCCAGTAGTGGCTCAATATTTCTTAGGTGGCCGGTACTCAAATTATCTAAGCATATGACATTTTCTTCTTGAGCCAAGAGCTGTTGGCAAAGATGAGATCCTAAAAAGCCTGAGCCACCTGTGACAAGGCTGGTTTGCATATTCATAAGTGAGTCCTGATTGGGGTAAAGTATGTGGGTCTTAACGGCCTGAGTTCCTCTTAACATTGCCATTTAAAAGCTGCCAAGACAAACTAATGCTTAGTGTTAAGGTGGTTTTTAATAGAGAAGAAAATAAGTTTTCTATGGTGTGGTTTGTCTCAATTAAGATTTTGTGACATCGTTCTGGTTTTTGCTTAAGCACAAAGAAGGCTTTTTTAATGAATCAAAAATTCAAAAATTTAGTTTTAGCTATTCTCGACATGGTTATTTTATGTCTTGCCGGCTATCTGACTCTTCTTGTGCGTTACCCCTTAAATTTAGATGCTGAGCTTTTGTTAAAATACTCTGAGGCTTTGATTTACCTATTGCCCATATGGTTGCTCTTTTTTTATATCGAAGGGTTTTACTCCTATAAAAATAAAAAAACATGGGAAATGCTGATATCTATCATTAGAGCTGTCACCATAAATTCTGTTTTGTCGATAGTTTATTTTTATATATTTCCCCAGTTTAATATAACTCCAAAAACAAATATTGCTATCTACGCTGTGTTTTCTATCGGCTTACTTTTCGGTTTTAGGTATATGTTTTTTAAATTGGTTTCGCTCAACGCCTTTGTTGTCAATACAGCTTTGGTGGGGCCAAAAGAGCTTTGCCTTGGTATTGAAACCTTTATTAATGAAAATCCATTGTTGGGGTATCAGGTGGTTGAGAGGGCTCATAATTTAGAGGATTGCCCAGAAAACATTGGTAAATTTGATTTTGATCAGATTGATCTGGTGGCGATTGACTCAAGGTATTTAAATAATCCGGTGGTTATGAAGTTACTTTATAAGAATTTGTCTAAGGATATTCGAATTTTAAATTTAGTAGACTATGTCGAAAAAGTATCTGGAGAAGTGGCGGTGGAAGACTTAGAGGAGTCTTGGGTGCTTAGAAACTTTGCGATTCGATCCAATAAGCGCTATTTTCGTTTGAAAAACTTTTTTGATAAGGTCGTGGCCCTATTGATTATGGTATTTGCGTTTCCTGTTTTTTTTCTTTCACTGGTTTTAGCCGCTTTAATGCATGGTCGCCCTCTATTTTTTAAGCAAAAAAGAACAGGCTATCTCGATCGAAAATTTGATTTGTATAAGCTTCGCACAATGGTGGTGGATGCTGAAAAAAATGGTCATATGTGGGCCACGCCAGGAGACTGTCGAGTCACTGCCTTTGGCCGATTTTTGCGAAAATCGCGAATTGATGAGCTTCCTCAGCTTTGGAATGTTATCAAAGGAGATATGTCTTTGGTGGGACCTCGTCCGGAACGGCCTGAAATCATATCAAGTCTTGAAAAAAAACTACCCTTTTATAACGCTAGGCATTTAGTAAAGCCTGGGATTACTGGTTGGGCTCAGGTTAACTTTGGCTACGGTTGCTCAGATAGCGATTCATTGAAAAAGTTAAAGTTTGATTTGTATTACACCAAGCATAAGTCTTTATGGTTAGATCTGCGTATTGCTTTAAAAACAATAAAAACAATTTTAACGGGTGTCGGGCACTAGTGACAGCTTTAAAAGTGTGATTGTGCATATTGGTGATCTAATATATAAAAGGCTAATAATAAACGGTTGAGAGAGGTCATATTTTGAAAGTATCGATGGTGATTCCTGCAAAAGGGCATAGTACAAGGTTAAAAAATAAAAACCTTATTCGTGTTGAAGGTAAAACCTTGGTCGAAATTGCTTGTGAGAAAGCTTTGAAATGTAAAAACATAGATGATGTTTATTTAGATACTGAGAGTGATGTAATTTTATCAAGTGTAGAGTGGCTTAGAAATGAAGGTCTCAAAGTCATTAAAAGGCCGGTAGAATTAGCTAGTAATGACACTGGAGCCAACGAGCTTTTGATCTATGCTTTGCATGCCATTGATGAGTGTGACTTGCTGGTACAAACGTTTGCAACTTCACCTATGATAAAGGCCTCAACAATAGATCGTTGTATCGAAAGCTTTGTAAACTGCAATGGAAACCATGAGAGTTTTTTTAGTGTTTTACCGACTCAAGAGTATTTTTGGGGGGAAACCGGTCAGCCTGTTAACTTTGATACCAAAGAACTTCCCAATTCTTTTCAGTTAGAAAAAATGATGATGGAAACTCATGGTATATATGGTATTTATGCACAGTCTCTTTTAAAGTATAAAACAAGGGTTTCTCCTAACCCTTTACTTATACCGATTCCTAAAATTGAATCCTTAGATATTAACGATAAGGAAGATGCTTCAATACTTCAGAAGCTATTTTCAAAAGAGGTTTATGAATAATCAATACTATTTAGGCGCAATTTATGATGCCATGAGAATGTTGGGGTATAAGGCTAGTGACTTTTATATCAATATAAAACCACAGGTCGGTTATGAATCATTAATATCTGGTCCTGCTTTTACAACTTATGGAGAGGTGGTCGATGCAAACTGTGATTACCCCTCCTTAGATAACATTCGTCTGAGCATGTATAAAAAACAAAACTTTGCTGACCGACCTATTGTTGTATTGCAGGCAAATGACGATCAGGTGGCTCACTCTGGTGATATCACCAGTCAAATATATCAGGTCTTAGGGGCTGTTGGTTTTGTTACTGATGGTTTGGTTAGGGATTTAGATAAAATTCAAGGCCTGAAGTTTCCAATATTTTCAAAAGGGGGTAATCCGATTGATGCCCTAGATTATTGGGCTTTAACAAAATACCAGGTTCCTGTTGTTATTGGTGGAGTAAAGATTTGTCCTGGTGATCACATTTTTGCTTCAATGGATGGTGTTATTTCTGTAAAAAAAGAGCTCTTATCGTCAATGCTGCAAAAACTGGACGATGTATTGCAAAAAGAAGAAAAAGCTAGAGCCTTTATTTCAGTCTTAGCACAATCGGACTCTATGACCCAGCAGCTGGAAGCTTGGGTGGATAAGAATGGGAGATGGTAAAGTGATTAAACCTAAATTTGTGGCCGAGCTTTCTATAAATCATCTGGGTATGGTTAGTATAGCTAAGCAAATGATACTAGCCGCTCAGAAAAGTGGTGCTGATTATATTAAATTGAAACTTAAAAATGTGAATAAATACTATAAAGATGATGGTAAAAAATGGAGAAACTTTCCTTTCAAACTTTATCGTGGTTCCCTTGAATTAAGTAGGGATGATTTTTTTGAAATTGATAAATTTTGTAAAGAACTAGGTATTAAATGGTTTACAACTGTTCACGATGAAGAGAGTTTAGATTTCGTTAGTCAATTCGACCCACCTTTTTATAAAATTGCATCAATGGATGCGAGTAAAAGTGATTTTGTCGATCTTGTTATGAACAAGTGTAAAAAGGAAGATAGGGCTTTTGTTATTAGTATTGGCGGCAAGTCCGATAGCTTCACTAAAGATATTATTGCAAAGATAGATTCTATGGGATTGAAAGCCAATGTTTTGCATACGGTCTCTATTTACCCAACACCTGTTGGGCAGAGTAATATTAATTATATTAGAAAGTTGAAAGCAGCATTTGAAACTGACAAAATTAGAATTGGTTATTCTGGTCATGAAGTTGGTTATGCTGCATCTTTGTTAGCTGCATCTATTGGAGTGGGGATGATTGAGCGACACTTTACTCTGTCACGAGACATAAACATTCATCATATAAATGCAGCTTTAAACCCAGGAGAGTTTAAATCAATGGTTGACCTCATTTCTGAAGTTTCTGAGGAAAACAATACAGAAGCTGCCGACTTTAGTGTTGAGGAGTTCAAATTTCTTGAGGATAGGACTTACGAATGATTTACATTGTTAGGCACGGGCAAACAGTTTGGAATAAGCAAAAACGGAAACAAGGCCGAAAAGATTCCCCCTTGACTTTATTAGGAGTTAAGCAAGCTATTGCCGTAGCAGATAGGTTGTCCCAAGAAGACGAAATTTTAAATTTTAAATGGCTATGTAGCCCACTTTTTAGGGCTTGGCAGTCTTGTCAATTGGCAACTGAGACAATGGGGGGAGTTATTGATTACTCCCAGGAAAGTCAGCTAATGGAGCATAGCTTTGGGGCCTGGGAAGGTCTTAATGAAAGTGAAATTGAAGAAAAATTCCCTGGAATGGTCGCTGATAGAGAGGCCAGTTGGTGGACTTACCAGGTTCCGGGCGGTGAATCCTACGAACTTCTTTTTCAAAGAGTTTCTCATTTTCTTGATCAACGCTACGACGGAAGTCAGAAGCTAGTTCTTTATACTCACGAAATGGTCAGTAAAATGTTAAGGGCTAAGTTGCTTCAGCTCAGTCAAGAAGAGAGCCTACGGTTGAATCACCCTCAAAATGTCATATACAAAATCAACAAAGGGTTGCTTACTGAGTTAAAAACCTCAGTGAATTAGTTTTGTTTAAAGTAAGACTTTATTTTGATTACTGGGTAAGCGCATCTTTTTAAAATTTTGTAAATTAGCGACTTTTCTATTCGGTTAAGCTTTAATTCAAGGATCTGAAGATGTTGCCCTACAATGGTGAAATCTTTTTGTAACTTTTTAAATTTAGTATAAAAATCATAATAACGAGGGTCTGTTTTTAGGCTTTCAATGCCATCCCATTCAGGAATGTGAGATGGGACATTTTTTGTGATCATATTTTCAATGTAGAAATCTGAATAAGATTTACATTCAAAAACTGGCCCAGCTAAGTTAAAATTTATATTAGAATAATTATTTTGGGTCAGTAAGGTGTCGATATATTTTTTCATAAAGAAGGGGTCTTCATATTTTTCTTTAGGAATGTAGTAGTGGCTAAGAAGGTGATGTATAGCGGGGAGTTGATCTACGGTCTTTTTTTCGAGCTCAGTTTGAAATTGCGAAACAAGAGTGCATTGAGCCATTTGTGCAATTCCACCTTGCCCAAAAGAAAATAATTTTTTTCCAAAAAACAGGGCTTGCAAGGCAATGCTTGAGTATATTGAAATGACAGCATCGACATGATGTAGAATAAATTGAGAGCACCCGTACCAGTTATCAAACCTTTCTTGGTAAATAAAGTTGGGAAATTCATTTCGAAGAGATTCAATAAAGTCTTGTTTTAAAACTCGGTAATTAGGGTGTTGAGTAACGATAAGAGCTGTCGATGGGTCAAGGTGGCTGAGTGTACTAATAATTAGGTCAAGTTGGGAGCTAAAGCCTGTGTCGGCTTCAAAGTCTGAAAAATTAAAGTATTGAAGGGGAAGTAAAACTGATTTTTTAAATTGAGATAAGGTTTCTTTCAAGTCATGAAAGGGATCTTTAGCTGAAAAAACCTCAGAGATGTAATTGTCTCTTAATTTAATAAGTTTATCTCTATCTTCATTGGAAAGCTCTAACTGTTTTAGTTGTTCAGAGTTCTTGGCAATAAAGCTTGAGTCGTATTGTCCGTAGGGGTCTAGGTAGTAAGTAAGAGGAAAGGGTGGGCGCGAAAACATTCCAACTTCTTGGTGGAGTATTAGCGACTTAGGGAAAAGTTCTTTTAAAAAAGGGGCTGGTGTGTTGAATACAAAAATAAGGTCTGGGGAGAAATGATCAAGTTTACTTAAAAGAAGTTCTTTATATTTACTAGATTCACCTTTGCAGTAGTTAAATTTATAAAAACTTGAAATTTGGTTTGTACAGCCTTTAATGTGAAGTTGAAGTTCTTTATATTTGATTGTTTGAACAGTAAGGTTGTTGGGGCAGGGGGTGGGTAGTCCATTTTTGGCCATATTTTTACTACATAGAACTTTACCAAGGATATTTGGGTAAGCTATGGATAAAGTTTTGTATAGGTTAATAAAAGTTTCACCTTGATTTAGGTTAAAACTTAAGTTCTCGCCTTGTATAGTTGGTTCTATGTAAAATAAAACATTCATTGTAGTTCATAATTCCATTGGTAGTTTATAGACGACCACTTTATTCTTTTGTTTTTTTTGTGTCATTAATTTTAACTAAAGATATTTCTGTAGCACTTGGTTTGACTGAAGTGTGTGAATTCTTGATCTCTCTTTTTTATTCAGTTAAGTATAGTGAATGATAAATGATCTGTGCAGTGTAATTATGCCTGTTTTTAACTCATCTCAATATATTGAGGAAGCTGTCAATTCGGTTTTGACACAATCTTACGAAAAATTGGAATTGCTAATTATTGATGATGGCTCAACTGATAATACTTTGAGTATGGCAAAAAAAATGAACAAACTAGATTCGCGTATTCGTATTGTTGAAAGCTGTGCCAATGAAGGGGTTGCTCAAGCAAGAAATAAAGGTCTCAGAGAGGCTAAGGGCGAGTACATTGCCTTTTTAGACTCTGATGACTTGTGGAGTCAAGATAAGCTGAAGGCTCAAATAGCGTTTCTGAAAAAAGACTCTAAAGTTGATATATGTTTTTCAGAGTACTCAAGGATAAAGAGCGATGGTCAAATAATTACAGAAAGAGTGACAGTCCCCCTGGAGGGCAATTATCAATCGTTGTTAAAGCATAATTATATTCCTATGCTAACGAGTATAGTTAGAAAGGCTGCTTTGGGGGGAGCTGAGTTTCATTCGGTTGGTCATGAGGATTATTTGTTTTGGTTGACCTTGTTAAAAAAGCCTTTAACAGCCAAAAGTATACCTCAGGTTCTTGCAAGCTATAGGGTAACTCCAGGCTCTTTGTCTGCCAACAAGTTGAGATCTTTTCAATGGCTTTGGAGAATTTTTCGTTATAAAGAAAAATTAAGTCTATTTACATGTGTTTACTTGGTTTTCAATGTGGCGATAAGATCTCGTTTAAAACTTTTTAGGAGGAATTAATGACTAGTCCTGTGGCTTTTATTCTCGTTGGAGGTAAAGGGAGTCGTTTACAAAGTGTTGTGTCTGATGTTCCTAAACCCTTAGCAAGTATTGGTGGTGAGCCTTTTTTATATATTCTCTTAAGAAGTTTAAAAAAAGAAGGGGTTTCTCGTGTGGTGCTTTTGACAGGTTACAAGGCTGAATTAATTGAACAAGCCTGTGGTAACGGGAGCCAGTTTGGCTTAGAAATTATATATTCTGTTGAAAGTTTTCCTTTGGGCACAGGAGGGGCTGCCAAACTTGCAGAGAAGTATGTTGCAAGTGATGGAAGTTGTCTTTTGATAAATGGTGATACATTTATTGAATCCTCGGTTTCTGAGGTTTTAAGTTTTAAACCTTCGATAGATTGTCCTGTTGGTATGGGTGTGATGCCTGTTTCGAATGTTGAAAGATTTGGGAAAGTTGAGTTTGACAATAATAAAACGATCACTTCTCTTTCTGAAAAAACAGCCTCAGGTTATGGTTTTGTTAATTCTGGTATTTATCATATTCACAAAAGCGTACTTTCAAATATGGTTAAGGAAAAATTTATCTCCTTTGAGAATGACACTCTGCCTATCCTTTTAGAAAAAAAAAATAGCTTGAAAGTGATCCCTTTGAGTGGGGAATTTTTTGATATTGGTTTACCTAGTAGTTATGGCCGATTTAACGCCGATATAATTTTACAGTCTTTAAGGACTGTTTTTTTAAAAGAAATGCTTTTGCTTTTTTTGCAACAAGGGCGACTTTTTGTTGATAATGATTTTGCTGATGAGGCTCATGAAATTAAGGAGTTGTTGTTATCTGAAGGGGTTGAAGTGGTTCAGGGAAGCTCGGCTGTTCTTAAAGAGAAACTTAGGAATACGGCTTCTTCTCGTGATATTGTAATGACCTCTAATGAAGAGCTTTGTTGTGATCTTTTAAAGGAGTTTCCTGTAAAAATTATTGGTGGTGCTGAATTGTCCTTAAATAGCAATATTATAGCCTTTCCTGATAACTTCTCTTTGGTTGCAAATGATCTTGTGAAAGCCCTGAAGGTGGCGCGTTGCTCAAAGGGATTATTTGAGTTTTCAAAAAGCTATTCAAGACAAGCGCTATTTTTAGATCGAGACGGTGTTGTTATCAAGTTCGTTAATTATATTAGTAGGGCCTCTGATGTGGAGGTTCTGTCTGATGCCGTTGACTTAATAAAAAGAGCAAATAGGGCTGGAATTCCTGTTTTTATAGTTACAAATCAATCTGGAATTGGAAGAGGGTATTACTCTTATTCAGATTATTACTCTGTTGATAGGGAGATGAAAAGGCAGTTAGCTTCAAATGGTTGCTTCGTTGATGAGGTTTTGTTTAGTGATTATTATGAAGAATCTTTGAGATCAAATTGTCTTGCTGGGAGAAGTCGACGAAAGCCAGGCTCAGGTATGTTGACCGAAGTAGCAAGAAGACATCATATCAACCTTGAAACCTCCCTGATGGCAGGTGATAAAGCTTCAGATGTTTGGGCAGGATATAACGGCGGAATTAAAAAATTGTATTTAAAACAAGGGAATGAAGAGCAAGATATAATCAGTGAACTCACGGAGGAAATGTCAACCTGCAAGTTGATAGAAAATCTTAAGGAAATACCTATTTGAAAGTCGCAATTCTAGACCCCTCTCTTTTTGGTCACCTTTATGATCATTTTTTATGTAGCCACTTAAGGCAGCAAGATTTGGACGTTACTTTGTTTTCAAGAAAGCCTCGTTCTGGGGAAACCAATTTTCAAGGAGTCTCTTACAGCGTTTCTTTTGTTTTTTACCACTGGAGTGAGAAGTTATTGGGGATAGGGTGGAGAAGGTTTGGTCTTTTCATTAAGGGGCTTGAACATATTTTGGGTCTGTTTTTTTTGTATTTTAAATTTTTAAAAATTAAACCTGATGTTATTCATTATCAATGGCTTTGTTTGCCGGTGATTGATCTGTTATTTGTTAAAATCTTTAAGACTATCGCTCCTTGCTTTGTTACCGTGCATGACAGTAAAGACTACCTTTTGGCAACAAGCTCCGGTCTTCAGCTTTATAAGATGAAAGAGTGTCTTATGAAATTTGACCATTTTATTGTCCATACAGAGCAGGCTAAAGAAAATATGTTGAAGCACGGCTTTGATGCTCATCAGGTTTTTGTTGTTCCCCATGGGGCTTACTCTTTGCTAGATGTAGATAAAGAACCTTGCAGTTTGCCGGCTAAGAATGAAAAGTGGCTTTTGTTGTTCGGCATATTGCGTAAATACAAAGGAGTTGATCTTCTCGTGGATGCTTTTTCCTCTCTATCGGTTTCTGAGAAGAGGGGGTGGAAGCTTATGCTTGTTGGTAAAGCTGATATGAATTTAAAGGGCCTTTATCGGCAAATCAGTGATAGAGGGTGTGATGAGAGTGTGTTTTGGGACTTGGGTTATGCTTCAGAAAATAAGCTTCATCAGTATTTAAGTCATTGTGATGCTTTGGCCTTTCCTTACAGAGAAATTGATGCCAGCGGAGCTTTTTTTCTTTCATTGAGTTACAATAAGCCGATGTTGGCTTCCGACAAAGGCGTGTTTCGAGAAAATATTACACATAAAAAAACGGGTTTATTGGTAAAGTCCGGTGATTTGGGGAGTTTAAGGTCTGGGCTCATCGAGTTGTTCTCGTCTGTTGAGCAAAATGAGTTTGAGCCTTTGGAGTTTGTTCCCGACTGGTCAGATAGTGCTATTCTAACTAAGAAAATCTACGTCAATGCGTTGAATCAGTAAAAAATTGACATGGTTGCAAAATAAAATATAGTTGCAAAAGCAAGAACTTATGATCAATTTTTATGGGTGTATAAATGTTTTGTAAATCTAAAATTGTTACAACTAAAACACCTTTTCGTGTGAATTTTTTTGGCGGAGGAACTGACCTCCCTTCTTATTTCAATGAAAATGAAGGTGCTGTTCTTGGCACCACCATTGATAAGTATTCATATGTCACAATTAATTCGTTAGAACGTCTTTTGGAAAAGAAAATTCGAATTTCATACTCTAGCCTCGAGTTGGTCGATCATCCTGAAGAAGTTAGTCATGATATTATTCGCTCTATTCTATTGAACTACAAAAATGAAATGAATGATGTTTTTGTTGATATCCATTCTTATGCCGACTTGCCCTCTGGCACAGGTATAGGCTCCTCCTCGTCTTTTGCTGTGGGATTCTTAAATGCTCTGCATTTATTGTTTGGGAGGTTTAAAAGAGCAGATGAGTTAGCAAAAGAAGCTATTCATTTTGAGCGCAATGTATTAAACGAAGCCGGAGGCTGGCAAGATCAAGTCCATGCCGCTTTTGGTGGGTTTAATAAAATTAAATTTTACTCTAATAATTTTGATGTTAATCCAGTCTTTCTAAGAGAGGAAATTCGCAACGATTTACAGTCTTCTCTTTGCTTTTATTTTACCGGTCAAACCAGGTCTTCATCTGGAGTGCATAAAAAAATTGTAACAGATAAAGATAAATACAATTATTTAAAGGCAATGAAAAACCAAGTCGAAGAAGGTCAATCCATTCTCGTTGGACCAAACTCAGGTAATGAAATGTTAAAAAACTTTGGGCAGCTCTTAAATGAAGCTTGGTCTCATAAAAAAAGTTTGTCAAAGTCTATAAGTACAAGTGTGATTGATGAGATGTATGACGTAGCTATGGCTAATGGAGCTTATGGCGGCAAACTTTTAGGTGCCGGTGGTGGAGGTTTTTTCTTGTTTATAGTTCCTCCTGAAAATCAACCAAAGTTTAATGAGTCTTTATCAGCATTAAAAAAAGTTCCAATAAGGATGGTGCAAAGTGGAAGTCAGTTCCTATATTCAAACTAAAGGTTTAGAGATGGACAGCCTAAAAATAATTAAAAATGCATTTGAGGCCTCTGCTAAAAATGCCAATAATTTAGCGAGTTCGATATTAGTGAGAGAGCAAATCATGGAAGCTGTCGAGCTGATTGTTTCTGCTTATATGAATGGGGGATGTTTGTTCGTTGCTGGCAATGGAGGTTCTGCTGCTGACGCTCAGCACTTAGTTGCTGAGCTTGTGAGTAAGCTTTATAAAGATAGGGATCCAATTCGTGCTTTTGCTATGACTGTAGATACATCTATCCTAACCGCTGTTGGTAATGATTACGGCTATGAAAAAGTTTTTGAAAGGCAAGTTCGTGGTCTAATGAAGCCAAACGATGTTTTTTTAGGCATTACAACTTCAGGCAATTCATTGAATATTCAAAATGCATTTAAGGCGTGTCAATCCATAGGTGCTAAATCAATATTACTGTCAGGGCCAACAGGTGGAAAAGTCCTTGGCCTTGCCGACAAAGTAATATTAGCTCCTGGAGAGCGTACTGACTTAATTCAAGAGAATCATTTGACTATTTATCACACATTATGTCACTTGATTGAAATAAATCTCGTCAATAATGGGCTATGTAAATATTTGTAAAACAAAGGATAGAAAGTTGAAGAAAAAAGCGCTAATTACAGGTTTCACAGGAATGGTAGGTTCTCATCTTGCTGATTATTTACTTGAAAATACCGACTGGGAAATTCACGGCATGATGAGGTGGAGAAGCCCACTTAGTAACATCGAACATTTACTAGATCGCATTAATAAAAAAGACAGGGTTCATACTATATATGCTGACCTCAATGACCATGGCTCTCTTTATAAAACTCTTGAAGACTTAAAGCCTGATTATATTTTTCATTTAGCAGCGCAAAGCTTTCCAAAAACTAGTTTTGATGCTCCCATTGAAACTCTCGAGACCAATATTTTAGGAACTTGTCGCTTATTAGAAGCCTTAAGGCACCTCGAGCAAAAACCAGTTGTTCATGTCTGTGCTTCTTCTGAGGTTTTTGGTCGAGTTCCAAAAGAAAAGCTACCAATTGATGAAGAGTGTAGTTTTCACCCAGCTTCTCCTTACGCTATTTCAAAAATTGGTACTGATTTAGTTGGGCGTTATTACGCCGAAGCCTATGATATGACGGTAATGACAACTCGTATGTTCACTCACACTGGGCCGAGAAGGGGAGATGTTTTTGCTGAATCTTCTTTTGCTAAACAAGTGGCTATGATTGAGATGGGGCTAATTCCACCAGTTGTTAATGTAGGAAATTTAGACTCTCTAAGAACTTTTGCTGATGTTAGAGATGCGGTGAAAGCTTATTATATGTTAGTCACTGTTAACCCTATTGGAGGAGAGTATTATAATATAGGTGGTAGTTATGTCTCTACTATTGGGGATATGCTGCAGACTTTAATAGACATGTCGACGGTTAAAAATATTGATGTCAGAGTTGATAAAAGCCGTCTTCGAGCTTTAGATGCTGATTTACAAGTTCCTGATACAAGCAAGTTTAAAAAACATACTGGTTGGGAGCCTCAATACAAATTTGAGCAAACAATGGAAGATCTCTTAAATTATTGGAGAGTTCGCCTAAAGAAAGGTGAAAAGGTTTTACAAAGGTAAAGATGAATAAGAATAGTAAAATTATTATAACTGGGGCAGGTGGTCTTGTTGGTTCTAATTTGAAGCAGTTTCTTCAAAATGAGGGCTACAGCTCAGTCATGGGCTTAACTCGAAAGGACTGTGACTTAACTGACTTAAATGAAACTATTTCTTTTTTTAAGAAAGAAAAACCAGACTATGTATTTCATATCGCCGGTTTTGTTTTTGGAATTATGGGTAATATGAAGCAACAAGCAAAATCTTACCTTATGAACACCCTGATTAATACTCATGTCGTTGAGGCCTGTTATCAATCTGAAGTTAAAAAAGTAGTAGCTATGGGTTCAGGGTGTGTTTACCCTTATCCTTCCCCAGGCTTGCCTCTAAAAGAAAAAATGGTTTGGCAAGGTGAGCCCCATGACTCAGAAATGGCCTATGCTCACTCTAAAAGGTCTATGTTGGCCCAGTTAGAGGCCTACAAGGATAGTTATGACATGGATTATGCCTTTGTTATTAGTGGCAACTTGTTTGGGCCTAATGATAAATTTGATGAAAACTTTGGTCATGTGGTCCCGTCTTTGGTCAGTAAGTTCCATAAGGCCGCACACTCAGAAAGTAATGTTGTGGTTTGGGGAGATGGTTCTGCTCAAAGAGATTTTTTATATGTTGAAGACGTAGCTCGAGCTCTTGAGGTTATTATGTTAAAAATTTCTGGGGCTGTAAATATGGGGTCTGGAAAAGTTATTTGCATTAAGGATATTGTGCATGAGCTTGCTGAGATTACCGGAACTCAAGATCGAATTGTCTGGGACTCATCTAAACCAAACGGACAAGACTACCGAGCATATAATTTGGATAAGCTATTTCAGGCGGGTTTTGAACCTAAATTTACCTTAAAAGAAGGTTTGGAAAAAACAGTTCGATGGTTTTCAGAGAATATTAATTCTGTGAGACGTTAAATGACCGATCAATTATGTATTGGTATTGTCAGCCCTTGGCCTAAAGTTAAAAACGCTGAGTTTGAAGTTATTGAGCGAATGAAGTTCGTTATTCAATCAATGGGCCATAAATATATTGTCATTGACTCCGAGGGTATTTTTGTAGAGGGCACACACTCTCAACTAGATGATCAGGTAACTTTTGTTATCTCAATGCATTTTATTTCTGCAAAACTATGGTTCAATTATACTTATTATGCTGTTTGGAATCCTGTTCGGTTTTATCATGATGCAAAATACGAAGAGGTGATGAATAACGTCCTGTCTTATGATGATTATTTACTATACCCCTCGCAACCAATGAAGCGGCATCTCCTTAATTTTTTTCGTGGTACTAATAAAAATATGGGAGGAGAAAGTGAATGGGTGGCAGGCTGTTCTGGTCCTTTATTAAAGCCTTCGATCGACCAATTAAAAAATGCTAAATTATTTTACGTCGGTATAAATTGGGAAAAAATTAGTAATAAAAATGGTCGTCATCATAGTTTATTAAAAAAGTTTGATAAAGCTAAGGTTATTCGTATATTTGGTCCAAGGAAGTTTGCTGGCGTCAGGCCATGGGCTGGCTTTGATAGTTATGAAGGGGATATACCTTTTGATGGCCACTCTCTTATAGAAAAACTTCACGATTGTGGAATATCTTTGGTTTTGTCATCTGAACAGCACCGCTTATCAGAGGCCTGCTCTAGTCGTATCTATGAAAGTTGCCATGCTGGTACGGTTATTATATCTGATCGTAATACATTTGTTACTAATCAATTTGCGGATCGAGTTCTTTATTTTACCTATGGTAAAGATGATGAAGAGACTTATCAAAATATAATGAAGCAAGTGAATTGGGTGAAAGATAATCCTGAGAAGGCCTTGGAGCTCGCTAAAAGTAGTCAGCAGCTATATGTTGAGAAATATAGCATGGAACAAGGCTTAAGAAATATTATAAAAAACCATCCCAAGAGGTTGGAGGTTTTTAATAAAAGACATTTACCTCTTGATAAAAGTATTGTTGTTGATGTTGTCATTCCTTGGTTAAGTCCTAACATAAAAGGAGCTGAAAAATTATTGCAGTCCATATCTCAACAATCCTACTTAAATATTAATATAGTTATTTTGTGTGATACCAGCCTGAAAAATTCTTGGGAAAAGTTATGTCAACCTACTGGGAAGTCTTTTGAAGTTCATGAAGTGAATATGTTTGTTGATGCAAAGCTAAAGCCAAAGGCTATTAATGGAGTGTTTGTTAGCGAAGCTCTTAAGCGATCTAGTTCCGATTATTTTATTTTATTAAATCAACAAGAACAGTGGAGCACTCATCATGTATCATGCTTATTGGGAGCTTTGCAGAGAAAACCAAATGCAAATGTTTCTATTTCTGGTAGCATTGTTGATGGCGCAAATAGTAGCAGCACCCATCTTTTAGCAGCTACTCCTGACGATTTGGGTGAAATAGTGGGCTTAAGATCTTTATGTGACTCGGGTTCTTTTTTGTTTCGCAATTCTTTTGCATCTAGTGACATATTCATTCTTATTGAACAGCTCTTTCATAGTTTTATAACGCCCATGTTGATTGAGGCTCTAAAAGAAACTGAGGGAATTTATGCTGCCACAAATACATTGTCTTCGAAGGCAAAAAATAACAATGAGGTCAAAGAATTAGATGTTTTAATTGCAATGAGAACAATTGGTGAGTTTTACCGCCTGGATCTTAATTATAGAAAGTTAGTTAATAGTTTTGTTTTAACAAGAACTAAATCGATTTCTTTTTGGGAAATTCGTAAAGTAACTCTTGAGTTTATTAAAGGAAAGCTTCGCCAAAAGAAGAGGTTGTTTGCCTTTTCTAAATATATATATAAGAAATTTATCTGTAGATTTATCTATTAATTATAAGGTTAATTATGAGCCTATTTTCGAAGTTTTTTTGTTTAGATAAAAAGTTTTTAGTACTTTCTCTTGTAAAGGTGGGGTTAAAATTACGTTATAGAGGCTCTAGCCTAGGCTATATTTGGTCTTTATTGGTTCCCCTTTTTACAGCGCTCACTTACTTTTTTGTATTTAAAATTGTCATGCGCTTACAGGTTCCTAACTATGATGTATTTATTATTGTTGGAGTTTTACCTTGGGCTTTTTTCTCATCAACATTAGCTGATGGCATGGAATCTGTTTTAAGCAAGCACTCGCTTATGTCAAAAGTACCTATTCGATTTAATATTTTTCCTCTTTCAATATCGCTAACCCATTTAATAAATCTTTTAATTTCCTATTTAATTATTTTTGGTTTTATCTTTTATAAAGGAATTCCTGTAACAAAGTATTTTGTTTTATTACCATTTTTAATCACTTTGCTGTTTTTAATAGCTTACTCTCTTGCTGTTATTTGCTCGGTACTGTTTGTTTACTTCAGAGACTTGAGGCATGTTTTGGGCGTAATTATACCCGTTTGGATGTATGGAACTCCAATTTTATATCCAATTGACCTTGTTCCTGAAAATCTAAAAAAATGGTTTGTTATTAATCCGGTTGGTGGTTTTTTTATAGCGAGTGAACAGATCATATTAAAATCTCAAAGGCCTGATTTATCATATTTAATACTTCTTACAGGTTGGACATTTTTATTTTTTTGTTTGGCTAACCTTTTAATTTTTAAATTTAAAAATAATTTAGTTGAGGACTTATGAGCCCAGTAATTTCGGTCAATAATATTTCAAAGTCGTTCAAAAGGTGGAATAATTCCCCAAGTAAAGAGTTTAAATCTGTTTTAATTAACATGGCTAAACTTAAAAACCCTTTTTCTGAAAAACCTGAGAGAGATATTGTTTTAGAGAATATTAGCTTTGATATATTTTCTGGTGAGTTTGTAGGTATTATGGGTAGAAATGGTATTGGCAAAAGTACTATTTTAAAGTTAATTAGTGGTATTTATTCGTGTTCTAGTGGTTCAATTAAAACAAAAGGCATTATTGCACCTTTGTTAGAGCTTGGTGCTGGCTTTGAAATGGACTTGAGTGGATATGAAAACATTTTTTTGAATGCGTCTATTATTGGCTATAACCGCAGTAAAATTGTAGATAAAATTGATGAAATTATAGAGTTTTCTGGTTTAGGTGATAAAATTCATAGGCCTGTTAGAAATTATTCGAGTGGAATGTTGGTTCGCCTTGGTTTTTCCATAGCATCGCATTTGGATGCTCCAATCTTAATTCTTGATGAAGTTCTTGGTGTTGGTGATATTAACTTTGTAGCAAAATGTGTTGAGAGAGTTCATTACTTACATAAAAAAGGGACAACTATTGTTTTAGTTAGTCATAGTCCTGATCAAATTAAAGAGCATTGTACTCGTTGTATTGTTCTTGAAAAGGGGCGTGTACTTTTTGATGGTGAAGCTAGTCAGGGAGCAGATAAATATATTGAGCTCATGGTTTAATATTAGAAATCTAATATGTTAGGTTTTGAGTCGTGGCATAACCTAAAGTAATCAATAACTTCCCTAACGGCACCTTCGCCTCCATTTTTTTTTGTAACATAGTTTACATAGGACTTAACTTCATCAGTGGCATCAGCAACTGTTGCAGAAAAGCCTGCTTTTTTTAATAAAGGGGTATCGAATAACTCATCGCCCATATAAAGAGTTTCTTCATCGGTACATTCAGCCTGTTTTTGAGCATCTAGGTAGGACTGCCTTTTGTCAAGGTGACCAAGGTACAAGTAGTGAGCTCCTAAAATTTCAAATCTCTTTCGAACATTTTTAGATTTGCCTCCAGAGATAATACCAACTTTATAACCTGCCTCAATAAGAAGTCTAAGGCCATAGCCGTCTCTGATATGGTAAAAACGTAAAAACTCTTGAAGAGAATCGTCCCATAAAAGTTTACCGTCAGTTAAGATGCCATCGACATCAAAAAGAAAAAGTTTTATTTTTTTTAACTTATCTAAATTTTGTTTTTGCATGAAAGAATCACCTATTTTGAATTGAGTGATTTCAAGCTAAACGTTTCTGTAGATTATGGCAATATGCACCTGAGCAGATAAATTATAAGTTATTTACTAGCTTGTGAATGGCGAATAAATCTTTAGTAAACTGAGGAATTTTAGTCAGTTCTAAGGCAGTTGTTTTGTCAGATAAGGCTTGCTCTGGCTGAGGGTGGGTTTCCATAAAAACTCCATCAGCTCCTGCAGCCACGGCGGCACGAGCTAAAGGAACGATAGATTCCCTGGCACCTCCAGTATAAGTGCCCATGCCTCCAGGCTTTTGAACACAGTGGGTGGCATCGTGAATGGCTTTTACGCCAAAAGATTTCATAATTTTAAAAGAAGACATATCGACAACGAGGCGATTGTAACCAAAGGAGCTTCCTCGTTCAGTTAATAAAATACGCTCAGCAGGTAAGAACTCTTTTGCTTTTTCAACAATGTTTTTGGTTTCTTCAGGGGATAGGAACTGTCCTTTTTTAACTTTTAATGTGCAGTTATTTTCAGAACAAGCTTTTGCTGCAGATAATATCATATCGGTTTGACGACATAAGAAAGCAGGAATTTGTAAAACATCTACCGCTTGTGCCACGGCTGATGTTTGCGAGGGAAGGTGACAGTCAGTGAGTGTTGGGAGGCCAAATTTTTCTTTGACCTTTACGAGTATAGAAAGCCCTTCATCAAGACCAGGGCCTCGAAAAGAACTTATGTTTGAGCGATTAGCTTTGTCAAAACTGGCTTTAAAAGTGATATTGAAATCAGGGTTTGCGACATGACTCACTAAGTAGTCTGCAATTTTAAAAACTAATTCTTCACTTTCAATAACACATGGGCCGATATAAAAATTAAATTTATCCATAGAATTAGTACCTAACATTTAAAACCACAGGGATCAATGGGTATTCCTGGCCCTTAATGACCTCTAGTTGTTGAGTAAGGGCTATCGCTGCAAGACTGTGAAGGAAAAACTTTATATTTACCAACATTTACAACAGAGTCTTTCCAGGCCGAAGTTCCATTCTTACAAACCATAGTTCTTAATTTCGGGTAAGAGATTTCTACTTGGTTTCCGCCAACGCAAGACTTTTTAACAACTTTTCGACCCACACGCACTTCCCATTCATCGTTGTGAGCATAAGCCCCACATCGTTTCATTTCGGCAATACAAGTGTTGGACGAGTGAAGAACTATATCAGTTGTGTAAGGTTGGCCTACGCTAAGTACTTTTCCATTATTACAACTATACTTTTGCTTTACTTGTAAGGTTTGGCTTTTGTGACCAGTATGACCTTTCGGACAAGACAGTGTTTTAACAAGTGTGTCGCATCCCTCTGACCAATGGTGACCATGAGCTACAACATTTCCATTAATATGACAGTCTTTTGGTATTTGTTTACAATGATTTTCTTTTGCAATTAGATCACCTTTTTTAACGGTATTGAGAGCTTCACTGACTGAAAATAAACACTGATGTAATTGAACCTGTTCATAAGTTTTTACAATTTTACCTTTAAAGCCTGTAGGGCAGGAATAGTCTTCTTTTTGAACAGACTTTAAAGTTTTCCACCATTTTGTAGTGTGTGGATATCTTGAACAGTTACTTTGAACACCGTGGGTGACAGCCACCTCTTTAGTGATTTGCTCACAGATAGAAAAAGCACCTTTCCATATTTTTTCTTCGCTGGACTTGTCCGGGCATAAATGTTGTTCTTGATGAAGTCTGTCAGTTTTAACTTGAACATAAATATCTTTTGTTGAAATTTCTTTCGATTTATTTAAATCAGCTTGGCAGTTTTTAAACAAACTATATAATGAGTCACCTTCATACTTGTAGCTATAAGTTTTATTGTTTAAGCTCTTGATTCTTCCTTTTGCCATGTAGTTGTTGGGAAGCTCAAGGGGAGGGTTTGTTCGAGGAGCTTCTGGCAAATGAGCCCCAGGCCTGTGGGGTTCTTGTGTATGAAGTATCATTTTTTTATTGCTACTGTTTATAATTTCTGTTTTGGTCATCAATTTATTTGCTGCCTGTGGGGAAACTATTTTAACCTCTTGTGTATGTCCGTTTGAGACTAATAAAAAAGAGGTGAATGTGTATACGGAAAGTAATAGTTTATTCATTTTTGATCCTTTACCTTTTTTCATGATTGTAAATTAATTAAGCATGCAAATGAGGCTTATAACTCAATTAAATCTTGTTATTTTCTTTTCACAGGTTAAGATGCAGGTGCTGTGCCAAAAAAAGGATTGAATCTTGTGAGGTTTAAAGGTTTATCTTATTTAAGAGGAATAGCTGCCTTCTTAGTCGTTTATGCTCATTTAGTCGTTGTTGCCATTAAAGATTCAAAAGGCATAACTTATTTTATGGGTGAAAAGTTTCCAATACCAGTTTTTCCAAGACTACTAAGCCAAGAGTCTATGTGGGTTATGAAACTGGAGTACCTTTTATTGAATCTTCACCTAACATCAGGAGAACTAGGAGTTTTTATATTGTTTTAGCCATTGAACCACTTATTAAAAAAGAGTTCAAAATTCTGAAGTTTTTTGGAGATATCAGCTATCCCTTATACTTGCTTCATATGATCATTGGCTGGTCTCTAATTAACTACTTTAGTTCATTGGGTTGGGCATTTGAAATCGTTCTATTTGCCACACTATCTGTAATTATTGGCTTGAGTTATTTAGTTCATCGCTATGTTGAGGGCCCAGGGAATAGCCTCGGAAAGTCACTGTATGTGAAATGGTTTCAATAGCTCGTAAATAGGAAGTTTAATAATTACTTTTTAATAACTAATACTGGGAAATTACCCCATGACTTTCTTGTAAGCCTCCCAGGCAGTTATCGTTTTTTCAGGAAGAAAAGCTTTAATATTATCTGGAGATTCATAAAGCGACTTTACAAGGTTGAGAGTATGCTGGTAGCCTCCGAACTCTAAGATCATATCTTTAGTTAAGTCATGCTCATTTCGATCTTGTCGAACGGTAGCTTTATTGTAGACCACTTTATGCCCAAGGGCCTCAACATAATAGGAGGCCCAAATATCATCCATTCTTCCCACAAAGGGGAATAAAAAATAGTCTTTCAAGCAGGCTCGAGACAGAAAAGTGTTTTGAGAGTTGAAGGGAGACAGTTTATTAGATGTAAAGGGGAAGTCTTTGTCTTGAAAAGAACATTCCGGAGCATGTTCCATTCTGCAAACAGCATCAACATCAGGGTCTCCATTCCAAAAGTCGGCTTGAATGGCGATAGGCCCCAGATCTTCAACGGAAGAGTTAGAGTAGTCTCGTTTGTTAAGAAGCTGTAGTGGAAAGCCTCTATGCCAGAGGTGGCTGTAGCTAGTGGCCCCGATAGGGTCAAAGGCCACATCATTTACTTTAAAAGTTTTAATTTGCTGAGTGGTGCCAATGAGTAAATTGTTCCCCCACCCTTCTAATGGAATATTGTCGTCATCTACCGTTGCTACAACATCGGCACCTTGATGATACGCGTAAGCGTAGCCAATGTTTCTTCTTTGGACTAGGTTCCAGCCAAGGGCTTGTGAAAGCTCAGGGAACATTTTTTCTTGTTCCTCGGGGCCTATGTAAGTTCCATTTTCAAGTTCATATTTAGGTGTTTTTTTATCCCCAATAACAACAAGAGACCACCCTTCAATATTATCAAATTTTTTGACGGCTTCTGTGGGTGGATTGATTGTTGTGCAAACAATTATTTTTTTCATAAAAAATCCTATGAGTTATATGATGTTTTTTTAAAAAATATTATTTTCAAGAGCCCAGCTGTAAGTTCTCTTTAGTCCAGCGTCAAGGCCCAGTGTTGGTTGCCAGCCAAGATCTTTTATTTTTTTTATATCAAGAAGTTTTCTAAGTGTTCCTTCTGGCATATTCGTATCAAAACAAATATCACCTTCGTAGCCGACGGCAGTTTTAATTTTTTCAGCCAGCAGAGATATGGGTATATCTTCTCCGCTTCCTATATTTATAGTTTCAGAGGAAGAGTAGTTTTCAAGGAGGTTTACAATGGCAGTACCAACATCATCAATATAAAGAAATTCCCTCTTGGCATTTCCCGTTCCCCAAACATGCACTTGCGGCAAATTTTTAACTTTTGCATCGTGAAACTTTCTCATTAACCCGGGAACAACATGGGAATTTTCAGGGTGAAAATTATCACCTGGCCCATAAAGGTTACAAGGCATTGCAGAAATAAAGTTTTTTTTGTATTGCTTGTTTAAGTGTTCGCAAAGTTTTAAACCTGCAATTTTAGCAATGGCATAACCTTCATTAGTGGGTTCCAAGGGGCTATGCAACAGAAAGTCTTCGCGAATAGGCTGAGGAGCATTTTTTGGGTAAATGCATCCACTCCCTAGAAAGAGAAGTTTTTCGATATTTGTTTCATGGGCAGCTTGAATGACATTGGCTGATATCATTAAATTTTCATATAAAAATTCAGCCTGTTGTTTGCGGTTAGCTTCAATACCTCCAACCTTAGCAGCAGCTAAAACTACAACATTAATGTCTTCGTCTTTGAAAAATTGTTTGACTGCACTTTGATCAATGAGGTCGAGCTCTGATCGAGTTTTTAAAATAAGGTTTAAATATCCATGTTCATTTAGAGCTTTAACGGTTGCGGAGCCGACAAGTCCTCTGTGTCCTGCAACAAAAATACGCTGGTCTTTTTTCATAAGATCTCCTAAACCTGGATCCTGATTTAGTCATTAATAGTTAGAGGTTTGCTAAATATGCTCCTCGGTGAGCTTCTTGTCAATTTTTTAAAATTCTTGATTTTTCAATAGCTTATCAGCCTTAATTTTGATTAAACGAGCAAGTTTGATGAGCCGAAATTATGCGGCTGCACATTAAGCTAGAGATTGTTATTTTTCAGTTGTAGCTCATCTGACCAATTGTTATTTTTTGAATCTTAAAGATTTAACCAAAAGGTGTTCCTATGAGTCGAGAAATACTTATAACAGCTACATTTAGAGAGTTTGACGGTGGTGATAATGACCAAATCCAGAGGGAGTTTTTGCGTGCTCTTGAGGCTCAGTCTTATCAGAATTTTCGTTTGATTGTTACAAATTTTAAAGAAAAAAATACCCTTGATGTTCTGAAGCAATTCAAAATTAAATTTGAGTATCACCAATCCAACTTACCTCACTACTGTTCTTTTACTCAAGTGGTTGAGAATGGGATTTCTCACATAAAGCCTCAAAGTCATATCTTACTGTGGACCAACGCAGATATGGTTATGCCGACTAATTTTTTACAAACTGTAATAGATGAGTTTAAGGACGGTTATTCGGGTACATGCTTTCCACAGAAAATCTATGCAAGTTTAGATGACTTTAACTCCAACACACCTGTTTGGTCGGAAGGGAGTAAAGGTGTAAATTATCGAGAAAAAAATCACTGGAAATCTGAAGGTGTTGAGGGAATGTATAATATTGACCCCAACCATTGGTTACCTGACATTGTTTTTATTGATGGAGATAACTTTCTTGATGAAAGAAATAAAGAGCTTTTTTTGGCACATCGATTAGATGGATCTTGGCCGGGAATTTGTCAAAATTTAATGTTTGGTTTCTTAAATAAAGAAGGCTCACCACGAGTGAATATTGTTTATAAAAGCCAAATTAAGGAAATTTTAAATAATTATGCCAATATCAAAAACCCTAGCATTCAAGATCATATTGAAGCTAAAGTAAGGCAATTCAAAGGGACTGAAAAAGCATATGATGTCATAGATAATTTCTGTCAAGCAATGAACTACCCTGACAAATGGAGGTACACTCATCCCTTTACAAAGCTAAATCAAGTCGAAGCCTATACTGTTCTTGGTACAAATGATGAAAAAATGGCTTTTCAACTTTACCTTAAATTATGGAAGTCAAAATATGAAAAAGAGTTTAGGCAGTCTGAACTCAATCTGGCCAACAAAAGACTCGCCGATGTTGAGCCTAAATATTACGATATTTTAGGCTCAAAGTCATGGCGGTTAACAAAGCCTCTAAGGAAGTCTTTAAGGCTTGCAAAGCGCCTTGTCTCGTCAACAAAAGCTAGAAACAGTGGGGGAGATTTGAAGGCGCAGTTGGAAAGCCACCCTCCACATTTTCAAAGAATACCAGAGTCCGTTCCTAATATAAATGAAAGGCAATATATGTGGACTGTTCAACGAACTTTAAGGTCTCCTTTGTGGAGAAATAAAATTTCATCTGAAGTGGCCAAATTAATTCGTCAAAACCACGGTGGTTTAAAATCACCTATATCCAAAGACGTTACTGAATATGTCAACTCCATGAAAGACCAGGGCTTAGCTCGTCTTCCAGATATTTTATCTCAAAATCAAATTGAGGATATATTGAGTTATATGCGGCATAAGTCGATTTTAGATTTTTATAACGATAATCGCACCTTTAAAATAGAAAATATTCCTGAAGGCTCTATGATGGGAAGGTTGACGCCAGCGGATACGGTGAATTGTCCACATGTAATGAAAGCCTTGAATCACCCACAGGTTCTAAAAGTTGCTGAGGAGTTCTTGGGGGCTCCGCCAACCATATCTGTATGTCTTATTATGACCTCCCTCGATAATGGTGTGCAAGCAAAAGAAATGCAGCTGTTTCATCGTGATAGTGATGATTATAAATGTTGTAAATTATTCGTTTACTTAACAGATGTTGAATCTGTTGATCATGGTCCTCATGTTTATGTTAAAAACTCTTCAAGTTTTGAACAAATTGAAAAAAAATTAAAGTTAAAGTTCGGTGAAAAATATGACCCTGAAAAAACCTGGAAATACTTTGAGATGAGGCGATTTTCTGATCAAGAAATTTTTGAAATTTTTGATTCAGAAGATATTGAATTTATTTTAGGAAACAAAGGCACAAGTTTCATGGCTGATAATTTTGGTATACACAGGGGGGTTCCAACAACGAAGGGTCACCGTATACTTTTACAGGCACAGTACTCGTTATCTCCGACGGCTTTATTTAACTACAACCCTCAAGACAAGGTAATGGGAGCTGACTCCTATCACCAGTATGTTAACCGCTTGTATTTTAAACCCAACTTACCTTTGTAAGTAGCAAAAAAATTACTTATTCCGGTCAATAATTTTTCTATTGATCGGGTTGGTATAGGCAATGTCACCGTAGTACTTTTTGGCTGTTCGGTTGTAGGCTAGGGCCGCTTTGGATTCACTGTCAAAGTCACCGATGTAAATTTGCTTGCCGCCATATTCAATGCGGGCTCTCCAGGTATTTTTGGCTTTAATGTAAGAAACACCTTTATATATAGAAGTTGCATTTTTAGATTTGCGCTTTGGTAGCATGATTTGTCTTTGCTTCATATCGCAAACAATGAGATTGGCTTTCCTGTAATCTAAACTGGTTTGGTAACGCCTAGGAAATACTTGTAAGCCTTTTTTTCTTGGTTTTAATAAGAATTGTCCTAGGGTCATTGTACGGTAAGAGCCTGTTTTGTTGAGTATGCTTGTGACGACTCTTGGCTTTCCGTGTTTGACACTTCGTTGAACCCTCCATGAGTGTTCTTGAACTCGTTCTCGATCTTCTTGGTCAATTTTAACCTTAATTCCATCTTTAATTTCAATTTTACACCATGGCTTTGCTTTATTCATACTTAGTCCTTTTACTTAGTTTCCCAGCCCGCAACGTGACCTGTTTCAAAAAAAATATGTCTAAATTCTGTTTTGTAACCATTTGAAGTTGGAACGAGCTTTTTATAAACCCAAAGTTCGTTACCACGAAGGGATTGCCCCGCCACTCTCTTTTCTGTTGGTTTGCCCCAGCTTTCAATAACAGCATTTTGGCTCATTCCTATGGTTATATCTCTATTGGCAATCATTTTTATTTCTTTAGAGCTAAAGGTTTTTTTCTCTTTTGGGAAAAGATACTTTTCAACCCATAAATTCCTATTAAAAACCCCTTGTTGCTGAAGAAAGCTTATTCTTTTTTGATCGGTTTTTAACAAGGGTTTGTATTTATAATATTGTTTAATTTCTTGTTGAGATTGCAAATTTGACTCTAGCCTTTTTAAACGTTGAGAGTCATTTAAGGAAACATCAGTTCCTAAACTAGGAGTTCGTGGTGTTCTTTTAAAATGAATGGGCCTTGTGGATGAATAACCACTATCGCTATGCCTTTGTAAAGCGCACGAAGTTGATATTAGCCCACAAATTAGTATAAGAAAGACAAGCTTAAACTTAATAATCATAAATAGGTCATCTCCTTTATGAAATTCATTCTTAATATTCTTATCGGAAAATAACGTGTAAGTTTGAGACATAAATTTAGGATTAAGACTAAGGTTATGCGATAGCGTCTAGACATAGGTTTATCTTGGCTTAATTTTCAATGATAGCTATAATTATTTGAATAAGACCTACGGTTTTTGTTCCTAGGCCAAAGTAAGTGTGAGGTTTTCTTGGAGAGGTTAAAGTACTACAAAAGTCGTTACAAAGAAAACTGGGCATCTTTCAAGAAAAAATATATGGCCATTCCTCGTCGAATTAAATTAATTATTTTATCTATTTTAGTATTAGCTATCGTAGGTGTTATTTCCTTTTTAATGAGAGATAAGCCTGAGCTTATTGAAGAGCTTGCCAGTAAAACTTTTAATTTTTCTGTAGAAAAAGAATTAAAACCATTTGCTAGTTACTTTCCGTCTGTGGGGGAAGACCATTTACTTAAAAAAATAATCGTCAACCTTAAACAGTCTGAAGATTACCCAGAGGCTATGGGTATGTTTGAAATTTTCTTAAATGTAAAATCTGCATTTATGCTACAAACAATTAAAGATAAAGAATACTTAATTCAAGATGTATTACAGCGTGAATTAGAAAGTTTTAACTATGAAAGCCTTTCAAAGCCCCAAGCTAAAAAAATGCTAAAGGCCATTCTAAAAAATAAAGTGAATCGGGCTCTTAATAAAAGATTGGTCAAGCGCTTGTACTTTAAAACTTACGTGATTCAAAAATAAAAATTAATCTATCTGCACTTCATTACTTATTATTGATGTTTGTGCCCCCTGTTTTTTTAAAGATTAATGAATAAGTTTCTAAACTCAAATTTTCAATTTATACAAAATAGCCCCTCCCTCATGGGTTAAACTTTAGGCACCTCTGTTTTGTTTAATTTTATCTAAATCAATTTTATAACTTTTTATTCTGTCATTTAATGTGCTAGTTGGCATACCTAGGCTAATGGCGGTTTTTCTTTGGTTGCCCTTAAATTCAATTAAAGCTTTACATATAAGATCAATTTCATTTTGTTTGAGAACAGATTTTTTTCGAAGCTGAACAATATTATCTTTTTGTAAAAGACTATTTGTAACCAGAGGAACTTCACTTAAAAGTCGGTCAATATGCTGGGCTGTCACAGTTTGATTCTTATAAATAACAGACGATTTTATAATAAAATTTTTAAGTTCTCTTATATTTCCTGGCCAGTCATAGCTCTTTAAGCGCTCAATGGCTTCAAAATTATATCGCACCCTATAGGTTTTGGCGAACTGGTAAAACAAGTCATTAAAGTCTTCCATTCGCTCTTTTAAGCTAGGTGGGTTTAAATTTAAAACGTTGAGTCGGTAGTAAAGATCTTGTCGAAATTTTTTTTCTTCAACAAGTTTGTGTAATGGTTTGTGAGTGGCTGCTATAATGCGAACATCTATTTTTTTGGTGCTGTCTGAGCCGACCGGCTTTATTTCTCCATTTTCAAGTGCTCGAAGAAGTTTAGGTTGTAAATCTAAAGGGAGATCGCCAATCTCATCTAGAAATAGCGTACCTTTGTCGGCAGCTACAAAAGCACCTTTACGATCAGTTTCGGCGCCTGTAAAACTTCCTTTAAGATGACCAAAGAGCTCACTTTCAATAAGTTGTGAGCTGAGAGCACTACAGTTGACAGAGACAAGAGCTTCATGGGAACGGTCAGAGTATTGGTGAATTTTTTTAGTAATGACATCCTTTCCTGTTCCGGACTCTCCAATAAGAACAACTGGAAAAGAGTTTTGAGCCATTGCTTCAAGTCTTTCAAGGCTCTCTTGCCACTTTTTATTTTTACTTTTTAAGGAAATGATTTTTTTTTGTCTTAAAGGAGAGTGGCTGAAGGTGTACAGAGCTGAGCCAATTTGAATTTGATCGCCGTCAGAAAGTACAGCCTCTATGATTGTAGTATCATTGACCTTAACTTGAACATCGGTTCTTATATTTTTAATAAAAAATTGATTATTTTTAAGTTCAATACGACTTTGACGTTCTTCAATATCGGTTTTGTTAATAAAAATATTGCAGTTTGACCCTGAGCCCAAGTTGTTCAACGGAAGTAGCTGGTGTAAGTGCCCGGTTTCTTCGCACCGAAGATAGGCTTTGTCATTGGGGGTGTTTTTAGTATGGTTCAACATAAAATTCTCCTTTTAAAAAAAGGACTGTTAGTTCAAGTCTTGTGCCATGTTGTAAGGTAAATCAGTTCTTTCTGAGCCGTAAAAAGTCTCAAAATATAGAGCTATTCCGGAAAGTAAGACCTTGGGTGGTCTTGGTAAAGCTTTGTATTAATTTCATAAGTTCTAGGTAAGCCTTCCATAATTTGTTATATTAATAAAAAAATCAAAACCTGTGATCGACAATTTTTTTAGGTTTTAATAAGGAGTCTTTTTTATGAAGGCCACATTTGTAAAAAGTGCTACAGAATTAAGGCATTGCCCTCAGGACCGTGTAAAAGAAGTCGTATTTTTAGGACGGTCTAATGCCGGAAAGTCGTCTTTAATTAACTCTTTAGTTCAAAGAAAAGCTTTAGCTAAAGTGAGTGGAACTCCCGGTAAAACTCGATTATTAAACTTTTTTTTAATTAATGATTCTTATCGATTTGTTGACTTGCCCGGCTATGGTTATGCGGCTCGCTCTGGCGCGGAACAAGAAAAGTGGGGGCGGTTTATTGAGGAGTTCTTACACGAACGAAAGAATATTGCTGGGTTAATCTTAGTAATGGATATACGTAGAAAGTGGTCTGATGATGAGGCTATGCTTTATGAGCTGTCTTTAAAGCTGGGTTTACCTGGGTACCTGGCGTTAACAAAGTCAGATAAATTGAGTAAAACTCAACAGGAAAAGGCCGTAGCTTCCCTGAAAAAGTCTTGTAAATACTGGGCCATAGGCGTCATGTCGAGCTTAAAGAAAACAGGTATCCATGACTTTCATCAGTCGATCTATAAGGATTGGAAACTGTCGGAAAAGATGGATTTAAGCGTTGACGCGCAAAGCTAGCTTTTATACTGTATGAGCCTTGTAATTGTTTATACCCCGTAAAAAATTATAAGGCGGTTATCTAAGTTATGTTAAAGTCTGTTGGCATTATACCGTCACGTTACAACTCTTCGCGATTCCCTGGTAAGCCCCTGGCTAAAATTGCCGGAAAAGCACTTATTGAAAGAGTTTACACCCAAGCCCTTTCTAGTTCTGAATTACAAGAAGTTATTGTAGCCACTGATGATCAAAGAATTTTTGATTTTGTAAAGTCCTTTGGGGGCCAGGTGGTAATGACTTGTGAAAACTTAGAAACTGGCAGTGATCGAGTTTGGCAAGCCTCTAAAGACATTGATGCCGACATTATTGTGAATGTGCAAGGTGATGAGCCTCTGATTGATGGGGCTTGGTTAGATCAAGCAATTTCTTCATTGAAAACAAGCTATGAGGAGGTTGAGCTGGTGACCTTGGGCACCGCTCTTTTATCTAAAGAAATTGACGATATGAACTGTGTAAAAGTAATCACTTGTAAAAATAGCAATGCAATATATTTTAGTCGTTTTGCGATCCCGTATTCCCGTTTAAGTCACCAAGACAGTCAGGCTTCTTGCTTTAAGCATATGGGGATATACGCCTACAAAAAAAGTTTTTTAAAGCAATACTGTGAACAGCCAGCGACTTGGCTAGAAAAAAGTGAAAGTCTTGAGCAGTTAAGAGCTCTTTATTTAGGGGCAAAAATTAAAGTAGAAATTGTTGATGGCCAGTCCATCGGTGTTGATAAACCAGAAGATGTTAAACGAGTGGAAGAAATTTTAAGAACAAAAGGATAAGCGTGGCAAAAAAGAAAGTAGTCAAAAAAACCAGAAAAAAAACAACAGCTTTAAGATCAACAAAAAAAGCTTTAGTTCAGAAGTATATATTTGTTACTGGAGGTGTTGTTTCCTCAATTGGAAAAGGTTTAACGGCTGCAAGCCTTGGAACTTTAATTGAAAACCAAGGCTACAAAGTAAGCCTCATGAAATGTGACCCCTATATAAATGTCGACCCTGGAACGATGTCCCCACTTCAGCATGGCGAAGTTTATGTTACTGAGGATGGAGCTGAAACTGATCTTGATTTAGGCCATTACGAAAGATTCACAAATGTTTCTTTGAGTCGAGCAAATAGTATTACTGCCGGCCAAGTTTATGACAGTGTGATAACGAAAGAAAGGCGTGGAGATTATTTGGGTGGAACAGTGCAGGTTATCCCTCATATTACCAATGAAATAAAAGAAAAAATCTATCAGGCCGGCCAAGGGTCTGAGGTGGTTATCATTGAAATCGGTGGAACCGTTGGTGATATTGAAGGCTTGCCATTTATTGAAGCGATTCGTCAATTAAGAGTAGATGTAGGGATAGAAAACTCATTATTTCTTCATGTAACTTATATTCCTTATATCGCCGCTGCCGGTGAATTAAAAAGTAAACCTACTCAGCATTCAGTAAAAGAGCTTCGTGCCATTGGCATTCAGCCTGATTTTTTAATTTGTCGAAGTGAAAAAAACATTGATCAAGGTTTAAAAGAAAAAATTGGTTTATTTTGTAGTGTTAAAACAGACAATGTTATTGCTGCTGTAGATTCATCAACTATTTATGAAGTTCCGTTAGCTTTACATCAAGAAAACTTTGATGTGAAAGTATTAGCTCGCTTAGGTTTAAACTACAAAAAAAGCTCTATGGAAAGTTGGAAAAAATTAGTTAAAATTTTAAAAACTCCACGCTTTGATGTGACCATCGGTATTGTTGGAAAGTATGTTGATTTAACTGAGAGCTATAAATCTTTAAATGAAGCTATCACACATGGTGGTATTTATAATAATGCGCGTGTTAATATTGTCTACATAGATTCAGAAAAACTGACCAAAAGAAATGTCAAAGAAGCTTTGGCGGGGATTGATGGTATTTTAGTTCCTGGTGGGTTTGGCGAGCGAGGTGTTTCTGGAAAAATAGCTGCCATACAATTTGCACGTGAAAATGAAATTCCATTTTTTGGTATTTGCTTAGGTATGCAATTGGCTTCTATTGAGTTTGCGATGAATGTATGTGGTATTAAAGATGCTACAAGCAGAGAGTTTATGTCCAAAAGTAAACCATCTAGAAATTTAGTGGTAGACTTTATGGAAGAGCAAAAGGGTCTTGAAGAAAAAGGCGGAACTATGAGGTTGGGTTCTTACCCTTGTAATCTTAAAAAATCGTCGAGAGCTTATAAGGTTTATGGGCAAAGTAAAATTTTTGAACGTCATCGTCATAGGTATGAATTTAATAATAAATATATTCCTTTGTTTGAAAAAAAAGGTATGGCTTTGACGGGAATGTGTGAAGACCGTGATTTAGTAGAAATTGTTGAAATAAAAGAGCACCCTTGGTTTATAGGGGTTCAGTTTCATCCTGAGTTTAAGTCAAAACCAACTGACCCGCACCCTTTGTTTCGCAGCTTTGTAAAGGCGGCATTGACCAACTCACCGCGAGCTTCTGAAAAAAAAGTAAAAAAACCGTCAAAAAAATCGATGGCTGTGGGTTCAAAGAAAAAAATTACTAAAAAATCACAATCTCGGAGAGTCAATTGAGTAACGAATTAAAAACTGAGGCCCTAAGAGTTCTTGATTTAGAGTTAAAGTCTATTTCTCAGTTAAAAGAGAGTTTAGATTCTAGTTTTTTTGAAGCTGTCGATTTAATTCTTAATTGTTCATCAAAAGTTATTATCACTGGCATTGGCAAGTCTGGGCTGATTGGTCGAAAAATCAGTAGCACATTAAGTTCTACGGGAACTCCATCTCTTTATCTGCACCCTGCAGAAAGCTCCCATGGAGACTTAGGGGTGATACAGTCCGAAGATGTTGTCATCGCCATTAGTAAAAGTGGTGAAGTGGCAGAAATGTCTTCCTTGTATAATTACTTAGCCAGAAAAGGAATTCCCTTAATCGCTATGACAGCCAAGCCAGAGAGCTCTTTAGCGAAAAACTCAACTATTTGTTTAAATATTGGTCAAAGCAAAGAGGCTTGCCCATTAGGCCTAGCTCCAACCTCTAGCACGACATCTACTCTTGTGTTAGGTGACATTCTAGCGATGTGTTTATTGAAAGCTCGTGGGTTTAGTGAAAAAGAGTTTGCTGAATACCACCCAGGTGGAGCCTTAGGTAGAAAGCTTTTAACTCGTGTTAAAGACGTTATGCTGACAGGAGATGCTCTTCCTTTGGTTTCAACGGATGTTAATATGTCGGCTGTGGTGTCGGCAATGACAGGTGGAGAAGCTCGCGGAGTAGTAGGCATTATCGATGAAAATAAGCACTTAGTTGGTATTGTCACCGATGGTGATATTCGTCGAAGTCTCGTAAAGTATGACAATGCTCTTTTGGTTCCAGTGACAGATATTATGTCTACCGATCCCAAAACTATTGATAAAGAAGAACTCACAGCTAAGGCGCGCTTTTTAATGGATAGCTTTCAAATACAAAGCTTGTTTGTTGTTGATAAGAGCTCTTCTAATCCTTTGCAGCCTGTTGGCCATATACGAGTTCATAATATTTTAAATCTTTATTAAATCAACAAAAACAATTTATAAATTTTTATATGAAAGCCCATTTTAATTTAAGTTAAAATGGGCTTTTTTTTATAGAATACTTATAAACTCCTTAAGTTTACGTCATGATCTTTCATAATTGATAACAATACCGAAGTGAATTAAGTCAACCTTCGTGAAACATAATTTTTATTTCAAGCTGTACTTTCATGTAGTTCGGATTCATTATTCAGGCTGTAGGTCCGGGCTTTCTTTGTATTCGGTAGCCAAAGTTTCTCAAGTAATTTTAATATAATAGTCAGCAGCATCACCAGAGAGAGACTAAATGTATATTACCAAAAGTAAAATTTTTCTTGCCTCGCTCCTTATAATTTTATCTAGCTATTGTATTTCTACACAGGCTGAAACCATTGAGTTCCCTGAAGAAGAGCTTGCCACTGATACAGTGTTACCCAAGTTTGATAAAACATCTGTGGTTAAAAATAGATATGTAAAAACGAAAGGTCGATTCGAAATTAATGGTGGAATGGGTTTTAACCTAACCGAAGCTCTATATGAAAATAAAAGTTTTCATCTTGGTTTAGGTTATAACTTTACAGAAAGTCATGGTGTACAACTCACAGTTATGTCTATCATGGAGGGCCTTTCAGATAATGGTGAGGCGCTGAAGGCAGGAAAGGGTTTAATAGGAGGAGACAAATTTGATGCCTCTTTGGCTCCGCACCCAGAACAAATTCTTGTGGCTGATTACCAGTTTACGGCTTGGTATGGAAAAATTAGTATTACAAAAAATAGTATCGCTAATTTGTCTTTATACGGATTAGCTGGTGCCAGTATGATTAAGTTTACCGACTCTAGTACTGTAGGATTAAATATTGGTTTTGGTCAAAAACTATATCTTACCAAAAATTTAGCTTTCAAGGCTGATTTAAGGTTTTACTTTTATCAAGGCCCTAACCCTGTCAGTTCGTCAATTTTATTGCAACCTGGAGATAGTAAAGCTTCTAGCGATGATTTAGAGAAAATTTTATACACACCAACGATTTTAAACACCAGCTTAATGTTTATTTTCTAGAAAAAGGTAGTAAGAATGAAGTTATTTATACTTAAAATATTAGTCCTAGCTTTGTTTCTGCCTATTCCTCAGGGGTGGGCCGCTGAAAAGTCCAGTGGAGAAGAAGAGACGCTTTATGACAGTCTTGAAAGTGACTTAGAAAAAAAAGAAAGCAAATACAAGAAAAAGAAAAAAATTAATGCAAAGAAAGCTTTAAAAGAATTCGAAACCATTTCTGATTTAGCAGAGTTGGCTCCTTTTGATGATATTGCGGTGATTTCTAAAAAATACCTTCCAAAAACTAAACGTTTTGAAATTTCTTTACAAGGTATGGTTGGCTTAAATAACGCTTTTTTTAACAACCTAGGAGTTGGAGCTGGCTTAGGCTGGTACCTCACTGAAAAGTGGGGGATAGAGCTATCTTATTATTCGTTCATTGATTCAGAGAGAGGAATCACCAAAAATCTAAGAGATGATCGTCAAATTGAAACCAGAAGTTTTGTTTTGCCAAATAACTTTTACGGAGCGTCTCTGAAATGGTCACCAATGTACGGTAAAATGGCCTTCTTTGAAGATAAAATTGTTTCTTTTGATTGGTACTTTTCGCCAGGAATCGGCTACACCACCACTGAGGTGGAAAAAGAACTGACTTATCATATTGGGGTCGGACAATTGATTGCTATTAATAAGTCTTGGGCTTTCCGTTGGGATGTGAATTGGAATTACTATCAAGCGACTGTTCTAAGAACACCAGACTCGGGAACCACTCTTGTAGTAGATGAAGAAAATCATTCTGATTTGTTTTTATCGGTGGGTGTGAGTTTCTTTTTTCCGGAGGTGGGTTACCGATGAGAAAAGCCTTTTTACTCTTATTGTTAATGTCCATTCCTCTTACGGGTTTTGCTGAACCTGTTGATATAGTTAGCTCTGAACCGATAGCTTTAGTGGCTAAAAACAGCAAGTCGATTAAAAGAAGGTCTGTTGCCAGCCGTGGAGCTTCTTGGAAAAATGTATCTAATTTAATCAAATCAGCAAATTATGAAGAAGCCTCTTTACTTCTATATAAAATGAGCCTTAGCTCAAGATATAGAAAGCATAAAGCAAAAGTCACTTACTTATTAGGGCTTACTCTGTTTAAGATGAAGTTATATCAAGTTTCTGCTTTTCAATTCATTCGTGTGGTGAAAAGTGGAAACCGTAAGTATATTAACTTAGCCCTAGAAAAGTTGTCCATTGCTGCCGATTACCTTGGTGATGAGGCTATGCTCAATTATGCAATTGGAAAAATTAATATAAAGTCTTTTCCTAAAGCTCATAAAGATATGCTTTATTACCGCATTGGTGAGTTTCAGGTGAGAAGCAAAGATTACAAACAAGCTATTCGTACACTTTCTCGAGTGAAGCCAGATAGCCCATTCTTTAGTAAAGCTAAGTACTTGCAAGCTTTATCTTATGCTGAATCTAGGCAGGACAAGAAGGCCTTAAGAGCCTTTGATGCCCTAATTGAAAATAGATCTGACAAAAGAGTGACTGACCTTGATCGTGTTTCAGCTGTTATGGGTAAGGCTAGAGTTTACTACCAAGCTAAGCAGTGGGATAAATCCATTGAAGTTTACAAAAGCATCCCTAGAGATACAGAGTCGTGGCATGAAACTTTATTTGAGTCGAGTTGGGCTATGTTGAGAGCTGAAAAATTTCGATCAGCCCTCAGCAACTTTCAATCTCTTCATTCTCCTTACTATGAAAGTTACTATATGCCTGAGTCTCTTATTTTAAGGTCTATAATCTATTTATTTATATGTAAATATAATGAAATGGAAAAGGTGTTAAATTTATTTAATAAGATTTATAAACCAGTTTACAAAAAAGTTAAAAGTTATCTTAGGAACACAAAATCTTATAATGTTTACTACAATGACTTAGTTGATGTTGTACGTTTGTACGGTAAAGACTCAACATCTCCAAAGCTCAAAAAATCTCCAATGCCAATTATTGTGGCTAGAAAAATTGGAAAAGAAGGCGATTTTAATAGAACGTATCGTTATATTCAAAAACTTATACAAGAAAAAAACAGAGTGAAGGGCTTGACGGGGGCTTGGAAAAAATCAGGCATTGGTAAATATGCAGACCGTGTTGTGAAAACTAGATTGATCAAAGCTAGGAAAAAAGCCGGTAAAATTGCTAAGTCACATATGATAGATCTTAAAACAGAGCTGTTTGATCTTTTTGAACAAGAAAGTTTCGTTCGCTATGAGATGATTAATAGTAAAAAAGAATTAATTAAGAAAAAAGTAGCTGGAAAAGAAATTCAAGACAATTCTGAGCAAAGAAGCCGAACTCGAGATTATTATATTCAAAATGGATATGAGTACTGGCCGTTCCAAGGTGAATATTGGTTGGATGAGCTTGGAAACTATCATTTTGTAGGAACTCATAGCTGTGGTAGGTAAAATGTATTTTAAAAGTAGCTTACTCATTTCATTGGTGCTTTTTTTGAGCGCAGGAGATTTGCACGCCAAAAGAAAAAGAAAAACAGTTGGCGATGTCTTAAAAAAAATTGAGAGTATAAAAGTTAAAAAAAAGAAGAATCTTTTACCTGATTCCAAAAAGTATTTAAAAACCAAGACCCGTGTAAATTTAAGGTCGGTAAAACCACCTTCTTCGAATCGATTTTATTATGATGAAGGAACCAGTGAGCAAGAGTTAGAGAAAATCACCGATGAACAAATTAAACATTTGTACGGAATGACTCAAAAGTTTAAAAAAAGCTCTCGCAGAGGTGAGCTTTGGGTTCGTTTAGCTGAGCTTTATGTGGATAAAGCTAAACTCATCGAGCTCAGATTACAGACAGATTACGACAACGCTTTAGCAGCTCATCAATCGGGAAAAAGAAAAAGAAGACCTAGGTTAAATTTAAAGCCCGCCGAGCAGTATAATAAAAAGTCGATTCAATTGTATGAATGGTTTATTAGAGATTTTCCAAAAGACCCTAAAATTGACCAAGCTTTATTCTTTCTTGGCTATAACTATTTTGAGATTGGCAAAGTGGAAAAGGGCCGAGCTAAGTACACACAGTTAACTAAGCGCTTCCCTAAAAGCCCTTATGTTGATGAGTCAAATTTTGCGTTAGGTGAGTATTATTTTGAACGAGAAAAATGGAAACCAGCTAAAAAGCATTATGATAAAATTGCACGAAATAGAAGATCTCGACTGTATTCATTTGCTCTCTATAAAGGAGCTTGGTGTAAGTACAAAACAGGAAAAACTAAAAGTGCTTTAAAAGATCTTGAGAGAGTTATCTTAGAAGGTCGAAAGGCAAAAAGTGGTGATCGTGGCAATAAAAAAGTCAGTCGTATTCGCCTTGCCTCAGAGGCTGTTAAAGATATTGTTGTTTTTTACCCCGAAGTTTATAAGGTTCAGCAGGCCCGTGGCTATTTGAATCGAGTGGTGGGCTCTAAGTCTGCCCCTAAGCTGATTGAAAAACTAGCTTATTATTATGTTGATCGGGGAGACAAATTTTCAGCTAAGTATTTATTTAAAGAACTCATCCAGGAAAGCCCTTTTTCAACAAGAGCCTATGAATATCAGCATCAGATTGTGAAAATGTATTCTGCTGCAGGAAACCAAAAGGTTTTCAGAAAAGAGCTTTTTACTTGGATTGATAATTATGGACCGGGCAGTGTCTGGAGAAGAGAAAATAAGAAAAATAAGGAGCTGATGGCAAGCTCCGATAAGTTGATTGAGTCGACTCTTAGGAACTATATTTTACAGCTTCACCAGACTGCTCAAAATTCAAGGGCTAAATACACTCAAAATCTAACAAAAGATGGTTATGAAATGTACTTTTCTTCCATCAAGAAATCAGAGCATTTAGATCAAATGAATTTTTTCTACGGTGAACTCTTGTTTGACATGAAAGACTATGTTGGGGCCGCCAAAAACTACAATAAAGTAGTGGCCCGTGGAAATAAAGCTGGGAAATATTACGAGCAGTCGATTTTAAATTCTGTTCTTGCCTCTGAAAAGAAAATTCCAACGGCGTCAGAAGTTAAAACATTGGTAGCAGATAACAAAGAGCCCGTAGAATTTACTTCCAACCTTAAAATATTTGAAAAAGCCGCAATCAAGTATGTTAAAGAGTACCCTAAGGGTGAAAACGTTTCGGCGATTAAGTATCGATTGGGATCGTTGTATTATTATTTTAATCAATATAACAAAGCTCTTCCGGTTTTAACTAATATTGTTGAAAATCATCCAAAGGAAAAAGATGCTGAGTACTCAGCAAATTTAATTTTAGATATTTATAACAAGAAAAAAGACTTTGAGGGTTTAGAGAAAGTAGCTGATAAATTATTAGCTATACCTGGGTTGAAAGGCTCAAATATGGCAGCAAAAATTGCTGATGTTAAGCAAAAGTCTTCTTTTAAAAGAGCAGAAAAAGCCGCTGCTAGTGGTGGTAACCCTCTTAAAGCGGCCTTATCTTATGTTAGCTTTATAAAAAGTAACCCAAAAAGTGACCTTTTAAATGTTTCTCGGTTTAATGCAGCTTTAAATTATGAAAAAGCTGGGGAAACCAGTGAAGCCTTAAAGTACTACAGGCAAGTGCTGGTGGCTAAAAGTAGCGGAAGTAAAGATGCTGAGCTTAAGAAAAAGTCTCGACGTTTTTTAGCTTTTTTATATCAAAAGACTGGCCAATATGCAAAAGCTGCCGCCGCCTTTGAGGCCTACTCTAAAAAGTACCCCAAAGATAAAGAGTCTTTGAATTACAATTATAATGCAGCAGTTATTTATGATGGTTTAAATTTTTATACCTCTTCTGTTCGAAACTATGAAAAGTACCGAAAAGGTAGTAAAAAAGCCGATCGTAACGAAGTTTACTTTACCATTGCCAAAATGTGGGACCGTCGCAAAAAGTACCCATCTAAGGCGATTTTCTTTTATAATAAATATTTAAATAGTGGCTCTGCGAATAAACAAAAAACTATGGAAGCCACTTATAGAATAGCCAAGCTTCACGACTCTTTAAACCGTAAAACTTTAAGTAAAACTTGGTACAATAAAGTGATTGCCCGACAAAGAAAATTAGGGGTGGGAGTGAGTTTCGCTGCTGAAGCTAAGTTTAAGCTTGTGGAAAGGGACGATTTTAAAAAATTTAGAAGCGTTCGTATTCCGGCCAGCCAGGCTAGAATGGCTGGAGCCGTTCAAAAGAAATTAGGCCTTCTTGATCGACTCAAAGAAAAGCTAAAGCAAGTGGTGGCATATAATGATGCTTATCAAATTGTTGCAGCTTTAACTCTTCAGGGGGAATCGCTACTTCATATGTCTAATGCTATATACGGAGCTCCCGTTCCCAAAACTCTTAAAGGAGAGCAATTAGTTCAATATAAAAAAGGGATTGATAACTTAGCTGGCCCCTTTAAAAAGCAGGCGATTGAATCGCTAAAGGCGGCTATCAATAAAGCTTATGAACTTCAAGCTTACGACGACAGTGTTAAAAAAGCTGCTAGTTTGTTGGATAAAGTGGAAGGAAATACACTGACCGGTGATTTACAGGTGATGCAAAGTTTTTGGCTAAGTAAGGCGGGTTTATGAGAAAGTTAGTTTTAACCCTAGTTTTTATTTTAAGTGTTTCTCACCCATTGTTGGCAAAGTCTGTCGATAAGTCACTATACAAAGGTCTGTCTAAAGCCTTAGCAACAAAAGTTGAGGCCAATGTTGTGGGAGCAGCCTCAAAAATTTTATCTGTGGATGAAGATGATCTAAAAGCCCTGAACGCTTTGGCCATTTTCTATTATGAGTCCGGTAAGCACGGCTTAGCAAAAATCATTTTAGATCGTGCCATTAAGGCTCATCCAGAGTTCACTGATTTAAAAAATAACTTGGCTTTAGTCTACTTTGCATCCGGGGATAAAAAATTAGGGTTGTTGACTTTAAAAGATGCTGCTGGTGACAGCTCTTTGAGTGAAGCGGCTCTCAATTTATCAAGTATTTATGTTGAGCACCGTGACTACCAAAAGGCCCTAGGTCCGCTAAGTAAGTCTTTTTCTAAAGTGAAGGGAAGTCTTAAATCCAAGAGCAAACCCGCTATAGCACTGACAAATAATTATGGTGTGGCTTTGTTTGGGGCTGAAAAAATCAAAGAATCTTTGGAAGTATTTACTTACGCACACGAGGCTGGAGTGAAAGATTCAACACTGCTTTATAATTACGCAATGTTGTTAACTCACAAAGGAAAAAATAAAGAAGACGCTTATAAAGTGATCAATCGCTTAAAGTTTTTAACGGATGATCAAAAAATGCTTCGTAAAGTTGAATTATTAGAAAAAACATTAGACAATAAAAAGTAGAGGGATTTAAAATGTTTAGATGCTTTTTGGTATTGATAATTCTTTTTTCCCTAACATCTGAAGTTTGGGCAAAAAGTAGTTCAAAACAAGGAAAAAAAAGAACGGCAAAAGTGGACTTTGCTGACGAATTAATAACTGGTGGCATAAATAAGCCTGAATTGCTTTACTTATTAAAGCAAAGGCAAGCTAACTATAAAAAGTTAATTAAGTTTAGGAAGAATTTTTTACCTGAAATGAGAAAAACGTCAGAGAATTTGCGACAAAGTAGGGGCGAGGATTGAAACAGCCAATTGTATTGAGAGTTTATTTAGATGGGCAACTAGAGGATGTAAAGCAGTTTACAGACTCACAGGTCGTTATTGGAAAAAATAATGGTTTACAACTTCAGCTCACGGGCAAGTACATTGCACCTCTCCATGCAGTTATCGAAGAAAGAGATAATGGTTATTATATATCTGATCTAGGCTCCGAACATGGAGTCTTCATAAATGGCCAGCGCGCTTTAGACCAAAAAATTGAAAGTGGGAGTGAAATCTCCATAGGCTCTTATAAGTTACAATTTTTTGTGGGGGTTCCAACAACTACGGCGCCGGCAACACCGCAAATTGATAATGATGAAATTGAAAGCACTCCTTCCGTTATTATTGAACCTGAAGTGCAGGCTCCGATCAAAGAAGTTAAAGTTGAAGCTCCTAAAGAAAAACCTCCTGTTGTTAAAGAAAAAACATCTGAGGGTCCTAAAAAAGAAGAGCCTGTGGCTAAAGTTGAAGAAGACGTCGTTGCTATTGAAGAGACTTCAGAGCCTGAAGAAGAGTTGGTGAAGGTCGCTCCACCGGTGGTTAAAGCTAATTCTGCTCCAGCGCCGACAAGTAACTCATCTAATAAAGGTCATTTTGCACCTCCTAGTCAGGTCAATAATTGGATGCCTATCTTAGAGCCAGGAAAAGGAACTGTAGTAGAGGTTTCCGTCGCTTGGAAAGAAAGAATTATTTCAAGTCATCATTTTAATAATAATAAAGTGGTGACTATTGGTTCTGATTCTTCTTGTGATATTAATGTCCCAGCACTAGGGGCTAACTCTGAAAAGTATACTTTATTAAAAGTAGAGTCTGTGGCCAAATTAAATTTAACACCGCAGATGTCAGGATATTACGTTAACGAAGATAAGCAATCTACTCCCATTGCTGATTTATTTAGGGATAACAAAATTGTAAGAACTCCAAATGGTCATATTCTTGATGTGGCTTTTGGTGATATGGTTGTGCTTGAGCTTGAGGGCGGCTTGCTAACTTTATATATTCGTTACGTTCCTCAGGCTCCAAAAACATTTGGCGCTCCTATTTTTGACTTAACAACAGCAGAGTCTACAGCTGTGGTTTTAGCTGCTGTGGTAGCTTCTATTTTTAGTCTTTATATGATGGTCTACTCGCCTGTTGATCTTGCTGATGAAAATCTAATTGAAGAAGCGTTAGTGAGAAAAGCTAAGGTCACTTTTAAAGTTCCTCAAAGAAAAAAGCCTGCTCCTAAAAAAATAGAGATCGTTCAACAAAAAAAGCCTAAAAAGATAGTTAAGGTCAAAGATCAGCCCAAAAAAGCTAAGGCTCCTGTACCTAAACCAAAGCAGTCGGCCAAAACTCCCATTAAAAAATCGGGAAAAGCGGCTAGTTTAATGAAACAAAAAAAGAAAACTAATAAAGCCGCTTCGGCCTTTAAGAAGGGTGGTAGTGTTAAAACTTCTGATAAAGGTGGGGCTAACCTGAAAAGTAAGAAGGTCGACCCTAATAGCATGGGAATGCTCGGTGTTTTTAGTAAAGGTGGAGTCAAAAGCCAACTAAATAAAACATCTGTTGGTGCTGGTGAGTTAATTGGTGATGCCAACAAAAAAACAGGAGAGGCCGGTTTTAGTGAAGATAGAGCTGGTGAGGGTCTTGGTGGCAAGCTAAATCAAGGCGGTGGCAGTGGTGGCACCAACGTGGTTGGAATTGGGGATATTAAAACAGGAAACGGAACAGGGCTCGGCGGGCCAGGAAATGGGCCGGGTGGTTTAGGTGATAAAGGTAGTGCTTCTATTCAAATTGATGGAAGTGATGCAGAGTTTGAAGGCTCTATGGATAAAGAAGCCATTCGTCGTGTGATTCGTAGTAACAAAAGGGCGATTAAAGCTTGTTACGAATTGGCTCTAAACAGAAATAAAGATTTATACGGTAAGTTGGTGCTTCAGTGGAGCATTGTTGAAAGAGGAAAAGCTATTAAGCCTAAAGTGGTTAGTAATAGTTTAAATGATCGTAAAGTAGCGAGTTGTATTATTAGAAAGCTTGTTACTTGGAGGTTCCCTGAGCCACCAGAAAATACAGAGGGTATTGTTACTTTCCCTTTCGTGTTTTCATCACAATGACATAAAAAATTATATTTAATAGGAGGATATAACAATGGATTTAAATAGGTGTGAAAAGTACGGCAACTTTATTGCCAAGGCTTTTTGTGAAGGTGGACCAGTGATGTATATGATTGCATTTGTTGGTTTATTGGTCGTGTTTTTAATTATCGAAAGAGTAATAGCTTTACAGAAGCTAACTGTCGATAAAAGAAGTTTAAATGAAAATTTATTCAGTCTAATATTAAGGGGAGAGATTAAACAGGCCATTGCATTTTGTGATAGTCGTCCAGCTCCATTAACCAATACTTTAAAAGAAGGCTTAATTCAGGTTTTAAATAAAAGACCCGACGAAGAAGTTCAAGTGGCGATGGATGCTGCTGTTCTTAGAGAAACTCCTCGTTTAGAAGGTTGGTCCTCGTTTTTAGCGGTATTTGGTAACGTTGTTGTTCTTATTGGTTTATTAGGAACCATTGGTGGGTTGATTCAATCTTTTGGTGGTATTAAATTTGCCGACCAAAGTACAAAAGCGGCTATGTTATCAGCTGGGATATCTGAAGCTCTAAATTGTACGGCCTTCGGTTTATTTGTGGCCATTTTAGCTATTATCGCTTTTGGTTTTTTTCAAATCAGAATTGGAAAAGCCATCAATGAAATGCTTGAAAGCAGCATGAATTTAATGAACTTAGTCGTCGCAAATAGAGATAAAATTAAATATTAATTTTTAATAGGGGATTAACATGGCATCAGTAGATGATTCCGGTGGCGGAAAGAAAAAATCGGTGAATGTAGATGTAAATATAGTTCCCTTCATCGATTTGATGAGTGTTCTCATTATATTTCTTTTAATCTCTGCGGTTTGGACTCAAGTGTCTATGATCCAAATTGGAAGTTCTGTCTATGGGCAAAAAACATCTGAGGATAAACCTATACCTCCTCCTGTTGCTAAGGTTCCCTTCCGTGTAGATGTTAAGCCTGTAGGCTATAATATAGTTGTTGGTAATCAATCCACTCCTATTCCTAAATTAAACCAGGAATTTGATAAAGACACCTTGTTAACTGAACTAAAAAAAATTAAAGAGCTTTATCCAAAAAAAATGGATGTTATCGTAACAATGGATGACGAGCTCGCTTATGAACATTTAATTGGAGCTATGGACTCTTTACTTGCCGCTGAGTTTCCCGAGATTGCCATAGCTACTGCAGGAGCAAAATAATGCCTATTCACGTTCCAGGTCATAGAGATAGAAATAATAAAAGTAAAGGCGCTGGAAAAAGAAGTGCCGTTGCTATTTTATCTTTAACTGCAATGGTTGATATGTTTACTGTCTTGGCTGTGTTTCTTTTGCAAAACTATGCCACCACAGGACAAATTATTGAGATTGCAGAAAATGTAGAATTACCGTCTGCAGGTTCAGTGAAAGAGCTAAAGCCCTCTAATGTTGTAATTATATCTTCTAAAGAGGTATTATTTAACAACGAAAAAGTTGGTGATTACTCTGAAATTAAAGAACAAGAGGGTTGGGACCTACCCAAACTAGATGAATTAGTTAAAAAGATGATTGAAGAAGGTGAAGAAGAAAAAAGATCCTTAACCAATAAAATTAAAAAAGCAGTTAATCAAAAAGATGAAGACGAAGATGGTATTGACGAATTTAGAAAGTTAACAATACAAGCCGATCGTAATATTGAGTTTTTGACGATTAAAAAAATTATGTTCACAGCCACCAACTCTGGCATTTATGAAATTAACTTTGCTGTTTTGAAGACAGAAGATCTAGAAGCTATTAATAAAGTTAAAAATCAATAACTAGAACCTTCATTAGGTATACTAAACTAAGCAGAAGCTTTGTTTAAATATTTCTTCATTTCGCCAGCAGTTGATAAGATGAGCGCTTAATTTGAAAGTGATCATGAGTAGGGTCTAATGACTCAAACCATTCAAAGCCTGTCTTTTCTAGAACTTGAATGGAGCTAGTGTTACTTTTAATTGCATCACCATGGACACCATCAAACCCCAAGGTATCAAACGCAAATTGAACCATCCTTCGAGATGATTCGCTGGCGATACCTTTTCCCCAAGCATCAGGGTGTAGGTGATAACTCATAGAAGCCCAATATTGACCTCGCTTGGCAATACCTAATACTAAAGTTTCACTATTAACTCCAATTTGGGTCATGCCCACCACTTTACCTTCAAAAATAATTGCAAAGTTGATAAGTGGTGCACCAGAGTTTTTTGCCTCTTCAAGTGTCTTATGGCCTAAAGATATTATTCTTTTTACTCTTGTTTCACTAATATAACTTCCACTCATTTCTTGAACTTTAGGGTGCATAAATATTTGGACCAGTGAATTAATATCTGATGGCTCACTGGCGACTCTTAATTCTAACCTTTCAGTTTGTAACTTAAGGTTTTTTTTATCTTCAGAAATTTTGGAAGTGGTAGAATTACCAACAATTTTTTTGCAGTTTTCAGCCTCAGAGAAAGTACTTGAAAAGCCCTGTGACCCTAAAAATAGTATGAATAAAACTAAAATTTTGTTTTTCATAAAAAGTTCTTTTTTCATTTAAGTTTAATTATATTTAATAGTGAAAATATTATGCCAACTTAGCACAGTATTCCTTTGATTTGAGGCGCTTTTTTTTGTTTTTGACAATTTTGGCTCAACAGTGTTGATGTAAATGTCTAATTTTTTAAGCATTCTTTCAGCTTCAAATTGTCAAAACTTAGGTTCAATAATTAGGCCGCATTTGATCTTTTGCGGTCTTGTTCTTTTAAGTATGAAATAATGGTTGACTCTGATTCAACATGAATTTTATCAAATCTCAGTCCATAAGAGTTATTGTCACCAGCCATTAAAATAATTGCTTCGGCATTTATGGTATTAAATAGTGATGGGCTTTTAATTTCTACTTTATACTTGGCTCCAACTTTTAACCCAGACACATTGTTAATGCCGCAGCCTCCCGGAGAGATCATATAAATGTTGCCAATGTGGGCGTCTCCGTTGTCATTTTTTAAAATAATAGAGCCTTCTATTTTGGCACGAGGATGTTTTCTTCGGCTGATATTAAGTTCATCTAACATATCTGCAAATTCAAAAACACTAGCCCAAACTTCCATACCTTTGGTCCAGATCAAAACCTTATCTTTATCTTTAATTTCTGAAATTTTTTCCACCAGTGTGAGCTTATCAAAAGGGCCCACAGGCTTGGCCTGACTATTTACAGCATAATACCAAGACTGAATGGTGGTTTTTGTTTCGGTGGAGCTACTAATGATAGCGTTATGGTCAGAAACCCATTTTGAGTATTTAAGCCAAGTGTCGAGGTTACCGCCCCATACATAAGTGTTTTGACTCTCAAAGTCGGGTTTTTCTTGCATTTGCAGCACAGAGTCTGTGGCAAATGGGCCTGTAACTTCTTCATTTATAGTGATAAACCAGTTCATGGCTCTTATTCGGCTTAACTCTAAGGATTCTTAAGTCGAATGGCTTTTTTTTACCCCTTTGCGTTTTTGGCCTCTGATTTTTGCCGGTAGAAGGTAGAGGTTTTTCGCTCTGCTCGCTTCTTAGTTTGAGTTCAGTGATTGAGTTTTACTAGAGTGTGATTGTATATTTTGTACTCTCAGGGCTAAAAGGGTAGTATAAAAACACGACAAGTTTGGGTTTGAGGATATTTTGTTAAGAAGATTATACGGTTATATTTTAGTTTTATTTTTTTTTGGTTTAATTTTATTTTTTTACCTAGTGCCGCCTGAGGTCTTATTTACATCGGGCATAATTGTGAACAAAAATACTTCTAACAAAGTTTTAATTGAGCAAAGTGTGCGAGGCATATACTTAGTTGATTCTCAGGAAAATAACACAAACTGGGAACTCTGGGCCGAGAGCACCTTGACGACCAGTGTGAATTCAAATTGGCGCTTTAACCAAGTGCGAGTCTTCTTTTACAGTAAAGAAAAAGATAAATACAAAGTTACTTCTGATATAGCCTCATTAGATTTAAAAAATCAAAAAATGTCCTTTGAAGGCAATATTGTCATTGAAGCTCCTAACGGTTATTTAATGAAAGCAACGAGTTTATCCTACAATTTTCTCGATAAATTTATTTTTTCAAATGAACCTGTAGAGGTAAAAACCACAGGCCAGTCTCTACAAAAGCCGATTAGCTTTACTGCTAGTCAAATGGAAGTATTTATTGAAAACTCTAAAATTAATTTACAAGGTATTAAATCTGAAAAAACTTTGGATAACAACAAGAAGGTTTTTGTTGAAAGCCATTTCGCTTTTTTGTCGGGGTTGAATTATTTTATTGAATACAAAGACAAGGTTCACCTTAAAGGAATGGGGATAGACCTTAAAAGTCAATTTTTAAAAATGATTGTGAACCCTCTAAATAGAACTTTAAAAAAAGTTATTGCCAAAAAAAATGTCAGAGTTCAGCAAGGCGTACGAAGAGGTTATTCTCAAAAAACTGTGATGGATATAAAAACAGAAGTTGTAACCATGACTGAAAATCCTCGCTTGCAGCAAGGCTCAGATGTTCTTTATGGTGATAAGATAATATTTTATAATAAAACACAAGGTGTAGCTATTCGACGAGCCCGGGCTAAAGTCGATCGAGACTCACTGGAGACTTATAATGAACCAACTAAAGGCAGATAATATACTTAAGCAGTTTCAGGCCAGAAAAGTGGTGGATGGAATTAGTTTTGAAATTCAGCAAGGGCAAGTCGTTGGTCTTTTAGGGCCAAATGGAGCCGGTAAAACAACTAGTTTTTATATGGTAGTTGGTCTCCTCAGGCCGGATAGTGGTAAAATAATATTAAATGATAAAGATATTAGTCAGTTAAAGGTATACCAGAGGTCTCGAGAAGGCCTGAGTTATTTGCCTCAAGAACCTAGTATTTTTAGAAAGTTAACAGTGAAAGAAAACTTAGAAGTAGCTTTAGAAGCTAAAAATTTTAAGTTCGCAAAAAAGAAACAAAGGCTTGAATCTTTGATTAATGACTTTGGAATTGGTCATATTTTAGGGAACTACGGGTTTTCTTTGTCGGGAGGAGAGAGGCGAAGGGTAGAAATAGCAAGGTCATTAACGGGCTTTCCAAAGTTTTTACTTTTGGATGAGCCTTTTGCAGGAATAGACCCCATTGCTGTGGGAGAGATCCAGAAGATAATTTTGGGTTTAAAAAAGAAGGGGTTGGGAATATTAATTACCGACCATAACGTAAGAGAAACATTAGGTATATGTGATCGAGCTTATATTTTAAAAAGTGGAAAAGTAGAGGTTGAAGGCTCAAGAGATGAAATTTTATCTTCAAAAAAAGCAAGAGAGTTTTACCTAGGTGAAGATTTTAAAATGTAAACTCAGTATAGAAAACAAGTAATGAAAAAATGATTTAATAGTTAGTAAGGAGTCCTAAGATGGCGATGGGTTTAAAAATGTCAATGAAGTTATCTCAACAGTTGAGAATGACACCACAGTTGCAACAAGCCATCAAGTTGTTGCAAATGTCTCGTATGGAGCTGGAAACAGCTGTGCGTAAGGAGCTTATTGAAAACCCTGTTTTAGAAGAGGTTCAGGATGGGGTGGGAGATGATCCTGCTTTAAAAAATGAACAAACAAAAGACGAGATTCAAAACCAAGAAGCAAAATCTGAAGATGCTCAAGACCCAACAAAACAAGATGAATTTGATTGGGAAAGTTATATGGAAAACCAATATAAGCCTCCGCAGTTACAAAGCGGTGGTTCTGATGATGTTATAAATTATGAAAATATTATTTCATCAGCGACCTCATTAAATGAACATTTAATCTGGCAAGTAGGAATGGCTGGGTTTAATGAAGAGGAAGAAACTTACGCACGTATTTTAGTCGACTATATTGATGACGATGGGTACATAAAAACACCACTTGAAGATATCGCTAGAGATGAAGAGATTGAGCCTGGGGAATTGGAAGAAATTCTTCCATTCATTCAAGAGTTTGATCCTGCTGGGGTTGGGGCTCGAAACTTAAAAGAGTGCTTGCTCATTCAAGCCAAGCATTTACAAGAAGACACCAAGGACCTTGTCACAATTATTGAAAATCACTTGGAAGATTTACAGCGTAAAAACTTTGTGAATATAGCTAAAATAATGGGAAGTGACTTAGACTATATAGTTGATATTTGCCAAGTTATTTTTAATATGGACCCAAAGCCAGGGCGTATATATATAACTTCAGATACACATTATATCAGTCCCGATGTATACGTTTACAAGGTGGGTGATGAATATGTTGTTTCGCTGAACGAGGAAGGGCTTCCGCGCCTAAAAGTTTCTGCACTTTATAAAAACTTATTAAAAACACAAGCCGAGTCAAAAGATAAAAAAGCCCAAGATTATATTCAAGATAAATTAAGATCTGCTGTGTGGTTAATTAAGTCGATTCACCAAAGACAACGAACAATTTATAAAGTGACTGAAAGTATAGTTAAACACCAAGAAGATTTTTTTGAAAAAGGCCCGGGCTTTATTAAGCCTATGATCCTGAAAGATATTGCTAATGATATAGGTATGCATGAGTCTACGGTCAGTCGAGTGACGACAAGCAAATATGTTCATACTCCCCAGGGAATTTTTGAATTAAAATATTTTTTCAATTCAGGTATAAATAAAACGGATGGCGACTCAGTGGCCAGTGAAACCGTTAAACTTAAAATAAAAGCTTTGGTAGATAACGAAGATGTTAAGAAGCCTCTTTCTGATCAAAAAATTGTTGATTTACTTAAAAAAGATGGCATTAAAATCGCTCGAAGAACTGTGGCCAAATACCGAGATGTGTTAAAAATATTACCATCTTCAAAAAGAAAGAAGTTTTATTAAACGCTTCAAATTGTTCATATTGAGACAGCAAGATTTTCTGGAGGCAGGAACTGTCTCTATTTGGATCAGCCTTTAGAAAAATAACCTTTTTTCCTGCGTAGTTCTAATAAAACCCTTAAACTTAAAGCTAGTTTTGCCGACAAGACTACAGGGGAGATTTGCGATGTCTTATCAAAAACAGCGTGTAGCACTGGTTATATTTACTATTTTATGCATTAACTTTGGATACACAAACTGTAGCCCTGTTCATCAAAATGATGGCTCTTCCACTTCTAGCTCCAATATAGAAGAGTGTAATGATTTCTACTTAGATGCCTTTGAAAAAACTTTTTTTACCTACCAACCAACGTCAACAACCTCTTGTAGTTCTTGTCATTCTTCAAATTATTTTATTTCCGGCGATTCTGTAACTTCATGGGGACTTTTAGTTGGAAAGTTCGGTGGAAAAGACAATGCATTGAGTAAATTATTTGCCAACGCAAAGGGGGAAAACCCTTCTCACGGAGGAACGCCTCCGGGGAGCGTCAGTGCTGCTGATGTGGCTACAATTGAGGCTTTTCAGCCAGCATGGGATGAGGCCGACCAAAATTGTTTTCAATAGAGTTTTTAAGTGGGGGGCTCTGAAGAGTCAATAAGGGTTTATAGCTTATGAATAGGCAAAAAGAAAAAAAAGGATGGGCTTCACTAGTTTTTGCGTTTTCGTTATGTTTTGTAGTTGCCTGTGCACCGGTCAGTGATGATTCACCGGCCACTTCTGAAGAAATGTCTGTGAGCTGCAATGAGCTTTTTAAGCCAGTTTTTATTAGTACTTATTATGACTTTGCTAGAAATAACAGTTGCAATGGATGTCATGGCAATGGAATAGGCCCTCAATTTTCTATTGATAATCAAGATTTAGCTTTCGTAAATTTTTATATTCAAGGAGAGCCAGAGGCCATAGAGGGCCAAACTTTAAATGCCAAAGCAAAGTTTCGTACAAATGCCATTGTTGAACCAGGTCATAAATCAGTAGGGATGACCGCTTATATACCTACAATGGACTCTTTTGAGGCCCAATGGGCGGCAGCAGCGATCGATTTCAATGATTGCCTTCAAGGCAATTAAGCCTTTTTGTTAAACTCTAAAAACTGGGTCTTATTTATTAATGCGCCACGTTGTGCTTTTGTCCTCAACGGCAGGACTTAGCTTTTAAGTCTATTTTTCTCTTCCAAAAACATGAGTGTTAAAAAATATTTGGCTCAGTAATTTGCCTAATACTCAGTTGTTCTGTAAAAGAAAACGTTCATTTGATCGATGGCCTGAGGTCGGCTGTTGTGGGATTGTTTAGCGTGAGGAGAAAAGCCCATGAAAAATTATTTATTTACCAGTGAGTCCGTTTCTGAAGGTCACCCAGATAAAATGGCAGATCAAATCAGTGATGCCATTTTAGATGCTCTTTTAACTGATGATCCAAAAAGTCGAGTGGCTTGTGAAACAATGATCTCAACGGGGTTTGTTACAATTGCCGGTGAAGTCACAACGAAAGCAAAAGTGGATTTCTCTGATATTGTTCGTAATACCATTAAAGGTATTGGTTATGATTCGAGTGATAAAGGTTTTGATTACAAAACCTGCGCGGTATTATCTTCTTTAGATCGACAAAGCCCAGATATCGCTATGGGCGTCGATGATGATCAGCACGAGCAAGGCGCTGGCGACCAAGGAATTATGTTTGGTTACGCTATTAATGAGAATGATCAAGCTATGCCTTTATCTGTTAGCCTCTCCCATGATTTAGTTCGTAATTTAGCTGATATTAGAAAAAAAGAAATCGTTCCTTTTTTGCGGCCTGATAGTAAAAGTCAGGTCACTATTGAGTATGTGGATGGCAAACCTAAGCGTGTAGACGCCGTTGTTATTTCTACTCAACATTCTCCGGATGTGACGACCGCTCAGCTCACTGATTTTGTTCGTGAAGAGCTCATTAAAAAAACGATTCCTGCCCACTTGTTAGATGATAAAACTAAATTTTTTATAAACCCTACCGGTCAGTTTATAATCGGCGGCCCTCACGGGGATTGTGGTCTTACAGGTCGTAAAATTATTGTCGACACCTATGGTGGTCATGGAGCTCATGGTGGAGGTGCTTTTTCAGGTAAAGACTCTTCAAAAGTGGATCGCTCGGCGGCTTATGCTTGTCGACACGTGGCCAAAAATATTGTGGCGGCCGGTTTAGCCGAAAAGTGCTTAGTGCAGGCCTCTTACGCTATTGGTGTTGCAGACCCTGTCAGCCTAATGATTGAAGATTACGGGACAAGTAAAGTTGGGGCTGAAAAACTCACACAAGCTGTAAAAGAAATATGGAGTTTAAAGCCTGCTGACATTATCTCTCAATTTAAGCTACTTGACCCAAGGTTTTTTAAAACTTCTGCTTATGGACATTTTGGGCGATCAGAGGCTGAGTTCACTTGGGAAGCAACGGATAAAATTGATGCATTAAAAGATGTAGTAAAAACTCTATCTTAAGGCTAATATAAACCCCATATGAAACCTGAGAACATTAGAAATTTTTCCATCATTGCTCATATTGATCATGGTAAGTCGACTTTGGCAGATGGGCTTCTTCGCTTTACAGAAGCTCTCTCTGCACGAGAAGAAAAAGATCAATTCCTTGATAATATGGATATTGAGCGTGAGCGTGGTATTACCATTAAAGCTCAAACCGTTCGTATTATTTACAAGGCTGATGATGGAGAGCTTTATCAAATTAACTTAATTGATACTCCTGGGCATGTGGATTTTTCTTATGAAGTGTCTCGTTCGTTGGCGGCTTGTGAGGGGGCTATTCTTGTGGTTGATGCCGCTCAAGGGGTTGAGGCTCAAACTCTTGCTAATGTTTATCTCGCTTTAGATAACGACTTAGAAATCATTCCTGTACTAAATAAAATTGACCTTCCTGCTGCAGATCCAGAAGGAGTTCGCCGCCAAATTGAAGACTCTATTGGTTTAGATGCCTCAGAGGCTATTCTTGCTAGTGCTAAAGAAAAAACTGGAATTAAAGAAATTTTGCAAGCAGTGGTTGATAAAGTTCCAGCCCCTCAAGCTGATGGTAGTAAACCTTTAAGAGCACTTATTTTTGATTCTTGGTTTGATAATTATCAAGGAGTGATCACTTTATGTCGTGTTGTTGATGGCACTTTAAAAAAAGGCGATCGCATTAAGTTCATGGCCACAGATAAAGATTATGAAGTCTTAAAGCTGGGCGTTTACTCTCCTTTTGAAGAAACATTAAAAGAGCTTCATGCCGGTGAAGTGGGTTTTATTATTTGTGGAATGAAGGATATTCGCGATGTAAAGGTTGGCGATACCATCACTCATGTGAAAAAAGCAGGAAAAGTTCAAGCCACAGAAGCTTTGGGTGGTTTTAAAAAAGTAGATCCAATGGTTTTTTCTGGTATTTTTCCAGTGGTTTCCTCTGATTTTGAAGACCTGAAAGCAGCAATGGAAAAGTTGGTGCTTAATGATGCAAGTTTAAGCTACGAAACTGAAAAATCTGCGGCCTTAGGTTTTGGTTTTCGTTGTGGTTTTTTGGGCCTTTTGCATATGGAAATTGTGCGTGAACGACTTGAGCGTGAATTTAACCTTGATCTCATTTCAACAGCACCAACAGTGGTGTATGAAGTCACTAAGAAAAATGGGGAAACCATTTTACTGGAAAACCCCTCGGAACTCCCAGACCCTGTTCATATTGAAAAAATTAACGAACCTTATGCCAAGTTGTCTTTGCATACTCCTTCTGAGTACATAGGTGGTTTGTTAAAGCTGTGTGAAGACCGTCGTGGCACCCAGCTGCGAATGGATTATATCACCGACACAAAGGTTATTATTGAATATAAATTGCCATTGAATGAAATGGTGATGGATTTTTACGACAAGCTAAAATCTATTTCTAAGGGCTATGCTTCAATGGAATATGATATTCTCGACTTTGAAGAGGGTCAGTTAGTCAAAATGGATATTCTTATTAACGGTGAGCCCGTAGATGCTTTGTCTGTGATTGTTCATAAAGATAAAGCCGTGTCTAAAGGGCGATTACTGACAAAAAAATTAAAAGAGCTTATTCCTCGCCAACAATATCAGGTGGCTATTCAAGCCACCATGGGAGCAACGATTGTAGCTCGCGAAACATTGGGGGCCTTACGTAAAGATGTGACTGCAAAGTGTTACGGTGGTGACATTACTCGAAAACGAAAATTACTAGAAAGACAAAAAGAAGGTAAAAAAAAGATGAAGCAAATTGGTCGAGTCAATGTACCGCAAGAGGCCTTCTTAGCAATTTTAAAAGTGGAGGACTAATTTCATGTTTAAAGGTATTAATACAAAAAAGTATTGGACAGAAGGTGTTGGTTCTTACGCCGTCGCCATCCTTATAGCTTTAACGATACGCTGGGCTTTTATGGAAGCTTATGTCATACCTTCTGGCAGTATGTTGCCCAGCTTACTTTTACACGATCATATCTTTGTGAATAAAATGGTTTATGGAGTTAGGGTTCCTTTTACTGAAAAGTGGCTTTACAAAGCCGGAGATCCCAAAAGAGGAGAAGTCATTGTCTTTAGGTATCCTGAAGATGAGTCCATCTTTTATATAAAAAGAGTGGTGGGAGTTCCTGGAGATAGAGTTTTTTATGAAAATGGAAAGCTTTATGTTAATGATGAGTTGGTTGATAAAAAAGAACCCGGAGAGTTAAGGTCTGAATTTGATTGGTTAAGAGACAAAGATTTGGGCCCGTTTATTAATCGTGAAGATGTGACTCATTGGGAAGAACAGCTCGGAGATCAAAAGTTTAGTACGCTCTCTATAAAAAATAGACCATCAAGAACTTTTGGTCCTTATCAGGTTCCTCAAGATAGCTATTTTGTTATGGGGGACAATCGTGATAATTCAAAGGACAGTCGTTTATGGAGTCCTGATAAAACCTTTGTTCCCCGAAAAAATCTAATTGGGCGAGCTATGTTTGTTTGGTTGAGTTGTGATGAAACCTTACCAATGGTCACCTTTTTATGTAACCCCCTTGAAGTGCGTTGGAAAAGATTTTTCCATAGCGTTCATTAGCGTTTAATGAAAGCCTTTTTAAAAAGTATATTTTCTTTTTGGGGTATAATTTCTCTTATTCTCATTGTCCGTTGGGCTTTGTTTGAGCCCTTTGTTATCCCTTCAGGCAGTATGATTCCAAGCTTACTGGTGCATGACCATATTCTTGTTCATAAGTATGTCTTTGGCTTAAGAATTCCCTTTACTCAAGACTGGATAACAGACATCACTTTACCTGAACGGGGAGATGTTGTTGTTTTTAAAAAACCTGGAGAATCACCAAGCTACTTCATGATTAAACGAGTGATTGGTCTGCCTGGGGATGAAGTGACTATGCATGAGGATGGTCGTTTGATCGTTAATGGTGAGCCTTTAGAGGTTAAGCCCATTAATTATAACACGATAACATCTGCATCCTTGCCGAACTCCTATTATCCTGCCGACTCCTTAGACTTGCAACTTGACCCTAAAAGTGTTGATTTTTATGAAACCTCCTCAGGGCAAGGCTCGTACTTAACAATGCTTAAAAAAGACCTCGACCATGGGGGTTTTGAGGCGATTATTCCTGAAGGTCATTTATTTGTTATGGGTGATAACAGAGATAACTCTATGGATAGTCGTTTTTGGGGGCCTTTGCCCATAGAGCATTTAGTGGGTAAGGCTGGTTGGGTTTGGTTGAGTTGTCAGAAAACAATTGGTGCCTTTGATCGCTTATGTCACCCTAATTTTCTTCGTTGGTCTCGGTTTTTTCATAAAATTCAGTAACCCTAGTGGTTCAGTTTTGGGTCCTCTTGTGATCTTATTTCAACCATTTTTGTTGCACTGCTTTCACACTCTGCAAATTTATAAGTAAATTCTTATGTCTAGAAAAGTAATTGGTATTATTTAGTTAAAATACTCGACAACCTCTCATAAGCTCACTATATTTTGATCTTAATGTCATTAATTGGAAGATCCTTAGTTACGTTAAAAAATTGGTCCCAAAAAGAGGTTCAAGAGCTTTTTTTTCTGTCTTCGACCTTTAAAAATAACTCCCATTCTCATATCAGTTCGCCGCCTGGAAAAGTTGTTGCTTTGGCATTTTTTGAGCCCAGTACTCGAACAAAATTAAGTTTTCAAATGGCTCTAGGTCGCCTTGGTCTAATGTCTTCTGACTTAGGAACTTTAAGTGACTCTAGCATGGTTAAGGGAGAGTCTTTTTCTGAAACCCTTAAAACCATTGAAGCCATGGAGCCTGACCTGATGGTGCTTCGGACCAACTCGTCCCAAGGCGAAATAGATATTATTAACCAATATTCTCGGCCAGTGATAAGTGCAGGCTGTGGACCTTTGGGGCATCCCACCCAAGCCTTGGCGGATGCCTTTACTATTCGTGAATCTTATAATCTCCAAAATTTTAAAATTCTTTTTGTTGGTGATATAAACCACTCCCGAGTGGTTAGGTCTAATATAAACTTATTGAGTTTGTTTCCAAATGTGGAATTTGGTTTTTGTGGACCAAAAGAGTTTTTACCACCTTCGGATCAATTTCCTCATTCAAAAAATTTTAGTCATCTAGAAGAGGCTTTATCCTGGGCTGATATTTGTATGGGGTTACGAGTTCAGCTTGAACGTCATGCCTCTGCTAGTTTTTCGCCCGAAGACTATAAGAAAAATTATCGTTTAACTGCTGATAAATTAAATAAGCATTTTAAAAAAGAAGGTTTAATCTTGCACCCTGGTCCACATATACCTGAGGTTGATTTCGATCCGCAAATTTTCAATGACCCAAGATGTGTTGTTCGAAAGCAAGTAACCAATGGAGTTTTTGTGAGGATGTCAATAATGGCATCTTTTTTAGGTTTGGTAAAAAGGTGATGTTATGAGTTGGGGTAGTTTAGTTTTAGAAAGTGGAAAAGTTTTTCAAGGCCAGTTCATGGGCCAAAAAGAAAGCGTTGGTGAGGTTGTTTTCAATACCTCTCATAGTGGTTATGAAGAAATGGCAACAGACCCTTCTTATTATAATCAAATTTTAGTGATGACCGCTCCTATGCAAGGAAACTACGGAGAGTCGAATGAAGTTTGGGAGTCTGAAAACATTTGGATCAAAGGTTTTGTGTGTTTGGAAATTCAGCAATCGACTAGGGAAAGCTCTTGGCAGCAAAAATTAAATGCAAATGGTTGTCCTGTTTTCCATGAAGTAGATACAAGAAAATTGGTTTTACATTTGCGCGAACAAGGCACTGTTTGGGGAGCTTTGGTTAACGGTGTGGATGAGGCATCCATTGCTCGAGGGCAAGAAATGATCGCGCAAAATAAGGCTAGCTCCTCTCAGGATTGGACACAAAAAGTTTGTACCTCTGAACCTTATACTCTTGAAGGCAAAGATAAATTAGGCCCTAAAGTAGCTATGATTGACTTTGGATGCAAAAAAAATATTTTACGTGAACTACAAAAGCGTAGTCGCGAAATTAAAGTATTTCCTTCAACGGTTGCCGCAAGTGAGATTTTACAGTGGGATCCTAATGCTGTATTTTTAAGTAATGGCCCTGGAGACCCCTCTTTTGTTGACCAGGGAACCGAAACGGTAAAAGAGCTCTTAGGTAAAAAATATATTTTTGGAATTTGCATGGGGCACCAGGTTTTAGCTCGAGCTTTAGGCGGAAGAACCTACAAACTCAAGTTTGGTCACAGGGGAAGTAATCACCCCATTCGTGATTCGATTACAAATACAATTTATATGTCGGCACAAAATCATGGCTATGCTGTCGATGAAAAGTCAATGCCTTCCGACATAGAAGTGACCCACTTAAATTTAAATGACAATGTGGTTTCAGGTATTAAATGTGAGCGTTTGTCTTGTGCGAGTGTTCAATTTCACCCAGAAAGTCATCCGGGGCCTCATGATGCTGCCAAAATTTTTGAACACTTCGCTCAACAGGCTCGGCAATGTTAGAAAGTTTTTACGAAAAAATAATGAGTGTTTATGCTGAAGGTAAGCACAGAATTGAATTGCACAAAGCAAGATCTCAATTTTTTGAATGGGCCGGACAATTCGATGAATCGTCCTACGACTTTGAAGTCAAAATGTCTTTATTTATGGATTGGTATTTAATAGATCGCCCCTTTGCCAATGGTAAACCTCCTATTGATTGGGTGGATGAAGACCAAGCTTCTTTTAACGAAGAAGAGCGAAAAATTGCTGCCGCATTAAAAAACTCTCAACACGGCCTTTACGAAGCCGTTAAAGTAAAAAAAGAAAGTTTACTTATTAAAGATTTAATTTCTTCGCAAAAATATTTAATTTCTAATGTGAGAATATTAAGTGCTTTTAATAAAGAGCAATTTTTTGAAGCAAGAGTCGTTGAGCTTGATGAAAAACTTATTTTTTCCGAATCCTTTTGCTTTCATCCTCCGCAGGCAAGTAAATATATTTTAAAAGAAATTAAAAGTTTTAAAAAGAAGTTTAAAAAATCCTCTGAAGATGAGGCTGAAGAAGAGAAGAAAAAAATATTAAATAAGTTGTTTAGAATGAAACATAAATCAGAGCAGTATAAGCATTTGAAAATTGAAGATGTTTATTGTGAAGACTCTAAAGTGAAAGTGTAAATATGGGTAAAAGAAAAGATTTAAAAAAAGTGGTTTTGTTAGGTAGTGGTCCAATAAATATTGGCCAAGCTTGTGAGTTTGATTACTCTGGAACCCAAGCTTGTAAGGCTTTAATGGCCGAAGGGTTAGAGGTGATTTTAATTAACTCTAATCCTGCGACGATAATGACCGATGTAGAAGTGGCGACTCGAGTTTACGTTGAACCCCTTAAAATCCCTTTTGTTAAAAAAATTCTAGAAAAAGAAAAACCTGATGCCTTGATTCCTACTCTTGGTGGGCAGACAGCCTTAAATTTAGCTCTTGATTTAGAAAAAGAGGGAATACTTAAGGAACTAAATATCGAGCTCTTAGGGGCCAAAGTTAAAACAATTGAAGCGGCCGAAGATAGAGCAAAATTTAGTAAAGTTTTAGATGATGTCGGTGCCAAGTATCCTAAAAGTATTATGGTTAAAACTTTTGAGCAAGGTTTGTCCGCTGCTGAAGAGCTAGGCTTTCCAATTATACTTCGACCCAACTACACTCTAGGTGGTGGTGGAGGTGGTGTTGCCTATTCCATGGAAGAGTACAAGGTTCGTTTAGCGACGGCTTTACATGAAAGTCCAACCTCTGAAGTTTTAGTCGATGAAAGTATTTTAGGATGGAAAGAGTATGAACTAGAGGTGATTCGCGATAAAGATGGAACTTTTGTGGTCATTTGTTCTATTGAAAATATTGATGCCTGCGGTGTACACACCGGAGATAGTATCACCGTAGCTCCTCAGCAAACTTTGTCTGATAGAGAGTATCAAGACATGCGTGATGAAGCTCAAAAAATTATCAATGCCGTAGGCGTTGAAACAGGGGGGGCCAACGTTCAGTTTGCCGTTGACCCTAAAACAAAAGAGCGTGTTGTGATTGAAATGAACCCACGAGTGAGTCGTTCTTCGGCTTTGGCAAGTAAGGCCACAGGTTTTCCAATTGCAAAAATTGCGGCCTTATTGGCCATAGGTTATACGCTAGATGAACTAAAAAATGATATTACAGGAACAACACTGTCATGTTATGAGCCTGCTCTTGATTATGTCGTCACTAAAGTTCCTAAGTTTTCATTTGAGAAGTTTCCTGGAGCTAAAGATGTTCTGAGTACGCAAATGAAAAGTATTGGAGAGGTCATGGGCATAGGAAGGACTTTTAAAGAGTCTTTTCAAAAGTGTTTCTTGGGCCTTGAAAATGGTGACTCCTTAATGACTCCGCGGGCTTTAGATGAAAAAAAGATTAGCTATCCCAATAGTGAAAGAATGTATTATCTTTTTCAGGCTCTACGTGAAGGTTACACCGTAGAAAGATTGGCTGAGATGACGCTCATTAATGAATGGTACTTAGAGCAATTCGAAGACATTGCTCGTATGGAAAACGATTTAAAAACAAATGAACTAAACGCAGAAACTTTAAAAAAAGCTAAACGTTTAGGCTTTAGTGACTCCTCTATTTCAACGTTAGTTCATCGTTCGGAAATAGAAATTCGTGAACTACGACATAAAAATAATATCCGTCCTAAATTTTATAAAGTTGATACTTGTGCCGCCGAATTTAAATCAGAAACTCCTTATTTTTATTCAACGTATTGGTCTGAGCCAGACCCTGTACAACAAAATCCCGACACTATTTTATTGCTGGGAAGTGGGCCAAACCGTATTGGTCAGGGAATAGAGTTTGACTACAGTTGTGTCAGAAGTGTGAAAGAGTTTCAAAGGCAAGGCTTTAAAGTCGCTATGCTTAACTCTAACCCTGAAACTGTTTCTACTGACTACGACACCTCTGACTCTTTGTATTTCGAAGCTTTACATGAAGAAACTATTTTAGAAATTTTATTTCAATTAAACCCAAAAGGTTTTGTCTCTCAACTAGGTGGTCAAACACCTATTAATATTGCACCTAAACTGATTGAGGCTGGCTTTAATATGTTAGGCTCTAGTTTAGACTCAATGGATTTAGCTGAAGATCGTGGGCGTTTCATTCAAATATGTAAAGAGTTTGGTTTTAAAATTCCTCGCTCTGGCATGGCTTCAGGTTTAGAAGTTGCCTTAGAAAATATGAAGCATATTGGTTACCCGGCGATTTGCCGCCCCAGTTATGTTCTTGGTGGTCGACGCATGGAAATTGTTGAAGATGAAAAAGAGCTTATTAGTTATTTTCACCGCCATAAAAATTTTATTAGTGAAAAAAGTCCTTGTTTAATGGACCAATTTTTAGATCGTGCTCTTGAGGTCGATGTCGATTTGGTGAGAGGACCTGACTGGACAGTCGTGGGTGGAGTGATAGAGCATATTGAAGCTGCTGGAGTTCATAGTGGTGATAGTATGGGGGTCATACCTCCTCAAAGACTGAAAGAAGAAACTTGTGAGAAACTTCAGAAATTAAGTGTTTCTTTGGCCGAACAGTTAAACATTCTTGGTTTTTTGAATCTTCAGTTAGCTATCAAAGAAGATCAAATTTATATGATTGAAGCTAATCCAAGAAGCTCACGAAGTGTGCCTTTTATGGCCAAGGCTACAGGAGTGCCTTTAGTCAACTTAGGTGTGAAGGCTATGTTAGGTTTAACTAAAGATAAAGTGCAGCCAGAAAAGTACAAGTGGAATAGAGGGCAAAAAACGGCTGTCAAAGGCGTGGTTTTTCCTTTTAAAAAATTCTTAGAATCAGATTCCATATTAGGCCCTGAAATGAAATCTACTGGTGAAAGTATGGGGCGCGGAAGTAATTATTCAGAAGCTCTATTGAAGGCCCTGGTATCTAGTCGCTTCGAACTCCCTCTTAAGGGTGAGGTTTTTCTTTCTTTGAGAGATAAGGATAAAGAAGAGCTATTGCCCGCCGCCAAAGAATTAGAAAAAATGGGATACTCCTTGTCGGCCACAGGAGGAACAGCTCAGTTTTTATCTGATAACGGTGTAAGTTGTTTAAAAATCAAAAAAGTTCACGAAGGCAGACCTAACTGTGTAGATCGAATACAAAGTGGTGAAGTCGCATTTGTTATCAACACAACCTCAGGCAAACAATCCGTCGAGGCCAGTTTTGGGATTCGTCAAAGTTGTACAGTTTATTCCGTACCTTGTTTAACGGAAAGTGATGCTGCAAATGCGTTTTTATTGGCCTTAAAAAAACATAAAGAAGGTGATTTTGAAGTTTATCCCTTGGAGCCAATGGTTAAGTAGTGAATGAGTTGCCTTGAATGGCTCCTGTAAAAAAATTAATTGAAAGGGGGAGCAATGATTTTACAAGTGAATGGTTTGCAAAAGTCCTACCGCACTGGCTTCTTGGGTAAAAAAACTAAAGTTTTGCATGATATGAGTTTTAGTATTCGCGAGGGCTCAGTGGTGGGCTTTATCGGAGCCAATGGAGCTGGTAAAACTACAACTATCAAGTCTATTTTAGGTCTGATAAAACCTGATTCCGGTGAGATAAATTATTTTAATGATCAAAAAATAAGTCCAGACCTTTTCAAAGAAATTGGTTTTTTGCCTGAGCGCCCTAATTTTTATGGTTTTCTAACGGGGCAAGAGCTTCTGACATATTATGGAAAATTATCAAACAAGTACTCGGCCTCTGATTTAAAAACAAAAGTCATTGAAACACTCAAGCTTGTTCATTTATACGAGAGTAAAGATAAATTAGTAAAAGCTTACTCTAAAGGTATGATCCAAAGGGTGGGGATAGCTCAGGCTCTTTTGCATGATCCAAGATTTATTATTCTAGATGAACCTCTGTCAGGTTTAGATCCTGATGGTCGATATCAATTGAGTCAAATCATTCTACAGGCTGCTCGTAACGGCAAAACCATTTTTTTTAGTAGTCATTTGTTAGATGATACACAAAGGCTTTGCGATCATGTCGTAATTACAAAAAATGGAAGAGTTTCTTATGAAGGCTCTCTTGAGGAGCTTTTAAAGAAATCAAGTGTTAGCTATTCTGTTTCTTATTTACAAAATGGCAAATTAAAAAATATTGATATTCAAGGGGAGGGCCCATCTCTTAATATGGAGTTGGCTAAAATTATTGAATCTAAAGGTGTTGTGCAAGAAATACGACGTTTAAGTGGATCTTTAGAGGAAGCCTATGTTGGCTTAATTAAGGAGCAAGAGAGGTTATGAACTCCATATTTCAAATATCTAAAATTACTTTTCAAGAAGTATTAAGAGATCGCTTGTTGTATGGTCTGCTCGTTGTGTCTTTTGTCATGCTGGGTTTTGCAATAGCTTTGGCCCAACTCAGTTTTGATGAGCAAGCAAAAATCACCATTGATTTTACTCTTATGGTTTTAAATATTTCTTGTGTCATTATTTCAATTTTTTTAGGTTCTCAACTTCTCAACCGAGAAATTGAAAACAAAACACTATTAACATTACTTACTCACCCTGTCAGTCGACGTTCTTTTTTAATAGGTAAGATTTTAGGCCTGCTCTTTGTTATTTTTGTAGTGTTTTTGTTTTTTTGTATACTATTGTTGTTGCAATCTTATTACTTTGAATTTGGAAGTTTTTTTCAGTTAAGCCTATCTATGCTGGGAGTTTTGTTAGAGTCATTTATAATGGTCAGTCTAACCATTTTTTTGAGCTGCTTTTTAAAAGTTTATTTGGTTGTGACCGTTTCTGCAGCTATCTATCTTGTTGGACACTGGGTAAGTAGCTTAAAAACTATCTCTGAAACTACTGACAATGAGTTGTTGGGGGTGGCTTATTTAGTTTTAAAATTTGCAATCCCTAATTTAGAGCTAATGAACTGGAAGTCCTACGTTGTAAATAATTTTGATTTAGGAGCATTTTATCTTGGTCAAGTGAGTTTATACAGTTTACTATGGACTGGCATGTTTATTTTCTTTTCCGTTCTTATCTTTAGTAAGAGAGATATCACTTAATGTTTACTTCTTTAGATTCATTTTTTCAAATTTGTATTTTTTTAATGGGAGCGGTTTGGGGGAGCTTTGCTAATGTTGTCATTTATCGTTACCCTGCCGGTAAAAGTGTTATTAAACCACGGAGTCATTGTTATTCATGTCAAAAAATGATTCCTTGGTATTTTAATATACCACTGCTGTCTTGGCTAATGCTTCGTGGGCAGTGCTTTTATTGCAAGGCTAAAATTTCTATTCGGTATTTTTTAGTAGAACTATTGATGGCTACATTTTTTGTTTTAGCCTTTCAAAAGTTCGGATTTACATTTTTCTTTTTTGAGTCCCTTGTTTTTATTTTTGCCTTAATCACCGCCAGTATGATCGATTTTGATCACTATATTTTACCCGATATTTTTACATTAAGTGGTATCGTTTTGGGTTTGTTGGGGGCTTTACTAAACCCTGAAAGAGTTTTTATGCATTCATTAATAGGTATGAGTATAGGTGGAGGCTTTCTATTGTTTGTAGCTTATGCCTATTACTTTTTAAGAAAAGAAGAAGGCATAGGCGGCGGTGATATCAAATTAATGGCATGGGTGGGGGCTATTTTAGGCCCTTTTTCCATCCCTTTTGTGATGATTGTTTCTTGCACCCTAGGCAGCATCATTGGCATTGCTTTGATGTTGAAATCAAAAGCGGGTATGCAGCAGGCCATAGCCTTTGGTCCATATATTTCTTTAGCGGCCCTAATTTATTTGATTTGGGGTCCTGAAATTGTTCAGGCTTATTTGAACTCATTTCCTGCGCTTTAGTCCTATTTTTAACATAAATACTCCTTAAATCATTAGTATAAAGTCTTGTTTTCTATGCTAAAAGTCGGGCTCATTGACTTTTGTAGGTGCCAACGAAATAATTTAAGGAGCAGACTTTAGTTAAGGGTTTGTTCTTCAGAGATTTTTCATAAATAAGGGTTTTTCATGTTATTTGGTAAAAAAAAGCTAATCAGTTTAGATATTGGTGCCAATAGCATAAAGTTAATTGAGCTAGCCAAGAGTCGTAAGTCTATGTCTGTTGAGCGCATTGCTGTTTTGCCAACGCCTATGAATGCAATAGTGAATGGTGAAATTAGAGATACGGATGCCTTGGCAACTGTGATCTCAAGAATTTTTGAAGAAAACAAAGTTGCAAAAAAAAATATAGCCATTGCTTTAAATGGTTCTCAGGTCATTGTAAAAAAAATAAGTATTCCTAAAATTGATGAAAGCTTAATTGCCGAGCAAATTAAGTGGGAGGCCGAGCAGTATATCCCCTATGAAGTGAATGAAGTTAACTTAGATTATAATGTTTTAAAATCAAGTGATGATCCAGGTAATATTTCTATTCTTGTTGTGGCAGCTCTACGTGAAGCCATAGGTAAAAATTTAGAGTTAGCCACGATGAGTGGCTACTCTATTGATGTTGTCGATATCGGTGGCTTTGCTTTGTTTAACGTTTTTAATCATAACTACGACTATGAAGACAGTGACCGCATAGTTCTTTTTAATATAGGTTCGCAGCTGACTAATTTTGTTGTTGTTGAAAATAAAGAGATCGTTTTTAGTCGAGATATTCCAGTGGGTGGGCATAGTTATACTCAAGAGATTGAAAAAGCTTTAGGTATAGACTTTCAAGAAGCAGAGGCTTTAAAAATTAGTGCTTCAAAAGGTGAGGAGGTTCCTCAAGAAGTCATTTCTACAATATCAATGGCTCATGATTATTTTTGTGATGAAATTAATTCGACGATTGAGTTTTTTCTAAACTCCAGTGAAAGCTCTGGCTTTACCTCCAGCTACGTCACAGGTGGTGGTTTGCGCGTTTTTGGCCTTTATGAAAAAATGGTAAAAAACTACAAAGTAAAAAAACTAGATCCTTTTAAAAAAATGGAATTAAACCCTAAAACGGTCACCGCAGCAGCTCTTCATAAATTATCTGATATTTCGTCCATTGCTGTAGGATTGTCTGTCGGTAAGGGGATTTAGTTTGAACCTTTTAACGTCTGATTTTTTGACAGAAAAAGAGTTACCTCGCTCAATCAAGGGTGAGGCCCAAAATAATAAGCCCACAGGTTTAAATAACTTTTCAGGAAATATTTCTCCTAACTTTTCAGACATTCGTTTTTTTAAAAAAAACAAAGGCTTTGTTTTTAATCAAAAATACAAGAAGCAAACTTTAGCTTTTATTAAAGATCCCTTCAAGAAAATGATATCATCTAGGCAAAGTAAACCAACAAATCGTTTGTGGGGTATGGTTTTGTATTTTGTCAAAAATATAAGCTATGTGAAAGCGACTCATGAAGTGCAATCTGATAAAACAATATTTTCATTAGAAATTCATTCCCAAAATAAACAAGGAGGGGTCATTGAAAATTAACCTCCTTAAAACCAAAGTAAAATCAGAGCCAGTCACTTCTCTTTCTTATCAAACTGGGCAAACGGTCGTTGATGACTCTATTCATTTAAGCTCTATAAGTAAACCGGATTCAAATGCTGCTGTATTGACAAATTTGTTTCTAATGTTTGTTTTTGTTGGAGGCCTTTATTATTACGAAGGTTATGCCAACGGTCAGTTTAAAAAACAGAGTCAAAAACTTAGCCAAGAAGTAGCAAAACTTCGTTCTGATGTTCAAAAGAAAAAAGTAAGTGTTGATGAGGCTAAAGTTTTTAAAGTTAAAAGTGATGAGTTTAAAAGAAAAATTGAAGCCATTAGAGAACTTTCTAAAACAAGACTTATTGAGCTAAAAGCTTTAGATTATATTCAGAACATAGTTCCTGAAAGATTGTGGTTTACTGAAATTGTTAAAAGCGGAAATAATTTTTTTTTCATAGGAAAAACAGCTTCTGGCGATGATCTTGGTGTTTTTTTAAAGGAACTTGAGGGTAGTAGTTTTTTTAAAGACATACTTATTTTGAGGGCGAAAGAAACAAAAGATAAAAAAGAAGGAACTCTTGTTGGGTTTGAAATTCAAGCAACTATGAGGAAAATATAGATGGAAAAATTACGATCTATGTCGCCTTTGATGGCTTGTATTATTGGAATTAGTTTGGCCTTACTCTACTTCTTTACCACTTACAGAAGTACAGACGTCATTAAGAAATCGATGGCTCCTATTAGAAAGCAAAAACAAGACTTAACTCTTGAGCTACAGAATATGAATAAAGTCATTAATGATGCCATAGAGTACCAGCAAACTATAAATATGTTAGGCGCTACAATTAATAAAGTAATTAAGTATATTCCTGAAACGATGACTTCATCTATTATGATGAGGCGATTGACAGAAGCTGCCAGTGTTTCAGGTGTAAATATTATAAATGTTAAAGATAGTAGAAATAATCGTAATCAAAAAGGTCAATCTAATCTTTATGAAAAAGTTCCCGTAAAAATAAGTCTTGAAGGAAACTTTAATCAAATTATGGTTTTCTTAGCAAACTTAACTAAGCTAGACACTATTTTTACTATTAGTGATTTAAAAATTAAAACGGCTATTCGCAGAAATAGTGGACGAAAAGTGGAATTTTCTGCGACCTTTATTGGTTATCGATATAAAGGTGAAGAGGGTTTGTCAGGAGAGGCTGGGTGAAAAAAATAAACGTTTTTCCTTTCTGTATTTTGATCCTTTTAATGGGGGCTTTTGAATTAACTTTAGCCCAAAACACCTCGGCATCGAGCGCTCAACAAAGAAACGAAACGGTTTTACCAAAAGGTTCGTCCCCCTCAGAGATCGCTCCTCCGCCAGCCCCAAAAGCAAATTTGGTAGCACCAGTTCCCGTTGAAAAAAGTGCTGGCTCTTTGCCTAAAAATAATAATGGAGATGTAAAGCCATCACCAGGAAACTCTTCTGCTATAGACAATGAAAATAAGCCTGACACGTTAGGTAATGCATCGCAAACTACAGGCAATGCCTCTGGGGCTTCGGAACAGCCGATACCTCCTCCGCAAATAGACTCTCCTCCGCCAGAGGTTTCTGGTAATGCCAACCAAGACCCTAATTTAAATCAAGGGCAGGTTCCTCCAGCCGCTGATGACCCGGCTTTTATGGAAAGTGAAATTTTATCTTATTTAGAGCCTTATATTTATGATGTCGATGGACGTAGAGACCCTTTTCAACCCTATCAAGTTTTTAAAAACTCAGTCATTGATGAAAACACGGGCAAGGCTATTGAAACAGAAAATACAAGAGCTCCTTTACAGCGCTATAATTTAAGTCAGTTAAAATTAAAAGCTATTTTATGGAGCGTAAAAACTCCTAGAGTAATTATACAAGACCCAACATCTAGAATGCACACCTTAATTACTAACGATCTTATTGGCAACAATGGTGGCTATATAGCTAAAATTCGAGAGGGAGAAGTGGTTGTTCTAGAAAAAGTAAATGTTCAAGGTCGACTTGTCAGTTCGACTAAATTATTGCGTTTAAAGCGCTAAGAGGAGAATTAAGAATGAAAAAATATAATCTACTAAGGATGGTAGTATTAATTCTTTCTGTAAATTTAATTTTATTAGGCTGTACTTCAACCAATGATAATAGCTTAGATGAGCCAGACCTTGTTACTGAGGTGGAAGGCGCCTTAGAAGGTGAGTTAGATGAAATTGATGAGGATGGCGATATAGAAGTTTCAGAGGGGCCAAGTGACTTTTCTGATGACGATATTTCCCAAGACTTTGATGACAATGATAGTGATTTTGACGCCGCTGAAGATGATACTTCTGACTTTGAGAATGATTCAACCAATGTTGCTGCTTTAGACGATGACTTTGAAAGTGACTCTGACTTTGATAGCGATGCTAATGGAGAAGATTTTTCAAGTGCAGAAGGTGACGGGGACTTTGATGACTTTGGAAGTGATGACATCACTCCTGAGCCTTTGGCCCAAAGTGTACCTGTTGAGGAGCCCTTCGAAAATAATGAAGTTGAGTCGTCTTTCGAAGAGCCAGTACCAACGGTGGCAGCGGCCTCATTAATAGAATCCATTGATTTTAAAGCTGCTGAAGGTGGAAATGGAATAGTTGTTATGAGCACATCTTCTCCTGTTGAGATATCACAACGGGATTACCCAGAAAAACGACAATTAATTATTGATATTGCCAACGCTAAAATTAAAAAATCTCTTGAGCGACCTTTTATTATGAAAGACTTTAATGGAACTCCTTTTGCTGGAGTGAATGCTTACTCTCAAAAAGGAACGAAAGCAGTGAGCGTCGTCATTCAAATGAAGCCTGGAGCTACGCTTCCAGATGTTCAGCAAGAAGGTAATTCTATATTAGTTATGGCCAGTGGAGGCATAAGCGTGGCCGAAGGTTCTGAACCCACTCCCGATGAAGCTGTTGAAGAAGAGCCAGAAGAAGCCGCTGTTTCAGGAGATTTTGCTGGAAAAGGAATTATGTCAGCGGCAAACTTTCATGATTTTCTTATGAGTAATGAAAGGTACTATGGAAAGCCAATCTCTATTCAGGCTAATCAGGTCAATATTAGAGAGTTGTTAAATTTTATTTCAGAGGAGAGTGGAGCAAACATAATTATTTCTAAAAAAGTGAAAGGTGAAGTGTCTATTAAATTGCGTGAAGTACCTTGGGATCAGGCATTGGTCACTATCATGAAATCCAATAGTTTGGGTTATGTTAGAGAGGGGTCTGTCTTAAGAATTGCCACACTCAAAGAACTCGAAGACATTGCCAAGCAAATATATAATACTCAAAAAAATATTGATGGTCTTAGTCCTAAGAAGGTAAAGCTTTTTTCAATAAATTATGCCGATGTGAAATTTTTGACCAATAAAATCAAACCACTCTTGACGCCTAAAACTGGAATTGCTGTTCCGGATGCAAGAACAAGCTCTATTTATGTAAACGATAACCAAAGAGCAATCTCTCGTGTCACTAAATTAATAAAAGAGCTCGATCGTGCACCTGCTCAAGTAATGATTGAAGGAAAAATCGTTGAAGCAAGAGAGAGTTTTATTAAGCAGGTAGGAGTTAATTGGTCGGCCACAGGTGGAACTTCTATTTTATCACCAGATGGAGGGCCATTGGGGGCCCCGACTATTTTGAGCCCCAGTGTTAATATTTCTCCCTTAGGCGCGGCTCAAGATTTAACAAGTGTTGGTGGAATTTTTAATTTAACCGTAGGCACATTAAAAAATATTGGAAATCTTTCCGCAACATTAGCTATGAGCGAGCAAGAGAATTTAACAAAAATTCTTTCTTCCCCGCGAATCATTGCCATGAATAAAGAGCGAGCGGAAATATCTCAGGAGTCGCAAGTTTTATCTATAACCTCATCTGTAAACAATGGAACAGTCACAAAAATTATTCAAAGAACTCCTGTGCGTTTGAGACTATTGGTTACTCCTCAAATTACTAATAATGGAACTGTACTGATGGACTTTGAAGTCAACAGAGCCTTTGCCGGAGCTGTGGAAGATAAGGAAACTTTAGCCCGATCAGTCAACAATCGAAGAGCCAAGTCAAAAATTTTAGTGAAAAGTGGCGAGACAGCAGTGATTGGTGGAATTTACGACACCTTAGGAGCAAACTCAGAGCAAGGTCCATTAGGTTTAAAAGATATTCCAATTATAGGTTGGTTGTTTAAAAGTAAGGTGAAAGAGACGATTAAAAATGAACTGTTAATTTTCTTAACTCCAAAAATTTTACAAAGAGGTTAAAAATTGAAACTATTTACTCTGTTACTTGTTTTATTTTGTATTTCTTGCAGTGAAGTCGAGTCCGAAAAGGTAAAAGTCGCAGCGGTAGTAACAAAGGTTTCAAGCGCCGGTCCTGGGCAAATTGTTCGTGACCCTTCTCAGCCGGTCATCGACGGCCTAGAAGCTCCGACGGTTGAATTAAAAAATGGTTATTTTTCTTTTGAATTAGTTATTGAAAATAACAGTGAAAACTCAGTTGTGTTGAGTAATATTTTAGTAGAAGTTTTGGAGCATGGAAATAATGATTTGGTTGTTCTTGAAAAAGAATTCTCGGGAGCCAGTATTTTCTTAGGCAGTTATCCAGGTTTTCAAGATTCAGCGGGGCGCTATATTGTTCTTGTTGGTGGGGGGGAAAGTAAACGCATTGGCGTGACTCCTATCGATAACGAAGTTTCAAGTGCAAATCAAAATGTCACTCAATTTTATGTCGATGGGTTAGAGCGTAAAAGTATTACAAATTATCTATATGATGTACGAATTACTTTAGAAGGTATTTTCACTGAAGTTCCTAGGGGAGCTCAAGGAGTAAACCCCTTTGAGAGGGAAACCGAGTTTTTTGAACGAATTGTCTACTTTTCAGTCAAGTAAAGAGCTTGAGGCTATTGGCACTGAGCCAAAAGTTAAGATTTAGGGTTGGCGAACCCTGTTATTGTCGGCTATAAATATTGTCTATGGATTTATTTGAAGCCACCGAAAACCCTCATTTGAAGCCTTTGGCTGAGCGTCTTCGCCCAAGCTCTTTAAAAGATATTGTGGGTCAAAAAAAAGCTCTTCACCCAAGGTCTCCCTTAATTAAGAGGGTAGAGCAAGGGCTATTGCCAAATTTAATTATTTGGGGGCCTCCTGGAACTGGAAAAACCAGTTTTGCTTTATTGTTGTGCGAAATTTTAAATTTTGATTTTGTTGTGGCAAACGCTATTGATACTGGTGTAAAAAAAATTAGAGACCTTGGTAATGAGGCTCATCAAAAAAAAATAACTCTAGGTCGGCAAACGGTCTTGTTTATTGATGAAATCCATCGTTTAAATAAATCGCAACAAGATATACTTTTACCATTTACAGAAAAAGGCGACCTGATTTTAATAGGGGCCACCACGGAAAATCCCAGTTATGAGTTAAACTCAGCTTTGATGAGTCGTTGTCAGTTGTTAGTTTTTGAACGTTTGGAAGAAGAAGATTTAAAAATTTTAGTTTTTAAAGCTTTAAACTCTTTTGATTTAAAACCCCAACTTGTTTTGTCCGAATCAGCGATCAAAGAAGTTATTGGTGATGCCAATGGCGATGCTCGCAAGCTTTTAAACACTCTTGATGCCATACTCACGGCTTATAATGGTTCTGATAGTGATCAATGGGATTGGCCATTAGTTCCCGAACAATTTTATGAATTCTTTAAAAACACAAGCCTATATTATGATAAAGCCAGTGATAGTCATTATGATGCGATCTCGGCATTTATTAAAAGTGTAAGAGGAAGTGATCCTGATGCGGCTGTTTACTATTTAGCAAGAATGGTGGCCTCGGGAGAAGATCCTGTTTTTATCGCTCGACGCTTAGTGATCTTAGCTTCAGAAGATATTGGAAATGCCGACCCTAAAGGGCTACCTTTAGCTATGGCGACGATGGAAGCTGTCAAAGCCATTGGCTTGCCTGAGGCTGGTATTTGTTTAGCTCAAGCCACCACATATTTATCATCAGCTCCAAAGTCTAATCGCTCTTACCTTTCTTATAAAAAAGCTTTAAGTGAGGTGAATAAATCTGGAAATTTAGAAGTGCCTAAATCATTGAGGTCTGCCAAAACAAAATTAATGAAAGATATTGGTTACGGTAAAGGCTATAAGTACTCTCATGATGGTGAGAAAGCTTGGCAAGAGCAAACATTTTTACCAGACAAAATAAAAGATATAAAATTTTATGAGCCATCAGAAAGAGGTTTTGAAAAAAATATAAGTGCTTACCTTCGCTGGATGAAGTCTTAGTATTTTAAAATTATATTTTTTGAGCACAAACAGAAATACAACTTTCTTCAGTTTCCACTTTTTTAGAGTGTTTTGTGTTACTCGGGATGATTATTTTATCACCTGCACGAAGCAGAAGCTTATTACCTGATATGTCTAATATAAGCTCTCCACTTAAAATCATACGGACTTCATCAAAAGGGTGCCTGTGAGTTTTTATACTTTTATTGGGTTCAATGATTTCTTCAAAAGGTTCAAGCCCTTCTCGCTTAAACATAATGTAAATTTGTTTTTTATCGGGTAAGAGAGGAGCCTGCCACCGCTTAACTATCATCTTGGTAAATCCTGGAAAAGAGTTCTATTTTAAGATAATTTACCTGGGTTTGCTTCGAATTGCTACACGCAATTAGTCTAGCTCAAACGACTCAAATAGCATTTAATTAGTTTTCATTGGCAGTAAGCTCTTCAAGGCTCTTAAACTGCTTATTTTATTTCCACGACGATGGGATATAAATAAATTAAATACTAAATTAGCACCCTAGGTCGGTCGATAATCAAGTACCTTATCTTGGAGGTATTCTTCAAGAAATATTGCTTGGGAGGCATATTTTGGCACAAACTGAAAATATTGATGAGGCTCAGTACCGAGACACAATTAATGATTACGTAAGTCAGGCAGAAGGCTTGGCCGCATTAGAAATTATTGGTGGTCACTTGGGAATTAAGCAGAATGTAGATGGAAAGTTTATTCAGTTAGATTTTGAATCTGTGGATGGGGTTATAAAGCGGACAGATCCACAAGGTGCTGACTTTTTACAAATTAACTTAAGCGATGGAAAAAAATTATTACTGACAGATAAGCTAATAGGGTTTAAGCCCATTGCTTGTCAGGGTTTAGATATGTCTAAGCTTCCAAAAGTAGTAACGACTCCTGACTTAATTAGTGTGTTTGAAGCTATTGAGGAAACTTTGAGTGATGACGACTCAGCATTAGTAGAAGTTGAAGTCTTAAAAAAAGTTTTTAATTCTGTCATTCGTGGTGGTGAAGATATTGGCTTTGACCTAAAGAATGAAAAAACATGGCTTGGTCAAATAACATCCCTTCGTAATAAGTTCTTAGCTTGATTTTGAGTTAACAAAAATTGGGTGCCTTTTTCTTAGACACCCATGAAAAATTAGTTAAAAATAAGGGCCTATGAAAAGGTCCAATATATCTTTCTTATATGGGTACCTAGTGTGCTCATTTTTAATTTTGATGTTTTGGTTTTTAGGCCAAAAACCTGGACTATTTTCTTTTGATACCTTGTTACTTCTTCAAGATATTCAGCAAGGGCGCTTTCATTCAGGTTGGAACTCTTATATTTTTTCAAATATAGTGAGGTTTTTTTATTGGTTAACACCAGACTTAAGTAGCTTTGGTCTTTTTAATGTAATGACTTTAAGTGGGTTCATTTCATTTGCCTTTTATTGGTTTATCAAACGTAAAGTTCCGGTAGCTATCGTTACCTTTTTCTTTGCTTGGCTGTTGTACACTCCTCATGTTGGACTTTTTATGATGTCTTATGAGAGAGAATACTTTACGGTTTGGTTAGGTTTACTTTCTGTTTTACTCATATTTTTTGATTTATCTAAAAGGCATGGTTCCGACTTAGAAGTCAGTGCCTTTTCTTTTGTTTTACTAACTATTGTTGTTTGTGCATTTGCCATGATTAAGCAGGATTCTATTTTAGCTATTCCCACCTTTGCATTCATATATTATTTGAATGCAAAGAGTAAAAAAAGGTTTTTAACTCAATGCCTTCCTTTGATTTTTTTATTTGGGATTTTAATAAATGTGATTTTTCCCTTGGCTTTACGAGCCTATCCAGTAAGCCCTATTTATTTGACGACGGCTTTAGTTAATCCCATTAAGTATATTTTGCAAAATGTAGATCATGATCAGATGAAAACTGAAGAATTAGCAAACATTAGTAAAATCATAAGTATTAGTGATTTAATTGAAGATAAAAATTTTAATGACATAGGTGCTCTTTGGAAAAAAGGAAAACATCAAACAGCAAGTCTAAAAGATTTTCGCCTGTTTATTCAGTCGTCTTTAAAGCTGATAGTGAGTCATCCTGCTTTATTTATAAAAGAAAGAGGGCGTTTGTTCTATTATGCCGGCGGTTTTGGACCTTATAATAAATATAGTGAAGATCAGCTGATGTTACCGGAAAAAAATCGTCGTTTAAAAAATGTTCTAAAAACTGGTCATATTAAAAAACGGCCTTGGCCTGAAAAAACATGGTTATCTTTTCAGCTAAGGTGGCATGACTTTCACTCTAATTCCACTTTTTTCATTCCACATATTTTTTTCTCAAGTTTATTTCCTTTTTTAATGGCGTTGGTTGCCTTTACCTTTCTTTATATGAAATACAAATTGAATTACACAGCAGCGGTCTTACTTTTTATTGGGAGTAAGTATTTTGTTGTGTTTGCTTGTTCTCCGGCGGCTTACTATAAGTATTACTTTGGATTGTATGTGTTGGCCTTGTTTTTGCCCGTTATGATGTGGTCAGAAGTAATATTGCGTAGAAGTTCTTCACGTCAGTTTACCGATTTAAAAAAAAGTGAATGAGTTTTTGACAATTTATTTTTTGTGACCAAAATATCAATGTAAATTCGGTACTTTAGGGGGGGTGTCGTAAGTTTATTGAACCATGAAAAAACTTTATGTGTAAGCTTTGGTTATGTCGAACAATTATTGTTTGTGTTATAAGAGGTTATGGCAGCTTTTAACCTTTTTTCGCTTCAACTCACTCAAGCCTTCACGATGGCCTTTGTATTTATCGGATTTTTTTTAGCATCTCCCAATGTTTCGGCAGTACCTATTTCTTTTTATTGCTTTGATCAATCTTATGAACTCAATGAGCTTTGTCTTGATCAGGACGAACAGGCTGTGACCTCTGAGCTAAACTCAAGCCAAGAGTTAGAAGAAGTTTCCGGACTTGTTTACATTTCTGAAGTTTATGAACTCACAAAGACATTACATAGTATTCACTGCCAATCTGGAGAAGTTCAAGGAACTCTTCTTGAAGAGCCTTGTAGCAGAAACAACGAAGGTCTTGATATAGGTTTTTTAAGTTTACAAGTTCTTGTGGATAATATGATTTTATCGGAAGATGATTTAACGAAGATTCAATTGTGTTCTAAAGATTAATTGGCTTTTTACACTCTTTATCGCCCAAAGCCAAACAACCTAATATATATTTAAAATAAGTAAAATCGTCATAGTCTGCTATGTAGGAACTGACATATAAAACCTGATCTTCGTTTGTTTCTATGTATATATTTTTATCATTAAACTGGTCATTAACATTTGAATGACTCACTTCTGTTTTAACCTGTGTTTTTGTTTTATTGTTAATATAATTTCGAATATTTTGTATTAAACCATCGGTGACTTCTAACTGTAGCTTTATAAGCTGAGACCCTTTGGCTAAGGTTGAAACAACAGGTTGAGCTAGAAAAAATGACATAAATAGGTTGCTAAGGTATGCCGACCTAGATTTATTGACTCGATCAAATGTTTGTAATCCACTTAACCAATCCATTATATTTATTTTATAATCTCCAAGAGTAAAATAAGTATCAACTCCAGACTTCAAAAAATAACTCAGACCTAACGAAAACTTAAAGATAGCCGTCGAGGGAATAAAAGTGGCATAAACTCCGACCGCTAAAAAAGTATTATTGATAATTTGATCTCTTCTTTCTCCTAGAATCATATTATGTTTAATTTTATTGATCATGGCATTCCAAGAAGAAAGCTTGGCAAAAACTCCATCCCTGGAGTTGTAAAAGTCGTTAAATTCACTTGGGTTAGAGTTATACAAAAGTGAGTCGTACAGTAAGGCAATTTTTTGTAAGTCTCGATCTTTTTTAGTATTTTCAATGTGCAATACTCTTTCTTCAAGTAATAAAATATACTTCTGGTAAGCCTTGGCAATGATGTGAGGGGTGATTGTTGATTGTTCAATAAATAGAATTAGAGGTTCTGCTGCTAATAAGGCCATAATTTGGTTGAGGTAGTAACTTCTCAGTTCATCCATTTTTTCATGCATATAATCTTGGAAACCAGGAAAAGCATATAACTTTTCTATATAAGCTAAGTCGACTTTGTGATTAGAAATTTCACGAGGTGGGTGGTAGCCTTTGTATTCTTTTTGATGTAAACCTTTAGAAATCCAATCGTTTAAAATTTGTCGTTTGTTGGTGTAAAAGAGTGAATTTAACTGTTCAAGCTCCTTCTGCGTGTATTTTAACTTTTTCAGTTTGAGAGCTTTAAATGTATTTTTAGATAAAAAATGAACTTTGTAATTCTTTTGGTAGGTGCCCCAGTTTTTATAAGCTCCAACAAGTAAACGAAATTGACGGTTGGCCCTAATTAACTGAGAAAGTTTTGATTCAAAATAACCTGGTCCTTGCGGGCAAACTCTAAATCTAGAAAAACAATGAAATTTTTCCGTTAAATTATCTTGAAAATGAGTGATCTCCTCAACGAGGTAACCTTTTGCTCCTTCAATCATTCTTTTCTCATGAGAACTGAAGAGTGTGTTTTCTTGCTTTTTGATAGCATAAGATGGAACCAAATGGGTCGCCCAGCTATGAGTGCCCATAAATAAGAATAAAATGAGTATTTTCCATAAACGTACCATAAATCAACTCCACCCTTTTTTTTGCAACCTCTTTGCCATTGTTAATTTTGGTAAATAACAAGTAGTTTTAGGTGTTTATTCAAAATAAATAGATTTTGTTGAGTATAACAAATACAGGGTAGCGACAAAAATAAGCGAGTTTAGGCCACTGTATTGGCTTTGCTGGTTTTTATATTTTTTTTTGAATTTAAGTTAAACAACATTTTTTTTTCTGTTTTCTAGATTTAGAGCGGGTGTAGGTTTTGTACTTACCTTTAGTCACGTACTGTTTTCACCAAAGAACTAGATCAAAGTTTATAAATTTCTTTAATATTGCAGAAGTTATAGTCACAATAAAAATAACTTAAATGTTTTTTAAGAGGTATCCGAAGAGACTTTTGAAAATACTATTTAACTTAGGTGAAGCAAATGAAAAAAACAAAATTCTTTTTGATCGCATGTTTAAGTTTAACATTTAGTCTGTCATGGGCAAACGATGTCGACATCTCTAAAGATAGTCACTTGACAGAAACGGACCTGTCCTATGATGAAAGTAATTTACTTTCAGCTCCAACGACGACAATAAAAGAGTCATTTACGAGTGAACTTAAACAAAAAAAATATCCTTTAAACTTGGGGTGGACCAATATTGATGGGGCTGAGTTTTACGAGGTAGAAATTACTCGCGGACGAAACTGTAGTCGTCGTTACTTTAAAACAGCAAAAAATAATTTGCATATCGAAATTTACCCAAAGGCAAGATACCTTTGGAGAGTTATGGCTTATTCTAACGGAAAAATTCTGACGGAGTATTCACCTAAGCATAAATTATTTTTAGACTCTCCTTTAGGTGATCATATCACATCTAAAGTAGAAGCCCCTTATGCCAGTGATGAACTGTCTTCTGATGAAGGTAGTCAAAACACAGCCTCATGCAGTTACCCCTCTGCTGAAACACTTAATAAAAATGCAGAAGTGAATACTGAGCCTGAAGTTCCTAAAGAACTTAATAATATAGTAGAAAATACCACAGAGGAAGAGCCGGTAACTACAGCAGCGGCTCCTGTTGTTGAAGAAGAAAAAAAGGTGGATCGTGTACCGGCCTATTCTTACGCTAACAAATATTCTTTGTGGGGTAGGTCTTGGGTGAAAGGTGGAGCTAGTTTTAACGGTTATTTTCATAATCAAGATTTAGGAAGCGGAAATGAAATTACACACGAAACCGTCACAAGCCCTGCTCTTTATGGTGAGTTTGGTACTTTTATTGGTTCAAAATTTGGTCTTGTTATCAATGGAACTATTAGTACAGGTGACTTTGAAGATGAAAACGGTCTTATCAAAGAAAGTTATACCACTCAAAGGTTAGCTGCTGAGGCAATTTATTTATTAGGTTCTGATTGGAAAACCACTAAAAGTTCACAATTTCATTTAAAATTTGGAATTGGTTACTCTTCAACTCCTATTATTGAGGCTTTATCTGCTACAAATAGTTTTGGGTTAGTCGATAGTAAGGCCATTACGGTGCGAGCTGGATTAGGTTACAAAAATAGATTTACCAATAAATTTCGTCCTGAATTAGGTTTAACTTTAGCTTATCCGGTAAGTTTTGCCACCAATGGCAACAGCCTGGAGATTGATAGTGGATACACCATAGATTTTACAGCAGGTATTAACTACCAACTGTACAAGAACTACCAAATTGGTCTTTTTTGGCAAACAGAAGTTAATAGTCTTGATTATACGCAAGATGATAATTCAAATACCTTGGAGGGTAGTGCTTTTATTATCAATAATCACTTAGGGGTTTATTTAGGCCTTGAGTTTTAGGTTCTTTTGAAAGTAATTCTTAGTTTAAAAAAGGTCGTTTTGTGAAGCGGCCTTTTTTTATGTCGTAAGTACAGCTAGTTTTTTGTCTGTTTATATTTCTTCGGTCTTGGGCACCTAAGTCTATTATATAATAATTTACAAGCTAAGGGGCTATTAAGCCGAACTGGATTCAGCTATCATAACAGTACGGGTTAAATAAAAATACTAAAAGTATTTAGTTTTCAATGCTTCAATTGCCAGGTATAGGTGTATATGCATTGAGTTTATTATAAATTTTGACTTGCTAGGTAACAAGTGGTTGAAAAAAGTTTAAGCCAAATTTTAAAGCCTATCTCAGATATTTTTTATTCTGAAAAGCGCAGTATTAGGTACATTATACTACTCACGCTTTTATTTAACCTCTTTCTTTTAATGATTCCCTTTTCTATTCAGGCTTTCATTAATCAACTTGCCATTCAGGTTTATCAAGAGGCAACACTCGCTTTGTTTGCCGTCTTTTCTGGCTTAGTCATACTGGTGAGTGTTCTTCGCTTGGCTCAAATTGAAGTGGTTGAGAGGCTTGAGCGGCGAATTTTTGTGAAAACCTCACTTTATTTTGCTCAATATTTTTCTGCCATAAAAGAAAAAATGTCGGAAGGTAGCTCCTCTCGACAAATCTTTCACCGCTTTTTTGAAGTGTTTTCTCTTGAAAAAGCCTTTGCTAAAACCTTAGTGGACGGCATTCAATTTATTATGCAGTTTGCAATGGGTTTAATTATAGTTTCATTCTATCATCAATTTTTTCTAATATACTCATTAATTCTTCTCGCAACTTTATGGTTATCTATTGTATTAATTTCCCGAAAAATTATTATTCTTGGCCTTAATACCTCTGACAAAAAATACAACTTTTTAGCATGGTTGGAGCAATTAAGCTTTAACCAAAAGTTATTTTTCTCTAATCAAGGGCAAGATCTTGCTTTAAGAAAAGTAGAAGAAAAAGTTGATAACTTTCTTTCTTTTCGAGAAAGTTTTTTTAAAAATTACTTTCGACAAGTAAAATGGATTTTTTTAATTCAAATCATTGGAGGTCTTCTATTTCTTTCTTTGGGTGGTTTTTTAGTTTTTAAACAATTTATCACTTTGGGGCAGTTCATTGCCGCTGAACTCATAGTGACTTACTTATTATTGGCTTTAGGTAAGTTACCGAGCCTTCTAGAAAGTATTTATGGGGCCATTATTTCTACGCAAAAGCTCTATGGTAAAATATCTGAAGAGCCCGTTAAGTCCACGTCTGGGTTAAATTGTTCTAAAAATCCTCACCAGTGGGAAATCAGAGGGCTTTCTCTGCACTCCTCTTCAACAAGAACATTATTTGAAAAATTATCTATGACATTTTCTGCGCAAAAACACTCTGCTGTTTTGGCACCAGTTGGAGCCGGTAAGTCTATTTTTTGTCAAATACTGTTAAACCTTGAGGCTCCTATAAGAGGGGAAGTGTTATTAGATGGGCTTTCTTTAAATTCTTATAACCCAAGAAGTTTACACGAGGCAGTCGCTTTTGTAGGAAGTGATGTTCAGTTTTTTTCAGGAACCGTTAAAGATAACTTATCTTTTGACACTCACACTGTGAACCATATTCGATCGGTAATGAAATCCTTAGGCTTAATAGGTATAATGAGCGGGTACTCTCAGCAGTTTGATACCCTCATTTCTCATGATGGGTCTCCTTTGTCTGATAATGAAGCTAAATGTCTTATGGTTTTAAGGGGAGTTTTACAAAACGCTGGTACTATTATATTTGATGGTGTTCTTGATGATTTAGAGGAAAACTTGGTTGAAAAGTTACTGAGCTATTTGCGTTTACAAAAAACAACAGTCATAGTCACAACAACTAAAGATGTGATCGCTAAAAAAATGGATGGGATTTTTCAATGGAAAAACGAAAAAAATCATTAAGATCTGTACTTAATGACGAAAGTCGAATTCGTCGTTTTATGGCTCAGGTTGAAAACCCAAGTTATGTGGCTAAATTTTTAAGTCGTGGTTTAGTTGTGTTGTTTATTTTGTCTTTGGGGCTTATTTTTATACCCTGGGTGCAGACGTCTTATGTTAAAGGAAAAGTTATTGGCTTTAGTCATAGCGAGCGAGTCTTTGAAATTCAGGCCCCAATTGAAGGCCGACTTAAGCAATGGTTTGTTAAAGAAGGAGAGCAAGTTGCCAAAGGCCAACTTCTTTTAGAACTGGCAGATAATGATCAAGAAATAATAGAACGATTAAAAATGAAGCTGATTGCCATAGAAGCTCAACTCAGTGCTATGGATCAAAATGTAAAAACGGCTCAGTTAAATGTTAATCGTCAATCTAGGTTGCTAAAAGAGGGGCTGGCCAGTCAACTAGATGTAGAAAAAACCAAAATATCTTTAAAAAACCAAAAGGCAAAAAAAGCTAAAGTAGAAACAGAAGAGCAAAAAGTTCGTATTATGTTATCCCGCCAAAATCAGCTAAAAGTGTATGCCCCTAATGATGGAGTGGTGGTAAGAATTTTAAAAACTTCAGTTGGTGGGTCTCAGTATATTAAAAATGGAGAAGTTCTTGCTACATTAGCTCCTACTGTTCAGCAAAAGGCCGTTGAGTTTTGGATAGAAGGGAACGACATTCCTTTAATTCATGTTGGGCAAGAAGTACGAATGCAATTTGAAGGGTGGCCAGCCATTCAGTTTTCTGGTTGGCCTGAAGCTAGTTTTGGAACCTTTTTAGGCGAAGTTAAGGTCATCGATGCTCTCAGTGATCAAGGTGGGAAGTTTCGTGCTCTGATTTTACCTAAAGACGGAGAAGTCTGGCCCCCAGATCAAAGGTTACGGCAAGGAACACTAGTGATTGGTTGGGTATTGCTCGGTGAAGTTTCATTGGGTTATGAGTTTTGGCGTCAAATGAATAAGTTTCCAAAAGACTATGTAGGACCAGCTCACCACAAGGAGCAAACGAAAACTTCTTCAAAGAAATCTTCTTCAAAAGGAAAGTACAAATAATGAACTCTTTTTTAAGTTCATCCGTTTTTTCTTATTTAATAAAGTTTACCAATATTTTCTTTATTATATTTTTTAGCCCAATGGCATTTACAGACTCTTCAGAAACTCTAGACAAAAGTAAATCTTCTGTAATTACCGTTAACCATGTGGTGGGTGCCATTACAAAAAACAGCCCCTTTTACCAAGAGCTGACATTAAATTTAGATAAAGAAGTTGCTGGTTTGCAGGCAAAGAAAGGAGCTTTTGATACTCAATTAAAATCTAAGTATGACTCTATTGATAAAAGCTCTGTTTTTGATGGTTTTCAAGTTTCTTTAGAGCAGCCCCTTGGTTTCGCAGGCACTCAATTGTTTGGAACTTACCGTACAACCAATGGCTCATTACCTCTTTACTGGGACAAAGATGGAACTAACGCTGGTGGTGAGCTGGCCATGGGGTTGTCTGTAAAGCCTTTGCGAGGGTTATTTATAGATAAACGACGAGCCAGTTTAAAAAAGCAATCTTTAGCTCTAGAAGGGTTTAGACATGAATTCTCACAAAGTACTCTTGAGTTAATTTACAAAGGGTTAGGGCTTTATTATTACTGGGCCTTGGCTCATCAAAAATTAAATGCCTTTCAGCAATTGTTAGATGTGGCTTTAAATCGAGATAGGTGGTTAAGAGTTCGAGTGAAAAAAGGAGATCGAGCTCGTATTGAAGTTGACGAAAACCAAAGGGTAATTTTAAACCGTCAGGCTGAGGTGGCTAAGCAAAAAACAAAAGCCCAGCTAGCATTTCGTCAGTTAAATTTGTTCTTAGGTAACCCTTACACCTCAGCTGAGTCGTCCTATCTTCCGGTTCGCTTAAAAGATGATAAATTTCCATTTCCTATGAAGCTTAGGGGTTTAAGAGCTTGGATCAAAAGTGCTAGTCAGCAAAGGCAGGATTTAAAAGCTTTGTCTTTGAAAATTGAAGAAAAAAAAGTGGAGTATCGTTTACAAAGTCAAAACCGTCTTCCTGATTTGTCTTTGTCGGGAGCGATGGCTCAGGATAGGGGAGCTTCTCGTGGGGAATTTGACGGTAATGAAGTTCGTATTCAAGGCACCTTAAGTTTTCCTTTATGGATGCGCGAAGCCCGTGGAAAAACAAGAATGGCTAAGGCAGACGTAGAAATGGCTAAGGTTAAGCGCCGTTATGGACAGCAAAAAATTGAAACACAATTAAAAAATAGTTGGGACACTCTTGCTTTATTAAAGAAACAACTGTCTCTAAAGCGCCGTGAAGTTGAATTGTCTGAAAAATTAGAAAAAGCCGAGCAAAAAAGGTTTCGTTACGGTGGCTCATCACTCATAAATATAAATATTAGAGAAACCGACTTCATTCGTTCTCAAATTAAATACATAGAAATTCGTGCTCAAAGCCATATTGAGTCTATAAAATTTTATGTCACTGCGGGACAGTTGCCGCCGTCATTGCAGATAAGTAAATAAATATAAAAAAAGGAGGGGGCTTGTGTTTAAAATCATTATTTTTTGGGTTTTATTTGGTACAAATTGGGGTTTGGCTAATTCTTTAGATTTGAAAATAAGTATCACAGAGAAGGGTGGTGAAAAAATTGTATCAAAGAATATATACGGGGCTTTAACCAAGCAATTAAATATTTTTAAAGTCAGCACTGCTGATTCTTTGGTGAGTTGCGAAATTAATTTATTTAAAATGAATGAAGATGGCTACCACCCGTTTCAAGTCACTATGATTGATAGCTTACAAAGTGATTCTCTTGTTTTCTCTCATGGCTTTGAAGTTTCTAACAATATCAATATACTTTTAGTGGGGCCTAAGTACTATTGTGAGCTTGATAAACTATAAACTTTAAAAAAATCTTTTTCGTCATTTTAGCCTGACGCTTTTCACTCTTTTTGCTGTTCTGCTCTTTACGTTAATTAAATATTCGTCAAGTCCAGGTGGTCAAATTTTAAAGCATGTTACAGCTTGGTATGTTGGGTGTTTTTTAACTTTGGCTTTATTCCAGGATGTCACCATTCTGATCTTGCTCTTCATTATATTAATTTATCTCTATCAGATTCCATAGCTAGACTCTATGTTTATCCTAAAACAAAAGACATTCTTTTTAAATCCCCAGATCATTCATTTTTTTAAAAAAGCAAGTTTTGCTCTTATGAGTGTTCTTGTTCCTTTTCTGAGGGTGCGTTTTGAAGTTATGAGACGATCAATTAAAGATATTGGACGAAATGCCTGGAATAGGGTATCAACATCCCCTAATTTTATTAACAGAAAAAAATATTAAATTTGATAAATCACTGTCATAAAAATTTACACTTTTATTGATTAAAGCCGGTCATTTATTTTTTGTTGATGAAAATAAGCTCAAATATGACTCTTTTTAGTACAAAGTAGAGTTTCATTTTTGATTGTCTGTTTTACTTGATACACTAAATTATCTTGGGGGATTCATGAGAGGTTTCAAATTATATTTGAAGTTGTTGGTGGCGTTGGTGTTGGTGTTGGCGTTTCAAAACTGCTCGAGTGAATTTAACTCTAATTTTCAAGATGGCAATACTTTGACAAGCACAGTGCCAGAATCCACCTCTATCTCTGAACAAAAAGAACCTTCTCCTCCCAAGAAAGAGGAGCCTCCAGTAAAACCAATACGTGAGATAACTTTAAATGGTGAGGGGCAAGTCTTGGATGGCAGTACTCATAACTTTTCATTGAGTGACTCAGGGGCGATCAATGGCGTAACTCGCTATGACATTTGGATTGATGGTAAAGACTATTCAACCAGTGTTGTAGCACCGGCCACTTCAGTTGTGGCTTTTGGTTTACCAACAGATGGTAAAGAGCACACCGTTACTCTTAGACCTCCTGCAGGTTATACAGAAGATGAGTTTACCCCGTTCACAGCTAAATTTATTGCTGCCGATGCCACCGATATTGATGGCGAAATATTCCCTCTTAATTTTGGTCATTCAAATATTCCATTTGGTTCTTTAACGAGTGATCACCTAGCAAGCTGGGTGCCAGGCTTACGAGCTTCTCGAAAAAGAGAGCACTTAAGTGTGGTTATGGAAAATGGCCAAGGGGTGCTTAGGCACAGGTATACGCCCTCTTCAACAGGCTCAGAAAGAGTTGTCTTTCAATATAATATTCCTCATCAAAGGTCTTACCGTATGAAGTACTCTGTCTATTTTGAACCCGGTTTCAAGTGGGGGAGTCAGTATCAGGGGGGGAAACTTGCCTTTGGTTTTGGTGGTGGAGCAGCTCCATCGGGTGGGCAAGTGAATTCAGCCGGGTTTACGGCTCGGGTGATGTGGAGAGGAAACTACTTGGGTGGGGGTAAATATGATGGAACGGGCCGTTTTGTTATGTATACCTACAATGCTGATCGAGATTTGAGTAAAAGTACGGTGGGGTTAGACACTCAGTTTGGAAACTATAGTATTCCTATTGGTCAATGGATTGATGTGGTTTTTGAAGTCACTATGAATTCAGCAACTAGTAAATCAGATGGAAGTATGCGCGGGTGGGTGAACGGTAATTTACTGGTAAATAAAGGAAATATGAAGTGGTGGGCTAGTGGTGACCAACCAAGAATTGATACTCTTTATTATAGTAGCTTTTATGGCGGTAGTAACGCCGGTTGGGCTCCACCAAATACAACCTATATTAAAGTTCGTGATGTTGCTTTTGCCCCGGTGATTAATGGTTTATCGGCGATTTCTCCATAACTTCTAAGGACTAAAAAAATTTTATATTGTAGGACTGGTTTTGGAATGTACAGCTAAGTGAGAAGACGCTGTATGTGTCAGGTTGTGTTCTGCGCTATGCAGTTATGATCAGATCTTAATTTTTATTATGTCTGCGCCCGTGAGACCGAGGCTTTTGAATTTTCAACACATCAGAGTGGAATTGGTGGAGGATACAGGGATCGAACCTGCGACCTCTTGAATGCAAATCAAGTGCTCTCCCAACTGAGCTAATCCCCCAGCTCTGATGATCCGTGAGAATGTAACAGTATTGATGATTGGTCAAGTACACTTTGTGGTAATGCAAAGTTTAATTTTGGTTAATAAAGGGCCTGAGGAAAAAGAGGTAAGTGTTCAAATTTATTTAATTAAACTTGAAAAAATGTCGATCTTTTCAACAAAAAAAAGACACTGTCGCAGCTTTATACAGTCAGATTGTCTTATCTTGAGATAAATCAAATAAATACCCAAAAATGCCGATGAATTGCCATAGAATGGAGTCATAGGTGTATAAAGGGGGATCTTTGAGCTTTAGTCGCATTCATTCATTTTTACTAAAGGTAGCTGGCCCCTTAGTCATTATGCTGGCCTATAACAACTGCGCTCCCTCTTTTCAAGCAACGGGGGATGGAAGTAGTGCATTTAAATCAAATTCAGGTTCATTAAGCGATGAGCCAGCATTTGTTGGTCCTATGGATGACTTTGCTGGTGGTAGTCAGCAAAAGTCGATATTGAACACTTTATCCGATGGCTTTAAGTGTAATTCGGTCACAAAAGGGCAGGTGCTTCAAGTTCTAAATTACAATGTTGGGCCCTTAACCCATCGTCAATATGAATATACAGTTAATAACCTTTTTGGTATTACAGTTTATCCTGATTTAATTAACGATTATAGCAAAGTTTCTTATAATAATAGCTTAGGGCGAGTAGCTCCTGGTATCGAGCTTGTTGAAGGTTTTTTCTCAAGCGCAGAGAAAGTATTATCTGCCATTAAGTCAACAGCCGCTGCCAACTCTCGTGTATTTAAGTGTTCTAACCCAAACAACGAAAATGAGTGCTTAAGTGAGTTCACAGAAAATTGGGGAAGGCTTTTGTTTCGTCGCCCCCTTTCTTCAAATGAGTCTCAAAAAGTTTTAGATGTGGCCTTTGACCAAGGTGGTAGCTTAAACAACAAGATGGAAAGTGCACTATATTTATTGTTAGTTTCTCCTCAGTTTACATATCATTTTTATGGTTTAAACTTGGCCGTGAATAATTCAGACACACAACAAATCGACGAGTATGATTTTGCTAGTAAAATTTCTTTTTTCTTGTGGGGGCAGGCTCCAGAGGGTTGGCTGCTAGACTTAGCTGAGAATAACCAGTTGAGGCAACAACTACCAGAGGTGGTAGACCGCATGCTAGCTAGTGAAAAATCAACATATGTTGCCAGAGAGTTAGCTTATAACTGGTTTACTATGGGTAGTTTACGTGAAGTTGGAAATAAAAATTTTGGAGTAGATGGTGTGACAAATGATCAGGCCAATTGGAACTTGGCTGAACAAGTTACTCACTTTGTTGATTATCACATTCAAAATAACTTACCGGTTTCTGATTTATTCAATACAGATGTCATGTTTCATACAGACAAAACAGCAAAGCTTTATGGTTTAAATAGTAATGGATATAATGGTCAATTTAAAATGGTAAAAACCGGAGACCCAAATAGGTCTTCTGGTATTCTATCTCATATGGGTTTTTGGGCTAACAACTCATCAAATGGTGAGGTTAATGTTTTTACTCGAGGGCCTATGATAAAAACAAAACTTCTTTGCGATGTTCCTATTGGAGCTCCCTCTGGTCAGTTGATAGGAACATCTTTGGGAGAGAGTGATACCATTAAGGCGAGTGTAAATAAATTATCACAAGTGGCTCCATGTTCTTCTTGTCATATCGTGACAGACCCTTATGGGAAAGCTGTAGAAAATTTTGATAGTTTTGGACGCTATCGTGCAAATTACTCAAATGGTGAGGCTATTAATTACACTCAGTTAACACCAGAAGGTGTTAGTATTAGTTCAGTCAAAGACTTGGGTGTTCATTTCGCTCGCGATAAAAAAGACTTACTTAACTACTGTGCGACAAAAAATTTACTGTCTTTAGCTTCAGGAAAAGATCTGTTTGATGATCGCCACATTGGAGCACTTAACTCAGTTGGGTCATGTTATACCCTTCAGTTTTATGGGCAAAATATCAGTCAAAACCAAGATATTAAAATGAAAGATTTAATTAAAAAAATAATTATTGCTGGCTCTAGCCTTATTGGTCAAACAGCAAAAGTGAGTGAATGATGTCTTTAAAAAAGTATATAGCTTATAAAAAAACTAAAAGAAGAGACTTTTTGGTGGGGGCGGGGACCTTAATCGCTTTGCCTTTTTTAGAGTCTCTTTATGCAAAAAACCTTTATGCTCAGTCAAATGCTCCATTACGTGTTCTTTTTGGGCATATTGACAATGGTGTTGATCAAATTGGCTATGGGGGCATTCATTCTTCTTTGGTTCAACTATTTGAGCCTGTGAAATCGTTTACAAACTTTTATACAGGCATTCGAACAGATTCAATTGACGGTAACCCCCCTCACCCTCCATATATTAGTGCTTTTAGTCGAGGGGCTGGTGGCACAAGCTTTGAGCACTATGCCGCTCAAATTACAGGAGATGGGGCTTTAAAAGGGGTTTTGCCTATATCAGCTCATGATCGCTTTAAAGTACATAATGGTTGGTATATCTCTTATGTTAATAACAAGGCAGTGCGCCCATTATTTGATTTAAAAACAATTTTAGAAAATGCAGTGCTGGCGAACTCAAATAGCACATCGACGCGCTCTGTTTCATCGCAATTAGCTCCAGCGACACAAAGAAAAAAAATGTCTTTAGATTATGTTATGGAAAGTTTAAGTAGCTTAAAAAACAAACTGTCACCTTCAGATAAACATATTCTTGATCATCACTTAACCCAAATAGAAACAATTGAAACGAAATTAGGAGTAAATACTGACCAAGAGCAAGAGACTTCTGGCTCAGCTTGCCAAAAGATAAGCATAGGTAATAATTTAAATTGGCAACAAAGGCATGAGCTATTGTCTGAAATCATTTCTATGGCTTTTATTTGTGACTCTAAAAGATCTATTTCAATGGCGAGTAATGATGGAAGAAAAAATCCTGGTTATGAATTAATTATACCCAAGTACAAAGAGCTCTTAACGTGGTTAAGTGCCGGAGGTGTAAAAGACACTAAAGGAGATAATTTAGCAAAGCCAGATTATCACCTCACAACTCATATCCATAGTACTGGCTCTGGTAATAACAAAGAAGTTAAAAAAAATATAGCTGCTATTATTGGGCAAAGAACAGGAGCTTCTGGTGAAGAGAATGTTAAAACGTACTTTCGAGGAATTCGCCGTGAAATTGATAAAATTAATGTTGGTCTTTACATCAACGTTGCCAAAAAACTGCAAGCCACTCAAGACGTCAACGGTAAATCTGTTTTAGAAAACTCGCTGATTTATTTTGGCAGTTGTATGAGCGATGCAACTTCACACGCTCGTAAAAATATACTTAATGCATCCATTGGGCAGGCCGGTGGGCGCATAAGGTCTGG
>JAHDIR010000010.1:0-3404 GCA_020630675.1 Bdellovibrionales bacterium
GAGTAAAGACCTTCATGAAGCCAGCTATACGAGTGATCACCTTTTAATGTCTAAAAAAATGGCTGACTTATCTATTCGAGTGAAAAAAATAAAAGAATCTTTGATTGCAAAAAATCAAACAACTCTTTATCTACAAGAGCTTCTTAATAAAATTGAAACAAGTTTAAAGCAGGCTATGGAAAAAGAGGGTCTATCCCAAAAAAAAGCCCTGCAGGTGAGTTTTTTAAATATCACTCGTGTTTCTCAAGGTTTTGAAATTGGTAACTACCGAACTTTTTATTGTCCTGAAAATAAAGAGCTATGGATTCAACGCTCTTGGTTAGTTAAAAATCCGATTCGCCCCAAGTCTCGTTGTGGGGTGCTTGTTAATTAATGAATAATTTTTTTCAAAGTCTTTCTAGGGGTACATTAGCCGCATTGAGCATTGGCCTGGCTATTGTGGTTATTCTTTACATGGACCCTCCTCATAGTTTGTGTAACTCTGAAAAAGAACAATTCATGTCTGCCCAAGAAAATTTTTTAAATCCCGACCCATCTTTAAAAAAAGCATTTAAAAAAAAGGCTAAGTCTACCCAAGAGCGACTGTACTTTCGTTGTAAAGACTCCCAAAGTTCGGGCGGGTGCCTGGAGTTTTTTTTAAAGTTAAAGCCCTTTATGTCTGACTTTGAAGTGGTGTCTGGTCAATGTCGTAAAAGTATGTATCGTCAAAAAAAAGTAAAACAAGTGTTTACTCAAAGCTTAACTTTAATGGCTCTATTAGCTTGGGGCAGTGAGCCCCCATCTTCACCTCAACAAAAGTACTCTTGGCTGGACCAAGCCGATATAGCTTTATTTTGTAAATTAAAAAAACTATCTCGAATGAGTTTATCCGAAAGCTCTTGGAACCAGCAGCAAGAAAAAATACTTCAACAATTACCGGGGGCCTCTAGTTTATCCAGGCAGCAGCTTTGGAAGAGGTCTTTGCTGTCAACGTCTTGTAAGTATTACAATTAACTCTAGCCTTGAGCTAAAAAATATTTAAGACACCTTGAGAGCCAAATCAATGATCTTTCCTTTTTTAAGCTCTCCTTCAAAATAGTAATCATTTTGGTTTCGGTTTAAAAATAAAACTTTGTTTTGCTGAGGGTGGGATGCTTTCCAGTCATCAGGGTTTAAGCCATATTTTTTTAGCTCTCTTTTTAATTTTAAAACTTTTCCTTTCATTTCGCTCTCCTCATTAATGGTTTTGTCTTGCTAAAAAGCAATAAGAGGGCCAAAAACAAGGGAAGAGCTTTGTAAAACAATGAGGCATTGGGTAGGCTAAGTTGTTGAAATTTATGAGATGACCTTGTGTAAAGCGCAGAAACAAAGATTCTGTTGTCTTTATTATGAGAAGTTCGGTCTTAGTTTAGAAAATAAGAGAGTGTTTTGAGAAAAACAAAACCCCAAGCCTTTTGAACTTGGGGTTAATGGTGGACTTAATAATTTGGAATTTCAGTGAATTAAAATTCGAAAGGTTTAGCTGAAATTTGCTCAGGGCGGCCACAAGTGTCAGCAGCGTCAGTTCCTACAGGCAATAAAGCTAAGTCACGAGCGGTTTTAATCGCCGAGCTGACTTTCTTTTGCTGTTTTAAGCTGATTTTGCTAATTCTTGAAGGAGTAATTTTACCACCTTCCATAATAAAGCGGCTAAGAGTCACAGGGTCCTTAAAGTCGAATTTAAAGTCGATGGGGTATTCAGGGCGAAATTTTGTACGCGTCGATTTTTTTAACATTTTATCCTCTAACACAGTTATTTTTAGTAAGTGACGTAACTTTTACTTTATTTGGGGTAGATTTGTCTAGACAAAAAGGCTCTTTTTCAATATATCATACTGTTTTAAGTTAAAAGGAGTTACGAACATGCCACGCTGTGAACTATCCGGAAAAGGTCCTGTTGTTAAGAACCTGGTCAGTCATTCAAATATTAAAACAAAATCAACAGCTTACCCAAATATTCAGCAAAAAAAGCTTTATAGCCAAGCGTTAAACTCTGAGTTAGCTTTCAAAGTAGCGACCAGCACCATTCGTTCACTAGAACACAAAGGTGGTTTTGATCCTTATATTTTGAAGCAAGACGACAAGCTCCTATCTAAAAGAGCTTTGACTATCAAAAATAAAATTAAGAAGAAGTTGAGCCGACCTGCTAAAGTTAAAAAATAAGGAAATTTAAATATGTCTATTAAAATAAGCATTTCAAAGGGTGACACTGTAAAAGTAATTGCAGGGTCTGATAAAGGTAAAACGGGCGTTGTTATGTCTGTTTTGAACACAAAAGATAAGCCGTTGAAAGTTAAAGTTCAAGGCGTGAAAATCATGACCCATTTTGATAAAAAAGAAGGTCGCCACGAAGCCGAAGGTTTCATCGACTACTCAAATGTTAAATTAGTGGAAAAAGCCACAGCTAAAAAGAGTAAAGCTAAGGCAAAATCTAAATAACCTGAATGCCTTTTCTTTATTCCCGACTCATTAAGTTATTAGCCACATCAGTCTTCTGTGTGGCTTTTTCTATTTTAGGTTATGGTCAGGATCTTGTTGCGAAAGTGGTTAATCATAAAATTTGTAATTATCAAAATGAGTATAGGTCAATTCGAGTACAAAACTTGGGGCCTAATCAATGTGAAACTATCTATACCAAAAAAGGAAAAGACCTTCGCTTGGGGCGTGGTGTTTTTCTAAAGTCTTGTGAAAAAATTTATTTAAATATCGAAAAAAACTTAGTCGATGCCAAGTGGACCTGTAAGAACGCATTTGGTTCCCAATTTTTAGTTGAACCCCTTGAGGGCTAAACTTTGTCTGAACTGCAAAACTCTGTAAAAATAGCTCTTGTACAAATGACCTCAGGGGAGTCTCCTGCTCAAAATCTTGAGCAAATTCTTGACCTCTTATCTGGCATTGATACTTCAAATTTGGATTGGGTGTGTTTGCCTGAAAATTCTCTTTACAATAAAGTAAAAAACTCAAGTGATGGTTTTAGTTTACAAGCAGCAGAAATTGTCTTTTTACAAAATATGGCTAAAGAAAAAGGCTTTAACTTTCACTTGGGAGCGATTCCACTTAAAGACCCAACAGGAGTTTCAAACGCCACTTTATTAATAACTTCTGACGGAAACCTGCAGGTGGTTTATCGAAAAATACACCTTTTTGATATGAAAATGGGAGCCATTTCTGTTAAAGAGTCTGACCAGTTTATACCTGGTGATCAGCCTTCTTTTTTTGATTGGAAGGGTTGGCGTTTTGGGTTTTCAATTTGTTATGACCTGCGATTCTCGGAGCTTTTTTTGTACTATTCCCAAAATAATGTCGACCTTATTTTTGCACCCTCAGCTTTTACAAAAGTGACTGGAAAAAGTCATTGGCAAGCACTAATTAAGGGGCGAGCCATC
>JAHDIR010000010.1:3414-77115 GCA_020630675.1 Bdellovibrionales bacterium
AAAACCAAGCCTTTATGGTTGCAGCCGCCCAAGCTGGAACGGCTGAAGTGGATGGGGTTAAGCGCTCTTCTTATGGGCATTCTATGGTGGTGAGCTCTTGGGGGGAGGAATTAGTGCATTTATCAAATTCCGGCCCTGCCATTGAGGTGGTTACCTTAGATAAATCTCAAGTTGTTAAAACTAGGTCTATTTTACCAGTTAACAATCACCGACGACTTAAAGTGAGTTTTGATATTTAAATACTAGCTACCCCTAGAAATTAAAATCCAGAGATCTATTAAAAGTGATGAGAACTAGACACCCCTATAATTATTTCTTGTTTCTGTAAATTAAACGGACGGCGAGTGGACAAAACGCTCATTTAGAATTATTCTTAACCTATGAAATTTTTTAAAAAAATGACGATGTTGTTAATTCTTTCAAGCGTTCCTTTTGTTGCCCAAGCCGAAGATGGCCTGAGCATTCAAGACCAAGAGTTAGAAGAGCAAATCGTTGAAATGGTCGTTAACAGAAGCTACCCCGGGGGTATGGACGAAGACGATTTAGCGGTACAGCCTGAGTTAACTTCAGTGGCTCCTCATTTAACAGCTGCGACTTTACAGTGGCGAACTTTGAATGCCATTAACCGCCGAAATGCCTCTGAAAAAAAACCTCAAAACTCAAACGAAGAATAAATTATGGCCCAATTTCTTGCCGTAGCTGCTAAAACACAAGTGAGTGTTTTAGAGAAAGAGCTATCTTCCGAAAAATTTAAAGTCGATAAAATAAGCTCACTAGGAGTTTACTTTTCTGGAAACTGGCAGGAGTGCTTACGAGCACATCTGACTTTACGAAACACCACCCGTATTTTGTTACCGGTTCTTGAGTTTACGTCTTATAAAGAAGATGAACTCTATAACAATATTTTAAAACATGACTTTACAAAGTATATCACGGTGAAGCAGCCCTTTATGGTGGAAAGCTCTGCAATTGATTGCTCCTTTAAAGACTCCATGTATCTTTCTTTAAAAGTTAAAGATGCTATTGCTGATCAATTTAGATCTAAGTTTGGTAGCCGCCCAAATGTTTCCAAAACAGAAGCCGAACTCAGAGTGGTCGTAAAGGGTTTTAAAAATAATTATTTAGTGGCGGTGGATACAACAGGTGGAATCTTATCTGAAAGAGGTTACCGAAAAGATCAAGGCCCAGCTCCTTTAAGAGAAGGTTTAGCGGCGTCGTTAATTGATATGACGGGTTGGACTTCTGACCGACCTTTTGTCGATCCAATGTGTGGATCAGGAACTTTACCCATCGAGGCCGCCTTAAAAGCCAATAAGAAGTCTATGATGCTAAGAAAGCAGTTTGCTTTTCAGTCCTGGAAGCAGTGGATTTCGCAGGATTGGTCTGAATCTTATAGGCAAGTGGCTCGCCGTGAAATTCAACCGTCATCAGTAAATATATTTGGCTTTGATCATAACCCCCGCATGGTCGCCGTTTCTAATTTAAATTCTGAAGCTGCCGGAACTCAAACCTCCATAACTTTTAAGCAACAAAGTGTTGCTGATTTTTCAGAGTCTCCTTGGTCTTCATCTAAGCCTGGCGTGTTAGTTGTTAACCCTCCCTACGGGGAAAGGTTAGGGGATGTCGAGAGGTTGCAGAAAACTTATAAAGAGCTTGGAAGTTTGTTTAAAAATCACTTTCGAGGTTGGGACTGTTGGGTTTTGTCTGGAAATGCAGAGTTAACAAAAAGCCTTAGTTTGAAGTCAACTCAGCAAATTGATATTTTTAATGGTCCTATCAAATGTAAATTTTTACATTATCCTATGTATTAAAAGTAACCCCAATATAATATAACTTACAATAAATCTTGAAATCCTACAGTGCTAAAGCATGTAGAGATATGGTTAGGTTCAAATCTAATTTTAAATTAAAAAGGTTTGTAGTTAGCGAGGTAAATAGCCATCACACCCAGAACAACAACGACAAAGCTGAGCTTGGCAGGAGCAATATTCTTTCTAAATGCAATAGAAGGGAGGATCGCTAAAATGACCCAAATGGAAAGCTTAGCCCAAACCCACTTCGGAAAGGGACTCATATTTCCAAGTCTTGCCAATAAGCCAAAGCCACCAATTAAAGAAATTAACAGTCCCGAGCCGTTAAAAGCCATGAGCCATTTTTTATGGGGTGCTTTTTTATGGTTTATGAATAAGCCACCTAGAGAAAGCAAAAGTAAAAAAATACCCGTTAGATGGATAACTTTATAGGCGGAATAGGAAATCATGCGAGCTCCTGTCAGGCTGAGTAAGCCAGGGTTGAGTTGTCAAAAAAACTATGTGACTAGCTAACAGCTTTTTTAGGGGAGGTGAAGGGGCACACTCTCTATGACACGTATCGTCTTACAAGTGACAAAACCTCTCATATTCTTGTTGATTATCTCTGTTTATCTAACTAATTTATGCGGATCTATAAACAAGTTAATTATTTACAAACAAGGAGCATTTTAAATGCAAAACATTTCTGCAATAGCGCCGATAGCTGGTTTCATAGGCTTAAGCTTGGCCCTAGTGACCTACGGAAGGCTGATTAAAAAACCAAGTGGAACAGACAAAATGATTGCCATTGGTGATGAAATTCACCTGGGAGCAATGACTTTTTTAAAAGCTGAGTACTCCAAGTTATCCATTTTTGTGGCTGTTGTTGCCGCTCTTTTATTTTTTGGTGGCTTTGGAACATACACAGCTGGTGCATTTATTTTTGGTGCTCTTTGCTCAGGCCTAGCTGGTTACATCGGAATGAAGTCGGCGACAAAAGGAAACGTGAGAACAACTGCTGCTGCCAAAGATCACGGCGTTGGTGCTGCTTTACAAGTTGCTTTTAGTAGCGGTGCAGTTATGGGCCTCTCTGTGGCCAGTTTAGGTTTAATTGGTTTGGGTACAATTTACTTTTTTCAGTCTGAGTCAGATCAGTTAACTGGAATTATTTCTGGTTTTTCTATGGGAGCTTCTTCAATTGCTCTTTTTGCTCGAATTGGTGGCGGAATTTTTACAAAAGCCGCTGATGTTGGCTCTGACCTTGTGGGAAAAATTGAAGCTGGGATTCCAGAAGATGACCCTCGTAACCCAGGTGTGATTGCAGATAACGTTGGTGACAATGTTGGTGATGTGGCTGGTATGGGTGCAGATATATTTGAATCTTATGTTGGTGCCATGGTGGCAGCGATTACAATTGCAGCCACTATGTCGGCTGCAACAATGACGGAGTACTTTGGTGAAGGAGTTAATACAACAATGTTAATTACCCTTCCAATTACTCTTTCTGTGATTGGTCTTGCCTCTTCTATGATTGGTATCTGGGGTATGAATATATTTAAGGGAATGGACCCTGCAAAAGCTTTGACGGTTTCTGAAATTACTGCTGGTGTTATCTTTTTAGTGGCAGCGGCTTTATACCTCATGAACTTTGGTTACGGTTTAAGTGTATTTTGGGCGATTCTATCAGGAACCATTGCTGGTTTTGCAATAGGTAAAGTCACAGAATACTACACTGCTGCTGGCCCTGTATTTAAAATTGCAAAAGCCTCTAAAACGGGCCCAGCAACAAATATTATTGCAGGTATTGCAGTGGGCTTACAGTCATGTGCCGGTCCGTTGTTATTAATTGCAGCTTCTATTCTTGTTGCTTTTGAATTTGCTGGTCTTTATGGAATTGCTATGGCAGCTGTAGGAATGTTAGCCACAGTTGGTGTGACAATGACAATTGATGCTTACGGCCCTGTGGCTGATAATGCTGGTGGAATTTCTGAAATGTCTAAGCTTGGTCCTGAAGTGAGAGAAATCACTGATGGGTTAGATGCCATCGGAAATACAACGGCTGCCATCGGTAAAGGTTTTGCCATTGGTTCTGCAGCCCTTACTTCGTTAGCTCTTTTTGTGGCTTACAAGCAAAAAGTGATGGTGGCTGCTGGTGGTGATATTTCTATGGATATCACTGACCCTAAAGTGGTTGTTGGTTTATTAATTGGTGCAATGGTTGTTCTTATTTGTGCGGCAATGACTATGACTTCTGTTGGTAAAGCAGCAGGTGAAATGGTGGATGAAATTCGTCGTCAGTTCAAAGAAATTCCAGGGCTTTTGGAAGGAACTGGTAAACCAGATACAGCGAGATGTGTTGAGATCTCAACCAATGCCGCTTTAAAAGAAATGGTTATGCCAGTGTTGGTCGCTGTGGCTGCTCCTGTTGCTGTCGGTTATGGCCTTGGCCCTGAGTCTTTAGGTGGAATGTTAGCCGGCTCTTTATTAACAGGTGTTGTTTTAGCCTTATTAATGTCGAATGCTGGTGGTGCTTGGGATAATGCTAAAAAGTTCATTGAAACTGGTGCTGTTGAAGGTGAGAAAAAAGGGACAGATGCTCATGCTGCTGCCGTTATTGGTGACACAGTTGGCGATCCGTTCAAGGATACAACAGGCCCAGCTATGAATATTCTTGTGAAGCTAATTTCTATTGTTGCCTTACTATTAGCTGCCAAGATCGTTTAACCTAAAAAAATAAATACTCATAAAATTTATCTTAGGAAGGTGTGTGATTCACCTTCCTTTTTTTTTATTTTTTGCCCAAGAGCTTTATAAAATTTATGATAATGCGTTGCCTCTTTAGAAAAGAGTAGGCAGTGAGGGCGCAGAGCGGTAGGCTCTTTGAATGAATGCCAGCCAGTTTATTGAAAAGCACTCGTTTTATCCTTTGCATAAAACGCATATTAAGACAGGAAAGCAGTTTAAGTTTTTAGACAAGGGTTTGGTGTCTTACGAAGAAACAAAATCTTGTTTTGTTGTTGCAGGAGACCCTGTTTGTAAATTCAAAAAAGATATTCCCTTTGTCTTGGATCAATTTGTCCAATGGGCCCACGAGCAAGGAAAAACCGTTTGTGGTTATTACTTTTCTCAATTTGCAGCTGAAGGTGTCACTCGCTTAAAGTCATATCCAGCAGGCATAACATTAGGAACCAATTTAAGCGATTTTGAATTGGCAGGTAAAAAATCAAAAGAAATTAGAAGAGCTTTAAATTTTGGAAAAAAAAATAACTTAGTTTTTCAAGAACTTTATAACGATGATTACTTTGAGCTATTTTTTGAGTTAAAAAACTTAGAATCAAAATGGTTTGCCAACAAATCAACTTTTAAAAAAATTAAATTTTTACTGAGCCCTTTGAGAGCAGACCAAAACAAAATATCTGACCGAAGTTTTGTGGTGAAGTCTAAAAAAAATAAGATTATTGCTTTTGTTAGCCTAGATGAGTTCAAAGAGCCAGGCCAGCAATCTAGTTTTTATGTTGACCATATGTTTCAAAGCCCAAGCTCTTATCGATTAGCCTTAGATTATTTAATTTCTGAAATTATTTTAACTCTCAAAGCTGAGAAAAGGGTGTATTTGGATTTAGGCTTTTGCCCCTTTCAAGGTGTTCGCCCTTTAAACTTTATTCAGAGTGGGTTATTTTTAACCAAATATATGAGTTATATTTATAACTCTAAGGGTGTTTATAGTTACAAAAAAAAGTTCTCTAACTATACCAAGAGTAGTTATATGCTTATGGATCCAAAAGCCTCTAAGGCTAAGCAAATCTTATCTTTATCACAGGTGACATTCAGTTAAATTTTAGTAAAGGTCGTTTTTAGAATCTATAAATCGAGATGTTTTTTTGTGAATTCGCTCTTCCCCGCGCTCAATCAGTTCATTGGCAAAATCTTTGGGTAGTTTTTTAGCAATCTCTATTCTTTTCTGTAAAGATTGATTGGTATCAATAGCAGAGTGCCAAAGGTATTTGATGTTTTCGATATCTTGAGTGAGCTCTTCATTTTCTTTTTGAACTTTTAATATTTGATCCTTTTCTTCGTTAGTTTCTAGCAAGAATGTATTAAGCTCAGATTTTTCTTGAGTTGAATTTTCTGTGCTGGCCGTGAGGTGATTATTTTGAACAGGGGATGGGTTTGAAGGTAAAGAGGTATTTATTTCCTCTAGTTCATCAACAAGAGACTGAGTGGTTTTTTGAAAACTCTTTTTGATAATAAAAATAAGCCCAATTACAGAAAGAGCAATAACAGTCCATAATAAAATTGGAAACCAAGAAAGACGTGCTTTTTTGACAGCAATGGGAACATTGAAGTGTTGGCTCAATTGCTGAATCCAAGGAAGAGCTTTTGATTTTTTAAACCGAGACGAATAATTCATTTGTAGGGAGCTCAGTTTAGCATTAATTGGAATAGCCATTGATGTCATGCAAGATTTTTTAGTCAGACACTTGAGATCTTTTGAATTATAAGTTTTGCTATGCGAAGGGCCAAAGTTAGCTGTCACAGCTAAATCAATATTATTTTGTGTTAAGAAAGATTCGTAGGTTAGTAAAGTTTGTGAAACTTGCTGGAGTAGGGATTTGTTGAAAGTATACTTACTCGTTTGTGAGCTATTAGCGGTGGCTAAAAAAAGTGTGCTAGCTATAAATAATAATACTTTTGCTTTCATAGGCTCCCTATCTATATAAAGTTTATCGCCTCCATAGAAAAATACTTAGTGTTTCCGTTTATATCTAGTCATAGATCGTGCTCATTTTTAACAGTTAATTCCGCTCAGCTTGCAGTTTTAGAGCCTAACTCGACATTGATCTAGTTGCGGGTGGTTCACAAGGATTTACGAAGGATAAATTGTTCTTGGCTCTGGGCTCATATATAATTCTTTTATGCCTAGGCTTGTTTTCGTTTTTTTAATTTTTATAATATATTTTTCCAGTCACGCTGACCCAGTTCTTATTCGTAAAATTAAAACTACGGGCTTGAAAGTAAAAGGCAAGGTGGAAGGTCTTTATCAAATTCAGCTAAAAAAAAGAAAACTTAAACTGGGTGCAGAGTACTTAGTTGTCAGATTGTTAAGTGAAGACTCCTTTGAACTTTTAGGGCAAGGCAAAGTTGAGGGGCACCAAAACCGAATGGCTTTTTTAAAACTAGATGAAGAAAACATGTTTAAGCAGCCATTGGCCGGCGATTATATTATAGCTATCACGGAGGGCTTAAACCCGGAAGAAAAAGACGGCAAGGTGAGTGAGGCTGAATTGCTGGAAGAAGAAATTTTACCTGATGAGCCAGGTTATATTCAGTTAGGTTATGGTTATTCTTTAGGAAGTTATAATACACAAACTGATAATGCCGCCAATTTTTACAAAGTGGTGGCCTATAACTACTTTTCTTATGATTTAACATGGTATTTAGATTTCGCTTGGAGGTTTGGTTTAAATTACCATGCCTACTCAGATGATATTCCTACAGATACTTTTGAAAGAAGGTCTTTTCAGAGTAAACATAATTATACAGACTTTAGTGGGCTATTTCGCTTACGTAAATGGGGAAGCTCGAAATGGCGAAGTAGTTTTATTATTTCTGTCATTACAGAGGAGTTTTCAACAAATAATAATGATGAAGCTCTTTTATCCACAAAATTTTCTTCAACAGGTATAGGTTCTCGTTTAGCCTATGAGTTTAACGACCCAATGTGGTCCCATAAAAGCTGGGGCTTTGCCTTGAATGATTTTTATGTACAGGGACGTTACTTATTAAGTGTTGGAGCTGAGGACGGTTTAGTTTCTAGAGGCACAGAGGCCAAAAGTAATTTTTCTTATATGGTTAATATTGGAGCTAATGTTTTGTTCTATTGGGACGCTATTCCTTTTGCTAAAAGATGGTTTTTAAATTTAAATTATAAGCTACGAAGGTATGACCTCACTTTTTCAGGGCCCACTGTTGGACAAGATATTAATGGTGCATATGAAATACCTGAAAATGGAAACTATGTAGAGTCGGCTGAAACTTTTTCAATTTTATTTGGCCTAAGGCTAGACGACTATATTGGAAAATTCTTTAAACCAAGATAACGAGCGAGATTTAAAATGAAATCTATTTTATTTGGCCTTATTTTTTTATTTAATGCCTCTTTATTAGCTGAAAATACCGCTTTAGATCAGAAAAAAGTTGTTTTGAATGGAGGAGCTGGTTTTTTACCTGAGAAAAAAAAATCAAAAAAGGACTTAAAAATTGATAAAAAAATTGAAGCCTCCAAAAGTAAGGTTTTTTATAGAAAAACTGTGGATGAAAAATACCCGCCCAAAGTTGAAATTATTTTGGATGGTTCAGGCTCTATGGGGCAAGTTCTGTCTAGTCGTAAATCAAAAATGTATCATTCCAAAGAATTACTAAAGGACTATTTAAGTCGTCAATGGAAGCAAAAAACTTTAGTGGGTTTAAGAGTTTATGGGGCCAAGAAAAAAGGGGACTGTTCAGATAGTGAGCTTTTGGTTAATTTTCGTGAAAAAAGTTTATATGAAGTCGAAAACAAAATAAAAAAAATAGGGCCTTTGGGAATGACACCTCTGAGTAAATCTATTCGCCAAGCCGTCGATGACTTACAAGGTTATCCTGGCCCTAAAAAAATTGTTATTCTTACAGATGGTGAAGACACTTGTGGTGGAGACCCTTGTGAAACTTCAAAATACTTAAGAAAAATAAATGATGAAACCACTCAGTTTTATACTATTGGTATAGGATTTCAGGGGGGAGAGTATAACTTACAAAATATGAAGTGTTTAGGTCCTGTCTTAGATGCTCAAAGTGATTCAGAGCTATCAGAAGGCTTGAGTCAAATTGATGAAGCGATTTTTGGTGATTCCAAAAATTTAGAGGTGAGAAGTCCTAACCCCAATGCAATGGTTCGAGTTTATAAGGTAGGACAAAGTTTAAAGACTCCTCCTGTGATATCTTTTGGAGCCTCTGAAAGAGTTAAGCTTCCCCCTGGGGAGTATAAGGCAACAGTTAGTTTAAACCCTCTATTTGTTTTTAAAAAATTTTTAATTCGAAAAAAAAGAAGAACTATCTTAGTCGTTAAGGGAGATGCCACCATTGGCGTCAATTACACGGATAAACTTTTAAATGTAGAGGTTTATGACATTCATGGTAAAGTTGTGAAAGAGTTTAAAAGTAATGAAAAAGTGAAAGTACCTATGGGCTCTTATGAGTTAAAAATTTTTCATAACCCTTTTTACGAAAAAAAAATTCCATTATTTGAGCTTTACCCGGGGGGAAAGAAAATAATAGATATAACAAATGCTTCAAGCTATAAGTTTAAGTATAAAAAACTGATAGGCTTTTATGTCTATCGAAATGAAGGCCAACTTTTAGGTAAATACTTAACGAATGCCAAAGGTGTCATACCTAAGGGTAAATACATTTTTCACGTCGACAAAAAGTGTCCCTTAGACGACGTTAGGTTCGAAGGCAAAGATGACTTTAAGGTCATTAGCTGTGGAATGAAAAAAAATAATAAAAAGAAAAATTAAATATTAAAATACTTATAAGGCTGGTCATCACTTTCTTTGTTGCGAGACGATGATGGGTTTAGGCTTTTTGCAAACTCAAGTTGTTTTTCAAGCTTTTTATTTTCATCTAAAGTACAATGCCAGAAGTAATATAAACATTCCATTTCGGCAACGAGCTGCTGGTTTTCTTTTTCAAGACTCTTAAGGGTTTCGCTCTTTTCTTTGCTTGTGGGACTAGGCACGTTCTTAGTTATCTTTGTAGCCTCAGCGTTTTGCTCCGGTTGAACCATATCGTTATTCATTGGGCTTTTGGCTTCAGAGAAATCACTATTCATTTGTGAGCTTGTCTCTATGCTTGTGTCAGACGCTGGTTTGTTTATGCTTTCAGAAGCCTCATCATCTTCCCAGTCAATGGTTGGAAGAGAGCTAAATGAGTACTGCTGCTTAGTTAGTTTTTTTGCCTTATGATCATTTTTTTTTATTGAGAATAGATTCAAGCTTAAGTCAAATAGGCCTAATTTAAATGTTTCTAATAAATCTTTCTTCATGAAAGCTCCTTAAACTAAAGTTAAAAGCCTATCGTCTCAAATATAGAATGACTTAAGTGGATTTGTCTCAAAAGTAGTGAATGTTAGGCTTAGGGCTGGGGGAGTTTGCTAGATTGATGTTTTGTAGAATTTTGTAAACTTAATAAGTAGATAAAAAAAAGATTAAAAATATAAACTTACAAACAGGTTGTACTTTCTGTAATTGTGAAACAGGCTTTACTTGGTCCTTGGTCTAGAATGTGGTTCTATTGGTAAATCCAGATTCATTTTATAAAAGGTCTTTCCGATAGGGGCTATGAATACGCGGAGGATTTATGAATTTTGGTGTTTTATTAGGTTTCGTTTGTAGTTTTGCTATCACAGCATATGCAATATTAACCTCGTCCGAAGATAGTTCAGTTTTTGCTGATGAACATGGCATCATCATTGTGATAGGGGGAACTATCACTGTGGCTTTGCTTTGTTTCCCATTCAAGCAGCTTTATTCATCTTTCATTGTTTTCTTAAAAAATATGTTTTTTAAGCAAAAAGTCGACTATGAAAAAACAATAAAAACTATTGTAGGCTTGGCAGAAAGTTACCGCTTAGACCCCAAAAATTTAGTGTCACAAATTCCACCGAAATCCCACCCTTTATTGAGGGACGGCATTGAGCTTATGGTAGACTATGGCTTTAGTTACGAGAAATTAGACGATATTTTAACGAACTCGGTTCGTGGGCAAAAGCTAAGAAATCATGAGACAGCCAAAGTTTGGCAAACCGTATCTCGATTTCCGCCGGCCTTTGGGCTTTTAGGAGCCACAGTCGGTATGATTGCGCTTTTACAAACGATTGGTAAGGAAGGGGCTGAGAGTATGATTGGTCCAGCGATGGCAACAGCTCTTGTGGCGACCTTTTACGGTTTAGTTTTAGCTAACTTTTTCTTAATTCCTATTAGTGAAAAGCTCACCGAAGTGGCCAAAGAAGATTTAATCTTAAGAAGTATTATTCATGAAGGTGTATTAATGATTCAACAAAAAGAACATCCTCTTTTTATTGAAGAGTACTTGAAGTCATTTTTATCTCCCGCTCAGAAAAATAAAATAACAACGGTCAATACACAAGGTGCAGGTCATGCAAAAAAAGCAGCATAATAGAAAAAAAGCCGTCGCTTTTGATGATGCTGGTGAAGAGGTTCATCATGATGAATCCAACTGGCTAATAAGTTACGCTGATATGATGACCCTTTTGATGGGGTTCTTTATCTTGATGTACTCTATGTCCATTACTGACGAGTCTAAGTTTTCATCCGTTAGTCAAGAAGTCGCTAAGTACTTTGGTGGCCCATTGGAAGAAGACCCTAGAATTAAAGAAGTTTATGGAAAAGTGAGTGGAGTTCTTTCAAATAATGAAATAGAAAAATTTGCTCATGTAGAGTTCAAAAATGGTAAAATTTTTATTAAGTTTGATAATGAAATATTGTTTAAATCGGGAAGTCCTTATTTAACTAAGAAAGCTCGTCAAGCCATTAAGTCGGTTGGGGCAGTGCTAGCAAAAATTAAAGGTCTTGAAGAAGTCAAAGTCAATGGTCATACCGACTCTGTACCAATTAAATCTAGGTACTATCCGAGTAACTGGGAGCTGTCAGCAGCAAGGGCATCGACAATTGTTCGACATTTTAATAGTAAAGGAGTTCCTGGTAAAAAATTAAGAGTTATAGGTCATGGAGGCACCAAGCCTTTGTTGCCTGATAAAGATGAAAATGGAAAGTATATTAAGAAGAATTTAAAAGTGAATCGTCGAGTCGAAGTTGAAGTTAAGCTCGCTCGAAATACAAATATTATGAAATTTAAAAAGAAATCTATGTTTTCCTTTCTTAAGAGTGATAACAAAGAAGAAGAGACTAAGAGAGAGCCTTCATCAAAAGAAAATAAAGATAAAAGTATTCATGAGCTCACAGATAAAGAAATAGAAGAGCGTTATCAGAAGGCTCAAGAGAAGCTTAAGAAAACCAATCAAAGGTTACGCAAGATTCAGTCTTTACAAAAGCAAAAAGAAAAAAGGTTAAAGATGATGCAAAAAATTGAAGAACTAGAAGGGAAGGCTCAGAAGTCAGAGCAAGAACTTCAAAAGTACAATTAGTAATAACTTGTTAAATAAGAAAACATCAAACCAAAGCCCGAGTAGTTGACGCCGCCAAAGCCGGCGTCATTATTAGCGGCACTTCCAAAACGATAAACAAGCTCTGTGGAAAGAATTATATTTTGTTTCAAGGCATAATCATAACCAGCTCCTACTGTACTGTCGATAATAAAGGAGCTGAAGGTGTCATTGGTAGATGTGGAGTCAGGGTTATTAATATTAAAATTAACGGGAGTGACACTGGTAAAAACAAAAAAACCAGGCTTTGATTTTTGAATGATAGTGTCACTATCGACCTTTTCATGAGAACTTGAAATTCCCCATGGGTAGATATAAGCGCTAAGCCCGACTCCACTGAGCGGTGTCAGTCCAAACTCACTGGCTAAGTCAAGAGTCATATGAATTCCCACCCTGGACCTAAAGTTAGGTAAGGACCAAGTGATCGTGGGTTGTAGAGTCATAAGTGAGCCCAGGGCCTCTTCATCGTAAATATCACCTGCGGAAAAAGTGGTGGCAATATAGCCAACTTTAAGGCGAAGGTCAGGGGTCTTGTTGACGGCAATAGCCTGAGAATGAAGGGCAAGCAGTACTAAAGTTAAGATTATCCTAGGCATGTAAAGATCGTTTCATTTTAAGCCGATTGAGTCAATAAGAAATCCAGGGAGAAGGTATGAACCGCTTTAGAATTTTAATTCCTTTAATCACTCTTTCCATTTTCGGTGTGTCTTGCTCAGGTAAATACACCGTTAAATCTTACCCACCTAAGGCAAAGGTTTATATTCGAAATTTAGAGTCTCAAGATAAAAAACTTATGGGAGTGAGCCCTATTAAAATTGATGAAGAGTCTGAGCTGGGAGACGTGTTTTTCTTAGTGTTTGAAAAAGAAAATTATAAAGAAAAAGAAGTTATGGTTAAAGTTAATGAAGGGGAGAGTTTAACAATTGCTACTCGCTTAGAGCCACTTTTAATCACTGACGAAGGAAAAGGTTTAGCCAAAAAAGATGATGAAAATAAGCCACCTCAACCAGGAAAACCTCCTGAAAAGAAAAAGAAAGATGATGATAAGTTAAAAAAAGAAATGGAAGATGTTAAGCTAAGAGTGGCCTTGTTAGAAAACACAGTGACCTTTTACAAAGATGCTATGTTTTCTTCTCGATTTCAAGGGGGGATGGCCAAGTTTGATAGAGATAAAAGTGATGACATTGTCGACAAGCTTTTTAAAGCGCAAAAGCTCATCTCTGTTAAAAACTATAAACTAGCTATGAAAAACATTAATAGTGTTATTAAAAATGATGAATACAACGCCAATGCGTGGCTTCTGAAAGGATCAACTTATTACCTAATGGGAAGTTATTCATTAGCTAAAAGAGCATGGGAAAGGTGCTTGCAAATTAACCCTCATGATAAAATTGCTTATCGCTACTTAAATAAAGTGTATGCGAAAATTGGGGTTAAAAAAATGCCGGGTAAGCCTGCTGTGCTTAGATATCCCGCTTCACAAGTCGAAATAGAAAAAAGGAATAGGTAAACAACATGAAGAAAACTGGTTTATATATAGTTGCTGTAGGAGTAGTGATAGCCACTATTTTCTCTGTGTCTTATTATAATCAGGAGAAAAAAATAGCTCACTCAAAAGCAAATCATGAAATCTTTTTGAAAAATTTGGAAAAACTTCGAAGTAAAACTAAAAAAAGTGAAGCTTATATAGCCGTTGAAAATAGTAATATTAATAAAATGAAAGAACTGCTTAGTGGTGAAGGTAGAAATCAACATTTAACAGACTTACTGTCATCAAGATCAATTTTAAGGTCGTCGCAGTTAAGCTTTAAATCAGAATTATTTAATATTATATCTGAAAATATTAAAGAGTACTCTGCCAAAGCAAAACTTTATGCTTTGCAGATTTTACCGAATTTACTGCCTGCAGATAAGATCGGTGACAAGCATCAGTTATTAGTTAGCTACTTAAATAGTGACGACTTTAATATTGAAGAAAAGTCTATGGTTATGCAAGGAATGCATCAGTGGCTGGAGCTTCCGCAAGGAGCCGTCGATTTTTTAATTTCTCTTGTAAAAAATAGTGATCAGCCAAGGGAGCTTACGGTCGCTTTGCATAACTTTTCAATGATTCGAAAAAAACAGCAGCTGATCGAAGTTCACAGTTTTTTTGATAGAAAAAAAGATCAATGGGCTGAGATCAGTTTAATTCGCTTTTTAAAAATGAGTTTAAATAAAAAAGAACTATTAAACTTAAATAAAGATTATTTTATAGCTTACGCTCTACCTAAAAAAAATAATTCCTTGGCATGGGATGAGTTTAGACTTCTTTATTTTCAGTCGTTCAATATAGAAAAAAAATATAAAAATGAAATCTTAAATATAGCAAAAAGCAACAATAATATTTGGGTGAAAAAACAAGCTCAAAGTCTTTTGGAGAAAATAAAATGAAAAGTATAATTATTGTACTTAGCACATTGGCCCTGACTTTCACTTCTTTGGCGTCGACCTACTTGGGAGAAGAAGCCACCTTAGAGAGCATTTATGAGTCTAAAGCGAGGTCAGTTTTAAACACTTTATTGAGGCCTCAAGACTATTCAATTGTTGTTTCTGCTGAAATCAATGTTGACGATCAAGAGCTCGCTGAGTTTAGAGAAGAAATTGAAATGCGATTTTTACCAGGATTACCATTAGAGGCCAATAATGAAATGTCAGCAGCCAATAACGAGCTACATAAGTTAAAAGAAAAAGTAGATATAAATATAATTTTAAATACAGAAGTCGAAGATAGTAAAAAATCTTTAATTACCAATTTACTGACATCTAAATTACATTTAGACACTGAAGGTGGGGATCGAGTTAATATTGTAAAAACAAGAATGCCAGCCAGCATATTGCCTAAAACCCCTAAGCCTGTTGTTGAAAAAGAAAAAACAATTCCTTTTCACAACTTGATGTTTTATTTGGGACTTGCTACTTTAGTTTTTGCCGCTTTTTGTTTATGGTTGTTTAAAAGCAGAAAAAAAGAACCATCGGGCTCATTACCAGTTTACCCTTTAGAAGAGTCCAATAAAGATAGCGTATTTAATAACCAATACACTCATCAAAATGTTCCCGCTGAAGCTCCGGAAAATAACTTTGAAGCTGAAGAGCGCGAAAGAGCCTTAGCTGAAGAGCTAAAGCAAAAAGAAGAACGCGAAGCCTTTCTGTCTTCTTTAAAGACAGAGAGCCTAACTTTAATGACGGAATATCCTAATTTATGTGTGGATGGTATATCTGAGTTAATTAGAGAAGGTAAGTCTAAAGAGGTCATTGCCTTTTTTGAAACAATAGGGTGGGATGATGCCCGTCGGTTAATGTCGAATTTACCCATAAAACTATGGGCCAATTTAGGATCGGTCTTGAAAAATAGGCAAGATCAGCCTTCAAAAGAGTACTATGATAAGTCCTTAGAAGCTTGTCACAAAATACTAGTGGCTAAAGTGATTTCTCATGGAGTGAATGAAGATAAAGATAACCCATTTAGCTTTTTATTTACTTTGCCTTATGCACAGAAAAAACAAGTTTACGAAAATGAAGATGTTTCTAACGTTGCTATCATTGCTTTGTTTTCAAACTCTGCTGACCTGCAAGATATTTTTAACTTTTTAACCACAGAAAGAAAAAAAGATGTGGTTTTAAAAATTGCAGAGTTTCAAAATTTATCTGATATGGAAATTAAATTATTCAGAAATAAACTTTTAGAGCGTTTGAACAATATTAAAACCAGAGGTGGTATTGTTGCCAACGGGCCTGAGGTAGCAGCAAAGGTTTTACGAAGTTTGCCGGCGAGTAAAGAGCAGGAAATTTTTAATTTCATAGAAAAAACTGACATTAAAATGGCCAAAAATATAGGAAGCTTCTCTTTACAGTTTACAGACTTACCTTTTATTCCAAGAAGATACCAAGAGATAGTCTATGAGGAGATGGAAGTAGAATCTTTAGTCACTTGTTTGTTCGGAGTGAATGAAAATGTTCAGCAATTTATCATAGAAATCTTGCCGAAAAATAAGGCTCGTATGGTTTCTTCTGATTTACAAAGTAATATTTTGTCTCCCACGAAAGAAGAAGTGGCCAATATTAGAAGAAAAATTGTCACCGAAATTGAAGGCCGAATTGAAAAGTCTGGAGAAAGTTTAGGGAGTTTTATACGTGAGCGGGCTTCATAGATTAACTAAAAGCTACTGACTTTAATTCCTGCATGAAAAGAAAAGCCTAAATAAGAAATATTTCGTCCTTCCTCTTCCGAGGAAGTGATGTTGGTTAGACCTTGAGCTTGAAGCATCAATAAAAAAGTAGACGTTAATGGGACTTCCAGGCCAGCATAGATGGTTAGGTCTAGGTTTGAGGCGTTAAAATCGCCGGGGCCGCCCTCAGTGATTGAAAAATTGCTCATACCAACTCCGCTGCCAATATAAGGAGTTGGGCGTAAAATAAGGCCTGAGGTTTGGTTGTCAATAATCAGCTTTTGTCCATTAAAGCCAAAAAAGTACCAACGAGCACCTAAACCCATGCGGGTGTAAGAAATATTAGTAAAACCATCTTTAACCACTTCGGCAAAATTAATATTAAAAGCAATATTTGGTCCGGCGTAGTTAAGATTGTAGTTAAACTCAAAAATAGCCTCTTCTAGCTTTGCCTCAAAGGTATTACCGGCAGTGACATTGATGCTAGTAAAGCCTAGGGAGGCATCAACGTCAGAATATAAGTGGGCAAACACAGAGGGCGTTAGGAGTAAACAAAAAAAGAGTGTTTTAATTTGAGACATAGTTCATTATGTCTAACAATTTTGCATTTTGTCCATGAAAATAAAATAAAAAACCATCAAAACTCTTAGTTAAATCATAATGTGATCAAAAGTTCTTCATAATTTTCACAAATTTATTTCATTCTGAAAAAAATATTCTTTTGTCTCAAATTAAGAATCACTGGCTAAAGGGTTTAGTTTTGTTATTCAGGCTCCGATATTAACCAGTATGGAGAAACTAGATGTCTATTAAGCTTTTAAAGTTTACATTATTTTCACTATTGTTGACTTTGCTAAACTCTTCTTGCAAGCAAGGAGTGCAAGGTGGAAAAGTAGATAACTCATTCCAAGGAGTGGCTGAAATTTCTGTTTTAAGCCCTAACTCAGTGAAGTTAGTTTGGAATAAAGATTCAAAATATTTAACCTACAAAATTTATCAAAAAGGCTTAAGCACAGAGCTTGGAACATCAAGTTTTTCTGAATTTGTTCTAAATAATTTAGTTTCTGATTCTGATTATGATTTTTCTGTAAGTGGATTAGCTGCTGATGATAATGGTGAAGAAGACTTTCAACAAAATTTTATTCGAATTAAAACTTTTGCTGATTTTCAGGGTTTACAAAGTTCAGGAGTTTCTGTGGTTTCTGCTGACCGTGTAAATGTACGTTGGGCAGTGAATGGTTACGGTGTAAATTATAAAGTGCAATTTAAAAGACCTTTTGAAACCATTTGGGCCGATGCAAAAATTGTGACCTCTCAGACGGATTCACTTGAATTTGAAGAGGCGGTGACGGGGTTGATGGGCGGTACTAGTTACTGCTTTCGAGTCACGGCGGAGTACATAGACGGAACCTCTCAGCCTTCAGAAAGCAATCACCCCGTAAACTGTGTGACCACAACGACTGATTTAACAAACCTTCCTTCTGTTTTTGTGGGTTCGAGTACACCGGGAAATTTCCCTTGGTTCAATGCCATTGGTGGAAACCCAACCTATAATATTGACATCTTTGATGAGTCTATGCCAACAGTTCCTATTGCCAGTTTGAACAATGGCACTGGTGTTTTTCGCTCTTCTTTTCCTATTGATTCCGGTACGTCTGATCTGTATGCCATCATAAGAGACACTTCCAATGGAGTGCAGGCTCGTGTAGATATGAGCTACTACGGTGGTACAGAGCTAAATACCCGGGCCTTTACTGATACAGGACAAAAAGGGGCTGTGCACCCACCTCTAGTTAACGGTGGTAAAGGGTTACAAAATTTAGGTTCTAAAATTGTTTCTGGTGATTTTAACTGTGACGGCCTCGAAGATGTGGCCGTAGGTGCGCCAACGGCTTCTCCTGTCACCAGCTCGAGTTTGGTTTATGCCACCGGTGCTGTCGTAATTTATTATGGATATGACCCTCCTTTTGACAACGAAACCGCAACTAACCCTCCTCCGTATTTAAATACCTCAGGAACACCATCAGTGGGTTCGGTGTTTCCAGACCCTCATCTTATTCATTACCCTTTGGGAACCAATGATCAGTTAGGAACAAAATTAGTGGTGGGTAACTTTAACGGTGATTGTTTTTACCGTGATGGTAGTTCTCCGGCAAATGGACTATGCGCTACTTTGTATGAAACCCATAAATCTAGTGAAGAAAATATAGATAAAATTAAATCTTGTGATGATTTGGCTATTGCAGGCAGCGCTGTATCTTCAACTGTTTTTGCAGTTTTTGGTGACCCTTTACAAGGCTTGGTCAGTGGAGCCGGTGGAACCAACTACGGGTTAGATGAATACACCTGTAATGCCGGCTCTTCAAGTTGTCGCTCAGTGAAGCTTTCCGCCAATAGTGATAATGGTGTCAGTTATTTGGGTAAATCAATGGCCACCGGTGACTTTAACAATGATGGTTTTGATGATTTAGCTTTAGCGTCTAACTATACAGACTCTGGTGTGAGTAAAAATAGAATTTATGTACTACGTGGAACCGATCAAGGACTCACTCCAATAGGGGACTCAGGAAATCGCTCTTTTGCCTCTATTGATACTAATGTTGGTGCTGTATTTAGTGATTCTGTTCAGGCTGATGATTTTGGTTTTGCCATGGCTCCATTTTATAACTCAAGGCTGTGCCAAGCAGGTGCTAGTTTTGAATATCGTCGATTGGGGCCGACAGAAAATCATGGTTACGATTTTAGTAAATGCGATGACTTAGTGATTGGCGCTCCGTCGAGGGCCTCAGGTCGTGGTTCTATCTACTCTTGTAAAGCCTCTTTGCCGGCAAAAAATTCGGTCACAGACGATGAAAAAATTACGAGTTGGAGCTGCTTGGAACATTATCCTAAAGATATTAATGATGAAGGTGATAACGCCGGTTATGGATATAGTTTGTTAGGGGTGCGTAATCAAAATGGTCACCCACTTAAAAAAGAAAACTTTAGACCCGAGCTTTCAGAACCACTTCCTAATATTACTGGGGCCTTATTTGTAGGAGCTCCAAGGCGATTAATGGGCGGGCAGGACAATGCCGGCAGTGTTTATGGTTATTATGTTTTACCTTCAGGGGTAGATCATGCCACAGGTGGTATACAGGGGATTTTTGGCAATGCCTCTGGAGAGCATGTAACAAGTGCCCTAAATAGTTTACCTTGCAATGCTAGAAACACCTCATGCAGTCACCAGCAAATCACAAGTTCACCTCCTCAAAGTGGAGCTCAGTTTGGAGCTGCATTGTCCTCAATCACAAGTGTTGATGGCAGCCTGGGAATGCCTTATTTAGCTGTTTCTTCGCCTTATAGAAATGTATCTGATTCGACAGGAAACCAAACCATTACAAACTCTGGTGTTATTTATTTATACAACCCTGATATCTCTTTGTTTGGTCCTGATGATGGAGTTACCGTTTCAAGAACCCAAGTGGGAAGTTTTACCACCAATTGTTTAGTGGACTGTACGTGGTTAAGTGGAGGGGTGAGTCCTTTTGGACCTTCTGTGATTTACCCTCAAGATTTGACGGCCAACTCCTATTTTGGTTTAGGCGGAGCTGTGGGTGGAAACTTTGATGGTGATGCTCAAAACTTTGGTGACCTTTTATCTTCGGCGCCAAATTACGGCGATCCCGTCGAAGACAATGGCGGGCTTTTTGGTTTTCATGCTGAAGGTGGGTCTTTTTCTTCTGTAGAAAATGGCACTGATATTTCAGTCACGTTAAATATTTCAAACGAATTAAACTATCGTTTTGAAAATGCCAAAATTATTGGTGATGTTAACGGTGATGGTTACAGTGATGTTGTTTCTAAAATTGAAATTGGTTCTAAGGTGTCTTCGATTATTTATTATGGGTCTTCAAACGGCCTCATAACATCAACTGAACCGTCAGAAAATGCCATTGGTTTAAACCCTCGTATTTTATTCAACAGCTTTGATAATCAAATGGGTAAACGCTTTTATAAAATTGGAAGCGTTAATTGTGATAGTTTTGATGACATTTTACTCATTGGCTCGAGAGGAAGCTATATTTACTATGGATCTTCAACGGGTATTATTGCTGGTGTTGAACCCAGCCCTAGCCCAGTGGGTAAAAACCCATTAAATTTTGCACGACAAGTTAGTAATTCTAGTTATGACTTTTTAGCTATTACTACAAGCTCATTTAATTTAAATAGTCCAGAGTCGTTATACGACACAAGTAATCAGGGTGTTGGTTATGGAGATTTTAATGGTGACGAGTGTAACGATGTTGCCATTGGAATTACAAGCAATGCTGATTTTTCGGGTGTAGGAGTGGCCTCAGTGGGTGATTTAAATTTTGGGTCCGAACAGCCCAATTATAGCACAGCCAATCGAGGGCGAGTTGTAATCCTGTACGGAGGTGACAATGGTCTGCAAATTAATGACGCCGAAGGAGTTTTACATTTATCTAAAACGGGGAATGTCGTTGGTAATATTGTAGCTGGTCAACCTTGCGACATCGATAGTAACTGTAATGTGCAAATGATTGCCGGGCCAGGACTATCTATTGCTGGATATATTGAGGCCTCTGATGATTTTGGAGCCGATGTCGTGGGAATTACTTCTTTTGGCGAATCTAATGGCGAAATATTTGATGAATTGGCCATTTCTTCTCCCTCCGAAGACAATGACAATGGTGCCGTTTATGTGTTTCAAGGGTCATCTTTTGGTTTAAATGTGAGTTATCATCAACAGCTGTTACCAGATTTAGACAGTGGTGCCGGTGATACGACCAATTTTTCAGGAGAAAGGTTTGGGCAGCATCTTGCCTTTTTAGGGGATGTGAATGGTGATAATAATCCAGACTTGGCCATTAGCTCACCAGGGGCTTTAAGTAATGTCAAAGGCCATGTTTACTTATTTTATAGTGGAAGCATTGGAGCCGACTTTGGTTTTGTTGGTGAAAGCTTATTAAAACAAGCCAACTTCTGGGACCCAGCGCAGTCACCGCTGGGGGTCAATCAACCTTTTGCCAGTAACAACCCTACTGACATTAAACCACAAATTTTATCTCCCATAAATGTAGGAGCCACTGATAATTTTGCTCGCGGCTTAGCCAGTGCCGATGACTTTAATCGTGATGGTTTTAAAGACTTGTTGGTAAATATTGCAATGGGTGACTACTTACAAGAAGTGAATTTAGCCGATTCCGGCTTTACTATAATGTACTTTGGTTCAGAACTGGGGTTACAAATTTCTAATGAAGAAACACTGACGCCAAGGTGTATTTACGCTTCAGGGCCTATAGAGTGCGACCCTTTTCAAATTTATTTACCCAGCCGTTTAACACAAGAAAGAAGTTATTTAAGTAATAATGCTGTTGGAGATGTTGATGGGGACTCACTCATAGATATCATCATGGGCGCTCGTGGAAGAAATCACCCGACAGGGCAGGCCTCGGCCACGGGTGTTTTTTATATCATGTATTAGGAATTAGAAAGGATGAAGCCAATGAACGTTTTAAAACTCAATCGCTACATAATGACTTTGTTGTTATTGCCTTTACTGATGTCTTGTAAAGAAGGGGTCGTTGGCGGTAGTATTGTTAAATCTTTTGAGGGCATATCTACTTATACTGTATTATCTCCTACGGCCATTGAACTAAATTGGATACAACAAGATAAATATAGAGAGTATCAGGTGTTTGAATTGGGTCGTCCTGATTCGTTAGAAGACTCCAAATTTGATACCTTTACTGTAGAAAATTTAACACCAAATACAGAATATGTATTTAAGGTGGTTGCCATTGATAACAATGGCGAGTCTTTTGGTGGCGAGAACGAAATACGTTTAAGGACAATGCCTCATTTTACAGGAATTACATCAGTAGAAAGAGATGTTGATGGTAATGTTGTTTTGAACTGGGATTTTCCATTTGATATTTATCGTTACCATATTTTTGTGAACGAAGGTAGTAAGCCAACTGCGGCAACAACAAGCAATTGGGAGAGTTCTGCTGCGTTAGCCACCAGCGATAAGTCGAGTTACACATTTACCAATTTATCTGGTTCAACAAGCTATTACTTTCAAGTTCATGTTGAGTATCGTAAAGGTGAGTTTGGTCGACCAGACCAAGATATCAGTGAAGCCACGGCCGCTTCTTTTCCAGACCCATTATTTAGCTTGCCGGAAGTAACGATAGGCTCTGTTCCTTTTGCAACAATCACTCCCATTGTGAACGGCAGTTTTTTAGATAGTAATTATACTTCACAATTTTTTCACGGAATAGAAGCTTTGTCAGATCCCTTAGTAGGGGTTGGCGTGGTTAGCTTTTTAGGATCTTCTGGGCTTAGTTTAGGGAAAATTGATAATATAACCTTAAAAGTTAATTATGATGATGGTGTTTTAAACGAGACCTTTACGCAAAATAATTTAAGCACTTATATTAAAGGAATGGACCCTCATTTGGATTTGCCACAATCTTTAAATGGTGTTTCTTTGGGGCGTGCAGCGCTAGGGCAATCTATGGCCTCTGGAGATTTTAACTGTGATGGTTTTGATGATTTGGCTATTGGTATGCCAGAAGCTTCTATCGGAAGTTTGGGAGTTTCTTCTGTTAGAGCTGGCGCTATTTATGTTTACTACTCCGTCGAAGAAAGTGGTGTTTATAAATTGTATCAAGGGGTTGAGCCTAAAGTAGCTCCTGTTCGCCCAGGAAAAGACCCACAAATTATTACTTTTAGTGATAGTAATTATGCTGATCGTTTTGGTTTTTCAATGAGCAGCGGTGGAAACTTAAATGGGGACAAAGAAGGAAATAACGAATGCGAAGACCTTGTCGTTGGTGCTCCTTTTGCACGCACCGGTCCCAGCTTGCAAAGTGTCACTGGTGCTGCTTATGTTTTTTTTGGCAACAGAAATGGCCTTTCAGCCTCTCAAACTATTTCAAATATTCAAGAAAATATCGGAACTTGTAATGGTGCTTCTGTCAGTAGTTCTTGCAGTGCCGTTAAAATTTGGCCAGATTACCGTAAATATCCAACGTCTGTTTTTCCATCTGGTTATGAATCAACCTTTGGTGTTGGCCCTGGTGTGACAGGCTGGGAGCATTCTCAAATTCATTTTGGTCACGCCGTTAACTTTATTGGCGACTTCAATGCCGATGGTTATGATGACATTGCTGTTGGTGCTCCACTTGCTGACTGGGATGGTGAGGTGAATTTAGGTGCCCCAGGTGAAAATAGATACTTACAAAATGTTGGGGCTGTGTTTATATTTTTTGGGTCTCCTAATGGTGTGGGCTTTGATAAGCTTTTTACCGGAGACACTGCTGCTGACTTTCCTTTTGCTAAAATTTACCCACCCATACCTCATGCTGGCATGGCTTTTGGCAGTTCTATCTCCAATGGGGCTGATGTCAATGGTCACCATCGGGTGAAGGGAAAGCCTGGTGATAGCAACTACTATGGAGGGTCCGATTTTGTTGTAGGAGCTCCCAATTTTTATTACCCCAACCCAGAGTTAGGGCATGCGACCAGTTTGCCTTCTAATTTTGGATCTGTACCTCCAGAGGCAGCCGATGGTTGGACCACAACCTACACAACTGTAGGTGCTGGCTACTATGGATTTTCACAAAATGATCCCGACCAACCCACAGGAGCGGCCTTTTTATTTTTTGGCCGCGATAGTGACAATCATGGCAAGCTTAACTCACAAGATACATCCGATGACACAGATTTAAAGCGAGCTAGTTTTTGGGACTGTGATAGTCGTTTAGATAACGGTTTGATCTCAGAACACTTTTCATGTCTAGCTGACCAAAAGCATTACCGAATTTTATTTCCTAGAAATAACAATAGCCAAAAATTTGGATCGGCCGTAGCTTTACTGGGAAACGAAAGTTTTTACGATGCATCTGGCACCACAGAAACTGAAAACATTGATGCCAATGGTGATGGCTACGCAGATATAATTGTTGCTGCCAGTCAAGGTGAACCCGAAGGTTCATCTCTTTCCAGTAGTGGTGTTTTGTGGCAGTTTTATGGAAATGATCAAGCCGCCTTTGGACATAACTTTTTAAGTCAAGGTTTAACCGGTGGCGCCAGTGGCCAGTACTTGATTGGTAGTTCCACATGTGATGAGTTTAGAGATGCTTCAAGTAATGCTTTAAACCAAGCCAATTGCCGTCCGACACTTTTACAGTCGAACTCTTTTGGAAATGGGTCTCAATTGGGTTTGACCAGTGAGAGTATAACTGTTGGTCAAATTACAAGTGATGGCTTATTAGACGTGATTGTTGGTGCCCCATATGATGACAGTAATGGGAACAATGCCGGAGTGGTTCTTGTTTTTAGTAGTGATATCAATCGCGGTATATCATCTTCTTTTCAAAAAATATTTAGCACTGACGCTGGAGACAACACTCAAATGGGTTATTCTGTGGCTGTCGGAAACTTTGATGGAGACACTTACGCCAACCCTAGTGACCCTGCCAACCCATTTAGCTATTACGACATTGCAGCCGGAGGCCCTGGTGACGATAGTTTTCGTGCCGGGAGTGGTTCTGCCCATTTATTTTTAACGGGTGGTTTTCATATTCCGGCCTTTAAAAGTAATAGTAATGAACAAATTTATGATAATTTAGCTTCGCCTCAGCTTTTAAACTATCAAAACACTTATATAGTTGGAGATGTGAATGGAGATAAGTTTGACGATGCCGTAAGTCACTCAGTGAGATACAATGCTTCTGGTTATCAACTATATGATGCCGTCGTTTATTTTGGTTCAGAAACAGGTGGTCTTGTCACCACTACACAATGTTTAGCTGAGCCTAGCAAATACTTAACAAATGCTGGAAACACCACGGGCTGTTACCCCAGCGCAAGTCATGACCCAGGAACCGCTCTTCCTGGTGTGACTCTTCCTCAGTTAATCACCAAGTATGAGTCACAATCAGATTTATGGGCTAAGTTTGCACGCCCTGCTGGTGATGTGAACAATGATGGTTTTGATGATGTTATTTTTTATGACAACGACACAGGAGGAAAGGTTCTGTTGTATTTTGGTTCAACCTCAGGACTTCTTAGTAGCACCCCACAATGGCTGCCGGTGGCCGGAAACCCTCAAATTGTAACGGCAAATTTTTTACCTCAGTCTTCCAGCATTGGTTCACAAGCCACTTATGGTCATCACTTAACTCGTGTTGATTGGGTTCAGCATGGTGATTTTAATAAAGATGGTTTCAGTGATATTGTTTTGTTGAACTCTAATGCCAATAGCCCCTCGATGGACCCAACTGGCTCGGGTTGGGACTGCGGTAGTGTCGCTGAGGTCAACGCCCTCGATACAGAAACGCGACAACAATGTGAAGATGGTGTTCCCGCTGATCATCATGGTCGCGCATTAGTGATTTATGGCTCGCTTCAGGGGTTGCAAACTCCATCTTTAGACACCACAAATTTTTCTGTGGGGCAAGACTTTGACTTTTCAAATACTGTCGCCGGTACTTATATTGATATTTATGGTACAGAAAGTGGTGTTAAGCCTTGTGACAGTGGTCGTTGTAAAGCCACTTTGATTCAAAACCCAGTTTTTGAAAATGTAAAATTTGGTTTTGAACTTCTTGGGCATCGCTTTGGAGCCTCTTCTGCTGTTTTAGATACAGACAACAACACCTTTGATGATTTATTTATTGGAGCCCCTAACTTTGAAGACATCAGTTGCTATAGTATCCCTGAAGCATCAAACCCCAATCTTAATTATGGGCGCGTGTATATTTTTCGAGGTTCGGCCGAGGGTTTGGTGGCTGCGGCAAAAACAGACTATTATAACCCAAGCTCTTTAGCCGGTTGCCCGGCCTCAACAGGTATTGACGATGCTTTACATAGAGCAACCGATGTCAGAGCCTTACAACCACCACAAGTCTTTAATGCCGGTATAACAAGTGTTGATGAGTTTCAAAGCCGACAGTTTGGTTACTCCATGTCTGTGGCTGGTGACACCAATGGTGATGGCGTTGAAGACTTAATTGTTGGCGCTTATAGCGAAGATAACTTTACAGAAGTGAACTCAGGAAGTGCCTATATGTTTTACGGGCCCATCTGTAATACCGACAATAACGATGACTATGGCAGAAGTTATGCGCAATTGGCTGCCAATGTTAATCGTCAGCCTTTACCCACAGACCCGTCTTTTCCAGGAACAGTTATTTTTGCCGGAGACTGCCCGAGCAGTGCTGGTAAACTTCCGTGGCAAAAATTTCATGTGCGTGGTTCGGGAGCCAATAGTTATTTTGGTTTAAGTTTAGAGGGCGCTCGTAAAGACTCTGGAGATTTCAATGGGGATGGTTTTGACGATATAATTATTGGAAGTCCATATTGGGATGATAGTTTTAACAATATAGATAATGTTGGTCGTGGGATTATTTATTTTGGAAGTAGTACCGGGCTTTATACCGAAGACTTTCCAAGTACGAATGTCATTGCCAACGAGCAAGGTCAATTACGCCCTTACTCTATGCAACCCAATATTAATCAAACCAACAGTTACTTTTTTAGTAACAGTATTTCTTTTGGAGACTTTAATGATGATAACACTGCCGATATTATCGTGCCAAGTATTTGGTATGATGGTGATGGTGTGAATAAAGGGGTAGATTTAGGAGCCTTTTTACTATTTTACTAACGAGTATTTTTAGGAGTTTGGTGCCAATTTTAAAGGTCATTATTTTTACTGGTTTTTTCTTTTTGATGGGGTGTTTAACCCAAGAAGCGGAAAACTTTAATATTGTTATTCCTCCGGGAGATCAAGTGAGCTTCACTTCTGAAGATTTCCTTGAATTTTCTGAAGATGAGTACTTAGTTTTGTTTCGTGGGGTTGGTGAAGAAAACCATGACCTTTATGATATTCTGGACATTACTCCCTTAGAAGAAAAACGGGTAGATCCATTAGAAATTCATCGTCAAATTATTCCGAAAGGTACCGAACTCAATGGCACTTTTGTGGTTGAAGTCGTTATGGATTTTCATAAAACTCATTTTGTTTCTTTTGTGTTTGGCAATGAATATGTAGCTAAACCTAATATGTATACAACTCTAACTTATAAATTGCTTGCTAACTACCCCAACAAAAAAGTCAATACTTTCTCTCAGCAAGAGATTGAGTCCATCACAGCGTTTATAGAAACTTTTGCTCAGCAAAGAATGAGCCTGTTTAACTTAACCACAGAATCTGTTAAGTTAGATTTGTTATTTAAGTTTGTACAAAACGGTTTAAGTTCAGATGTTGAATTTTTAGACTTTGTTGCAAATTTAGGAATTGAATTTAACTATAATAGCGAAGGAGATATCACTTCAGCACCGCACCCATTTGGTGTGGTTAACAGCCCTCCAGTTCTTGACCCTAACTTTTCAACGCCTCAAGGGGTGATTGCCGGGCAAGAGGCCGCAGATATAACTGTGTCTAGCCCAGCCTTTGACCCTGATGGTGATTTGATTTTTTATATTTGGAATTTTGAAGGTGAGTTTCATTCGGCCGACAGTTCCAGCTTTTTTTGGGTGCCCACCTATCAAGATTCACGTCCTGAAAATTATCAATTAAATTCTTTAATTTCTGATGGCGGAAAAATTTTAAACTCTCAGTGGGACATTAAAGTTTTAGATTCCAATCTGTTTCCTGAGCTCATTGTGAATTGCCCGCAAACCGTCACTGAAAACCAAGAGTTTCGTTGCACCCTCGAGGCCTATGATATTAACGAAGACCCCATCACTTGGTCTTTGGCCAACAGTGGTTTTGATGGGCCAGTGAGCTTAGGGGGGCAGCCCCCAGGAACTCCCGCCATGGGAACCACAGCCGATTTAGTATTTACTCCCAATAACGCCGATGCCAAACGTGGCAGTGCTACTTTTGAAGTTCGAATTAATGATGGCAAAGGCGGCACGGACTTTCGTTTAATCACCCTGAGTGTTATTGATGTCAACTCACCTCCGCAAATGATAGGCGGAATTGTGGCAACAAATATGTTAAATAACCCCGCTCGTGAGTGGGACTACTGTTTAGATCGAGATGTTTATCTTGGCAATGATGACTCTATTGATAAAGGACCTTTTAGTTTTTCGGTCGTTATACAAGACCCCGACAATGTCAATGGAGCTTTTCCTGAAGATGTCATTAGCCTTAGAATATCTGGTTTAGGAACTGAAAATATTTTACCTCGTGAAATTGATCCTATTGTTTTTGATACAATTAATAATCAAGTGATTTATCATTATGAATGGAAGCCCAACCATGATTCTAAGGTGGCCAATATCAACTTTTTAATCAGTGACGATCATGGTGGTTTTGGAGATACCGTTCAAATTCAGCAGGTGGCTCAAGACGTGAACCAACGCCCTTGTATTGAGTCTACGGGTAATTTTTTTGGCTATTTATATAAGTACCAACATTTTGTATCTAATCAAAATCAAAGGGCATACGACAACGACGGTGATATACCGATTATGGTGGCCACTAATTTTTCAAGAGGAACTGTTGGAAACTTTTCTTTAGATCAAATTCCTTTTTATGAATATGACGAAAAGCCTTTGGTGGTGCGACAAAAGGTTGATGAGAGCGATTATAGCTTTAAAACTCAAGATTTCAGCTTAAGCCAAAATTATCGCGTTTATGCCGAAAGCCTCCATGCAGGGGTTTTAACCTTTGAAAGGCCTACGGCGGCGGGCAGTGATATTTCTGTGCCCGAAGGCTATACTGTTAACTTAATTGAAGCCAGTACTGGGCATTTTATTGAATATGAAACAGCTGTGGATTTTACCATTGAAGCCGACGACGTAAAAGTGGCTGTTCCCATACGAGCTATTAACCGTGAGGTCACGGCCAACTTATTGTCTGTCATTGACACCAGTGAAGTGGGGCCATTAACAGACCCAACCCTGGTGTTATCTCACTCCGGGTTTGATACCAAACTTTCAAATATTACCATAAGTCGTGGCCCTGGGTCTCCAAACAATAATGTTTGGATTGATGAAAATTTAATTTTTAGGAATGCCCCTGGGCAAAAATCAATGGCTTTTAAACCCGCCGGAAATTTCTTTTTAGGAGCTGGAGAAAACAGTGTTACTATTCCGATCATTCGTGACAGGCAAAGTTTTCCGGCCTCTAGTGCTATTAATTATGTTAGCCTCGCTCCTGATATCACAGTGAGCCTTGGCGGAACTGTCCATGATCATAACGGCTACTGGATAAGGCCAGTGCGTAATTTTACTTATTTTTATCATGACATTGTCGCCTATGATGGGGCTTTAACTGAGGCCAATGAAATTAATGTCATCACTACAGGCTCGTTTCCGAGTCACTTACAGGTAAATAATTTAGCACAATTTGAGCAAGAAGGTGATGTGGTCTTTAGTCGTCCGACCACAGACTCTTTGACAACATTAACCATTCCAGCCAATACCGAAGTGAGAACCTTAAACGATAAAAAGTACAGAACACAACAAAGCTTAACTCTTTTGCCAGGGGAGTCTTCAGGGGTTGTGCGTGTTAAAAGAACTCCTGATATTTCTCCTCCACGCACCAACGGAGAAGCTCGGTATGTTCGAATCATGCACCGAGATTGGAACTATAAGCCCATTCAAGGCTCGGGCAGTTTGAGTTTTTCTGTTCAAGAAGGTGGCGAACAGTTAAACTTTCCTATTGAAGTCAAAGATAGCTCGAATGCTCTTGACCCTCGAAACCCTGATGACACCTATACATTTACAGATATTCCTCAGCTTATAGTTCCCCAAGGTGAGTTTAATTACTGTCGTGAGCCGGTGACGACTTTTACCGAAAGTCAGTCTTGTACCCCTTGTTCTGCTCCTTTGTCTCCAGAAAGGTATCACGCCTCTCGTTTTTGCTATTTGAACTTTAGGCCTGACATTCTTGATACAGCAGAATCATTTGAGTTAAAAGTGTCTGTGGATGAAGATGGGTATAGTGTTCCTGGTGGAACCCAGTCGTCAGAGTTTAGTTTAAATATAAATGTGTTAGAGTTTAATGAAGCCCCAGTTATGACCGACGAAAATGGCAATGCCATTATAGGCACAGGTGACACGGTCTCTAACCCAATTGTTATTAATCAAGACTTTATTGAAGGGGTTCCTGGGGCTTTTAATTTATATGCCACTGATGGAGATAAAAGTTTAAACCTTAAAAAAGTAAACTTTGAAATTGAAGAGGTTTACGATGCTTCTTTAGCAAACCAAGTGGTCGCACGGCCAACGAATTTAACGGTGAATGTTACCGATCGTTTGTATGACCCAACAGGAATTGGTTCAACCTCTACGGCCGTTGTGAAATGGAAACCTACAGATGCTGACATTAAACAGTATGGTGGACCTGACGGTATAATTATTAAAGTCAATGTTTATGACAACATATCTATTCCTTCGCAACAACTAAGTGTGACTAAGTATTATAAATTAGGCCTAAGAAATACAAACAACATACCAAGCTTTTTAGGAATCAGTGATACCTTTGAGCCTGTCGCCGATACCTACTTCACTCAAACCATCACTGTCATTGATGGTGATAATTCCGTTCCTTTCGGTGGAAGTTTTGAAACTGACCTGAACCTGTGTTTAGATAATTTTGGAAACGAAGTCGGGCATGATGGTATTGATGAGTTTGGTGCTCTAAGCTCAACGGCTTTAGACACTTTGCCATTAAGCCCTTTTCATTCTTGTCATGTTAATAGTAATTTATGGGGTCATAAGTTCACTCAATTTGAAAGTATATACGAAGGAAATCTAAGTGTGCCAGAGTGTCGGGTGAATCTTTCTGATGGTTCTAATGAAGTTAATCAAGACTTAGCCGTTCCTAAACTGACTCGTATTAATGGTCCTTATAATATCGGTGATAAAATTGCTTATGATTACCGTTTAGAGTGGTGCCCGCAAATTTCTCAAATTGGTCGTGCCAGTGTAGACCTTCTTTTGACTGATAATGGCGATACAAATAGAGCTGGTGATTCGCTTCCGTTCAAGCAAGGCTCAGTTTCTATTCAGGTGAATGTTATAAGCCCTGTGTTTTTTCAAAGCCCTAACTTAGCCTTGCAAGATGTTCCAGGCAGTGACCCTGTGGTGCAGGCTTATTTACCAAACCACTTTATGAAACAAACAACAGCTAGAAGTGGCGACTTTAGATTTAAATACCCGCTAATTATTAACAATTCAAAAAAGAACCCGCTACAAGTGGTAATGAATGACTCGCCCAGAGATTGCGGTTTAGATAATGGAGCTTGTCTTGTTGAAGAAAACGGGCAGTGGTCTATTGATTGGTCACCAAAATTTCCTGACGATGTGACCAACGATAACGATGAAAACACTTGGCACCGCTTTGAACTCACCGTGACAGACACTGTTACTAACGAAACAGATAACGTTTACTTTTTATTAAAAGTTCATGCTGCGAGCAGTAACCAAAACTTTCCCGTTATAAATTCTGCAAGCCCAAATAACTCCAGCCTTTCCATGAATGAGCTGCAACCTCAAGTTTTTACAGTCAATGCTACAGATAGTGATAGTTTCCCTGCGCCCGAATTGCATTACCGCTGGTATGTTGATGGTGTCTTAGTTGATGACAATGGCCCTTCGTACACCTATGTGCCTGATAAATTTCAAGGCGGAATAGATGTTGATGGGGCTGGGCCTTTAGCTGTTGGAGAGCACACTCTTTTGGTAGAGGTGACAGATGGTAACTATGTGACTAGCCAATCGTGGAACGTAAATGTAAAAAATTCCTTTTTAGTCCCTCAGCCAGTTTTTGATTTTGTTGAACAAAGAAAGGAAGTGGATGGTAACGAGGTTTCAAATTTATCATTAGAGCTGGAGCTTCCCGTTGAAGAAACATTTAGCACTCCATCTGGTGATGTGAGTATTAACTATGTGTTACTTTCGGGGGCTTATACCGTCGGAGTAACACAAAAGCATTTTTTATGGAGCTTAAAGTTTTTTGAAGGAAGTCTTGTTCGAGATTTAGCTTCATCAAACCCATGGAGTTTATTTGAAGGTTTACCTTGGCCCAGCTTTCACAAAACAGAAAGATTGTCCTATTATACGTCTTCAGGGCAGTTGAGCTTCTTGGCCTCGGCTCAGCCGTCTCGTTCGGGACCATATAGTACCATTTCAGATGCTGTAAAAATGAGTGGAAATTTTAGTGATATAGCCACACCTCTTGCCGGTGGTTTTAAATGTATTGGGTCGTGTGCTAAAAACCTATACCTCGGTACAGATGGTTATGGTCACCGAGTCACGGAGTCTTGGGGCAACTATTTATTTTTTGTTGATGATACCAATAAAAAGGTTCTATTTACCTATGACACTGGCTCAAGTACAAATACAGTCGATAACTTTAGTAGTTTAGCTTTAGATGGGTCTGATGATTTTATTTATGGTATAGCTGCTAACGATCAAACAGGGCGCCTTTATATCACTTCTAAAGATATTAACTCAGGAGAAAGCTATGTTCATGTTTATGACTTATCTCCTTTGGGGAGTAATATTGTCAGCTCTGGTTCGGCTGTGCCAAACTTGGTCGGGAGAATAAACCTTGTGCCTCCTGCGCCCTTTGCCGGAGTTTCCGCAGGACCAACAGATATAGTTGTCGATCCAAGCACTAACTCAGTTTATACTTTTTTAGCCGGAGTTGGCGGTGTTTTGAAGTTTGTTGATAATGGTGGGGCTTTGCCAACTTTGAGCTCAAGTGATTATCTTGGCTTAGGTTATATCTCGGCTTCACCGACGGACTTGGCCTCTTCTGGTCGCAAACTTTTCTTTGATGAAAACAACAGTATTTTGGCAGGAATTAGTCGTGAAGGAAACCAAATTTTTACTGTTAACCCAGAAGACGGAAACAAAGTGAGTGTTCACTCTTACCCGGCAGCTTTTGATGCTATTCTTAATTTTTCTCAAACTGGAGTATCAATGGTTGTTCAACGATCAAGCGGTCGCATCTTTGAATTAAAATAATTTGTGTTCAGAACAATAACTTTTTTTATAACGTTAAATGTTTTTAGAAAGTTTTTTTATCACCTTGCGCAGGTCAGGCAAGTGAGGCAGGCTGGCCACTGTTTTGAGGCTGGCTTTTAAGCTTTGCAAGGGGTAGCCTCCATACATGCCGGGCTTTAAAATACTTTTTGAAACTCCAGATAGGCCGGCTAACATGACTTGACTGGCAATTTTAATATGACCAGTAACAGTGGTTCGTCCGCCAATCACACAATGATCGCCAATGGTGACTGAGCCGGCAGCAATAAAACCACCGGTGACAAGGTTATGTTTGCCCAGAATTATATTGTGACCAAAGTGACAGTTGTTATCTATTTTAGTTCCTTCTCCAATTTCAGAATTTTCATAGGTTCCACGATCAATAAATACCCCGGCGCCAATGTCGACGTTATCATGAAGAATTACATTTCCTAAGTGCGGCTTAAAAATATGTTCGCCTTTGTCTGTGGCTCCATAGCCAAAGCCATCGGTACCAATGGAGGTGTTGGATTGAATTTTACAATTTTTACCGACGATGGTGTCATGGCCTAGAAATACCAGTGGAAAAATGTGGGAGCCCTCTCCTATTTGACATCCAGCCTCAATAACACTGTTGGGGCCAATATATACATTTTCGCCAATAACACAGTTTTCATCAACACAGGCTCCAGGGCCTATAGTGACATTTTTTCCTAAAGCCACCGATTGAGCAATATGTGCAGAAGGGTGAACCCCTGGCTGGTTATCGAAATTTTTGCCGTAATGGGCGGGAGTAAAAAATTTTTGGTTAATCCAAGCCATACAGGCGTGTAAGTTTTTGCAAGAAAAAATAACTTTGTCAGAATTTTTGTAATTATTTTCTGGCGGGCAGACCTTTTCATCAAAGATAAGAAGAGTCGCCTGTGAGTTGATAGCCTCTTCTATGTGGAGTTTTTCAGAAATAAACAAGACAGAGCCCGGTTTTGGGTGGCTCACAGCACTGGTGGGAGCCAAGGGGCCTGTGTTTAAATCACCATGAAGGTGGCTTAGGTGGTTCGGCAAAAAGTTTAGTATTTCTAAACACTTAATCATATTAGTTCACCTTTTTATTGAGGGGTGTTGTTGCTGAAACAAAGCGTAAATGAGCGGAGATCATTTTATCTTGGTGGGTATTCTAGCCAAGGACAGTGAACAGGGAAAGGAAAAAACAGAGCTGCAGAAGCCGGCGTGGCTAAAAAGTCACCACAAACACTGTGGATATTTTTTTTATAACGCTTTTCTTTTCTCTTGCGTTAATGAGCGCTTGGAAGTTTTATTTAAGGGTGGTATTAAAATCATATTCTAAATTATAAGCCCTAATGAGGAAAATTATATATGGCCAAAGATGATCTCGCACAACTTGAAGGCAAAGTGATCGATGCCGGAGCTGGTGGACTTTATAAAATTAAGCTGGAAAATGAAGTTGAAATTTCAGCTAAGCTCTGTGGAAAAATGAGACGCTTTAACATTCGTGTTGTTGTTGGTGATCGTGTGACTGTTGGGGTTTCTCCTTACGATCCATCCCATGGCCTTATAATGTACAGACACAAATAAAGTTCATGGAAAAATTAAGTCACCTATCCCTCAATATAAAGTCGTATTATTCAAAAAAACTTCCCGGAGTGTCGGACAAGTCCATTTTGGCGGTGATTAACTTAACCGCCGAAGGTGGCACGGTTCCGTTTATATCTCGTTACAGAAAAGACCAAACCGGCAATTTAGATGAAGTTCAAGTTCGAGACGTGGTTCATCTCTTTGAGGCTTGGGAGGCTCTTGAAAAGCGAAAAGCTTTTGTCGTCGAAGAGCTCACCAAACAAAAAAACCTCACAGATGAACTGCAAAAACAAATTGAAGCTTGTGATGAAATGCGTGAGCTTGAAGAGATTTACAGGCCTTACAAGAAAAAGAAAAAAACAAAGGCCAAAATAGCTCGCGATGCTGGTTTAGGCCCGTTAGCCGACTGGGCTTGGAAGTTGGGTCATGGTGAACTCAAAGATGCCACTGCCATTGAAGTTAAAGCCAAAGAGTATATTAACATAGAAGCTGGCTTTGCCACCTACGATGAAGTTCTTAGAGGTGTTGGCCACATTATCGTTGAAAAGTTAAATACAAACTTAGACCTCAGAAAAAGAGTCAGAGACGACTACTTTAAAAATGCTATTTTAACCTCAGTAAAAACCACTAAATTTAAGAAAAACTCTAAGTTTGAAAAGTATGCCGAGTTTAAAGAAGAGGCCAAAAAGCTTTTAGATAAAAAAGCGTCTCATCGTTATCTTGCCATGAGAAGAGGTTGGCAAGAAGGTGAGCTGAAAATTGCTTTCATTTCAAGTGATGAAGATCTTTTGTCTGACTTCGAAGCTGCTGCATGCACAGAAATGAATACCAATGTCAGTTCTTTGCTGAAAATGAGTGCAAAAGTGGCTTTAACCGTTCATGTTATTCCTTCGGTCACCAACGAGTTACATAGTTTGTTAAAAGAAACTGCCGATCAACATGCTATTGATGTTTTTGCCGATAATTTGCGACGAGTTCTTATGGGTAGCCCTTTTGGAACAAAGGTTGTTTTAGGTGTAGATCCTGGTTTAAAAACCGGCTGTAAATTAGCTTTAGTGGATCAAAGTGGAACTTACATTTCTCACACCGTAATGCACATCTTAGCTAAAGATGATTTTGAAAAAGCCAAAAAACTTTTTAAAGAGCTCTTTGCTCAACTTAAACTAGAAGTTATTGCTGTGGGCAATGGAACCGGCGGGCGTGAAGCTGAAGTTTTTATTGGCAAGGTTTTAAAAGATCTTGAAATTAAAGATTGTCATGTGCTGATGGTGAATGAGGCAGGGGCGAGTGTTTACTCGGCCTCCGACGTCGCTCGTAATGAGTTTCCAGATTTAGACTTAACAGTGAGAGGGGCCATTTCTATCGCTCGTAGGTTGCAAGACCCACTGGCTGAGCTCGTGAAAATTGACCCTAAAAGTATCGGTGTTGGTCAGTACCAACACGATGTGCCTCAGGCTGATTTAAAAAAGTCATTGTCAGCCGTTGTCGAGTCGTGTGTGAACCAAGTTGGTGTCAACTTAAACACAGCTTCTGAGTCTTTGCTTCAGTATGTTTCAGGAATTGGTCCGGCTATTGCTAAAAATATTCTAACTTATCGTAAAGAAAACGGGCTTTTTAAAGAGCGAAACGACCTTCTTAAGGTGGAACGTCTTTCGACAAAAGCCTTTGAATTGAGTGCGGGCTTTTTAAGAGTTCCGGAAAGTCCTTTTGTTTTAGATCATATGGGAATACACCCTGAACGCTACACTGCGGTTCGTGAAATGGCAAAAGACGTGGATGTGAATGTGGCAAAATTGGCCACCTCCGAAGGTTTAAGTGCTTTAAAAGCAAAAAGAGAAAAGTGGGTAAAGCTGGTTGGTGAATACACTTTTGATGATATTGTGGCTGAGCTGGAAAAACCAGGACGTGACCCTCGTGATCCTTATAAAATTTTTAAATTTCGCGATGATATTCATGAGGTTAAAGACTTAAAAGAAGATATGATTTGCCCAGGAATAGTTACCAATGTCACAAATTTTGGTGCTTTTGTAGATGTCGGTGTTCATCAGGATGGTTTAGTTCATATTTCTCACCTTTCTCATGACTTTGTCGATGACCCGCAAAAAGTAGTGAGCCCTGGTGACCAAGTTCAAGTGAAAGTGTTGACAGTGGATAGTGAAAAAAATCAAATTTCTCTTTCCATGCTTTTAAAAGAAAAACCTAAGGTGGCTGTAAACCCTAAGTCTAAGAGTAAAGCTCGGGCAAAAGGTGCTGCTAAAGCTAAAGATGGAAAGTTCAAGCGTGACCCTAAAAAAGGACCTCGTAAAAATAATGACGGTAAAAGAAGAGCGCCGGAGCGTCCAAGACGTGAAAAGCAAGTTTTTAATAACCCGTTTGCTGCCTTGAGTGGACTCAAAAAAGACTAACGACAAAAAGGCTCAAAAAAATTTGCTTGGGCCTTTTTTTTAAGCGTCATAAATATTTTAAAAGATGTTGAGTCAACTGTGTAAAACCCTGTCCTCCAGGCAAACTCATCACATATTTTGGCTTTTGCTTTAGCTCGTTGCTAAAAGATTTAATGTTACTAACGGCAAAAGAGTTCTCAAATTTTCCAAACATAGGTTCGTCATTGGGAGAGTCTCCAACAAATAAACTGTAAGTTTGTGCTTGTTCAAGGGTTGTGTTGAATTCATTTTTTAGAAAAGTTTGGCACATGGTCAGCTTGTCATAGTTACCAAACCAGCCGTTGACATGAATAGAGCTAACTTTGGCGACAGCCCCCTTTTTTTTGAAAATATCAACAATCTTTTCAATGTCTTGCTTGGGCAAAGTGGGCACATCTTCGCAAAAGTCGATGGCCAAATCAAAGAGGCGACAAAATTGATCAGATGCTATGGCCGCTCCGGGTACTTGTTGTAAAACCTCTTGTTCTATGAGGTTCAGCTTTGATCTGTTTTTAGCGATAGTGTTTTGTTCATAAACATAATGTCTTTTCATGGTTTTATCAATGTAACGAAAATAGAGGGCGCCATTTTCTCCAATCACACCTGAAACAGGCCACATACGAGCAATCATTTCACACCATCCTGCTGGGCGGCCTGTGATTGGTACAATATGAAGGCCTTTTTCATAAAGCTGCCAAAGGCTTTCGTAGGCATTTGCAGGAAGTCGGCCTTCTTCAGTGAGGGTGTCATCAATATCTGTGAAAACAAATTGTAATTTTTCTTTAGGTAAAAAATCAGTGTAACTTTTCATATGAAAACGTCCTTTGTCTAGAAAGGTTTTATTTATTGTAACACCAAGAGGGTGATTTTTTCCTAAAAAAAAATATTTCTATAAAAGAGAATTGAAAGAAATGGGTCTAGTTTTTATAAGGACGCGGCCAAGATTTAAATTCCGAGATTCATAGTTCAGTGGGCTTGGAGCGCTAACTTGAGTCGGCCTTAGGTACGGCGCGATATAAAAAAAAAGGCTAGCCATAAATATAAATTCACTTCATCTATATATATAGGGCCATTTGCTGGCCTGATCAAAAGTAACTTACGAACAAGGTGGATCTAAAAAATGGCTGCAGGAAAAACATTAGTAATTGTTGAGTCACCAACTAAGGCAAGAACAATTCGAAAATTTTTAGGTAAAAACTTTATTGTTGAATCTTGTATGGGTCATGTGCGTGATTTGCCTCAGTCAGCTAAAGATATTCCTGAAAAATTTAAGAAAAAGCCTTGGTCTAATTTAGGGGTGAACGTTGATAATGACTTTGCCCCCATCTATTGCATTCCTCGAAATAAAACTAAAATTGTTAAAAATTTAAAAGATAAACTCAAAGAAGCTGACGAGCTCATTCTCGCAACCGATGAAGATCGTGAAGGAGAAAGTATCAGCTGGCATTTATTAGAAGTATTGAAACCAAAAGTGCCAACAAAACGTATGGTCTTTCATGAAATCACTAAAAAAGCGATTGAGTCGGCTCTAGAGAACTTTAGAGAGGTTGATACTAACTTGGTAAAGGCTCAAGAAGCTCGTCGTGTCTTGGACCGCCTGGTGGGTTATACACTCTCTCCGGTGATATGGAAAAAAGTGGCCTATGGTTTATCGGCGGGACGGGTTCAGTCTGTGGCCGTTCGGTTGATTTCTGAACGAGAGCATGAACGTATTCGCTTTGTTAAATCGAGCTATTGGAGCTTATTGGCTCAAAGTTCAAAAGACGGCGTTGAGTTTGATGCCAAACTTCAAAGCTATAAAGGCCAAAGAGTGGCTATTGGTAAAGATTTTGATAGCGAAAATGGTCAGTTAAAAGCCGGCAAAGATGTTCTGCACTTAAGTGAATCTTCTGTTTCTGATATTGTAAATTCTTTGAAAGGTAAAAAACTAAAAGTTTCTCAAGTAGATACAAAGCCTTTATCAAGAAAGCCCTCGGCTCCTTTTATAACTTCAACTCTTCAGCAAGAAGCCAACCGTAAAATGGGATGGGGTTCCCGAGAAACCATGCAGGTGGCGCAAAAACTTTATGAAAGAGGTTTCATCACTTATATGAGAACAGACTCTTCTTTCTTGTCAGACCAAGCCATCAATGCCGCTCGAGAAAACATACTTACCATGTATGGCAAAGCTTACTTGCCTGATCAACCCCGTACTTATGTTAAGAAAAAAGTAAAGGGTGCCCAAGAGGCCCATGAAGCGATTCGTCCTGCCGGTGAAACGTTTAAAACTCCTGAAGAGACCGGGTTGAAAGATGCTCAATTAAAGTTATATGACCTTATTTGGAAGCGGACCATGGCCTCGCAAATGAAGAACTCTGAACATAAGCAAATGAGTGTAAAGCTAGAAATTGAAGAGGCTTTATTTATGGCTTCGGGTACGACCATTGAATTTCCTGGCTTTTTAAAAGCTTATGTTGAAGGTGCTGATAATCCAGACCAAGCCTTAGACAATCGAGAGGTGCGTTTGCCAGCATTACAAAAAGGGGATGACCTGCCATGTAAAAGCTTAAAGCCTGGAGAGCATGAAACAAAACCGCCGGCACGCTATACTGAAGCCAGTCTTGTTCAAAAAATGGAAAAAGAGGGGATTGGTCGCCCATCGACATACGCTGCTATTATTAGTACGGTTCAAAATAGAGGCTATGTTCGTAAAGTGGGTAATGCTTTAATTCCTACTTTTACAGCTTTGGTGGTCAGTAAACTACTTGTGAATTATTTTCCGGATTATGTGGATACGAACTTTACCTCAGGTATGGAAAACTCTTTGGATAACATTGCCCAAGGGGAAGAAAACTGGGCTGAGTATTTAACGGCTGTTTACTTTGGTGAGAAGGGTTTGAAAACCCAAGTGGAAAACCAAGAAGACAAAATTGATATAGAAACCTCTCGCTCGATTCACTTGAAAGGTTTAGATGGACTAGATTTTCGCATTGGCCGCTATGGCGCCTATGTTTGTAAAGTTGACAAATCAACTGGAGAAGAAGTCTGTGCCTCGGTGCCAGAAAGTCATTTCCCAGCTGATATGACCAAGGAGCTAGCGGAAAAGTTTATTGATCAAAAAATTAATGGGGCCGATGCTTTAGGGGAAGATCCTGAAACTAATTTACCAGTGTATGTTTTAACGGGTCGTTATGGACCTTATGTTCAGCTGGGAGATAGTGACGGTGAAAAAGAAAAACCAAAACGAGTTTCTATTCCGGCTAATATTGAAATGGACAATATAACCATTGAACAAGCGCTTCAGTTATTAAGTTTACCCATCACTTTAGGAGATCACCCGGGTACTGGTAAAGTGGTTAAGTCCAATATTGGTCGTTTTGGCCCTTATGTCGTTCATGATGGAGACTTTCGATCCATTCCAAAAGATGAAAATATTTTTGAACTAAACTTTGAACGAGCTCTTGAACTATTAGCTATGCCTAAAAAGAGAGGGCGTAGTTCGGCGATTAAAGAGCTGGGTGTTTACCCTGATACCGAAGATAAAATTGGCGTTTATTCTGGTAAGTACGGCCCATACTTAAAGTGTGGAAAAGTTAATGTTTCAATTCCTGAAGATATTGACCATGAAAAAATTGAGCTAGAAAAAGCGGTTGAGCTTTTAGCTGATAAAATGGCCGAAAAAGGAAGTAAAAAGAAAAAAGCCAAAAAGAAAGCGGCTAAGAAAAAAACAAAAAGTAAAACAAAAGCGAAGGCTAAGAAAAAAACCGCTAAAAAGAAAACAGTGACTAAAAAGAAGGCCAAAAAGAAAGTCACAAAAAAGAAAACCACCCCATAGGGGCCTCGGCTCATAAAAGCTTAATTAGGTTTTGGCGTCTGAATTGGCCTTACAGCCATTGAGAAACAAAGTTACTTTTAAATTTAAAATATCCTGTAAAATTCAAAAAAATACCTTCGAGGTTTTCGAAGGTATTTTTTATTGCATTTAATTTTTAAGGTTTTGGTTATAAACTTCCTGCAAGTAAACTATAAGTTACAAAATTTTTAAAAGGTGGCTGTGAGAGCAACCTCTATTCCTTGTTCGCTTATTTTTGCAGAATTTCCACCTTGTTTTATTTTGTTGTCAGATTGGCCGTAGCCTAATTTAATGCCAAATTGTTGGTTAATTTGCGCCCCAAGCCCTGCTTGAAAACCCAAGCCAGGAGTGTAGCTTATGCCATTGTCGTCACCAGTGATGGTCATCATGCTGACGTTGGCTCCCATATAGGCAAACAAAAATTGATTTATACCGAAGGTTGCGTTGGCTTCAGCACGAAAACGCAGAAACTTTGAGCTGCTGTTAGTTGGTATATCATAATAATTAATAGCAAATAAAGAACTGAAACCAATATCTTGAACTTTTATATTGTTATATCCTATTCCAAGGCCAAGAGCTTGATCAGAGTCATCAGATCCTGAGCCCCCTAAAGAATTTTTATATTTTCTTTTTGTGAAATCTTTTAGCAAACTTAGGGTAAAGCCACGAGAAAGCTCACCATGATTAGTGGGGGTGTATAAATAATCGGTGGAAGACTGTCCACCTTGAGCCCAGATCATTTGTGGGGCAATGAGTAAAGCACTGGCTAAAATAAGTATAGATTTTTTCATAAGAACCTCCGGCGGTTGGGTTAAATATTTTAAAAACGCAGTGTAGAGACTGGTTGGCTTTGTTTTAAACCTCAGGGCTTCACTTGCTCATTAATAACTGAACATAAAGCAAAGGCTGTGCCAAAGAACACCTTAAAAAACATAATAAATTTAATAGCTTACAATTTTTTTACTTATTTGGTTATGTAAATATATTTGACGGGCCTGGAGCAAATCAGTCATTTGTAAAAAGTGTGATCATTGAACGTAATACTAGAAACTAACCCGCAAAAAGCAAAAAAATACCCTCGAAATTTTCGAAGGTATTTTGCAAATAGTGAAATTTGTAAGGTAGGATTAGAAAGTCCCTACAAGACCTAGCTCTAAACCACTGAAAGTAAAATCAAAGCCTACATCACCGACGCCTTGAACAGAAGCTTCTACACTGGGCTTGGAGTAAGTGTAGCCAAGTTTTGCTCCAAAGTTTGAAGTTAATTGAGCCCCAACACCAGCTTGGTAACCAAAGCCAAGTTTGGAGTCAAACTCTATACCATTAATGTCATCAATACTAATAAGGCCTAAATTAATTCCTCCGTAAACAAAAACGTTGCGGTTGAAACCAAATGTCCCATTAAATTCACCTTTTAGCATATTTCCTTCGATGATATCACCACTGTAACTGTTAATGATAGCTTGGGTAACAAACCCAATGGCACCGATGTTAACATTGGAGTATCCAACTCCCAGCCCAAATTTCTGAGGTGAGTTTTCATCGAATTTCAAGCCTCTAATCAGTCCAGTTCCTTTTATTTCAAGGTCAGTAAAGTCTTTAATTAAACTAACGGTAAAACCTTTAGCCACTTTAGAGTCTGTAACGCTATCGTAAACATAGTCCGTACTCACTGCACCACCCTGAGCAAAAAGTTGTACTGAGCTTGCCAAAATCATTGAAGCAAAAAGTAAAGAAAATTTATTCATAGGGGAGTACCTCCGAAAGTGAATGGGTCATAAGTTCTTTCAAATAAAAAAAACATCTACAAGAAAGGCTTATGCTCTTTATAAGCAATTGAAATGCCACTAAACACCAGAGGCAACTGATGGTCAAACCTAACCCAGAAAAGTTAGGTATTTATAAAATATTTTCACCAACGACCATTGAGCTTCAGGCTCTTGGTCTTGATTTTAGCTGTGAAAGCTTATCTACAACCGAGTAAAAAATACAGGGGGCATAGGTGGCCAGCCTTTCTAAAGTGCTCGGCCTTTGCCCGCATTCTTTGGTTCTGATAAAAGAAAACAACGAAAAGAGGGGGATCTTTTGTTTTTTAAAGCTAAACAGCAAAATAATAATAAAGGACAGTTGGCCTTTAAAATAGAAAAGACCTTTGAAAAAGATCGCAATTTTCAGCAAGGAGGGCGAAGTTTTTACTTTTTTGACTTTGATGAAAACATTGCTTTTTTAGACACCACTGTGATTTTGTTCCATAAATTAACTCAAAAAGAAAAATCCATATCTGGCCGTGAATTCTCTCACCATCAAAAAAATATTGGAGTGAGAGGCCCTTATCAAAACTATAAATTAATTTACGAAGATTCTATTGGCAGTTTTAGAAACTACCGAGATCATGAAATTCCTGGTTGGCTACAATTTTTTGGCAAAGAACAAAGCCTCATCAAAGATATGAAGTCTATATTGTCTACAGGAGAAACTCATTGGCAAGGGCCGTCTTGGTCATGTTTTTATCATGCCGTTTTTAATCGTCGTCCTATTGCTTTAATCACGGCTAGGGGCCATGCACCTGAAACCTTAAAGTCAGCCATTCGCTTATGGGTAAAATATGGTTTTTTACCCCATGAGCCCAACTACCTCGGCATTTACCCTGTTAATTTTCCTGAGACAAAAAAAACATTAATGAAAAATACAGGTGGGCTCACTGTTTCTCAATTGAAAAAAAGAGCAATCAAACATGCTTTTGCTAAAGCCATTGAAACTTATGGTCAAAATCCCCACCGTATTGGTATGTCTGATGATGATCCAGGAAATGTTTCATTAATCACCGAGGCCATGCAAGAATTGAAAGTTGACCACCCTCAGGTTTCTTTTTTTGTGATTGATACAGCCGGCGGGCAGTTTGTAAAAAAAGAGTTAGGCCCTCAGGGCCAAAATAAAAAACCATCAGTTCCACCCTTGGAGCAATTGCAACTCGGCCCCGAAGTAGACAACATATAAGAAACATGTCTAAGCTTTGACATAAACGTGACATAATATTTCTTAAACTCTTTTAAAATAAAAATAGGCCTGTTCAAAAGTCTAAGGTTTAGCTCGTAGGCTTTTTGTTTATCAGTATTATTTGCCTTCACAGTTATGCTTAGGTCTAGTATATAATTTTCCTTAAATTTGAGTTATGATTTTATATAAGACTGACCGATAAACAAAATGTTAAGTATAGGTTATGCCTGTCACCCATGAATTCAAAAAAAGGAAGCTTATGAAAAATAAACTGAAGTTCACAGTCCTTCTATTGTCAATGATACTCCTGTCTTTGTCTGCGCATTCGCAGCTTTTAAGTCGAAAGGGTATTGTTTTAGACTGTAAGCATTTATCTCCTATTCAGCAGGCTTACTTAGCCCGACATATTAATTACAGAGCTGAAACCAAAAATTTAGAGTCTAAAACTGTAGAGCAGTTTATTAAAAAATTAGATCCTTCAAAAGTCTATTTACTTAAAAGTGATATTAAAAAAATTAAAAAAGATGCAAAAAGTATTTTTGCAAAAATTAAACGTCGCGAATGTAAGGTGATTAAAGACGCCAGAAAACTTTATGTAAAAAGAGTGACAGACCGAATTGCTTTTGTAAAAAAACATTTACAAAAAGGTTTTAAATTTAATAAAAAAACGGAGCTTACACTAGATCCCGACAAACGTTCTTTTGCAAAAAATATAAATGCAGCTCAAGCTTATCATAAAAAGTATCTACAATTTCAAATTGCTAACTATGTTTCTACGGGTAAAACTGTCAAAGAGGCTAAAGAAAAAGTCATTAAAAACTATGACCGTCTTTTAAAAAGAATTAATAATTTTAGACAAGATGATTTGTGGACAATGTACCTCAATGCCTACGCCACATCTTTGGATCCGCATTCCAGTTATTTTTCAAAAGAAATGCTAGAGGACTTTCAGATTCAAATGAAGTTATCTCTTGAAGGAATTGGTGCCACCCTTAGTTCTAAGGATGGCTTCACAACAATCGAACAATTAGTCCCCGGTGGAGCAGCCTTTAGAAGTGGTAAGTTACAAACTAAAGATAAAATTATTGCTGTAGGCCAAGGAAAAACAGGAGCTGTTGATAACGTGATTGAAATGGAATTGCGTGATGTTGTTCGAAAAATTAGAGGAAAAAAAGGAACGATTGTTCGCTTAAGTATTCTTCGTGAAACGGGCAAAAAGGCAGAAAGATTTATTGTTAAGTTAGTGAGAGATAAGATTAACTTGGAAGATGATGCGGCTTCAATTACTTATATTGATAGAAAGGTCGGTGAAAAAACAGAAAAAGTTGCCGGTAAAATGAAAAAAGTGCCAATCATGAAAAAGGTGGGCTTAATTCACCTTCCTTCCTTTTATGCCGACGGTTCTAGGAAAGGAAGAACGGCTTCAAAAGATATCAAAAAATTAATTAAAGAAGCTAAAAATAAAAATGTAGCCGGTTTAGTTTTAGACTTATCTTCCAATGGTGGTGGCTCTTTAGATGACGCTGTTAAAATTGCGGGCTTATTTTTTAAAGTCGGAAATGTAGTTAAACAGTCACATCGTGACCCGGCTCACGGCGAAATTGCCTTAGCCGATGAAGATAAGGCGGTGGATTACTCTGGCCCCCTTGTTGTTCTAACAAGCAAACTCAGTGCCAGTGCTTCTGAAATTGTTTCTGGTACGTTAAAAGATTATAAAAGAGCTCTTATTGTCGGAGGAAAAAAGACGTTTGGAAAAGGCAGTGTACAATCTGTTGAGCAACTTCCAACAGGACTAGGTGCTTTAAAAACAACTGTAGGTATGTTCTTTACTGCCGGAGGAGCATCGACTCAACATATTGGTGTCGCAGCAGACATAGTTTTACCAAGTGTTTATGATATTTCTGAAATTGGTGAAGACACTTTAGACTATTCTTTGCCGCCTAAAAAAATTAAGTCTTTTTTAACTCCTGAGGCCTATGTTGCCTCCGGCAAAGGGAAATGGAAAAAAGTAGAAGCCCCACTGATTAACAAGCTTAAAGAAAAATCAAAAAAGCGTGTGGCTAAAAGTGAAGACTTTGCCAAAATTTTAAAAGACCTTAAAAAAGCAAAAAAGAAAAACAAAGTTTTAAAAGTGAGCGAAATTCTTGAAGACAAATCTGAAGATGATGAGGAAGAAAAGGGCAAAGATGGCAAAAAGAAAAAACCAACCACTGACCCTGTGGCTTTGAAAAAAGAGAAGAAAGAAAAGTATATGAAAAGAGCTGATATTCAAGAGTCTTTAAATATCCTTTTTGACTTCATTAAATATGATAAAGATGGTCTAAAGATTACAGCTGCTAATTAATTAGGCTTTTTAAATTCTAATGGCAAAAACCACTCTTATGTTGAGTGGTTTTTTTTTAGAAAAATCTCCTTCTTTTGAGCTATTTTCATGACGCACAGGAGCTCTTATCAGGTTCATTAGCCCTTGATCTGTTGTTTGACTTGTTGATGCTCATCCTCGTTATCTTATTGATGACAAGCTTTAAATTTTTATCTATCTTGCGCTTTTGATTTATTTCGTCAGGGAGAGGGTAGTGGCAGTTCAAGCACAATCCAAAGTTCGGGGTTCAAAAAGTAAAACAAAAAGCGGAAGTTCTGGCTTAGCTTTACCGAAACAAGTTTTAATTAAAATTCATGATCTCATGCTCAAATCTCGGGTTTTGGAAGAGCGCATGATTAAAATTTACAAAGTGGGCGAAGCTTACTTTTGGATTGGCGGGCCCGGAGAAGAAGCTTTTGGCGTTCCCTTGGGCTTATTGGCCAACAAAGGAAAGGGTGTTCAGCACGATTGGTTACACTTGCACTATCGTTGCTCCTCAACATTAGTCGCTATGGGAATGGATTTTTTAACCCCCCTTCGTTTGATAATGAATAAAGCCACAGATGAATGCACGGGAGGGCGAAACTTTTCTAACCATTACAGTTTTCCGGAATGGAATGTGGCTCCGGTCACATCACCGATTGGTGTTCAGTACTCTATTGCCATTGGAACGGCTCGTGCCCAACAGCGAAGTAAAGGCAAGGGTATCACCATTGTTACTGGTGGAGATGCAGGAAGTGCCGAAGGTGACTTTGCTTCCAGCTTAATTTGGGCCTCTCGTCGCGGCAGTGAACTTCCTATGTTAATTACCGTTCAAAATAATAAGTGGGGAATTTCCACTCATTTTGATGAACAGCACGGTGAAAATCACGTTTCTGATCGTGGTCAGCCCTTCAATATGAGAACAACTGTAATTAATGGCAATGACCCCATTGAATCTTACATTCGCTTAGAAGAAGAGATGGCTTATATCCGTAAAACGGGAAAGCCTGTGGTTTTAGAATCAACAGTGTCACGCTTATTTGGACACTCTTCAGCCTCAGGGGCCAACCCTATTGATGAGATTGACTGTTTAAGCGATTTTCAAACTTTACTATTGAAAAAAGATATTTTAACAGAAAAAAATATCAAAGATTTACAGTCAGGTTATGAAAAAGAGGCAAAAGCCGCCCAAGATCAAGTGCGAACAGAAATGACTCCGCAAGCCTCATCGATTTGGGACAATTACTTTGTGGGTAATGAAACTGGTAACTGGAGGGAGTTCTAATGGCTAATATGGCACAAGCGATCCGTATGGCTCTTCATTACGGAGAAAAACACCTAGATGTAAAAGATGTTTTTGGTCAAGATGTTGGCCCACCTATGGGAGGTGTTTTTACCGCCACTCAAGGCTTAGACACTGCTTGGAACACTCCCTTGGATGAAAGAGGAATTGTTGGAGCCGCCATGGGAATTGCCATGACGGGTGATATCTGTGTCGCTGAAATTCAATTTTGTGATTATATTTTTAATACCATTGATTTACTCAAAATTGCTGGCAACACCAACTGGGTGACCAATGGCAATGCCACTTTACCTATGGTTTTAATGACTCCCGTTGGAGCTGGAATTCGAGGTTCTGTATATCATAGCCATAGTTTTGATGCTTGGGCTTCAAGGCTTCCTGGTTGGAAAGTTGTTATGCCTTCTAACCCCTTGGATGCTTATGGCTTATTAATTGCTGCCATCAAAGACCCTAACCCTGTTATGTTTTTGAAACCAAAAGCTTTGTTGCGTGTTCGCGGGCAAGAGCTCTTGCCCGGAGAGCCTGAAAATGAAAAAGAACTAAAGGCGATGATTGACGCTCCCGTTGGTGACCGTTCTCAATGGAAAGCTAAGTGGCCTGAACTAAAAGATCATAATGTTCCCATTGGTAAAGCTAAAATTACTCGTTCTGGTTCGGCAGCGACCATAGTCACTTATGGACGTCATGTTTTAATGTGTAATGATGTTGCTGATGACTTAAAAAAGAATCAAGGTATTGATTTAGAGGTGATTGATTTAAGGTCGATATATCCTTATGATTGGTCTTGCATTAAGCAGTCTGTGAGTAAAACAGGGCGTGTTCTTTTTGTAAATGAAGACACAGAGGTGACCAACTTTGCTGAGCACCTTTCTTACCGTGTTACTCATGAGTTATTTTATGAATTAATGGCTAGACCAAGAGTGCTTGCTGGAAAGAATCTTCCGGGCATTGGTTTGCACGCCAACCTAGAAGAGGCTTCTGTACCGCAAGTTTCTGATATAAAAAGTGAAGTGTTAAACTTATTAAAAGAAGTACCCTAAAACCAAAGGATAAAATTATGGCCTTAGAATCTCAGCCGAAAAGTGATTTTGATAAATATTATTTTTACCAGGAGTCTGTACAGTCTCCTGATAACGATGTTCTTTTTCTAAGAAAAGCTTATAAAGAATTTAATGGCAAAGACCCTGTAACTCTCAGAGAAGATTTTTGTGGAACCTTTGCCATTTGTTGTGAATGGGCTAAGTTAGATAAAAAATTCAAAGCGATTGGTGTTGATTTAGACAGCGAACCAATCACTTATGGTAAAGAAAACTACCTCACTCAATTATCTGAAGAAGAGCAGTCACGAGTTACTGTCATCAAAGAAAATGTTTTGAGCCCCGAAGTGCCGAGTGCAGATATTGTTGTGGCAGTTAATTTTTCTTATTATATTTTCAAAAAGCGCCAAACCATTGTCGACTATTTTAAAAACTGTAAAAAATCTTTAAATCAAGATGGGGTTTTAGTTTTAGATTGTTTTGGTGGCTCCCAATGTATGGAAGCAAATGAAGAAGAAACTGAGCATGAAGGTTTTAGTTACTTTTGGGATCAAGACAGTTATGACCCTGTAACTAACAATGCTCTTTTTTATATTCACTTTCAAAAAGAAGGCGAAGAAAAAAAAGAAAAAGTTTTTACTTATGATTGGCGTATGTGGAGTATTCCTGAGCTGAAAGACTGTTTGCTAGAGGCCGGCTTTGAAGATGTCAAGGTCTACTGGGAAGGAACTGATGAAGATGGTGACGGTGATGGTGAGTTTGAAGTCGTTACTGAAGGTGAAGAGTGTGAAGCTTGGGTCTCGTACCTAGTGGCTAAGTAATCGGTCTTAGTTTTTTTTCGTATATTTTTTCATAATAAATAAGGTTAACGGTATAGGGCATTAGATCATCTGGTGCCCTTTTTCATTTTTTTTTCTTTTAAGCGATTATAAACTTTGAACTGTAAATAATTTAAGTTCATAATTGCTAATTGCTAATTGCTAATTGCTAATTGCTAATTGCTAATTGCTAATTTCTAATTTCTTTGGCGTTAAAGTATGAAAGAGTGATAAAAATTAAAATAAAAAATTATAAAAAATTCGAAGCTCTCCTAGAGAGTCTCCTCCATCTTGCTCCTCGAATTCTTCTGTAGAGATAGATTGTATTAAAGAAGCCCCCCACTTACCTTTCTGAGCGGTAAGGCCAGCAGTTAATGTGGCTATGTATTCTCTTTTTTCGACAGAGTGGCTCTCATTAAAAGTATTTCCATCTAGAAAAATATCTCTAATGACGTACTCTCCTTTCAGTTGAATATAGTGAAATATTATCCACTGTGAACGAGTATTTAAATTACTAAAGCCAATACCAAAATCGTTTGGAATATTATAGCCAATTCGTAAAGCTCCACCGGCTTCAAGGCTGGTTCTTACATTTCCGGCAGAGCCTCCGTAAAACTTAATTAGCTCACCAGAAATATATTTACTAATTATAAATTTATTTCGAAACATTTCTCTGTAGTTAAGTTTCACACCGAACTCATCTGAAAGTTGGTGTTGCCAACCTAAAGGTTTGACTGAGCCAATTTTAGCATGAACTTCAGTTTGCGCCTCTTGGGCTCGAGCACTTGGCCCGACGATTCCTATATCAGCGGTTAAAACAGTGACACGATTTCCACGCTGTTTTATTTTACCAAGAGTAAAGTACAACCATCCAGCATAGGGCCTTTGATCTTCCTGTAACTCAGCTTGATCTATATCTTCCGGTGTATAAATGTCTTGAGAGAGAGTCATTATAATGTAGTCGCGAGCGTCAATATAGCCTTGCAAGTTTTGCGGAATACTTCTTTTTATAGCTCCTATACGTATACGGCTAGTCAGGTGACGGTCCGATAAGTTTACAGAAAAAGAATCATTAGAGACCACAATAATGAGCTTTAAATCATGTTCAAAAAGAGGGTCTTCAATGTCTTTTTGGGGAGTCACTGATGATAAACTCAGCTTGAGTGCATGACTTGAGGTCATTGGTGTTTCAAGGTTCTCCAGTTTTTTTTGCTCTTTTTCATCTTGGCTGAGCCCAAGCTTGAGAGATGAGGGGTGAGCAGAGTTAAAAAAAACAAAGCTCAAAGACAGTAAAATAAAGAGCTGGTAAAACATAGAGTAATACTTTTTAGTTATCAAATTAATCAGCCCTAAGGGCTTAACAAACATATGAACTTGCCTGTTCTAATTGAGTTTGCTTAAAATTATAACAAAAAAAACAATGATTTATAAAAAATTCAAAAAAAATACTCGCTTATCAGGGAAAGAAACCTAAAGCTTAGAGGGATCGTTCAATTTAAATTGTGGAAAGCTCTTTTTAATTCCAGCTTTTATTTTAATTTCTGAATCAGTATTTTTGGAAAAATAAAAAGCATTTTCTAAGTACCTATCTTTATTGGGGCTATTTGGGTTGAGTAAGGCCTTTAAAATGCTCTGTTCAGCGTATTTAGCATAGAATTTGTACTGCCACAGGTCCCCCTTGCCTTTGTGAGCCTTGGCTTTTTTATTTAGAAAAACAAAGGGGCTTTCTTTAAAGGGTTTATTTAAACGAATTTGAAAGAAAGGCCCTCTAGGGTCAAAGTATAATGTTTCAAACCCAGGGTTTTTCATTCGATACTCTACAAAAACATCATAATTTTGGTTCAGCCATTTTTTAATACATATTGCTAGGGCAGGGTAAAATTTTTCATCGGGAATAACGCCAATATGTCCTGTAGGACGTGTTTGATAAAATTTAATCAAAGCCTTTTTTAGGGGTTTTAAATCTAGGTCATGCATTTTTTGGTATTTTTTGAGCATGTTAAGGTCTTTAAAAAAACTATAAGGGATCGGGGTGAGTTGTGTGAGTTCTTTTTTGACATATTTTTGATAAGCCACGGGAGTAAAAGTAAAGTCATTCCAAGTGAGAAGAATAGCTTTTTTGGTTCCTAAAGATCCTTTCACTTGCTCTGTGAAAAGCTGGGGGGTTTTGTATTGACTCATAGAGGTCACTGGAAAATTTTTAAAAACGGCGTAGACAATGTTAAAACTGAGAAGAATAGAAGAACATAAGAGAATTTTTTTTTGCAAATTTTGTGAATTCACTTCACTCATATTAACGATAAAAATAGCTAGGCAGGATAAAGTAAAAAAATAGGCAGGAATAAAAAAAACGCTGACCATTTTTATGCCTTCGTCGTTAGTTCCCATACTAGCTAAATAAGCCATAACAGGAAGCTGTATAAACCAACATAAATGCCAATAAGCCATTTTCTTTTTATTTTTCAGACTCTTAAAAAAATAAATAGAAAAGCTCATTAAGAATAAAAGGGGAATTATATAGCCCCATTGGTCGGCAAAAGATTGTCCAGCAATCTTCAATTGTTGCCATTGAGTGCTTAGGGACGTGCCGGGGAGTTTCCAGTAGTTAGTTCTAAAGACAATTTCTTTGAAACCTTCATAGGTATTTGCTTGCCCCCATTGTAAAGGGCTTTTTGGGTTGGCGACAAAGGGAAGGTACAGGTAGGGGGTAAGTCCAGCCAAAGTGCCAGGAACAAATTGTGAAAGGCCAGGAGCAATAAGAGTTTTCCAAGGCTTTTCGTCAATTAAGATCAGCCAAAAAAAGACAAAAGCAAAAAAGAAGATGGCAGTGCTGTGATTGCTTAAAGCTAACCCGGTTACGATACCGGTTAAAAAATAACACTTTTTTCTAAGGCATGAAAATAAGAGCATCAGTAAAGTTATATGAAGGCTATAGACTTCAATAAGAAGACTTTGCTCAACAAACTCAAAGCCGGTCGCAGCCAGTAAAGTCAGAACGATAATAAGGGAATGCCTTATGCTTTTTAGTGGGTTGGGAGATAGGTGAGTTAAAAGTAAATAAAATAGGGAAATACTTAGGGCGCTGAGTACAGCGGAAAATAGTGATCCTAAAAAAGCTGGGTTGTCAGAAAAAAGTGAACCAAAAGAGACCCAAGCGTTTAACAAAAGAGTATATAAAGGGTAGCCAGGAGGGTGGGCATAGCCCTGGTTTAAGCTGGCCGATAAAAAGTAGCCCGCATCTTCAAAGGTGATTCCCGGTGGAAGTTGTACAATGTAGTAACAAAGACTAAAAAGGAAGAGGGCTAAGCAAGTGATATAAGTGGGTTGTTTTAGGTTTTGAATGAAGGTGCTTGGGTTCAAATTATCCTCGGTGGTTGTCTTTAAGCCATTTTCAGGGGCTTTGTTAAGCTATAAGGATAAAAATACCTCTTGCTAAAACAATAAATTACCCTGGAAAAGTCATCTCTATATATGCTATAGTTATTTTTTTAAGAGGGCAATATTAAGGCTTATGTTTTGCTTTAATAAAATTTTTAAGATTAAAGGACTTTAGTTTGAGTATTCCTGTTATTGTAAAACAAGCCTATCTTAAGGCGGCACTTTTATTTCCTGTCATTTCTCTTCTTTTTATATCTGCCTCTTGGGCTGAGAGCTCTGAAGTTGTAAATTATAAAATGAAAAGAGGCGATACTTTGGCTTCGATCTTATATTCGGTAGGCATTGATAAAAGTTCTGCTTTAGCTCAAAAAATATATAAAGCAACAGACCAAAAAATGAGCAAATATTTAATTTACGACCGTTATGTATCTCTTGAAATTGAAGGTCCCTATTTAAAAAGTCTTGAGTTTAAATTAAGTCCCATCAAATCTTTAGTCGTCAATGTTTCAAAAGCTTCAATGGGTAATGACTTTGTTATTTCTCATCAGGAAGTTGAAAAAGAAACTCATAAAAAAATTGTTTATTATAGTGGTGTAATTACAAAAAAAAATAACTCATTGTATAAAGCTAGTAAGTCGAGCTCCAAAAAATACCTAACCAACGATGTTATCGATAATATGGCTGAAATTTTAGGTTGGAAAATTGACTTTAATACAGAAGTTAGAGTTGGAGATGAATTTAAAGTTATATATGAAGAAGTTTATTACAAAAGTAAAAAACTTTATGGGGGAGATATATTAGCCCTCGAATATTTACATAACCAGTCAGATCCTAGAAACGCTCGCCCCCTCTATGCCTTTCGCTATAAGTATAACAACAAAGTGGCTTATTTTGATCAAGATGGAAAGAGCGTTCAAAAGGCTTACCTAAGGTACCCTGTCACTTTCTCGCGTATTTCTTCTCGTTTTAAATCTCGCTATCATCCTATTCTCAAAAAGTGGAAAGCTCACCGAGGTGTCGATTTTGCTGCTCCTCGAGGAACTCCGATATTTAGTGCCGGAGATGGTCGAGTGACAGAAGTAAAATTTGCCAAGGGATATGGTCGCATGATCACCATACAACATCGCAATAATGTTAAGTCTCGATATGCCCATTTAAATACTTTTGCTAAAGGTATACGACCAGGAAAGTATGTGACAAAAAAAGAAGTGATTGGCTATGTTGGTAGCTCAGGTTATGCCACCGGCCCTCATTTGCATTACGAGTGGATAAAAAATGGCAAAAAAGTAAATCCTTTAAAAGTTAAAATACCGAGTGTGCACCCTGTTGCTAGGCAAAACAAAAAAGAATTTCTTTGCTTGGCGAGCTATTGGAAAGAAATGTTTTCGACTTCTTTTGTTATAGAGCCAATCATTGTTTCTAGAACACCGGCAAGTTGCGAAGTGTCCACTTACGCCATGAGTTTTTAGTTCTTGGCTTTTAAGGCTTGGTCACTGTTTAGAACCTACACAAGACCAAAATAAAATGCTTTAATTTATACGTTCAGCAATTAAAGAAATTTTCTAAAGTCTAAAAGAAACTTATAATTAAGTTCGGCTTCTTGCATTTTTTGAGGAGGTTCACTGCCTCGAAATAAAACAGAAAGTACATCCTGAACAATAGCACCTTCTTTACGTAAATCTTTGGTGCTGAGTAGAACTTGTCCACCAGTGGTCACAACGTCCTCAATAAGACATAGCTTTTTACCTTTGATATCGACCCCTTCAGCAAATTGACAAGTGCCATACTCTTTAGCTTCTTTTCGAATGAAAGCGACAGGAATATTAGTTTTCATAGAAAGAGCAGTCGCAATGGGAATGCCTCCCATTTCTAGTCCGGCTAAAACTTGAGTGCCTTCAGGGATCATGGGGGCCATATGCTCAGCAATGGCCTTTAAAATTTGAGGTTGTGATTCAAACCTGTATTTATCAAAGTAAACTTCAGAGGTGAGCCCTGATCTTAGTTTGAAATGGCCTTTGAGTTTAGAAATATCATGTATTTTTTGTCCGAGTTCATCAAGAGTCATAAAGTTCCTACGAGCCAATTTATGGCCATTGAGGTGAGAATTTATAAAGCGAAATAAGCTGACGGCAACTAATTTCTTAGTCTTAATTATCAAGATAGTATTTTATGTCAATGACAATATATAGGGCCTTTAAAAAACAGAACTCAGGGCTTTTTGTGTTGTTAGCAGTTTTATTTACACACTCACCTGACTTTTCACCCAAGACATAAACTGATGAGAGCTTTTATCTATTGCCCAGCTCATAATGCAAGGGCAATCATAAGTGTGTAATTTTTGAATTTCCTTTTCTATGGCCTCATAATGACAGGCCAAGCTTTTTAAAAGTAAAACGTGTTCCTCTGCTTTTTCAAATTTTCCTTTCCACATATAAAAAGAGCTCATATTGGCAATGAGATTACTGCAGGCAATGAGCTTTTTATTGAGTAAAGATTTTGAAATACTTTCGGCCAATGAAGTGGAGTCCACCGTAGTGTAAACTATTATAACCTGCTGGTCGTCGGTGTTACTTTTGCTCATTGTTTAAGATAGGCATATTGATAATTAGACTTTACGGATTCACAGACAAAATAAGGAGGGTTAGGGCCTCCTGGAAACTTATAAAGAAACTGAGTACCATTATTATATTTAGAAACAGCAGATGTTGTTCCAAGGGCTTCGGGAATCATTGGCTCTTCGTATTGACCGGTTGATGTCACGACAGTAGAGCCAGAAGCCTCGGGCGTGTCGTATAATAAATCCTCATCTAAAGGACAGCAACTCACATATTCGCCATCAATAATAGCATACTGGCAAAATGGATTAGACCAAGAAACCGCTGAAAATAAAAATATCATAGAAAATAAAAAAAGACTTTTCATAATGAACTCCCCCCTAGAAGTATGTATGTGTATATGTTTAAGCCAAGCTTGCGTTTGTGCTAATAGGGGGACTTTAGCGGCCTGTAATAAATGTGGCGAATTAAATTTACATCTAAGTAAAAAAACCAATGAGTCTTCATTGGTTTTAAGATGATCTAAAAGAAATACTTATGGATGGTGTGTGTCTGCGTTTACGAGCTAGCTTCGCTGTCTTGGAAGACACGGCTACCAGTGGTTCTTTTTTGGCCTTGGTACTTTCCTCGGTAGGGGTTTAAAGCCGTTTGATCCATTTGGCAAAAAACCAACTGACATATTCTTCTTCCGGCTTGCAGTCGAATGGGAAGAGAGTTGGCGTTATAAAGCTCTAAGGTAATTTGACCTTCAAAGCCAGGGTCGACCCAGCCTGCATTTTGAATAAAAAGACCCATTCGCCCTATAGAGCTTCGACCCTCAACAAATGAGGTGAGGTTATCAGGAAGCTTCACATATTCTTGCGTCGTCGCAAGGAGAAATGAGTGAGGAGGAATGGTGATACTTTCGCCTTCAATTTCTCGATAGAGAATCTCGTTGTTAAGGTCGATAGTTTCCATTTGTCGATCTTCAACCACTAAAAAATGATTGCCGAGGTGACAGTCCACAGACGCCGGTTGAATAGAGTTAGGCTGAAGCGGAGAAATTATTAACTCCTCCGCGTCGACCATTTTTTGAATTGTTTTATCTGATAAAATCATAAATTCGCTTACTTATTTTCTTCGGCTCTTTTCTTTTGATACTCTTTAACCAGCTCATCTTGAATGTTTCTTGGTGTAGGAGCATATCTAGAAAATTCCATGGTGTATTCACCCTTACCTTGGGTGGCCGAGCGAAGCTCAGTAGAATAACCAAACATTTCAGACAAAGGAACTTCGGCTTCAACAACAACAAAACCTTCTTTGGTTTGAGTTCCACTGATCATTCCACGTCTTTGGTTAATTTGTCCCATCACGTTTCCTTGAAACTCTTCAGGGGCAGAGGTCTCTAATTTCATAACCGGCTCTAAAGCTGTTGGTTTGGCTTTTTCATAAGCTTGTCTGAAGGCGGCCATTGAACAAATACGGAAGGCCATCTCACTGGAATCAACATCATGGTAAGATCCATCATTTAAAACGGCCTTAACACCCACAATAGGGAAGCCTATAAGAGCTCCTTTGCCCATTTGCTCTTGGAAGCCTTTATCACAGGCAGGAATGAATTCTCTAGGAATGTTACCACCTTTGATATTGTTTTCAAAAACATAGGTATCTTCACTGTCGAGCGGAAGAGGCTCAATAGCACCAACGACTTTTGCAAACTGACCAGATCCACCAGTTTGTTTTTTATGAGTGTAGTCAAATTCACCGGCTTGGCCAATACTCTCTCTGTAGGCCACTTGTGGTTGACCAACAATCACTTCACACCCAAACTCACGTTGCATTCTTTGAACGTAAACGTCTAAGTGAAGTTCACCCATTCCAGAGATAATAGTTTGGTTGGACTCTTCATCACGTTTAACACGAAATGTAGGGTCTTCACGTCTAAATTTTTGAAGGGCTTTCGTGAAGTTATCAGCACTCGATTTTTCTTTTGGTTCGATGGCTAATGAAATCACGGCGTCAGGAACGAACATAGACGTCATTGTGATTTTAACGGAGTTATCTGTAAAAGTGTCACCTGAAGAACAAGTTACACCGAACATGGCAACGATGTCTCCAGCGTAGGCGACATCGATATCTTGCATTTCATCGGAGTGCATTTTGACAATACGAGGTATTTTAATTTTCTTTCCATTGTCAGAAATATTGTAAATGAAATCGCCTTTTTTCATAGTTCCTTGGTAGATTCTCATATACGTCAGCTGACCAAATCGACCATCTTCTAGTTTGAAAGCTAAGGCAACAAGTGGTTTTTCAGCATCGACAACCATTTCCACTTTTTCTTCGTTATTTTCTTGATCCAAACCTTCGTTGGTAACTTCAGTTGGGTCAGGAAGGTAAAAGCAAATGTTATCTAGTAAAGTTTGAACCCCTTTGTTTTTATAAGCAGAACCCATAAATACAGGTGTAAACTCTAGAGAAAGAACCCCTTTACGGATGGCAGCTTTTAACTCGTCCACTGTAGGTTCTTCTTCCATAAGGAATTTTTCACCTACAACATCGTCAAAATCAGCAGCAGCGCCCACTAACTCGTTATGGGCTTTTTGAGCTTCTTCCATCATATCTGCAGGAATATCTGTGACCTCAATGTTTTCTCCGTTATCACCTTTGAAGTAAATGGCTTTCATTTCAACAAGATCAACAACGCCTTCGTGCCCTTCTTCAAGTCCAATTGGGAGTTGGGCCATGACTGCGTTGTGCTTTAACTTTTCACGAAGCTCCTCAGTGACTCGGTAAGGGTTGGCTCCCATACGATCTAATTTATTGATAAAAGCTAGTTTTGGAACATTGTATCGCTTCATTTGGCGGTCAACAGTGATGGACTGAGATTGTACACCTTCCACACCAGAAAGAACAAGAATGGCGCCATCTAGAACTCGGAGGGCTCTTTCAACTTCGATGGTAAAATCAACGTGACCCGGAGTGTCGATAATGTTGATATCCATACCATTCCAAGTCACAGCTGTGGCTGCTGACTGAATAGTGATTCCACGCTCTCGTTCTAGTTCCATGGAGTCCATTTTTGCGCCGACTCCATCTTTTCCACGAACATCATGGATTGCGTGAATTCGTCCTGTGTAAAAAAGCATTCTTTCCGTTAAAGTTGTTTTACCAGAATCGATATGTGCTGAAATACCTATGTTTCTTACTTTAGGGAGGTCCCATCCTTTATCTGCCATTGTTTCTTCCTTATTAAATGTGTTCTATAATTTTTAAAAAAATAAGCTTAAAAAACTATATGAAATCGATCAATAATATTTTAATAATTCGGATTAGATAGCATGATTTTAAGTCGCTCGTCTAGCTAATTATAGGACCTTTTCATTGACAGAAAGAAGGTATACTGTGAGAAGCGGTGGAAATGAGTTAACTAGGGAGTTTGATGCCAATTCAAGATCAAATACAACAGGTTCTTTGTGAGCGCTTTGGGTTGTCGCAATTTCGAGGTTTACAGGAAAAGGTCATTCATTCGGTTTTGGCCAACCAATCAGCACTTTCCATAATGCCTACAGGTACCGGAAAAAGCCTTTGTTATCAGCTGCCAGCTTTTTTGTACCCTGGCCTGACATTGGTGGTATCTCCGTTAATTGCTCTCATGAAAGACCAGATCGACTCGGCAAAAAAAACGGGGCTGTCTTGTGCTTTTATAAATTCTTCTCAATCACCAAGAGAGCGGCAGCAAACGTATAAAAATTTATCAGAGCAAAAGTATCAAATGGTTTTAGTCACGCCGGAGCGTTTTCGAAAAACGGAGTTTTTGCAAGCTTTAAAAAAAAATAAGGTCTCTCTTTTTGCTATTGATGAGGCTCATTGTATATCACAGTGGGGGCACGATTTTCGCCCTGATTACTCTCGTCTTGGTGAAATTAAGGCCGAACTAGGAAACCCTGTGACTTTAGCGCTCACGGCCACAGCCACACCGGCCGTACAGCAAGATATTGCTAACACTTTTGATATTCCCTCGTCTCATTGTTTTATCGGGCCCATGGACCGTCCGGAGCTAACTTTAAATGTAGATGATATTTTTGGACTGTCGACTAAAATTCAAAAAATAGTGCTGTACAGGCACCATTACCCAGGAAGTTGTATTGTTTATTGTTCTTTGGTTTCTACTTTGCAAAAAATTTCTCATGAACTTAGTCAGCTGGGCATTGAGCATGGCCAGTACCATGGGCAAATGGACTCTCGTCAGCGAAAACGTCATCAAGAAGAGTTTTTAAAGGGCGACAATCAGCTCATATTGGCCACGCCAGCTTTTGGCTTAGGGGTGAATAAGCCAGATGTAAGAAGTGTTATTCATGCCGAAATTCCAGGTTCAATTGAAGCCTACTATCAAGAGATTGGTCGAGCAGGTCGGGATGGGAAAGAGTCACATTGTTTTTTATTATTTGATGAAGATGATATTAGTATACATATGGATTTTATAAAATGGAGCTCTCCCGATCCACATTTTATTCGCTCTGTTTATAACCTGGTTAAAGACAACCCTTTACCTTATCAACAATTGGGGCCGGATTATCTACGAGAAAAATTAAACTTTTATAATCGCAAAGATTTTCGAGTTGAAACGTCTTTAAATCTTTTAGAGCGCTGGGGATGTTTGGCTCCTGATAAAATTTTAAGACATAAAGTGATCAATGATTTAGAAGAAACTTATCTCGACCATGACTTGCATGAAAAAAAAGTAAAATCGCAAAACACCAAGCTTCTTGAAGTTCTTCAATACGCCACCAGTGAAACTTGTCGCAAGCAACAAGTATATAGCTATTTTGGTCAAGACAGTCAGCCCTGTGGTCAGTGTGATATTTGCCAAATTCAGAAGGAGCCATCGCTTTGAATCAGTGGTTTCCCTTTCCTGAAGATATGGTTGACCCTGACGGTATTGCTCTTATCAGTGATGAAGTTTCAGTCAGTATGCTAAAGGAAGCCTACTCCTTAGGTATTTTTCCTTGGCCTCATGAAAACTTGCCTATTTTATGGTTTTGCCCTGAAGAAAGGGGCGTGCTTGAATTTAATGAACTTCATATCTCAAGATCGTTAATAAAAGATCTACGTAAACACAATTGGCATATAACAATGAACCACTGTTTTGAAGATGTGATTCGTCAATGCGCCAGTCAACCTCGGCCGGGACAAGAAGGCACTTGGATCACCTCTTTTTTGATAGATAAATATATTGAGTTTCATAAAGCCGGATTTGCGCATAGTTTTGAGTGCTGGAATAAAAACCAGTTAGTGGGTGGAATGTATGGTGTTTTCATAGAGGGAATTTTTAGTGGTGAAAGTATGTTTTTTAAAACTCCGAATGCCTCTAAAGCGTGTCTGTTGGCCGCTATAGATACTCTAAAGAAAATAGGAGTGCAATGGATAGATATTCAAATGGTCACGGATCATATGAAGCGCTTTGGTGGTAAAGACATATCAAGGGATCAGTTTTTAATAAAATTAAAACAATCTAAAAATATGAGTTTATCTTTACCGCAAAAAGACAAAATTTTTGTTCAGGGTTTAATAAAAAAATTCATAGATTAATTTTTTTAGCTATTAAAATAAAGGTTTAAAGATAAAGCTGTTAATAGAACGCAAATAAACGAAAGTAAAATCCAAGTGTAACTTTTTTTTAATCCGTCCTTAAAAAAAACAAGTTTTTGCTCTCGGCGTTCTTTTTTTTCAGATTCAATTAAACGAAATAAATGAGTGGCCAATTGCTTTTGATTTTCACGTTTTATGTTTAAAAAGTGAACTCCAACGACAAACTCACTAATAAGCTCATCTTTGTCGTTATAGTAGCGTTGGTACCATTTAGGCCGGCGATAGCTATCTAGTCGAACCACTTGAGCTCTGACCGTTAGGCTAGACTGTTCTGGTATAGGAAAAGTAATTTTGATAATACTACCAAATTCAGGAGTCGTTCCTTCTTGAGCCACAAAAGCCAATCCCGACGAAGAAATATTTAAAAAGTCAGTGGCCGTCTGAAGGCTTAGCTGAGCGTTAGAATAAGAGATTGTTTTATCATGAAATGGTTTTAGGTTGTAGCGAGAAGCACGACCTTTAAACTTTCTTTCTTTAACTGCCATAAAGATTATTCGGCATTTTAGGCCTAAAGCCTTAATGGGAAATTAAAATTTTTTAATAAAGTGTTTCAAAGTGAAACAGAAAAAAAGTTATGGCTTGGGAATTGAAAAAACCAACTCAATGGCTGGATGGTCAGACGTTTTTATGTTTGGTAGTAAACGGGCTTTTTTTAGACTTAGCCCACGCACAAAAACCAAATCAAGGGCTGTACGACGCTGATCATTTTCTAAGGGCAAGAGTTTTAAGCCGATGTGTTCAGCTAAGCGAACAACCAGCTTTAAACGTTGGCGGTTTCTGGTGTTAAAGTCACCAGCTAAAATAAGAGGGCCCTGATGATACCTTATTGCTTGAAAAACTTGCTCCATATGCTTTTTAAACTTTTTGTGTCTAACAAAGTTGATGCCGTGAACATTTCCGATGCGAAGAGATTGCTTATGGTCGGATATTGAGTAATCAATAAATAAACTTGTTTTTGGCGAGTTGAGAATGGGCTCGTAAACAGGGCTTCGTTCAAAAAAAGAATTAAAAATGTGCCAACGAGAAAGGGTCGAAACTCCTGTGGGTGAACCTAGATAATTAAAACTAGGGGCCGTGATAATATGATGTTGATTGAGGGGAGATTCTTTTATTTTTTGATGGAATGATTGAGTGAGGTGAATTTCTTGTAGAGCTAAAAAATCATATTTCGTAGACAGGTCTTGTAAATCAGAGACAAGTCCTTTTTTGTTTTGCTTGTAGATATTCCAAACTAACAAACGAAGAGTTTGGTCAATTGTAACTTTTTTTTGGGGGGCTGGGTTATCTTTAATCAATTCAGCCACAGGCGTGTATGTGACAAGAGGTGGTTTTAAAAAGGCCACTTCAGCGGCGCAAAAACAGATAGCTAGGGTTGAGGTAATTATTAAAGCGATCTTAATCATTTTGTTGTCCTTTTTGGCAAGGCTTAAGGTCAAAAAAAGGTTTTTGTACTAATAGACCTTTGAATTATAGGTCTGAGCCTTGCTTTTTGTAAAATTAAATTTAGTATTTTATCGAAGCCATTTTTTTATGAATATAAATGAGTTTGTTTTTACTATAAGGTTTTCTTTTTTCAAAAAGATCCCTTTGTGCTCTGTTAAAATAGTGTTAGGTTTTTGATATGACTAAGATTTTATTATTTGGGATAGCTATTTTAATGGGTTGTGCAAACTCAACGTATCAGCCGCAAGTACCTGTTATCTTCAATGATTATAAATATGTGATGAATGCCTGGGTAATAGATAGCAAAGAGTATCAGGATTTACAAAAAGACAATTTATTATTTCATCGTCACTTTTATGAAACCGTAAATAAAAACACCTCTCAAGACCGTTTAGTTTATTACATTGAACGCCCAGATTTCTTAACAGGCTTTAAGTTAATTATTTACTTAAAACCCAATCAAATCACTTCTGCAGAGCTTTGGCAGTTACAGCCAGACTTTAAGTCGTGCTCGCCTCAGCAGTTTAAAATGGCAGATTTTCGAAGACAATCCTGTTATATTTTTAAAAAAAATCATTGGAAAGAAAAAGAAAATATTCCTGTGTCCGAAATTCACTCATTGTTATTTCAGACCCTGACAACACGGCCTTAGGATTTCATTGGTTATATTAGGAATTTCTTCTTTATTTCACGACAGTGCAGCCGCTTTAATAAAAGATGGTCAAATCCTCGCTGCGGCTCAAGAAGAAAGATTTTCAAGAAAAAAACATGATCATGTATTTCCTGTTCAATCTATTGAGTACTGTCTTGAGCAGGCCCAACTTTCTTTAAGTGACATTGATATTGTTTGCTTTTACGAAAAACCTTTTGTCAAATTTGAACGTATCATTGAAACTTATATATCCTATGCTCCTTTTCATGGTTTTCGCTCGTTTATTAAATCGATTCCCTCCTGGTTGCACTTTAAACTTAACTTAAAGTCATACATTCGAAAAACTTTAAATTCATTTTTTAACGAAGCTCTTTCTGAAAAATGTAAAGTTTTATTTAGTAGCCATCACCTTTCTCATGCCGGTAGTGCTTACTTTGCAAGCCCTTATACTTCAGCGGCCATTCTATGTGTGGATGGGGTCGGAGAGTGGGAAACCACTAGCACTTGGCAGGCGTCTAAAAATAAAATAACTCCAATTGCTAATATTAATTTCCCTCACTCCTTAGGCTTGTTTTACTCTTCTTTTACGTCTTACTGTGGGTTTAAAGTGAATTCAGGAGAGTACAAACTCATGGGCTTGGCTCCTTATGGTCAACCTATTTTTACTGACCTAATTAAGTCTCATATTATTCATATTCAAGAAGATGGTAGTTTTAAACTAAATATGAATTACTTTTGCTTTGCCACAGAAACACATATGTTTAATGAGCTCTTCGAAGAAATTTTTGGAGCAAAAGCTCGAAGGCCCGAAACAGCAATTTTGCAACATTACAAAGATATTGCTGCCTCAGTTCAAGCCGTTTTAGAGGAGGTTCTTTTAAAATTAGCCAAACATTTATATCAAACAACTGGCGAAGATAATTTATGTTTGGCCGGAGGTGTGGCTTTAAATTGTGTAGCGAACACTCGTTTGCTTAATGAGTCGGGTTTTAAAAGCATATGGGTACAACCGGCGGCGGGAGATGCTGGGGGAGCCTTGGGGGCCGCACTAAATGTTTGGCATATGTATTTGGGGCAAGAAAAAAAATCAGAGGACCAAATGCAAGGCTCTTATTTGGGGCCAGAATACTCTGATGATCAGGTGCTGTTGACATTAAAGCTTGAGAAGGCCAATTTTGAAAAATTATCGGAACCAGTTTTGTTAGAAAGATTAGCCAAAGACCTTTCTCAAGGAAAAACAGTTGGTTGGTTTCAAGGGCGAATGGAATATGGGCCAAGAGCATTGGGTCATCGATCTATTTTGGCTGATCCCCGAGATGCTGATATGCAAAAAAAACTAAATTTAGATATAAAGTTTCGTGAAAGTTTTCGCCCTTTTGCGCCTGTGACCCTAGATGCTGAACAGCAAAAGTCCTTTTCTTTAAAAACAAATAGCCCATATATGTTATTTACAAGCCCAGTGAGGGGAAACCACCTACCAGCGGTCACTCATATTGATGGAAGTGCCCGCTTGCAAACGGTGAGCGCAAAGTCTAACCCAAAGTTATTTTCTTTGATTTTTGCCTTTCAGCAACTGACCTCTTGTTCAACCTTAATTAACACCTCATTCAATGTGCGGGGTGAACCCATTGTAAGAAGCCCTGATGAGGCTTATCATTGTTTTATGAATTCTGGGCTAGATGTTCTTGTTATTCATAACTACTATTTACTTAAAGCCTGGCAAACTGGCTCTACGCAAATAAAAAGAGAATTTGAAAAAGACTAGGAGCATAAATGAAAAAAACTTTTTTAAAATTAAGTCAAAAACTGTCCGAGTTGCAAATTCAATTCTTACTAGTGTTAGCTTATGTTTTAATTATTTGCCCGACCTCATTGCTGTGGAAAATTTTTAGAAAAGACCCTCTAAATAAAAAGTGGATAAAGTCTGAAAGAAGTTATATGATTTCAAAAAAGAAAAATACGGCCATTCAGTTTGAGAAACCTTATTAATGATAGAATTTATTAAAGATATTTTTGATTATTTAAAATTGAGAAAAAAGTATTGGCTAGTGCCTATCTTTATTTTTTTAGTTTTGGTGAGTTTGCTGGTTTTCTTTTCTCAAGCGACTCCAGTAGCTCCATTTATTTATCCCTTTTTCTAACCACTAAAGTTCTTCTTGGAGCCAGCAAACCCCATTGAGGTGATAGGAGCTTTGGACTTGGCATTTATTGAGGTATTCAAATCGAAACTTATCTGATTTAAAAATGGGTTTAAGTTCAACTAACCTTACACATCGATTAAACCTATTTAATATGCGAAGTTGCTCTAGCTGGTAATTTTCAATATCCACAAGGGAATCTAAAACATTAAGCTCCTCGTAGGTGTATTGCAAGGTTTGGGGGTTCAAGTCTTTATAAGTGATGGCAAAGTCAACCCGTTGAGTTTCATTCTCTAAAACCTCGGTGCCTTCGCAGACATAGTTTTGAATTTGTGGCTTAGCCCAAAGTAAAGTTGGAAATATTAATGCTATAACGATTAGCCATTTTTTCATAATACAGCTCACTTTTTTTGTATTTGTAAATTTTTAATTATTAATTTTGATGAACTACTCGACCTAATTAGGATAACATGATCTTCTTTGTAACACCGGCTGTGAATGGTCATATCTCGACAAGAGAACCGTCTAGTTTTTTTATCGAGAGCTTCTTGACCCTGCGCTGCGCAATTTGTATGAAGAGGGTCATTGTATTTATCTAAAATGGCGTCCATTTAACTTGATGGGGCTGTTTTAAAGAGCAAGGTTTGTTTATGGTTTTAATTTATATATTTTGTATCATTGTTGTTTTCTCTGCCGCCTCGGTCACTTATGTTTACTCTTATAGAGGGCAAGCTAGGTATGTTGACGCCGTGGAGTACTTTCGTAAAGGTTGGCCCATTTTTGCCCCTTTGAATTGCTTGCTTTATATGTTTACTCAAAAAAAAGCTCGAACGGCTATTCTAGATGTGAATCAGTTTGAAGAACTCAAAGTGGTTTCTGACCAATGGCAAACTATTCGTGAAGAAGCTATTGAATTACACAAAAACAAGTTTTTGGAAAACACTGGAAAAGTAGGCTCGGTGGCATCGTATGATTTAGGCTTTCGTACTTTTTATAAATATGGTTGGAGTAAGTTTTATTTAACTTGGTATGGTCACACTCATAAATCAGCACAAAATTTATGCCCTAAAACTCTTGAGATTTTAAAGAAGTCTCCTCTGATCAAAGGAGCTATGTTTTCTGTTCTTCCTCCCGGCGCAAAGCTCACTCGTCATTTAGACCCTGTGGCCTGTTCCCTTCGTTATCACCTTGGCCTAAAAACACCTAATGATGATAAGTGTTTTATTAATGTTGATGAAAATAATTACTCATGGCGGGACGGTGAGGGGTTTATATTTGATGAGACCTATTTGCATTATGCTACAAATAATTCCCAAGAAGACCGATTAATTCTAATGTGTGACATCGCTAGGCCCATGAACTTTATTGGAAAAGTCATTAATTTTTTCTATGGTTTTTTTATGAAGTTGAGTGTAGTCCCTAATATGGAAGGTGATAAACGTGGGTTTATAAATTTGGTGTTTTCTAGTGTTTCACCTTTTTTAAAACGATCTAAAAAGTTAAAATCCTCTCGGCCAAAACTTTATGTTGTGCTGAAGTTTATGTTTAATAGCTTGTTAATTTTGCTACTTTTAGGGCTCATTTTATCTTTTGTGAAGTTCGTTATTTTTCTAGTGAATTGGATTTAGCTTTAGTTTTAGCTCTAGCTTTTGCGCAACGACCCATTAGTAATATTTAGGCATGCTCAAGGATAAATTCATTGTCCTTGTTTAATTTTCAATTTGAAATTTTTTCCGTGATTTTAAGGGCCTATTGGCCCGACTGTATAATAAATATAGGGTTCAAAATGCCCAAAATTGTTACTTTTTATTTTTTTTGACAACGTCTAATGGCTCTTTTTTAGTCAAAATTCAATAAATATCAATAACTTAGGTGTTGGCCTTGATTGTGTATATTAATTCATAACTCGTATTATCTAAAAGGGGAGTTTATGCTCAAAGTTAGCTTATCTTGGAAGTCTTGGACAAGTGGAGTTCTGTGCCTAGCATTAGGGGCGGTTTTGTCATCTTGTACTTATTCTACTCCAGAAGCTGATCATGCTTTACCAAGGGGCCTAGAAAAAGGTGACACTTGGAAGTATAGTGATGAATCTTTATTTATAAAGAAAGAGTTTTTTGGATTTAAAATTGACGAAAAAACGAAAACTGTACTGCCTAATAAAAAGCTATGGCTCTGTGGGTGGGCTCCTGTCAGTCAATCTGGAAGGTATAAAAACTTTGGAACATTTAATGCCTCACCATTAAACTCTCGTCATTGTAATATGAAATTTGATATCACTAGAAACCATCTAGTGGGCTATGAAAGAAATGTTAACTACGAAAACTACAAACGAATCGACGATGAGTGGCAAGTTTTATTTACTATACCTATAACCAATCACTTTTTTTATGAGCGACCAAGAGACAGTCGTGGTCGTGAAAGAAATGAATACGCCATGGTTACAAATCGCGGCAACTGGCAAGAGCGACCGTTTATTGCCTTAAACTTAGCAGGCATTGCTTTTAAAAACTACAGTAAAGCTCCTGGTGTTATTATGGACTGGGCCGGAAGACCTTTTTCATTTCCTACATTTCTTTCCACTAGAGATGTTGAAATCGATGAAAAAAAAGAAAAAGACTTTTTAGGCTTTACTGCTTTAAATGTATCTTCAAGTGGTTCTGATATTCAAAACAGTATTCGCTTCAACTTTTTAGAAATGAAAGAAAACCCTTCTTTTGATAAAACTTATTATCACAAAAGCACTTCCAATTTTATGAATATACTGCAAATCGTCGGAGGAGCACCTACTCTAGGAAGCGAAAAAGAAAAAGCCTCCCATTGGGATTTATCAAAGCCCATTGAAGTTTGTTTAAATGGCTTTCCTGAAGATGGTCGTAATTATAAGCAAATTGCCATTGATGTTTTGAATGAAGCCAATGGTCTTTTAGGTCACGGTAAAAACGGAATTAAAGCGACAGGGCATAAAGGGCCTGCTTTTACTATTTCTGACAAAAGTAAATTTAAATACAAATATGACTATGACCTCAGGTGCCCTAGTATCACTTGGATTGATAATTTTGAGTTAGCTATGGGCGCTCCCTTAGGCATTGGCTTAAGTAATGCCAATACTCAAACCGGTGAAATCCTTTGGGGAGGAGCCGTGGTTTGGGGTGGTTTAATGAATTATATTGTCAATCGTGATCATGTGGCCGCTATAAACGCTGACGCGGCAACGATGGCTTTATCTACAGATGGCTCAAGCCTATCTTCTTTAAAAAAATCCTCCCACTTCTTCGATGCCAATTTTCACTTTGAATATAGTGATTGGGCGCCAAATTTGGTGATGATGGATGAATATGTTTTAGATTTTATGAAAAACCAAAGTGATAACGATATTCATAAACTCGTTATGAAATTGGCCGATGATGAAATGTCGCAATTTAATAACAATAATTTATCAAACAGTTCTTTATTAAAAGTAACTGATGACAACAGCACTTTAAAAGCTTCTTTAAACTTAGGGTATATCGAGACCTTAAAATCAAAAATTGCTAATTTTAAAAACCAAGATGTTTTGCCGATTTATAGAAAGTCTGTTTTTGGAAATGCTGAAAATTTTGTCGAAAAAATTAAAATGGCATCGAATATGGGCTCTGAAGTTCAGTACAATCAAAAAGAAGTAGAAATGCAAAAAATTGCTAAACACGGCCTTCATAATGGAGTCGGGCAAGCTGCTCTTATTGCTGATTTATCTAAAAATTTAGAAGCCATTCAAGACTTTGACAACCAATTGGGTGAGCATATTTATCAATGGGAAGCTGCTTTGTCTCAGATGGAAGGTTCTGGTGACAGGTTAGCGGCAACAAAATCAGTGATCAAAAATGTAATGTTGCATGAATGGGGTCATGTTTTAGGTATGGGACATCAATTTGAAGGCAACCGTTTGCCGGAAAGGGGTTCGGTTCCGGATGAGCTCTTTAACAAGTTGGCAACAAAGGCTAAGAATCACCAAAATTATACCAGTATCATGGATTATATGAGTGGAAAAACTGAAGTGAATATGGCTTATGACGATGTGCAGTTTCAAGTTCATGATGAGCATGTATTGCGCTACCTGTACAATCAAACATTTGTAACCTTTAAACCCGGTGATCAAGATTTCACTCATGTGGCTTTAGAAAAGCATGGGATTATTCCTTCTGAGAACTTAAGTAACCCAGATTATAAAACAGCTTATTTGCCACAGTGTTCTGACCTAGAAGCGTGGAAAGCAGAAAGTCCTTACTGTCGCCGTTGGGACAGAGGTTATGATGGTGCCACTATTATTGAAGAAACTTACAAAGAGTTTTCAGATTCTGTTATTAATCGATTAAATTCATTCACTGCCGCCAGTGGTGGTAACCCGTTTCGAGCTTCACAAAGACTATGGGGTCGAACTTACAGTGTAATGAACAGAAATAGAACTTTTTATGATCATATGCGCTACCTTATGCAATATGATGAGCTTTATAAACAGTCTTTTCATGTTATTAGTGACCATGCCGAGGCCATGAAGAGTTTTTCTAAGTCTTGTGTAAACCCTTTAATTTCTCCTGAGCATTTTAAAGTAGAGTTTGCAAAGTTGTCTTTAAAAGCTCCTAAAAACTCCTCCAGCTACCAAAACAATTATGACTTATCTTTAATGGCTGCCACTCAACCGATGGAACTAGACTCTCACTTTTTAGATTTATATGAAAAGTATAAAAGTGTAGCTCCTGTGAATGATCTTTTTGAAATGTCAGACAGTGAGCTCATTGATTTAGAAGATGAAATGTATAAAAACGGAGTGATTTTTACAGAAGTTCAAAAATTGTGTTTAGCCACGCGACGCTCTTTGCGTGATATGAAAGAACTTTTGAGTTATTCAGGTTCTGATCACTCAGATATAGACTTTAAAGCCGATATCGTTCCTACAGGTCTTCGTGGTGGTGGGGCCAGAGCTGATTATAGCCGAGTGTTCGGTCGTTACAATCGATTAGGAAACTTACCAATAAAGTTATCCACTCTAGATTTATTGACCGACTTGTCTTCCACTATGCGCTACGGTTACTGGCAAATTCCAAAACCAATGTATTCTCACCCAGAAAAAGGTAAGTTTGGTTATTATCCATTGTTTCCTATTGAGTTCACTGACTTAATAACTACTTCAGTGATTAACAATATGGGTTTTGGTGGAACAGAAATCAAAGACACCGCTGAACTAAGTATCGCCAACCTATACATGTCTTATTTTTTAAATAGAACCTTTGTTGCTGGTAATGCTGACCATCATGGTTTCAATGAAAACTTTTTAGAGCAGTTGCAAACACAAACGGATTTTAATGTCGAAATGGTGGCTGTCCTATTAAGAGTACAGGAGAGAGAAGGAACTACAGGAACAAAAGCTTTTGGTTTTGACCCAGAAATATTTAACCCTGCCGCCAATGAATTGATTAAATTGACGCGAGCTTATGCTTTGCCAGACGGTAAGGTCATTGTTGAAGGGAATGGAAACCAAATTATTTTACCTGTAACAAAAATGAGGTTTTTAGATCAAAAAAGAGCTTATGTTTGGGCCTTCAACATCAGTTATGATAACACTGGCTTAGATAAAGACTTAGTGTCTCACTCTGTTAAAAGTGAAATGACGACCAAGTTAGGACAGCAGTTTAAAAATTGCATTGAAGACGGAAACTTAGGCTTGGCCTCTTACTTTCATGCCGGTAATGAAGCGTTTGAAGGCTTTACTGTTGGTAATAATATAGCTTCTAACCCTCAAACATTAGAAGACTTTTTTATCAGTGTTGGTGATGCCTTTAAAAAATACAATAACCCAAGTGATGTAAATTTAAAGCCAACTCAAGTGTCTTGTAGTGACTCTTTACGAGGAGTTGGTCTTATTGGTGCCACGGCCTTATCGCTAAGAGGGTTCATTTTACCGCAAGTACAAAAATATATTAAATAAGAAAGGAACGTAGGGATGATAAAAATGAGTAAAAATTATATTTTAATAGTTTGGACCCTCGTTCTGACGATTATTGTTTCTTCATGTGGAACAAAAAACTTACAACGAAACGAAAAACAATCCGATGAAACTTATCGTTTGCAGCAAGTCAGTGAAAATTATCTGAGCAATATATCTGACGAACAAAAGAATTATTATCAGTTACTCATTACAGCGGAAGCCGCTTACCAAAATGAAAAGTCAAAAGCTAAGTTAAGTTTAGATGTTGATAGGTTAATGAATGAAGCCATCAACCCCTTAAAAGAATTGGTGCTTTCAAGATCTTTTTTACTAGACCCCGATCATCTAAAAATGAAAACTCCTGAAGAGGGGAGCCTTATTTCTAGAATGGTTCTTGTTTTTAATCAGTCAGTCTATTTAGTTTACTCTTCTAATCAAACTAAAATTAAAAAAACAGATATTTTTAAGCGCTACAAAGATTTAGTTCTATGGGACTGTGACTATAAAAACAAAAAATCCAGCTGCTATTTCTTGAGATTTTTCAAAAGTGTCGATGGTACGTATAGCACCCTAATATTAAAGCACATATATGCCTTAGAGTCTTCGTCTGAAGAAAAAAATAAAATTATAAGTGCTGCTTTTGAAATCAAAAATAATGTTTTAGATCGTGACCTAAGGTCGATGCTTCTTGATCAGTTAGCTGAAGTATTCACGATCAATCAAAAGCTAAAATTGAAAAATAAAGCTTCTTTGGTTGATAAAAGAACCTTAAGAAATAATGCTTATTTATTTGCCAATGTATTAAAACTCAATGTTCGCGGTATCACAAATGAGTCAGACTACCTTGCTATTTTAGAAAAGATTAACCCATGGGGACTTTCGAGAAATCAAAACACTTCTTTTTCACCAGCTCAATCCAGCTTACTTAAGCTAGCTGCTAGACATCTTATGTACAACAAAGACGGGAAGCTAAGTCCGCTCATGCTTTCTACCATTGAAAGTATGAAGTATGCTGTTGGCTTAAACTCTGAAATGGGTGCGCAATTTCAGCTCGATAATCTGAAAGGTTTATGGAAGAAAAAGTTTGATGCTGTTAATGAAAAAGGGTCTATAAGCTCTTTAAGTGTACAAGAGCTCAAAATTAAAAATGATGTTGAAAAGAAATTTACAGACATTGTTTTGTTTTCTGGTCAATCAAGTAAAATTATAGATAATTTGGTCAATAAGGAAAAAGAGGTCACTCACCCCAATGACCCCAAGAAAAAAGTAAAGTTAAAAAGTGTTCATTTTAACTGGGACGAGTATGACTATATAGCTCATCAATTTTATCATGGTCATTACGAAGAAACCGATGCTCAGTCAATTTGGTCAGGTACTAATAAAAATGAGTTAAGAATGTCCTATGCAATTCTTAATATGATCAAATTAAAAATCGTTAGTAATATCGTTCAAACAAACACGGTCATGAGTGAATTTTATGAAGACAATAAAGACTTACCTTTAGTTTCACTGATGGAAAGGTCTGAAGAGAAGGCGCAGCGCTTTAGAAATTTATGGGCAAACCTTGAAAGTCAATCTGAAGTTTTAGAAAATTTTATCAATAGTATTTCTTTATCTCAAGAACCAGAGACTCTAGCTGTCACTCAAGAAATTATTAATATCCGCAAATATATTTCTAATAATATCAAATATCTTGTGACATATCCAAATATGTTTACCCTAATGCAGTTCATTGCTGTGAATAAAAAAAGTGATACTATTAAAGGTCGCTACTCTAGACAACAAATTAGTATTGAATGGCAAAATGTTATCTCTAGATTTTTTAGAGGGGAGTTTGAACCCCTATTTGACTTTGGTAGTGATGGAGATGTTCTTGATTCTACGCAAATTATTTACTCTCTTTATTATGCATTCTTAACTGAAATTTTTCAGACCTTTTCTGGAAATGATAAAACTGATGATTCAGCTAAGAAATTTATTGATGTTGTTATTGAGAAAATTGCTTCCGAAACACAACATGAGTTAATAGCTGCAAAAACAGCAATACAAACCTTAATCAATGAGATTGATTCAGATCAACAGCATTTTATTAATGTCTGTAAAGAAGAGCAAAGGCTGCAAGACATTGAGTCGGTTGCCATCAATCAATTATTTGCTAGTGAAGCCTCTTCCCAGCAAATTGTTGAAAGCTATAGCCAAAACTTTCAAACACGTAAGTTTTCAAAAAGTGATATTGACTTTGCTCAATTAGATACAACTATTTATGATTACACTAATAATAAGAAAAAATTTGGCTCATTTATTTCAAAGTTTTATTCTGGTAGTTTCAATGAGTTTTTAATAAGAATTAAAAGTGATATAGAAAAAAATATGT
>JAHDIR010000106.1 GCA_020630675.1 Bdellovibrionales bacterium
AATGTGATTTCATCATCAACACAAATATTGCCATCACTGTCTGAAGTGTTATTACTGCAATTAAAAAGTGTGTCCGTACCTTTTCGGTTAAAAAGTTCAGAGTAGTAAGTGGTTCCATCACCACCCGGCCCGATAAACTCAGCTTTATGAATATCGTCAAAATCTAAAGCATTAACGATGGTATCACCATCACAATCTGTAGCACTACCAATGGGTGAAGTGCTTAAACTTTTGCATTCGCAAGATGAGTCTACGCAGCTCTTGACTTGAAACTTTATTCGGTTGGCTCCTCTGCGGTAGAGTTGTTGGATTTCGATATCACTTAGTGGCCTTGACCATACTGCAAACTCATCATAATACCCACTAGAAAAACTTCCACCATTCCAACTCCGTCCGAACAAAAATGAATTTCCGCTAGGGATTGGCTCTTTATTATCTAGTAAAGTTCCTTCACTTTTTAGCTCACCATTTATATAAATGGCTAAATAATTTGCCCCTAAATCAAACTTAATTATGAAGTGTGTCCACTTATCACGACTTAAATAATCCGATACTCCATTCGATACAGAGCCTATTCCATGATACCCTTCAACATCATTAAAATCTAAGTTAATATCGTTATTATTTTTATTTAATCTAAATCTTGGCTCCATGTTTGTACCAAAAATCCCTAAAACACCTGATGATGATAGATCAAAGTTTGGTTTATACCAAAATGACCAACTTCCCTCACTATAGCTAGGAGTTATAACAGGTATTGAAACTTCATCATTAACTCCATCAGTTAAAAAACTGTAGTTAAACAACCCATCCTGAGCTAACAATGCACCATTACTTTCGTTACCGTGGTTATTTTTTCCTGTTAAATCTTCAAAATCATTTGACCCTACAACAGAATTAACAAAAGGTTCGTTAAAAGCCCAATATCCAATGAGCCCAATACTCAAATCACCACTCATATCAGAATAATCGGATGAACTCTCACTATCTGGGTTACCATCACTATCAAAATCACCAACCAGTTCCTTTCCGAACGGTAAGCTTGTTGACCAAGAAAGGTCTGGCCAAGCTGAATATGTACTTCCTAAATCTATAATGTCGGAGTCGTAGTGGCCTGCGTATGTTTGTTTTTGGCTGTTATAAATAGTCTTTACATCAAACCTGCTGAGAATCCCAAATTGCAAGATCATCGATTAGTCCATCCAAGTCATAAACGGCACCAGTACCAAGTTCACCAATATAGGATGAACCAGTACCAGTATCTAATGGTGTACTGACCACCATGGTATCAGCTTGCTCTACTCCGTTAATATATATTTTTGCTAATGAACCATTCCAAGTACTCATAATGTGAACCCACTCATCTCTTGGTAAATTTTCATTTGAATAAATTGTCTGAATAGAACCTGATGAAGGTTTTAGGCGAAAAGTTGCTTTATTATTTTCTATAAAAAATAATAGTTGAGTGTTTACAAAATCACCTATTGTTTTTTCAAAAATTGCTGAGTTTGTATTGTCTGAACTTCTCTGATAGACCCAAGCTGAAAGAGACACCTCGTTAGTAATATCCAGCTCTGCTGAATAAGCAATATCAATTCCGCCGTCATCTGTGCCATCAATATCTCCAGATTGACCCCCTACTTTTGCTGTTGAAGAAAAACTTGCTGTACCTGTAATTGATCCATGATTCTCATTCCCTGATGAATCTTGCCAGTTCCCGTCCATTTTCCAGTAGCCAACTATATTATTCCACTTTGGTGTCCAAAGAGGTGACAATTCATTATAAATAGCTCTTTGGTTATAAAATAATTTTTCTACATCACTTTTATTTAACGAAGTAGACCATATGGCAACTTCATCAAGCTGCCCCGTAAAATAACCTGGATCACCTGTCTGAGAACGTCCAAAGAATAGGTCATTTGTTTGATTAGCTCTTAAAGTTCCAGAAAAAAATTCCGTAGCGTCTAAAACCCCATTTATATACAACTTGATTTCTGAACCATCGTGTACCGCTACGATATGATTCCAGCTATCATCATTGACTATGGCACTGCTAGTAACTTGTACGTTTGATGAGTTACTGTCAAAAGCAATAAAACGAACGGATCCATCGCCATTCACTCGTAATTGCCACTTCCTTCCATTTGAACTATTATAGTCTTTAGAAACCAATTGATCAATTTGTCCTACCTGAGAGGTTTTAACCCAGACTGAAATTGAAAGGTAATCTGGATCTAATATAGGATCATGTGAAACCTCTACATAGTCTTCTAATCCATCAAAGCTGAGAGACTCAGAGTTGTCAAAAGAACCAGCAAGGTAGGAGACATCTCCATTTGGTGTTGAATTTAAATTGCTGACTTTGTCTAAAAGGTTCGAATTTAACCTCCAATATCCAATGAGGGAGCTACTTTTGTCTTCAAGAATTTTAGAGACATCTCCAATGTGATCGTTAATAGACATTGAATCGTTTGATATGTAAGACCCCACATGACTACCATTATTAAAGTCGTCACCTTCGTGTTTTAAATCAAGAGGCTTAAGTTGGACCTGTCCATTTTTTACTTCTACAAAATTTTCATCAAAAGTAAGTTCAGAAGTTTTAGAAAAATCCCAAGTGGGATCAAAAAGAGATTTCATATCAAAAGTAGTTTTTTCATAACTACATGAAGCCACAAAAAAAATAATAACTAGATTTAAAAGTGAAAATTTTAATCTCAAAATAACGATCCTCTGCTCTTTATTTATCGTCATTTTAAC
>JAHDIR010000054.1 GCA_020630675.1 Bdellovibrionales bacterium
ATCTGCTATAAAATCAATCAGCTCTTCGGTGTCATTTATTTATGAGGTAATACGGGGCTAAAGGTCGTGGGCCAGTATCAAGAAATTAAATTGAGTTTTAAGTTATAGATAAACAATTAAGATTTTTTATCCAACTGCTCAATTTGATCCAACACCAATAGAAACCTGTGCCCAAAATTGGTAAAACTGTATTCCACCCTTGGTGGCATTTCTGGGTAAACTGTTTTTTTAATAATTCCAAAGTCTATGTTTTTTTAAGACAAGTGTTCAGGACTTTTGTCGTTAACCCCTCTACTCGTCGTACCATCTCTCCTGGTCGACAAATGTTTTCTCGTAAAAGAGCATAAACCGTCAAAGACCATTTACAACCATAAATAGTTTCGACCAAATTGTAAGATCGAGGTGGCGTCATTTTTTGTTTTAATTTTTTTTCATGAGTCATTTCACTATTTTGAACCTTTTAGAGACTATTAGACCAAATTGTACTTACTTTTAATACGACAAAACAAATGCCATAGTTATCTCATTCAAACAACTAACAAAAGGGAGTAAATATGGCAAATGATTCATTAGCAATCATTGTAGGTGGTTCGAGTGGAATAGGTTTTGAAACGGCTAAAAAACTTGCTGCTCAAAAACAAAACCTTCTAATAGTTGGTAGGGATCAAGCAAAGTTAGATTTGTCTCAGAAAAACTTAGAAAATCAAGGGGTCTCTGTTATAAGTTATAAAGCTGACTTATATAAAAAAGACGATGTTGATTCTTTTATTCAATACATTACAAAATTAAATCAACCCATTCATAGTCTCGTTAACGCGGCTGGTTTTTTTAAGCCGGTTAGTTTTGTTGAGCATTCAGTTGAAGACTACGACAAACAAATGGATATCAACAAGTCTTTATTTTTTATTTCACAAGCCGTGGTCAGGAAAATGAAAACGACAGGTGGGGGGGCAATAGTTCATATTGGATCTATGAGGGCGCACCAGTCAGTAAAAGCCACTCCTTCCTCTGCCTATTCTATGCAAAAAGCTGTTCTTCATTCGTTGACCCAACATATGGCCATGGAGTTAACCGAATTTAATATTAGGGTTAATGCCGTGGCTCCAGCTGTCGTTGTAACTCCCATATATAAAGCATTTATTGAAGAAGAAAAAATTGCTGAAACATTAAAAGAAGGGTTTGACTCCTTTCATCCCTTAGGGCGAGTGGGTCATCCGGAAGAGGTGGCTTGCGCTATTGAGTTTTTACTTTCTGATAAATCTTCTTGGGTGACTGGTGAAATTTTAAATGTGGATGGGGGAGTTATGGCTGGCCGAAATTAGACTCTTTGGCTGAAATAATTTTTTGAAGTAGAATGAGTTATTAATAACCTTACAATTAGAGGTGCACCGTGAATTTAAATATGAATTTTTCAGAAAAGATAGTTATTCATACAAGGTCTGAAGCCTGGCAAGACTCTCCCTCGGCGTTGGTAAAAAGAATACCCCTCGAACGCGAGGCTGCTGAGTCTGGCCATACAACTTCATTAGTTTTATATAAGGCTGGTGCCTCGTTTGAAAGCCACTATCATCCACTAGGAGAAGAAATTTTTGTATTAAGTGGTGAGTTCAAAGACGAGCACGGAGCTTACCCAAAGTACTCGTGGTTAAGAAGTCATCACTTGTCTTCTCATAACCCATGGGTTGATGAGGAAACTATTATTTTAGTAAAAACAGGCCATTTAAATGTTTAATTTTTTTGCCAGCCCTAGAAAATATGTTCTTGAATCATGAAATATAATGGTTTTATAATTATCACTAAGTTTTCATTTTTCTAATTCTTTATTAAAGATTTGGTTTCTTTATTTTTAAATCCAAATTAATCCATTTAGAGCTGTTTGCGAATAGAATGACATTTTTATTTATAAAAAAAGCTCAACCTTTTTCAAGCGAAGAGTTACAGTTTCCCCACATTTTAATATCTAAGGGGATTGGGGATGAGATTACAGCTCAAAATTTGTAGTTTTATATTTTTATATATTTCAATAATTTTTTATTCAGTTTTAATGAAAGCTCAGGCCTTGCCTAGCTTAAGCTCTTTAGAGCAAAAAATAGAACTCGGAGAAAGACTATTCTTAGAAGAACGTTTTTCTTATTCTTTTTATGTTCACGCAAAAAGTTATTTTAATGTCAAAACTCAGTATTCTGATCCGGCATTAAACTGGGGAGAACCCATTAAAAATAGTGATAATAAAGCTGCAATGGGGCAGCATTATAGTTGCTCCACTTGCCACTTAGTCGATCAAATGTCTGATCTTCCTATAAAGTTGGTATTTACATACAATGATCCTTTTGCAAGAAGCCCCCAACCTTACAGGTTTAAGCGCAACTCATTCACTCATCGTAATAGTATGAATATGGTGGCTTCAATGATTCATGCTGATCAGCCCCTGCACTGGGATGGGGAGTATTTCTCAGCGGAAGAACTCACCTGTGATGGTTTGACGGGAAGAAATTTGGGTTGGGCCCTAGATGAGTACGGCATGGCTGTTGCACATATTGCCAGTGTTATTAAAGCTGATAATGGTCAGTATGATTCACAGCAATCTGCACTAGCTTACCGTCAGGTTTTTGCGCAATTAGGGGTGAATGTTACTGAGAGCTCCGATTCAGATATTTTAAAATCAGTTTGTGAAATGATTTCGCACTATATGAAAGATATTGATTTTTCAAAAGACTCTTTTGGTCGATACCAAGGTAGTGCTTATGATCAGTTTTTGATTAAAAATAATATTGCAAGCTCTCCATCATTAAATGAATCTAACGAGCAATACAGCCAACGAGTTCTACAACAGCTCAAAACAAGTCAAAGCCTAAAAACCGTGGCGGTTTCGCCATTAAGCTTTCATAGTTCTTCGAGTAAGTTTGGCCCCAAAGAAATAGAAGGTATGAAATTATTTTTTGGTAAAGCCAACTGTGTTAAATGTCACCAGCCGCCACTATTTACCGACTCTGGTTTTCATAATATTGGTATTTCTCAACTTGATTATGAAAAAGTGCATGGTAAAAACACTTTTAATCAATTAGAAATACCTAGCAGTTTTCAAAGAAAGGCTGAGCAAAATAAATTTATGATACCTACGAAAAAAGCTCCCTATCGTTTAGGTGTATTTCGTCAGTTCCCCAATAAAAACCATTTAGGGCAGGCTGATCTAGGGGCTTGGAATATCTTATTGCACCCTGAGAAATTACATGTTCAAAAGCCTTTAAAAAAGCAAATTTGCCAATCTCTTGATTTGGACTCAATGTGTGAAGAATGGAGTGATGACATATGGCTTAGTCGATCGATTGGGTTATTCAAAACGCCAACGTTAAGAAGTTTAGGACAGTCGGCACCTTATTTTCATTCGGGCTCTTCAAGCACCCTTCATAGCGTTCTTGCCACTTATTTATCATTAAGCCGAAAAGCTAAAAAGAAAGAGCTAAGAAATATAGACTCTAGAATTTTATCTATGCAATTAGCTCCCAAAGATTTTATCTACTTGGAAGCTTTTTTAAATTCATTGAACGAAGATTACGATTGATACTAATTAGTTACTTTCACAGTCGTGAGTATGACCTTCAAGTTGGTGATGCTTATGATCACCATGCTTATAATCGGTATGGTCGTCGTGTTTTTTAGACTCATGACCACATTTATTTTTATGTTGGTGTTTGTGCTTTTTATGATGCTTATGATCATGGCCATGATGCTGGTGGTTTTGGTGTCCATGAGATTTTTGAGAACTTTGACACCCGCTCAGGAGAGTGAGTGAAAATAAAACAACCGCAAGATAAATAGTTTTCATAGGTGCTCCTTAATATAAAAAGTTAAAACTATTTTATCTTGAGCCTTAGAATGGGGCTAGCTCTATCAAAAAAAAAATATTTAAATTACGCGTACAGGCAGGTTTACAAGCTAGCTTGTGACGTTGGTCGAGATATTTAAAGGCTTTTATGCAACATAGGGGCGACAAAATTAAAGAGGGAGCCGCCCCATTAGAGGTTATATTAAGGACAATTAGGTTGTCCTTGGTTTTGATAGGCTTGAAGCAGTAAAGCGTAAGATGCGGGGGCCTCAAGGTCACCTCTGCCAATAAAGCCGACATTGTTTAGATTTTTAGTCACTCTACAGGCCGATGAGTTTGATGTCTTTTTTAAGACCATGCCATGAAGGGTATTTTTATACTGTCGATAAGAAACTTGGGATAGACTTGTTATAGACGTATCTAAAGTTCTGGGGGTTGCTTGCTCAATTTCAGCAGCTCGTCGGGCAGCCTCTTCCTCCTCGGTTTCGGTCACTTCTTCATTATTTTGATCACTATCATTATTGCCAAAAGCTCCATTTCCAAAAACATCAGAGTTAGGATCGGCAGGAGAGTTAATGTCAAAAGATGAACCACCAGAAAAACCAAGTTCATTATCATGAATACGATCAAAAACTAAAAAGCTACTAAAAGGGCTGTCAGAGTTTTCTTCATTGACTATGCTTTGACGATCATTGCCTTGCTGGTCGGAGGAGTCTCGAGATCTTGTTAAAACTGGTGCTGGGTTATCTTCTGACTCGGGTTCAAGATCAATATACAAAATATCGTAATCCACTCCGCCGGCGCTAACTGGTGAGTACGTTCCTGTGTTAGGGTTGAGGGATATGCTGGAGTTTGTATTAGGGGTATTGACTTGGCACTTTCCATCTATGCATTGAACACTTAGAATCACTTTCTCAAGAATTGTTGCTTCCTCATTAGGGTTTTTGGATTGAGCTATTATGTTTCCAGCGGCATCATATGTGACTGTAGAGACATAATCTTTTTTATCATTACTAATAATTGTGTTAAGTCCCTGGTGTTTATATTGAATGCTTCCGTCAGCAAGTATAACCTCATTTAATCCAAAAGGGTTTTTAAAAGACGGTTGCGACCAATTAATAATTTCAAATTGTTTCCCAAACCTGGACAAAGCCATTTGGTAAAACTCTGCATTATTCATAATTTGTTCTGTTAGCTTTAAGGAAACTTCATTAGCGCTTACACGGTCATTGTCGGCAACTTTAGCAATAGCACTAGGAGTTGTGTAAACAAATGTATTTATAGCTCCATTATTTTGGTTTAAATACTGCATAGTTTTCAACGGAATTTTTGTGGACTTGTTTTTTGAATTAGCACAATAAATTTGTGCCCAAGAAGACACTTGTGTTAATGGAAAATTTAGTAAGTTAGAGTCTTCTTTAGAATCTAAAAAATAAAAATTGTAGTCAGTTCCAGACACTAGGTTTTTAAATAAAACCCAACCACCTTTTTCTGGGTCGAGAAAATAGTCAACACCTTCTTTCAGTAAACCAGAATAGGGCACTGGTCGATTGAGTTGATAGCTAGTATAAATCGAAAGGTCTTCTTTTTTAAAACCGGTGGGGCGTTCAAGAATATGGTTTTGAATTTTAACAATCAACGAATATTTATCAGTTCCAGTTATCGCATCACCACAAGTGTTATTTGCAACAATGAGGTGTTTGTCTTGTAAGTAGGATGTGCCAGACGAATAAATATTTCGATTTGATGGAAGAGTAACAATCGAAGAGTCCAAAGGGGGAAGGTCGGCTGCCGGGTTATAAAAGGGGGCTTCCGCCCAGCTCATAAAGCAAAAAAGGTTTATTAGTAGTATGAGTGGGAAGGTAAGGCTTTGGGAGATGTTAGAAAAAAACGTCATTGAAATGGTTTCCTTAGTTTAAAATTATTGTCGAATATAATTCTATATAAGTTCTTCTTTGGTCGTTAGTTTTATTGCTTAAATCTGTAAAAAGGATATTCCAGCTGAAGCTTTTACAATGGCTTTGTTGGAAAGTAATTTTAATCTAATAACGAGTATTTTCGTCTCAAAATGAGCAGGAAAAGCAGTTAAAACCAAGGCTTAGAAGGGGTGTCCTTACCAGGTCACTAAAGTTCCCTTTTTTTATTGAGTGTTGAGTGATTAGTAGCTGACTAAAGCTTATACAGCAAGGAAGGTGTGAACCCGTTGTAAATACCTTATATTCTAACAAAAATAACTATTTTGAGACAGTGATTCTGGTGCTTATTTTGCAAATTAAATTAGTATTCCTGGAGGGGACCTTTGCCATTATTAAATTTGAAAAATCCTAAAATAAAACAAGTGATTATAACTTCAATTTTTGCTTTAGCATTGTGTGTTCTCAGCCTAGGTTGCGGTGAGTTTCAAGTGAATTCTATTGAAAATTTAAATTCGACATCACAAAGTTCCACTTTACCTGAAGCTCTAAACTCTTCTAGCCAACAAGAGCCGAAAGTCCCCAATGGGTCTGAGGAAAGTTCAAATTCAAACTCTAGTACAAGCACTCCCTCACAACCAAGTACTAGCCCAAGTGAAAATTCACAGAGCAGTACTTCATCATCGACATCAAACACTTCTGAAAACCCTTCCCAAGTTAGCCCGCCATCAGAATCAAACTCAAAGCTTGTATTAAAATCATCAGAGCCCATTGACTTGAAGGAAGATAATTTCACAATTGAAAACTTAGAAATTAATTCTCCATCTCATTCCAAGTGTGGGATAAAGCTTTCCAATCGAAAAAATATTACTATCAAAAATATTTCAATTCGACATGCTGGAGCTGGAATTTGTATATTTAACTCAGAAAATATAACCATAGAGGCTGTGAAGCTGGTGAATACAATATCTGTAGCTGGCCCTCACTGCCGTCCAGGTTTAACAGTTCAAGAATGTAAAAATACCCATCGTACAAAACACCCTGAAAAACTATACCCGGTGAATACTCATAATAATATTTGGATACAAAACTCTAAGAAAGTAAAAATTAGTAGAGCTTATCTTGAAAAAGGGGAGTCTGGAATATTTGCTTACAAGACGAGTGCTTTAGAAATGAGGCATATTCACTGCTCTGATATAAGAGGACCTTACTGGAGAGGTCAGTGTGTACAAGTTCAAGCCTCTCATGGTGCAATTATTAGCAACTTCTATATTCAGCAGTTTTTTGAAACCTCATCTGGTCATGACAACATCAATGCTTATGAGTCTAGCGATGTTATTGTTCAAAACGGTTTAATTGATGGAAATTACAGTCGTAACGGAGTGGGTGTTATTGCTGATAAAGATGCTCACAATATGACGGTTAGAAATGTCGACGTTATTCATAATGGGGTGGCAGCCGTTAATGTTTGGTCAGGGCCGACGAATCAGGACAATGGCGGTATAGGTACAAACTTTACCGTTGAAAATATCAGAGTCAAAAATGGCCACTGTGATAAAACTTGGTACAATAAGGAAAACTACGGGCCTTCCTCTGGTGGGCTTGCCTTTGCCATGCATCCTTTGGCGAAAGGGGCTCAATATTTGAATTCTGTTTATTGGAACCATTGTCGAAATGAAGCCGTGTACGGAGTGAAAGATCGTCGTGGAATTACTAAATCTAATTTTGAAGTGAAAGCTCCTCCTGTAGAGCTGAACTTTCCTTGGTAAGAAAAAGGTATTTCTATGAAACATCAAATTATTTTTATGATTTTAATACCAACTTTTTTGTTATTTTTATTTAATAACTGTGGGCAAACCTTTGAAACTCAAAGTGTTAGCTTAGAAAGTAGCCGCCAAAACTCAGATATTGAGTATCATGACAACGATTTAAAATCTCCGGTTAATGTCAGTGCTTTTGATCAAATGAGACCATCAAGCTGGGATGGTGAAAGTATGGGCACAGAAAGTGAAACTAATGCGAGTGACACTACTGTAAGTAATTTAGATAATAAAGAGGGTTTAAGTAGTGGCGACCAAGGTGGGGAAGAAAATGAATTATCAAGCTCTAAAGGGCTAGGTGATGAGAGTTTCTCCCAGGAAAGCCAAGGTGAAAATTTAAACACTCCTCAAAACGAAATATCGCTTCCATCAAGCCATCAATGGACTTTACTTTATTCTCACCCCACCCTTGGAATTACAAATGAATGGTTAAAACAAAATGCTAATCAAGCGATAGGTGGTATCTATACACGAAAAAGAGGCTCTATCACCGACAGTGCTCCAGGAGGAGGCGTTGCATTTGTTCACAAAGTTAAAAAGACTGATATTGTAGAGCCTTTTCAATTTGAGGGTAACACCATAGTAAGAAACAATTCTTTAGATCATGCCTATTTGTTGCGTTTTAAGCACTATGTAACGGCACATAGTGGGGCAGCGGGTAAGCTTATTGAACTAGAAGGGGGGCGTGGTTATGCTGGCCGTGGGTATCGTTTTTCAAATACATCTGTTCGAGGGACCGGGGGCTGGGGAGCGAATATTATGCACCCTAAAAAAAATGAAAAAAATTACTACAGGTTACTGGCCTCAAATCAGCAACAGCAGTCAATTTATGGTACAAACTTTACCGGAGAAACTACGTCTTGGCCGATAAAACAATGGATCACTATAGACTTAGTCGTTCAAGTGAAAGATAAAAATAATAACAAACAAGGTGGAAGCTATCGCCTTTATGTTGATGGTAAATTGTACCTTTCTAAAGACAATATCAATATCTTTTTAGACGATAAAGGCCCTAAAGATGCCAAAACCATCAATCACTATGTTCGCCTCATGCATGGTGGTAACCCAGAAGATGAAATGGCCGTCAGAGATTATACCGAATACTTTAAAGATCTAGAGATTTACAGGGGACAATTTTAAGACTTTCCTGTTGTCGATCCATTTTTAATTAATTTTCTATCTATGCTTTTCAAACCTAAAAACAACTAAAAACCCCAGCCATATTGGTGTAATAATTATAATGGCTCAATGAGTCTGGCCAGGCATTTGCAAAACCTCTTGGTATAAATTAATAACAATCCGTATTTTAATAAAAATAGGGAGCCGGAGAGGTCTTATGACGCGCAATTTGTCACTTATAACTAAATTTTGTACAATTATAATATGCCTAATTTCTTTAATTTTTGTAGGCTGTAGTAAAAAGAATAAGCCTTTTAAAGTGAACCTAGGTACTCCTGGTAAAAGTGAAGTTGTTAATGATATTCCTGATAATGACAAAATTCATACCTTAGAGTCTTCTGAAGAAATTATATTTAAAAATGATAATGGTTTAGCTGATGTTAAGCATGATAATAAAAGAACTTTAAAAGAAGGTGACTTAATCATAGGTAATGATGACCAAAAACTTCTTTTGAAAGTGAAGAAAGTGATTGGAGTTAATGAAGATACTGGGTCCACAGAAGTAGAGCTTCGCCAATCTCGCTTGGATGAGCTGGTTGGTGAAAGCTCAGCAACGGTAAATATTGAAACCACTCCTATTTATGAAGCGAACGACTTAGAAGAGCTCAATACAAAAGCCACTCAGAGTAACCCCAATCAAAAGTCTTCTTTTCATGTTGATGATAAAGGTAAAATCACTATATCGAACTTAGAGTTGTTTTCCTTTAATTTAAACAATAGTGGGCAGGTTGAAGCTGGTTTAAATAAGGTGATGGGAGTCATTGTCGATAATCCTTATGACAAATTTAGCATGTCAGGCTCTGCCGGTGGCTTATACAAGGCAACAATTAATGAAGCCGTGATTGAGGTCATTCCAACTTTAAGGTCTAAAGCTAATTGGAAGTTAGGGTCAATTAATCAGCTAGAAACTAAATTTGATACTCGAGTAAAGTATCGCATAGATATGACTTTTGATCTTGCGGGTCAAATATCAATGGAAGGGTTAATAGATTTTTTACCTAAAAAAGTGATTCCAATAAAAGTTGGGGCCCCTCCTATTTATGTAGATATTGAGCTAGGAATTCCAGCAGGGGTAAAAGTTAAAGCGGCTAAATCTGGAAAGACTCGTATTGTTTATGAGACAGAGTATGAATTTTACTCAACAATGTCTTATAAAAAAGGCGAAGGTGTCAGCACAGAAAAAGATCAGAAAGTGACCATTAGTGAGACAAATATTGATACAGCTAACCCTAGTACAAAAGTGGAAGCGGAATTATTTTTAAAGCCTCAAGTGACGGCTAGACTTTACCGCGTGATAGGACCTTATGCTTACCTCAAGCCTTATGTTAGAGGGGAGGTCGATTGGCCATCAACAGAAAAAAAGGATGACCTGTATGTGGGAGTTACAGGGGGAGTTGGAATAGAGTTATCTGAACCAGTTTTTTTAAATAGTATTGTAAGTTACGATTCAGGCGACATCTTTAATTATTATAAATCATTTGATATAGATAAGCTTGGAGGTGCCCAAAAGCCTATCGATTATCAAGGCCCAGACGAAAATGATATTCAAGTTAATCAACTAGGCCCCGAAGGCTTTGTACTAGTGAAGCTTAAAGAAAAAGCTGGTCAAGATGACTTGCGCTATGAGTTAGTGGAGTCAACAAAAACAGGTTTAATCGTGCCCGCCGATGATTTTTATTTTAGTGGCGAGCTTTACTATTATCCATTAAGTCACTCGCAATCAGAAACTTTTCAAGTGAGGCTTTTGGGTCGTAATGGTGACAACCAAATTACTCATGTAAAGTTAGGAGTGTCAGAGTCTGTCATTAAAAAAGTTTCAGGCGATCGATTCTCGATGACAAGTAACTCTATTCGGGTCACTACCGAAAGCCCTGGTGCTTATGCTTCTCTAGTGCCCTCGCACCCTGTGGCTGTAGGTATTAACTCCTCTCGCTCAAAAATAAATGTTGAAAATGAAGATAAAATTTCTTGTAACCATAAAAAGCTTAAAAAATATTTTTTTGAAAAGTGTGAAGACTATATAGCTCTTCAAGCCTCTTACAACGCAAATGTTATTTCAGCAAGCAGCAGTGAGCTTTTTGGCAGAGATGATTTTTATGTAATAAAAGAATTAAATGAAGATGGCGTGGTATATATTAACCCGTTTTCATTTGAAAGCTATGTTTTAAAAAACAAAAAAATTGACTGTCTACCTTCTCTAGATATAAAGCCTATCAACAAATTTGCTGCTAAATCAGAAACAGACTCGAGCAAAAATGACTTAAACGGTGAAAACCAAGAAGAGAGTCAAGTTGAGAGCGAAAGTCAAGGAGAGATGAGTGAAGAGCAGCTAGTGGCACAAATTGAAGAGGGTGAAGAAAGTAATGAAGCTCGAAAAATATCTAGAAAAAAAATAGTAGGTTTTAAAATTGAAGTTAAATCTTGTTTTCCAGACCAAAAATATTTTGAGTATAGTGAATTTAAAAAAATTAATATTTTTGGCCTGCCAAGTTCTTTGTTTCAATGGAATAAAAAAGCAGATGGCTTAGTTACAAGCTATGAGGTGACCTTAGATCTTTCTACTTTAAATGAGTCAGAAGTTAAACAAATTTATGACCATCAAAATAGTCAAAGAAAAAATAACTCTTTTTTCTTGATATTTCCTGTTTCAAAAAAATCTAATTTGGTTAGGTTGACTTCATCTTATGGAAGATTACTTGATATAATTCAACAGCAAGATGAAGAGCTCTTTGAAAAAAATAAACATCAGAGTGTAAATCAAGTAAATCACCAATATAATTATGGTGAAATGAAGAGGTCATTTAACGATATTCTATCTTCTCGGTTTTATATAACAAATACTGAAAGTTCTAACCTTGAAGATTGGGAAATGAGATTAGAAAATAACTTACAATACCCTGCTGAATATTAACTTATAGGCTAAAAAAGAGGGGACTGGTAATTCTTCCTAAGTGGTGTCAATATGCTTATCTTTTAAGATTTTATAAGTTTTTCTTGGCACCATGATCAAGTGAAAATGAATCTATTAAGTTTTTACTTTGGCATACTTTTAGCTATTCCGAGTGTTAAATAATTTTAACGGGAGGGGAATATGAAAGTTATTTTATTAACTATAATGATGGTTTTTTTTTCACACAACATTTTAGCAGCAGACTTAATATTAAATTGGGGAGAAAGTTACAATACAGAAGGTTTAACTATTTCCTGTGGTGAGCCTAATAGTGAACATGATGGAAGCTCCGGCTGTATAGATGCTCAATCATTTTGTTTAGATAAAGGTTATAGTCCTGCTAGCTGTTCAGGGCTAAGTAATTGTGCTCAAGGCCAAGCAGCTTGTATGGAACGAGGCTATAGCCCTATTAGTTGCTCTGTACTTGGGAATTCTAACGCAGAAGTCAATTGTATCGAAAAGGGTTATTCACCTATTTCTTGTAGCACCTTATAGTTAAATACACAATATAAGAAACAATACTATTTAACTTAGTGTAGAAGCTTCAGCTCTTTTGTCTTTGGACTCTCCTTTTTAGTTAATTTTTTTCGCAAATTAATTTTAGTAGAGAGAGTCTAATTTTTTTATATTTACTCAGTTTCATCAGTAGGAATAGATTTTAAAATATCTAGAACTTTATATTCTTATCCAACTTCATCAAAGGCTTTCAATTCTTCAATTGGGTGAATGAAAAACACTGTTGTTCCAGTTATCATTTCATTAGAAAATTGATTTTGAGATGTTAAAGTGGCTTTTGTTTGGGGTGTGTCCGTACCTTTGCGCGTATAAGTGTGTCCGTACCTTTGGTTAGAATTTGAAGGTGATTCCAGAAAAAATCGTTATTTCAGTGGCCTTAGACTCATCACTTCCGCCCATGGTGGCGTAACGCATAAAAAATTTGAGACCAAAAGCTGTGTTTAGAGCTCTCTCTGTGCCCACGCTAGCTCCAAACCCAGCATAACTGTTTTGTACTGACTGAAATTGTCTTTGCAAAAAACCCACACCAATAAAAGGGCGCCAAAGTTGGTTCACGCTCATATAACCTGTATCCGATGAGGCTAAGACTTGAGAGGTAGGGGTGAGTGGAAAGAATGAATAAATGCGTCAACTCCATAACCTAAATCACCGGTAAAAGTTTCTGACATAAGGACAGTATACCCTAATGATAACTCAATCTGTTCATAGACTTCAAAGGAGTAGTTAATATGATAAGCACCAATGCCACTGTCACTTCCTTTGGCTTTTGATGTTTCTGCCTCTAGAGAGTAGCCCCCCACACTGAGGTCGAGCTTTCCACCTGCAAAAGCTGAACAAGTTAAAAAAGAAATCAGTAAAATTAATTTAAGCTGCATTTTTATTGTCTTCTTGGTGATTGACCAAATTAAGAGTTTTATTGTGGTTCACTTTCGACTCTTTTAACCGCTCGCCAACATAAGAAGAAATTCGATTTTTAACAAAAACAACATCACTAGATGGCGGTCGGTGTTTATCCATCAGTCGCAGTTTTTCAAGGTACAAAAACTTCATTTTTTCTGAAAAGTGAACATCAATTAATTTTCTTTTTTCCCTTGGTACGTTAAATAAAGCAATAGCCCAGTCGTCAATAGAAAAGACATTTGATAATTCTTTTAAAAACTCTTCACTTTGCTCGAATAATACATAGAAGGGTGAACGTAATAGGTGTAAAAGAGAGTCTTCAGGGCTTGCATTATAAACTTCTTGCTCTTCAGTTATATTTACTTCTTGTACGTAAGAAAGTAATTCTTGGCTTTTTTTATACTTTTCTAAAACAGTAAAGTTCATTAGCGGTTCAATTGTTAGAGCTTGTTTGTAGGTGCTTTGAATGTCTTCTTTTGATAAAATCTACCTTTCATCTTTATCATCCAACAAAGAAGCCCACTGGCCTGGAAAAGCATCTCTTGCTGTTGGTATGGATATAAATTGTGGCATATGCTTAAGTACACTCATGGCTTTATCAAAGCCCATTTGTTTAAGAAAATTGGCTCGTAAATGACCTAGGCGCCAAATTTGAATAAGAAGAGTTTCCCAATCCGAATTAAAACGACTAAAACTTGCGCGGTGTAAGTCTCATTTGGTCCAACATCAAGTGCCCAAGGTCGGTTGGATTGAGCCGCAGTTAACCCAGGACCTGTGGCTCCATCAGCGGCGCCCCCAACAACAGAGCCTCCTGCATTGGATTGACCAACAAGCATATAGCTTAGCCAGTTGGCAGGGTCGGCATCAGATACATCAAAATATTTTATATAATGTTGGTCATAAGCTGCGACAAATAATCTTTGGTTAACACTGTCGTAAGCAATTCCGCTAGGGAACCTGCAGGCGTTGGCCGAGGCCGCACCTCCTTCAATGTGAACGGAGGCGTTGTTAGCTGAACTTCCGGAGCAAACGTAATGATGGGCGGAGCCATCGGAGTTCACTGTTACGACTCGATGTAAACTATAATTGGCAATAAATAAACGACCATTGACTGGGTCCCAGGCAATAGAAAATGGATTATATAATTGGTAATTATTATTTGAAGCGCCATCAGTTCCATACCCAGTGGCGCCGTTACCGACAACAGCAACAATTTGGCCTGCAGGAACAACACGACTTAACACAGTCACATCGGCATTAGACCTATTGTGAAACCAAACCACATGACTTCGAATATCAGCGATGAATAAATTACCGTTTCCGTCATCTTCTACATCGGTAGGGTATACTTTTATAAATTTGTCATCAGTTCCAGGAATAAGCCCCGAACCAATTCCTGGTCCACCCACCAAAGTACAAATTTCTCCTGCACTTAAATTATTACACTCATTACTGAAGTAATTCACTGTGACTGTCCAGCTTTCAACAGCTGTTTCCGTCCCATCATCGGCAACCACTTGAATAGTGTGAGTTCCTAGTAGAGAAGCATCAGGTGAAAAGATAGCTTGGGTTCCAGAGCCGGTTGTTGAGTCGGCCAAATAAATACTGGCTATACCATTAAGAGTCCAAGTATATGTTAGCGTATCACTGTTGGCATCAGCCACATCAACACTAAAAGTTCTAATGTTTTCATAATTGGTTTTTACTGTAGTTGTTGCCGGAGTCGTGTTGGACATAACAGGAGGGGCATTTCGACGAACACTAAAATCATGGGTGTCATTACTATCTGGGTCATTCACCACCGCGGTTAAAACATGATCACCAATGGATAGGCTGGCTGCGTTTTAATTGACTAAGGCCGTCGTTTCTCCGGGGATGTCAGTGCCGTTTAACTGCCAAGAGTAAGCTAGGGGAGTTTTACCAGTGGCACTGATTGAAAAGTCTTGATTGCCAGTACTTGGAATTATAACTGGGTTAGTTAGTGGCAGATAGGCAGTAATTTGGGCAACGCTTGGATTGCTAATGCTTACGGCCCAGCTATAACTGGTTGTTTGAAAAGAGTCAGAAACATCGACAGACACTGTATTTGACCCAGATGTTATGCAGGAAGGAGAAAAAGTGTTTACGGAGTTGTTACCTGTTGTAGTGACTGAAAAATCAGAAGCACCAGCTGACCCATTAAATTTCCATGTAAAAGTTAAGCCATCAGTTTCTGCGTCAGAGGCTGTCACGTTAAAAACTAGGGACCCACCTCCGCAAGCCACGTTATTTCCTGCAGCTGCAGGGCTGGTCAAATCTAACGAAGGAGGAGTGTTTCTGGTGATATTAAAAATTTTAGTATCAAGGCCGAGCTCATTGGTGGCTGTGACCTCTAAAGTATTAGTACCTGCATTCAAGAGGGCTCCATCCAAACTGTAATATGGGTTGGCCGTCATTGATAAAAGAGCTGTGTTTAATTTGTATGTGTAAGTAACGCTGTCGCCAGCAGAGGGGCCGACGGTGACAGCAAATGTTTCAGAGTCATTGGCTACCATTCTTAAAGGGTCATCTGTAGGGGGGAAGGATACAATTTGAGGAGGTCTTGTGGCATCACCACTATTGCTTGATTCGTCTAAAAATGAAAAGTCTTTGTTTTCTCCGCCTGAACAACCCAAGAAAGAAATGGACAAAAAACAAATCAGCGATAGATAAATAAAATTTTTAAATAAAGTAAACAAGTATATAGGTCCCTATTAAATAAAAAAAATGTATACTCTATTCTTGTCGGAACATAAGGTAGAAGCTTTACCTAAAGCCTAGGTAAGTTTAGCGAATTTCACAAAGGTGTTTTACCTTGAGGCATATTTTTAAGAGATTGTTTCGCTTTAGAACATAATTAATATAAAGATTGTAAAAAAAAGCCAACAAGCTTTTATCAGTTATTAGATCCTATATTTATTTAAAACCTTGGCTTTTTTTTAAAAAATTATATAACTGGGTTTGTTTTCAATGTCTTAATAAAGTCTAAGAAATTTTTTGAATTCTCTTTTAAGTGTTTGGTCATTAAACAATCCTTATCAATTTCAAACGACACATCAATATCAACTAAAGAGACATGTTCTAAAAAAAGAATACATACAAGAAGTATTTGTTTCATCCAATACTAAAAATTTTGTCAAAAATTCAAAACAAGTTTTATCTTAATTTCAAAAGAGTCAAAAAATTGATCCAGCTATATGCGTGTGCTATGTGAAAGCAGATTATATTAAAACTGGAGATGTTTATGAAAAAAATTTTGTTGCTACTAAGTGTATTCATTTTTTCAAACAGTTCGTTTGCTGCCAACTGGGGTTTAATTGATAACTCAAAGTCTTTTAACGAACTCAAAAAAGAATTAGGTGAGCGAGTTAATTCAAGTATTTATGTTATGAATTCAGTTAAAGAAGGAGAGCCTCTGATCAATTCCCTTAAGCAACTAGTATATATAGTAGATGGTGAAAGAATTGATATGTTTAACCTAAAAGCGGGTGATAAATACTTTGATGTCTTTTCAAAAGAAAAAAACTCTCTTCTTAGAATTTTAGAGAAGCATGTTGAAAACCACCCAAGCTTAAACGTATTTGAAGGTAATAAGATTAAAAATGATCTTTTCCATGATGAATTTGAGAAAGATTTCCCTCCTTACTACCTCTCATGCCCTGTGGCAGTTATTTATGACTATAAAACTAAAGAGGCTCTTCATCTTAGTGCTACATGTGAAGAAGTAGCCATTGATTACTCTAATTATGATTAATTAATTTCTTATTGGTGTAGCAAGCGTATTAGCTCTACCAGTATTCTCATATTAAGATTTTTCATTTTGGCGCGTTTATAA
>JAHDIR010000055.1 GCA_020630675.1 Bdellovibrionales bacterium
CCCTGGCTGCAAGGCCCCAACGTAATCAATACTTTCAATACCGTGTATATATGGAGGCTGATGACAATACAGCCTGTAACGGTAGCCCCTGCCTTCCAGAGCTTACATCTGTAAATTTAAACCCAAGTGGAGTAACTAAATACTACGGTGGTGTTCAAGAAATTAATTCTATAAACCCTATTACATATAAAACTATAAATTCAGTTAAGGTTATTGCAGATAGTTGTGTGACCTTTCAATTAAGCCCTGATGGCACCAACTACTACTACTGGGCCTCGAACACTTGGGCACTGGCTACTTCTCAATCACAAAGGACAAGCCAGTCTGATTTTAAAAGTTATATTTCTAATTACTCTAGGCAATTTGGCCCTGGCCAATTACACATCAAAGCCCTATTACAAACTAACTCTAACCAAAGTTCTAATTGTTCTATTGAATCGATTGATCTTGATGACTCCAATTAAATCACTACAACCATAATCAAAATAGAAACTGTATTTGCACTATTGGTCTAAAAAGCATGCTCGTACTTAAGCCCAAACTAAGTTCTTTTAATAGCATTATTAGGAGTTATATTAATTTATAAATTATGTATTTTCAGTAACTTATAAGTTTTTTTGATTATTAATAGAAGTAATGATAGTATATTAAAGTATGAAAAAAGCTATTACTAGAAGCCAAATTAAAAATATAGGAAAACGTTTACGGGCAATTAAAGCAAGTGAGGAACTCAATGGAGAAGACTTAGATGCCCTCAATAACTGGAGAGCTCATCACGACCCTACCTTGCAGTACTATGGAAAGCTCTTAAAAAGTGAAGCTATAAAAATGGGAATGAGTGCAAATCAAATTACAATCACTCAAAGAATTAAAAGAGTACATTCTGTTATTTTAAAATTAAAAAGATTTCCTCAGATGCAACTTTCTACAATGGATGATATTGTTGGGGCAAGAATTGTACTTCCAGACAGTGGTGATGTTTTTAAGTTAGTGAGTGCTTTAAAAGAAAGAAAATCAAAACATAAGCTTTTAAAATTAAATAACTATACAGCACATCCTAAGAAAGATGGTTACCGGAGTATACACGCGGTTTATGGTGCAGATAAATCACCGTCTATTCAAATTGAAATTCAATTAAGAAGCTTGCTTCAGCACTATTGGGCCACCGGTGTTGAAATTTTTGGAACTCTTGAGAAAACATCATTTAAGACGGGGCAAGGTTCTGACTCTTGGGGGGAGTTTTTTAAGTTACTGAGTTCGCAGTTCGCTATTAAAGAAGGAACATCGGTCTTAGAAGAGCATGAAAGATTATCTAAATCACAAATAAACTTTCAATTAGTAAAAATGATTCGTAAACTTAATATCATTGAACAGCTAACTACTTACACTTCAATTTATACAAGTGATTGGAGGGAAAATAGATTAAAAGGAAGAGCAGGTAAATACGCTCTATTAACCTTAGATACTAATACAAGCATGACAAATGTAGATATTTACCCAGAAAGTCAGTTTTTAAAAGCTCTAAAAGATTATTCTTCTATAGAAAAAATCCATCATAGTAGTCATGAAATTAATGTCGTGCTTGTGAACCTTGATAATATCAATAATTTGGAAAAAGCATACCCAAATTACTTTATGGACACAAAAGTATTGTCGGGGTACTTATCGCAAATTGTTCTTGGTGAATTTTAAGCTTAAAGATAGGCCCTGTCTATTGATCTTGATGACTCAAAATAGCCTTTCATTTATGTGAGGGCTCAACCTTCAGGGGTTACAAAATTGGGTACAAAGGAATTATAGCTTTCTTCTTTTGTTCTATGACCTTTAACAGATTACAAACAAATTTATTTTACTTTATTACATTTAGGTATCATATGTTTTAAATCTTGCTCTATCTGTAGTAAAACCTTAATATTGGCGAAGGTTTTAGCGATAAATAAGGATTTTAAAATGCAGGAAAGCTTAAACACTAACGAAATAAATAAAATTGATCTCGTTTTACAAAAACATGGATTAAAAAAAACAAACCTTCGTAAAATGATTTTGATGACGTTTATGAAGGCCAACGGATCTTTAACTCAAGCAAACCTTATTGAGCAGCTTTCTGAACATATTTCTAACTTTGACCGAGCGTCCATTTATCGAAACTTAAGCTGTCTAAAAGAGGCCGGAGTATTACATGAAGTTGAAGTTAACAACTACGTTTATTGTTCCCATGAATGTGATGCTCATGCTCATTTACTTTTGTATTGCAAAAGCTGCAACAAACACCAAGAAATCAAAAACCACAGTCGTATAGAAGAGTTTGTTGCTTCCTTAGATGTTTTTCAATTTTTTGGAAAAACAAAACCTTTATTTATAAAAGGTGTTTGTAAGCAGTGCTCTATTAATCATTAACAAAAAGCAATTTACATCAATGTCTCGCAAAGGAAAGTTTAAAAACTAGGCCTTTAAACCTTCTGTTGATACTCGCAAATATAAAAATCAATGATCACCATGGTCGTCATCATGCTGTCCATGATCATGATCGTGGTCACCTTCTTCTTCAAAGTTCTCAAACTTGGATTTGATTTCTTGAATACCCTTACCTTGCGCTTCTTTCATTTGGCTGCAAACGACTCGATCGATATGAGGATGTTCTGGATCTTTACTATCGTTATACACTAAACGTAAAAGGGACGAGCCGACGTCAAAGGTCGCCTTTAGGTCTTTAGAGCTAGAAGTAAATGAATAACTATTATTTTCCTGGCTATAAGCCGCATCACCAGTTTCAAAAAGCAAAGTGTCTTCGGCATGATGAGGGTCTTTCATTAAGGCGCGCAACTGGGCAGATTCACCGTGATTTTTGTAGCTAGCTTCAACATAACAAGGCTGACTCGTTCCAGCTAATATATCTATTTGAAAACCTGAGTAATAAACTGTATCGATCGGGTTTGTTTTTTCATGGTTATGATCATGTTGGCCTGAGGCCCAAACATTCACTGTGCAAAGAAGAGACAGCACAATACTTGATAAACTTATTTTCATTTTAATTCTCCTTAGTCTTTGGTTCTTTACTAAAGACCTTATAATTTCATCTTTTTTAATTCTTGCTTTATTTTTTTACACTTAACATTTCCAATGATTTTTTTTTTCACAGCCCCTTGAGCGTTAACTATATAACTTGTAGGAGTAATTTTATCGCTCCATTGCTGCTCTAGTTTGGCGGAGGCTTTCCAGCGTTTTCCATCAAATAAAGACCCCTTCAAGACCTGCTTAAGTTTTTTTCGACTGCCCCCAACACCAAGAGCAATTGTTGAAAAACTCTTAGGCAAACAAGCCAAGTCATTTAATTGTGATTTACAGCTAGAGCAGTTGGGTTGAAACAAAACCCATAATGACGGACGGCCAAGTAATGTCGAAGTCTTCTCTGACTTATATTCAGTAAGGCTTTCTAGTTTTAAATTGTAAAAATTTACCAGCGGAGACGCCAAAACCAACCTAGAAGCTCCTAACAGAATTAGAAGAACTAGTAAAAAATAACTGAAAAGAAACAAAGGCTTTATTGACTTCACAGGACCTTTTGTATTACAAATGCATCGTAGTTGCAACAACAAACATAGGGGCTTTTCATGAAATTTAATTTTACTAGCTTTCTTCTTGGCTTAACTATTGCTTTCACCGCAGCACGATCCAACGCACAAAGTGCCCCAATACCTAATTACTATAAAGGGTTTATAGAGGTTAGAAAAGATATTAACACAACGTTTGAAGTTGACTGTTTTGCCGAACTCACTTTTATAAATAACAATGTACAAGTCCAGGCTAGAACAGCTTTAACTTTGCCTCACCTTAACCCTCAAGGTGAATTTACACCCATATCGCTTCCAGAGACATACACTGCTATTTTCAATGTGCAAAAAAATTCTTACGTTTTTCGAGACTCAACTCCTAAAGTCTTGATTAAAAGTTTAGTTGTTTTTTTACTACAAGACGGCCTAACTCCTGAAAAACTTGGGGTTGAATACTGGCATGCCAGCGCTAGGCACCATGATTCTATTTTTTGTAAAAGCTTAGAGCTACAAACCACCCCTGAACAAATTGAAGATGCCAAAGATCAACTTGATACTGTTAACTCCAACTAGTTTGCTATAGTTTATGAGCTTCAAAAAAATTATAGTTATAACTATTTGTATCTTTGCCTCAGGCTCACTTTACTCCAATGAAGAAAGGTCTGAAGTTCCTGAAGTGATTGTTACACCCGACGGAAAGTTTCTAGGAAACCAAAGAAGTTACACCACCGGTAAAATTGATGTTCTAAAAAAAGATCGTATTGAAAAGTCTTCCCTTACGTCTTTAAACGAAGCCATGAACAATATGCCCGGCATTGATAGCCAAGACTATTGCGTCAACTGCGGCGCCAAACGCATAAGCATTAATGGTCTGCGAGGAGATCACACCTCTGTCCTCATTGATGATATACCTTTATATTCTGCTGTAACTTCCGTTTATGGCTTTGATGCTATCTCTATGCAATCTGTCGAAGAAATTGAAGTCAAAAGAGGAACTGGCGGAGCTCTTCTCAACCCTGAAGCCATCGGCGGCTCGATCAACATTATCACTCTTGACCCTCAAGAAACAAAAACTCGAGCCTCTCTTTTTGTTGGTGATCAAAATACAAAAACTTATGAGCTTTTACATAATCACGTTTTTGATAATTATAAAATTTCTGTGGGAGGAGAATTTAACCGACAGGATTACTGGGATGTCGATAATAATGATTTTGCAGAAAGCCCTTTTAAAAGCCGTTACTCTTTATTCTTAAAGCAAATTTTAAATTTATCACCAAAAACTAGATGGGAAAGCCGCCTTAGCTTTGCTGATATGGAAATAATTGGTGGCAACACGTCTCGCCTTAGAATTTCTTCAGCAACTGATGTACAGGCCAATGATTTTGATTTTGAAGATGGAGATGTTAGAAAACAATTTATTGGTGATAAAAAAAGTATTAGTGAGTACGTCGTGGTCAAAAGAACAGAGGCCACCTCAAAACTCAGAACCATGCTTAACGAAAACAATTCTTTGGAATGGAATTTAGCCGGTGCTATTTACGACCAAGAGTCGTACTACATTCATGGCTATGATTATTCCACAAACGACCTCACACTTTATTCTGACTTAAGATGGAACAGCCAAAGAGCTAAAAATAAAGTAATGACCTTGGGGCTATCTGTGCGCAAAGAAACGCTAAGGTCTGATTCAATAGTTATGTACGATTTAAACAATGTCGCTAAAGATGACTTTGATTTTTCGGCCTACTCCTTATTTGGAAAATACGAATGGTTTTTTGAAAATGGAATAGAGGTCTCAACGGCTCTTCGAATAGAAAGACTTGAAAACAACTGGCTTGAACTTAGCTCACTTAAAAAAAATATGGCTTCGCCACGCTTGCTGGTTAAGTGGCAACACTCTGAGCACTTCAGTCAACAATTTGCCTATGGCTACGGCTACAGAATGCCTTTAACTTCCATTGAGTCTGCTCATGGCGCCTATGATGGGTTTGAGGTAGGCATTACTGAATTGGAAAAGTCACACTCCTTAGTTTACTCTTTAAGTTACAACACTCCCAAGTATTATATCACGCCTAGTGCTCATTATACTCACCTAGAAAATATGTCTTACCCCGTAGAACCTGCGGTGGCACATAGCGGCCCTCTTTTATTTAAAAATGATACCAATGACCATGATATTTTTGTTTATGACGTTCTTGTTGGCTACAAACCGACATTAAATTGGCTTCTCGAAGTGGGCTACGAAAAGTTTAACTACACGGATAGTTACAAAGCTAAATTACCGACCGCTGCTATTGAAAATAGAGTTAACGTTAGATCTGAGTATGAAAGAGGTGGTTATAGTTTTATTCTTATTGGCTCATGGGTGGGCTCGCGCGATATCAGCAAATACTATCAGTATGATGAACAATACAACGTCAGTGACGGACTTTTTGGTGTATCAGACCCAAAACGCCAACAGTCCCCTTCTTATTGGCAATGGGATTCAAGCCTTACAAAAAAAGTAAAAAACCTTGATTTGACCGTGGGTGTTCAAAACATATTTGATTACACGCAAACCAAAAAAGGCGACAGCCCAGCTATGTGGCACTCTCATGATTCACATACACACCTAGACAACCGTCATGTTTGGGGCCCAAATAGGGGTCGAGAATTTTATTTAAAAATGTCTTATAGTTTTTAGTTTCTTGAAAACTTAAAGTTAACAGGCAGGGCTACTTTCCAGGTTGTAAAAGTGACACTATCTGGAAAGCTTGCAAAGGGAGCGGCCTTTGTCACAGCTGTCATTGCAGCTTGGTTTAAGCGCTCAAATGGAGCTTTATTAATAATTTCTATTTTTTTTAAAGAACCATTTTTTTCAAGAGTTAGTAGAAGCTTAACCGTACCTTGCTCCCTAAATTTTCGAGAAACTCTAGGATAGCTTTGCTGAGTGGCGACTAATGCTCTTAGCTCGGCTAAGTATTTTTCTTTGGGAGTTTTAGGAGCCCTTCCCTTTAAGTCGGATTCAATATCAGATCGCCCCACATTAACAGCCTTAGAAGCTACCACAGAGGTTTCTTGAGGCTGTTGTTTAGGACGAGATAGCCCTTGGTTTTTTTTTACTTTTATGGAGCGCTTGCTTTTTATTATTTTTCTATCCGCTGTTGCTTTTGCAAACTGTATACTATTTGAAACCTTTGGACTTAAAGAAATATACTCTACTTCAACAGGAGCTTCTTTTTTAAATGCGACTTTATATAAGTTTAAGGCGGCAAAAACAAAACCGTGACAGCATAAACTAGCTATAACCGCATTTCTCAAACTAGAGTGAGATTTTATTTTTTGACTGTCCATAAAATATTCCTAAACCTACGATTTAACTACCTTTTGCCTAAGTTAAAGGGCCTAGCTAGCAAGCTTGCTTTTATTGCATCTTTGTTGCATTTGCAAGCATTTATCGCAATTCTCCTGTTTTGTGAAAATATGAAATTACTTCAATACTAATTCATCGCTTTACTCTGGGTCTGTATTAAGTTTTATAAACCTTTTGAATGGCAAAATTTTAAAAGGATTTCTTTTATGATTCAAAAGTGGCTTTCTTTAATAACTCTTATTTTTCTAAGTGCTCAACCCTCTTTTTCAAACCAAGATATGTCCATCCCAAATAGCGCAAGCTTTAAAGGCTATATTGAAGAACTGTCTTTGACTTCTGGAATTTTTGAACACTTTTTTTATGGCGTCGACGGTGAAGGTTGCAGTGAACCTGAGGTTCACCTTCAGGAAATTAATTATAACAACCTTGAATTTGTTTTTAATATTACTAGCCCGCTAACCACCCCCTATTGTTATGGCAGACAATACACTTGCGCAGTATTGTTTACTTACGATAAAAAGGGGGCCCTGGTTATGTCTTCTGAAATAATAGAAAAAACAAATTGCGAATATAAATAATATGGGTTTAGAACTATTTTCACTGTCAAAGTGACGACTAAGTCTCGTCACTTTGACTTTAAACACAACCTTACTTGATAGTTTTCCTTAAAAAATCATTATAAAATAATTCCTTATTTCCTTTCACACAAACATCTATCAACTGAGCTTCTGGTGTTTCTATCAGTGTTCCTGCAATTATAGGGTGAAAATGATTTCTCTTCTCACCATAAACATTTAGTTTAGTAAAATTGGGGGCTTTCTTATCTGTATAAGTAAAGTAGCGACTTGTTTTCTGGTTATTAACAGTGAGATTAAGTGACTTCCACTCTAAACACATCGATGGGTTCATAGCAATTCCAACAGCTAAAGTGTCCCAAAAATAAAAACGATCATCTTTTAGCCACTGCTTGATAAATGGTAGGTTGTAATTCCAAGAAATAAATTCGCCTACTTTTGACCTTTTTAATTTAACTTCCTGATTATATTTTTCTACAAAATCAACAGAGACTGGTACAGAATTAGTAGCATCTAAGGGAATCAAAGAAATTTTCACACCAGAATCAAAAACAATTTTAGCAGATTCAATATCCGTCCAAAAGTTCCACTCAGCAGATTGATTGATTAGATGATCAATTGCTGGGTACGGGTTATTACCAATATTTCCAGGTACAAATACATTTCCACCCATGATCCATACTTTAGATATCTTTTTTATTAAATCAGGTCTGTCTTTAATGACCATGGCAATATTTGAAAGTGGTCCAACTGCAATGATGTCAAGCTCATCATTTTTTTCTAATTGTTCAATGATAAAGTCTCTTGCTTCCAACTCCTGATTGTATTCTTCATTTAGCTTAAGATTGTACTCTTTTTCTGAGTATGGGATTAGCCCATGCATTGTATTTGCTCCTTTTCGCCAGTCATATGGAAAAGTAAAATAACCATCTAAAGGGCTCGTAGCTCCACAGCGTGTTGGAATATCTTTTTTAACTTCCGCAATTTTTAAAAGCTCAGCAACAATCGGCCTCACAAACTGACAATTTGCCTCTCCGTTACCTGCTACTGTAACACCAATGACGTCAAAGACATCCGCCTTCAATAAGTAAAGAAGCCCAAACCAATCATCAAACATTAAATCGTTGTCATATATAGCTTTTTTCTTACTATTTTTTTCTGCCAAATTATGAATGGGTTTAGCCAGCGATATGTGAAAGGCTAAGGTGAGGTAAAAAAATAAAATTAGCTTCTGCATTTATGTATCTCCTTTATAGTTTAACTAAATCAAAACTGACTATTTTTTGCCAAGTGCAAGTTTCGCTCCGTACTTGTCAGTCATAACTTAAATCGAAATATATGCATAATAGATATATTGAATATTAAACATTCTAAAATTATATGTTTTTACTTAATACTGGGTCAAAAGAATTACAATACAACTGAAAGCTGGCTTGAATTTAATGACACAACTACACCGAAAGGATAATTGTGCTTATTGTTTACACTAGTTATCAAAAAGGACTTAATTAATGATAAAAATATGGTTTTCTCATAAAAATATGTCTAACTGATTTATAGTATTAATTTATGGAAATCAATATTATATACATAAGCTACTTCTTCTCTAGATTGAGAGATTAGCTTAATGTTGTCTTGCAAATTACCCAGTAAGGCGTCTTTAACTTTAAATGCATCTTTTTGTGAAATTGTTAAACAGGCCGAATAATGAAAATCATTTTCATCAATAAAATTTAAACTATTTATAGCGTGCATACGCCAGTTCGTATGATGCTTTAAAATAAGCTCTGAATCTGTCCCTAAATGTATATGACGTTGCCCATAAGTTAACTCATTATTTTTAGACTCAAGAACACCTAACTTAAGCATAAACGTCACCATGTCTTTGATTTTAGTAAGCGGAAGCTTTAAAGCTTTCGCAAGTGCCTCTTCGGTTCTAAAACCCTTTAATGATACCAAAACATGTATAGCACCGTAATAATAATTTGAATAAAACCTTAGGCGATCGTTGTCATCGACTTCCACATCCACTTTCAAACGATCTTTGATATTTAAACGTTGCTGTCTAATTTTTTGAATTTTTTTATCCAAACGCTTTCTTAATAATTGATTACCTGCCCGCTTACACATAACTAAGTAAATAAAGTATTCACCCTCTTCTTCAATATGCTTTAAATAAGTATTTACGTCTTCAGCCTGCTCTACTGAGAGGTCTGCTTTACCTAGTAACACCTGGGAGACAAAGGTAGTATGTACTCTCATGTGATGAGCCAGTTGCTTTCTGAGCCCATTTCTAGACCCCTTTTTGCCGAGCCGGCTCTCTAAATATTTTCTATAATCAACAAACTCATAAATCATTATAATTACTACACTTAATAATATTAAAAGATTTTTTATCTATTAATAGTACTTTAAAATAGTATAAAAATCTATTTAAACTCGACCATTTAATGTAATTATTACAGCTAAGGAGGGGGAGTTCTTAAACCCAAGGAGAACCAAATGAAGCCAACTAATAAGAGCAAAGAAATCAAAAAGTATCTATTTATAACAATCTTAACCGTAAGTGCGACACTCACAGGAATAGGATGCAGCAGTTCAGACAATCCCGCTCAAGCTCCACAAAACCCACTCACTAATTTTGAAATAAGTGATGAAAACCTTCAGCTGATAAGGAATGCAAAATGTGAAGAACAGTTTCTATACCTTACTTGCCAAGATATTAATGAGCTCGAATCTGAAAGTAGCCACAGTAGCCCTATTCAAATAGTCAAATTTAAACAAAAAATAAATAAAAAAAGAATAGAGGCCCTTACTTTATTAAGGGCTGAAATTGATATTAACATCGTTAAAAAATGGAATAAATCTTCTATAGAGAAAATGAGAGCTTTGTTGAGTGAAGTTAAAGTTATATTGAACAAAAGTAAAATATTAAGTAATACACTCAAAAAAGAATTGGTTGATGAGATAAATTATGAGGTCGTTAATGGCTACGAATGTAGCGGTCAATATAAATCACAATATAAAGATATTCAGGTCGATATAGATGATAGTTTTCTATTTTCAGAAACAAAAAAAATCGGTGACAAAATTTACTTTGAAATAGATGAAAAAACACAAGAAAATTCTTATTTCAAAACTATCGATGAAAATTTTGTAACTTTCATTTTAAAAAACAATAGGTTCGGTCTTTCTCTAGGTGATGATACTAGAGGTTTAGATATCTATCAGGGCACTGAAAACTTATCAATCATGAACGATGCTAATTTTGAGTTAATAACTGAGGTTGATATGTTTCAAACACTAACCAACATCAGCTGTAAAAAAAATAGAAAACATGAATTTTCAACAAATAAGAATTCAGACAGGCTTGTAACAGAAAGAGCCCATATCAAATGTGAGTCTATTAGTTACAATAAAAAATTACATCCAGATAAAAGAGCTATAAAGCTAGGTTCGCAATCTTTAAATTCAGGAATTGATTTTTCTGAGCAAAATATATTTAATCAAAGCAGCGTTAATTTTGGACAAAACTTGAATAACATTCTAAAGAAAAATAATCTTAAATACTATTCAGATCTCTCAACTAAAAATGGTATTATCGAGGTTTACATCAGGCTTGCTAAAACAAATCAAGTTGTTGCAAAGCTAAATACTTATAACACCTCTAAAAAAATCTATCTTAAATATGAAAAAGACGGAGATGGCGCTTTAATGGTTTGTGATGGCGCTGCTTATTAATTTTTTTATGCACAGAAAACCTCACCTAAAGAGAGGTGAGGTTTCTTTTGATCTCTCCCTTCAGCAACTCCTCATTTGTAAAAACTGCCCCCCATATCTTTAAGTTAAACTTAAAAAACTAAAATCTATAAGTTACTGATATTATATACTTTTAAAGTGACAATTTACGTCTTACACTTGAATAAGTCCTGCTCACTATAAAGCGCTCTAGTACAATAGGTTTAGTTCTCAATGGGCTCGAGTCTTGCTTTGTAAGTATCTGTCTATCCTGGAGAGAGTATGAAGTTAAGATCTTACATTATAATATCAACTATATTATTTCTTGTAGCTTGTGACCAAAGAACAAGTATTGTTTATACATCTGATAACCCAGAAAACACAGCAAAGCCAATCGAGAGTGAAACGCCACGCCTAGAAGGGGTCATAAATGGCGGTGGTGGAAAGGGTGTTCTATGTACTATAAATGGTCAAAAAAAATTAGAAGTTTTAGACATCTATGAGGGTAGAAATATATATAACTTAACTTACCCAATACTTAAAAACGACAAAGAGTCATTCAAGTATTTTTCTGAGAAACTGACTCGTCACTTTTCTGATGGTACCACAAAAACTAACAACAATATTACCAACGAAGATATTGATACTTTTGGTAATTTTTCAAAAGTTAAATTCACTAAAAAAGGTCAAAAGTTAAAACAAACTAACGACGCCTTTGCTCCTTATATGGAAGAAAATTGCGAGGAAGTTCAAATTGCCATATATTACAATGAAAGCTCCTTACTGATAGATAAAGAACTTTGGGATATGTTAGATCCTCTTAATAAAAATGCACTCATAGTCCATGAGTTTCTATATTTAAAATTTAGAACCGAGCACGATCAAGTAACATCAATTGATACACGTAAACTAGTTGGTTATATTTTTTCAAATGAAGGAATAGATCCTATATTCATGAAAAAACCTACTTTTGATGATAGTAAAATGTTTAACTGCATTGGCTATATTCAAAATGACAAACAATCACCTGATTACATAATGCTTTCAGCATATGAGATCGCTACTAAAAATTTCGCTGGGACAGAGGTGGTTTTAAATAGGTTTATGAACCAAATTCCATTGGTTAGAAGCTCTTTTAGAATATATCAGAATATTTCTCAACTTTTTGAAGCCCCTTTAAATTCCCATCTTTATGGACAAGTGTTTACTGAAAATGTGACTAAAGATACTTATGAAGATTTTGATTACAAAGTTAAACTCACGGTACTAGAAAATAATGATAGTAACGAATTCTTTAAATTAGAATTTTTAGAGTTTTCGACCAACAAAACTGTTAGCAAATATATTTTGGACTGTAATTCTGACCCCTCTCTTCATCATAGAAAATTGGAAAATAGAGGAACAACAATTGATACCGATACATTTCTTGAAAAACTAAATGGCCCAAAGTTCTTTGCAAAAGAGAGCTCTCATGCAAAAATGAACTTCGGAGACAACCATACTTTTACTACAACTAATTCTTATAATATAGACTCCTCATCAAATAGTTGTGATATTAAAATGACCGCAAAAATCAATAAGGTCATCATGAAAAATGATAAAATCAAAAGCCTTAGTTATACAGACGCTCAATATGAGTTTGTTTTTGATGTTACCAAAATTGAACAAATTGGTGAGAAATTAAAAAACCCAAGAGAACAAAATTTATGTGAACATACTATAGAAGTTTACAGAGGAAATGACCTAAATGAAACACATCAAAGTGACTTTAAATTAATTTCTGAAAACGAATTTTACTTTGATTTTTCTGGGTATAATTTTGTAAGTAAAACAAAACTTTAAAATCAAAAAAAATTACCGTCACCTTAAAGGTAGAATATTTTTATAACTTCTCAATTGTAATTAATGCTGCGTCTATAGCATTAATTACAGGTTGCAAACTTAATAGAGTGGTAAGCCATAGCTGAGAACAACCAACCGTTCATGGCGCCTAGAGAGTCAAGCTTTATGCCATAAGTTTCAAGGACATCACTTGCAGGATATGAATAAATCTCTCTCACTGGCGTATCTTTTAAACCTATTTCAAAAAAGGTGTGATTTGCGCTTGAATCAATAATTTGATCATGCTGATTAGTGTATCTATCAATTCTAATTCTACAATAACTCTCATCACTAAAAAACTTTGAATCCAGTGTTGCTGAAAAAGTGTATGGTTTAAATAATTCTTTTTCGTGATCAACACAATTCAACTCTAACTTCATCTCTTCGGGAAGTTGGGAATTTATATTCGCAATGTCTTCTGCTATATGTTTACATGTACCAGAAAAGACCTCTCCATTCAGTGTCATATCCCCAACAGAAAAAGAATAAGATGGCGTTGAAATCATAAAAAATAAACCTAGTAAAAAAAACTTCACTTTTAACTCCTTTGCAATTAACTAAATTATATTGAAAAACGAAGGGAATAAATATAAATAAATCGTATTTTGTAATTAATACTAAAGTACTCTGATACTTTATTCTTAAGTAGCTGCCCCACAGAAAAACTAGCCGCTTTCAACCTAACAAAGCTCACTTTAGAAGCTGGTTTTAAGAGCCAGCAATAATTTAGTTCTTTTTTGGAATACTTTATATTCAATATATCTATTTTTAAATGCTTAAAATTTTATATATGTATTGTTTATCGTAAACTAAAACCATTAAATCTAACCAATATAAAAAGGGACTTAAAATGAAATTTTTTATGATATGTATAAGTTTATTATTCTTCAATGCTGTAAATGCTTCTGAAAACTGTAGAGAACAAAACCAAAAATTAGTTGAAGCTTTTGTTGCCCAATACAACTCCAATACCAATATTTATTTAAGAAAAAACGAACTAGATACTGAAAAATCTACCAATAGCAAATACTATTATAATCTTTTCCAAGATGAGAGAGGAGGAAGGAGTTTTTGTTTAACATTGCAGACTACACCGACATGTATTCCTGAAAAAATGGAGATGACAGAGCAATACTGTTATTATGTTAATTGATAATTTTGTTCATTAAAGTCAAGACAAGTTAAGTTAAGTGTTCATAAAATGAGCCTTTATAATTGAGCTCATTTTTTAATAAATTTAAGTTGTCATTATAGTTCAATCAACAATGACTCAAAAATTGTTGATTGAACCCAAAAGGTATTATCTTATTCTTGTTGAATAACATAAAAATCAATACCTTAGAGGCACTTTGAGCGAACTTTCTTTGTGACCATTTGTTTTCTGTACAATTTTAGTTCTTATTGTTATTAAAGCAATACTAACAAAAAGTAAAAATTTATAAAATAGAAGGTTTCATGAAGATATTAATACTCACCTTGTCGCTCCTCTTTACATTCTCTGCTTTTGCTGAAGATTGCTCACCTTTGGTAAAAGCAAAAGTAAAACTATACGAACACCTGTTAATGAATAATTCAAAAACCATACGTTCTGATGTAGATGGTCTCAAATCTATAAATAAGCTCGAATCTAGCAGCTGGCTTGGGTTAAAATGTTGGTATTCGGAAGATGTTAATAATTCCTCTGATGATGGTTGCGATTACACTGACTCAGACTACGTTATGGAGTACCAGTCTACTCCTTGGGAAGATTGCTGGATTGGTATTAGTAAAACATGTAAAGTTGACCGTTTTTGTCTGCAAACCGATTTATAGAATTGGGTTTTATTTCTACCCAATGAATTACAATATTTTTTGAAAGTATTGATGTAGCTGTTCCTTTCAACTTAGGAGTCGCTTTTGATTTTCAAGTATCTAAAAACTTTACTGTTGGCCCAGAACTCTCGTACTGACTTCTAAGGATACAAAGCACCGCCTCATATGAGGTCAGCAGCTCTTTACAAGGCTTTGGAGCTAGAGCTAATTGGTATAAAAATGGCGTTCGCACAGATGTGCCTCTATATTGGTTCTTCTTTACGGTATAACAAAATAGCATTAAGAACTTCACGAGGCATTGGGGCAAAAACAATAGACTCTCAAGGGTGAGCCTTACAGGAATAGCTAGGTATAGTTGGTTTTGGGGTTCCTTCAATATGCTTCTCGGCGGCGGAGCTGAATACTATCTTCAAAAACCAAGAATCGACTATTTAGAGTCAAATACTAATCGGTTTATAAGAACGACTCCTTCTAGCCGCTTACTTATTGAGTATACACTCGGCTGGTCATTTTAGCCAGCTTCAACCTGTTGGGTTATTCCGTTTTTAATAATTAGGCCCCACGACAGACTCTGTTAAAGTCTCTTCCTACCACATCGGCGAAAGTTTTAATTCATGTACTCCAAAACACTTCCCTCTTAACCGTTAGACGCAAAGCAAACTAACTATTGTAGTTTATCCAAAAGTGAATATCATTATCACTCTAACTACGACACTCAAGGGAGAGTTTATGAAAATTATGGTAAGTATTTTAGCGGCTATCGCATTAACTACGACGGCTTGTAGTTCTGGATCAGATGGTGGCCAAGGCAACAACGATAACCTTCCTGATTATAATATAAAAAACTCTAAAGCCTATAATGACGGCTCTGTTATTCTTTTTGGTGATAGTATTGCCCGTGGAGAAGGGGCTAGCTCAGATGTTAAATCATTAGTTGGCTGTATGGCTCTTGCATCGGGTGGAAAAATTGTTTCAAACATGGCAAATGATGGTGCTACTACAGTTGATTCAATGAATTTTTTAAACTTTGCTGTCAGCAACAAACCTGCCCTTGCGGTTATAAGCCTTGGTGGTAATGATGCAATTATTGATGCTTTTGATCAAAGTATTCCTGAAACCAAAACTCTTGATAATATTCGTAAAATTTTTAAGTCTTTCACCGAAGCTGGAACTTTAGTCTTGCACATTGGCCTAAACCCTCCAGCCAACCCGAACTTTCCTATCGATGTTGACACTTCAAGACTTTCAAAGATTAAAGGCATTGCTGTTGAGGAGGGAGTACTCTTTCTCGAAAATAGTATGGAAGGTATGTGGGGAAATCCAGAATATATGGCTGACGAAGTTCACCCGAATGACAAAGGTTATGCTCTGCTCTGCGACCGAGTTAAATCGTTACTAGCTCCTCATTTTACAATACAATAAATTAATCAGAGAGGCTTTAAAATTTCCTATGCGTACCTTTAGAGCTGGTAGTACCAGGAGTGGTAAAAATGCTGAGGACTTAATTAAACAGGCTTTTAGAAGCTATAAATACTCTGAAGAAAAGTATTTAAGTGCAGACAGCGCTTACTGCAACCAAACTATTATTAAAACTTGCATGAGTATTGGAGTAAAGTTCACCATCGTAGCTAACCAAGCCACAACTAGCTGGCGCGACCAAATAAAAAACATAACTTAATGGGAGAAATGGCAGTATTCAGAAAAAGAATTAAAAAATGCAAAAGAGAAAAACATTAAACTACCAGAAATAGAACTTGGCAGAATACTATGGCAGCCCCCCCTGGAATGATGTGCTTCGTTTTCCGATAGTTGTTAAAAGGCAAGTTCGAGAACAGGCAGATGTTGAAGAGGGCTATTATAAATACTACGACATAGTAACTAACCATAACTTATTCAAACAAAGCTTACAATCAGTTATAGAGCACTACAATAAGCGTGGTAACGTTGAAAACTTTATCCGTGAAGAAAAGTATGGCTATGATTTAAAGCTTTTTCCGTGTCAAAAATTAATGGCTAATCACGCTTATGGTTTAGTTGCCATGGCA
>JAHDIR010000107.1 GCA_020630675.1 Bdellovibrionales bacterium
GATGTTTCGGCCTGTTCAAATTGATCAAATATGCTATTTATTCGTAAGCGCTTCATCAGTACCACTATTTGTTAATTAAATAAAATTTGTTAAAATCCGCTCTTGTTAAAAGCAAAGGAGCGCATTAAATGAGTAAATCAAGTTCAATTCGCGATGAATATCTGTCCCATATAGAAAAGCAAAAAACTTCAGGGCTAAGTATAAAAAGGTACTGTGAGTTAAATAACTTAGTTGAGCATAAAATGAGCTATTATCGCAGCTACAAGGTTGGCCCTAAAGCTAAACAAAAAACACAAGCATTCACAAAAGTTCAAATCAAACCAAAGTCATCACCTACACTGAACGCCAATATTGATCCTGTTTGGTTAGCTAAATTAATAAATCAACTATTTTTATCTAAATGAAGTCTATATACGCTTTTAAAAATATCGTCATTCACAGGAAACCTGTAGATTTTCGAAAAAGCATAAATGGCCTCAGTGTAATCATAGCTGAGGAGTGTAAACTTGACTTAAAATCAGAGAGTTTATTTATATTTACCAATAAGAGGCGGAGTCATTTAAAAATATTATATTTTGATCGAAGTGGCTTTGCTTTATGGCTAAAAAGACTAGAGGGCACCAAGTTTTCATGGCCAAAAGATATTGATAACGAAGTTATTTATATTGAAGCAAAAGACCTTGAATTATTACTTGATGGGTTAAATATCTGGACTCGTTTTAAAACAGTAGATTTTGATTATGTTATTTGATAGCTTGTTATAAATGCTTACTGAAGTTATTGAGTTAAAAAAAGAAAACCTCACTTTAAAAAGTAAAGTCGATTTTTACGAACAAGAAATCATGGCTTTAAAAAACATTATTAAAATGTTTAATAAAGAAAAGTTTGGCAGCAAGTCAGAAGTTTTTGAGGAAAACCCTCAGTTAATATTTAATGAAATTGAAGTTGAAGGCAAAAATGAGCAATTGCCTATACTTCAAGAAACTATCAGTTATACACGCAAAAAAGGCCGCGGTAAGAAAAAACCTTTCCCAGAGGGCTTACCACGGGAAGACGTTATTATTGACATACCTGAAAGTGAAAAAATATGTCCTTACGATGGAGCTACATTAAAATTAATTGGTGAAGATATAGTCGAAAAATTAAAAACAGTTCCCGCTCAAAGCATTATAATTGTTGAGCGCAAACAAAAGTACGTCTGCCCTTCCTGTGAAAGTCATTTAGTTCAAGGTAAAACTAATCCAATTTTACCAAAAACCATAGCAACTCCTGAAATATTATCGTTTTTAATATTTTCAAAATTTTTTCAAGGACTACCTCTTTATAGGTTGGAAGAGCTTTACAAGCTTCAGGGAGTTAATTTAAGTCGCGGCACGATGGCTCGTTGGTTAATACAGGTCAGTGAAAAATTGATCCCAGTATGGAATGTACTAGAGGAGCGAGTTTTAGATAGCGGTTACTTAGCGATTGATGCAACAAAGCTGCAGGTATTAAAAGAAAAAGGTAGAGAACCGCAAAAAGATAGTTTTATGTGGGTTCGCGGGAGCCCAGAGCAAGGCATAGTGCTTTTTGATTATAATGTCTCTGGCGGAGGTCATGTTGCGAGAAACTTAATTGCAGGCTTTAAAGGTGGTGCTGTACAAGCGGATGCCCACAGAGGTTATAGAGCTTTAGATAAAAAAGAATTAAGTTTACTTGGTTGTATGATGCATGCGAGAAGGCGCTTTTATACAGCATGGGTAAAAGGCAATAAAAAGTCTGGTTTATCAGAGATTGGTTTAAAGATGATCAAACGACTTTACTCGTTAGAACGTGCGTATATAGCTCAAAAGTTAACACCTGAGCAGCGCTACGGGGCAAGGCTCAAAGAAGTAAAACCCTACCTAGAAAAAATAAAAAAATGGTGCATAAAAAAGAAACCTAAAGTTTTAGAGTCGAGTGACGTAGGTATTGCTATTAATTATTTTGTAAATGAGTATGAAGAGCTATCTGGTTTTTTAAAAAATGGTCGCTACGAAATAGATAATGGCTGGGTCGAGCGTATGATTAGAAAATTTGCCATAGGTCGCAATAATTGGATGTTTAGTGACACTGTGGAAGGAGCACATGCATCAAGTATACTTTATAGTTTTGCACTTACCGCTAAAATAAACGGCAAAGATCCGTTTAAGATAATGACCGAGATATTTAAAAAGTTACCATACGCTACCACTATTGAAGATTATGAGAAATTAGCCGACTTGTTTATGCTAGAAGGCACACCTACAGATAAGTCAATAGTGGGCTAGATAAAGCGCTTACTTTTGAATCTGATGTTTTTATTATATATCCTATGTTCATCAACAAGATTCAACCCATGAAATATTTCGTGAACAACTTTTTCACAAGTGATTCTTATGTTGTAATTATGTGAACGATTGAGAAAAGTTGGCCAAAAATTAATAAACCAATCTGAATAAGTCACGGTTGCAATGTGAAATACTTTAAACTCTGTACTTATCCACCTCACAAGCTACTCACCTAACCACTTGATAATATGAGCTCTGTCCTTTTCTTCTATAGATGAAAAAAATAGATCACTATCGACACCGTAGACATTAACTAAAATATCAACAAATTTTATAAAACTATTTGCTTTG
>JAHDIR010000056.1 GCA_020630675.1 Bdellovibrionales bacterium
AACCGTATGCCCGGTGGTGTGAGAGGAAGGGGCTAACGCCCCGACCTACTCGATTACCCACTTGCAAGAATAACATTTCCCAACAGAGCTTATAATTTTTCGCAAAGCATAAATGTTAAAAGATTAAGCAATTGCAATTAATTGAGTTCCATTTTACTGAAAAACTATGAACTTTCTCCAATAAACCCATCAAATTTTTGAAAAAAAAGTAAAAATAGAGTCAAATAATGAACCAAGATTTAAGCCAGTGTAAGGTGGCCCATAAATCTTAAACGTTTCGGGGGAGATGTGATTAAGGGGTTATCTGCTGAAGAGCTACTTAAGTTTGGTAAGTTATATAAACAGCGCACCGACTATATACAAGCAATTTCATATTTAGATCAGGCAGCTGAAATTTTCTTAGCTCAAGAGCAATTTGAACAATTCTTGGACACGAAAAATATTCTTTTAAGAATTTACTCAGAAACCAGTTCCCAAGACAAAGTAGAAGCTATCAAAGAAGAGCTTCAAGACCTAGTTTTGAAGAATAACTTTGAGCTAACAGCAAAAACATTTTACGTGCTTGGTGTATGTGCAAACCATAAAAAGCAATATGGAATTGCTAAAGAGTACTTCACCAAGTCCCTTAATTTAGCTCTTAAAAGTGATTGTAAAAAAGACATTTGCTATGCCGTCTTTGGCATCGCCACTGTTTGTGCTGCCACTGAAAAGTATAATGAGGCGTTGAAAGAAATTTATAATATTCAGGTTTTCTTTCAGGTGATTTCTGTACCTGAGTTGGAGCTTTCTTTAAAGCTATTAAATGGTCATATTTTAAGAAAACTAGCTAGGTTTGACGAGGCCCTTGAGGTTTTTTGGCAGGCTTTTGAAGAAATTAAAAGCAGTAAAGATATCTTTATGTACATCAATTTACTATTTTCCATAGGTGTTTCTTACAAAGACCGTGGAGATCATCATATGGCTAAGGTTTATTTAAACCTAGCTAAATCATCTATGGATGAGAAAAACCTAACTTCTTTGCACAGGGTTATTGTTGCTAATTTAGAAGAAATTTCTGGTGCTAGCTCTGAAAGTTTTGACCTTATTTTTGAAAAAGAAAAAAAATCAGTCAAAGAAAAGAACAAGGGCGACATTGATTTTAAGAATCAGTTCATTTTATTAGATCTTCTTAAATTATTCATGACTAAACCAGGGCAGGTTTACTCAAAAGAAGAAATTGTTAATATGATCTGGCAACAAAATTATGATCCAAGGGTTCATGACAACAAACTTTACGTGACAATTAAAAGATTACGTCGTTTGATTGAGCCTGAGAATGAGAAGCCTAAATACTTATTCAGAGCAAAAAATGGTTACTACTTTAATAAGGACGTTAAAGTCTTATTGTCATAATCGAGGGAGATGATTGAAATGAAAAACCTAAAGCAAATATTACTAACAGTATTAATGTGTTTCACCTTTTCAAGCTACTCACTAGCTGCCGACTCTATTCTTGGTGAAGATTATTGGCCATTTCCTTGGGGAACGGAATGCCCTTTTCCATGGACATCGATTTCACAGTCACCATGGGTGTTTGAGTTAAATGAAGAAAGAGTTGAGGTTTCCTTCCATGTCGGAACAAGAGATGAGGGAGTTAAAAATATAGTGACTGTTGTTTACAATGAAAATTTTGAGCTTTTAGCTTATGGCCAGGCTTTCTTTCCTGAGTCGTCAAAGATCATTAGTTTAAAGTTACAAAATAATAAGTCTAAGTCTTACTTTAATTTACTTCTGAGGCTTTACTCTAAAGATAACTCGGTACTTCCAGGTAGAGGCTCTTTTTCTGTGGGTGAAAAAAATTCGCAAATGAGCTGCAGAAACTCTGAAAGTCATGTGATGGCCTTAACAGTAACAACAAGTTGCTTCCACAGAGGTTGTGCTGGACGAAAGATGAAGCATCAGGTTATTGATCACGTCAAGCCATAAGTAATTGATTTAATTAACATTTAATCTAACTGAGGTCCATTTTATGGGCCTCTTTTTGTTGGTGAAAAGACCCTTTTTGCAAAGGGGTATTTATTGAGTTTCTTTGTTGCCAACAGCACGATATTGTCATAAATATCTCTATCTACTTGATAGGCCTTTTTAATGCCTTCTTACAAGTTTAGGGAATTAGCTCAGTTGGTAGAGCGCCACCCTTACAAGGTGGATGTCGTCGGTTCGAGCCCGGCATTCCCTACCATTTTTATCCTATTTTAAAAATTTTAAATCCGTTCTATATCAGCTGCCTTTAAGACAGAAATAAGTGGGGTAGTTTTTAAAGGTTTTTCTGGGCCAAACCAGTTTTCAGTAAGTTTTCACTACCAGGGCTTAGGGGGCCTTTTTTTGACTCAAAATGGCCCGAGTGATAACTGAAAGCCATGACATTATGGGAACTTAAGCCCAACCAGGCTTGTAAAATAAATAGTGCGTCTTTAGCTGATGAAGGAACCCTTTTAAAGATTAAAGATTTAGGCGTACGCCATAACGAAACGGTCACTTGCCTGCAATGGATCCCTTTTGGTGGGCCTCGTCTCTACCATTTACAAAATGGTATTTTTGCCATCGAAAAAACAGTAGCTCAGCATATCAGTGTTGAAGTGGAGTAGGTTTGTCTTGTCTTGCGATCATTGGAAAACCCAATTGCGGTAAAAGTTTACTTTTTAATTCGTTAACAGGTTTAAATCAAAAAGTAACAAACTTTCCTGGTGTCACTGTAAACCTTAAAAAGGGACAGTTTCAAGGGGTTGAGCTCATTGATTTTCCTGGCATGTATAGTTTTAGCTCCACAAATAAAGATGAGAGTATTGCTGTCTCTAAATTTTCTAATTTTTTAAGTGAAAAAAAACTTTCTTTAGTTATTTGTGTTTTAGATGCCACCAACTTACAAGCTAGCCTAACAATTGGACTTGATATTCAAAAAAAATCAAATTCCTTAGGGGTGGCAACTGTATTTGTTCTGAATATGATGGACGAAATTGAAAAAAATAACTTAAGCATTGATATAGAAGGTATTTCTAAAAAATTGAACACTAAAATTTTTCCTGTTTCAGCTAAGACGGGTTTTGGCCTTTCTGATTTGAGAAAATTTATCTCCTCACAAAATTATTTATTTTCAATTCCACAAAATAACTTCAGTGAAAGTTCTTATCAATTGTCTAAAAATATTTCTGATAACTTTGGTATTCAAAGTGATGTTCTTTTTTTACGACAAAATAAATTAGATCAGTTTTTTTTATCTCCCGTTTTAGGTTTTGTTAGTTTCTTTGCGATTATGCTTTTATTATTTCAATCGATTTTTTCTTGGTCAGTTCCTTTTATGGACTTAATAGAATCTTTGATTGGTCAAGCTAGCTCCGGAGTACAAGGCTATTTAAGTGAAGGAATTTTTAGAGATTTTGTTGGTGAGGCCTTGTTTGGTGGCGTAGGTTCTTTTTTGGTATTTGTACCTCAAATTTTTTTCTTAACTCTCATTGTGAGCTTCCTTGAAGATTCGGGCTATCTGGCTCGAGCGGCAATGATTTGTCATCGTCCTCTTAAATTTTTTGGCTTATCAGGAAAAAGCTTTATCCCTTTTTTAACAGGACATGCCTGCGCTATTCCAGCTATTTTTGCAGCCAGAACTATAGCCTCACCGCGAAGGCGTTTTTTAACAATTCTTACCGTTCCTTTAATGAGCTGCTCCGCTAGGTTGCCAGTTTATGCTTTGTTGATATCTGCGGTGATTCCGGCAAAAACTTACTTGTGGGGCATGGTGGGCCTGCAAGGCTTATCTTTCTTTATGCTATATGCTCTTGGTGTTACAGTGGCTTTGGTGGTGTCTTTTATTTTTTCTAAATCTAAAATGACCAAAAAAATAACAGACTCTCCATTTATTATTGAGCTTCCGGCTTACCGTTTACCAAATTTAAAAAGTCTATTAATGAAGTCCGGCCAGGCGACCTCCTCTTTTGTGATTAAAGCTGGTGGAATAATTTTTACGGTCACGATTATGGTTTGGTTATTGGGCTATTTTCCGGAAGGCCCTGGGCAGCTTTCTCAGTCTTATTTAGCTTACTTGGGTCGCTTTATTGAACCTTTTATGGAGCCCTTGGGTTTAGATTGGAAGTATGGTGTAGCAATTCTGACCTCCTTTTTAGCCAGAGAGGTATTTGTTGGAACTTTAGGAACTATGTTTGGAATTGAGGGCGCGGATGAAAATGTAGCCAGCTTAGTAGAACATATACAAGCCTCGGGTTTAACATTTGCATCAGGTTTTGCATTATTAGTTTTTTATGCCATTGCTCTGCAGTGTGCATCGACTTTGGCTGTAATGAAAAAAGAGCTGGGGTCTTATAAAATTCCAACTCTTATATTTATTGGTTACAGTGTTTTAGCTTATGTTTTGGCTGTGGTTTTATATCAAATATTTATTTAATTTTTTGTGCTCGACCAGGGTCTCTTAGTTCTGAATTTGCCAATTGCATGGCAAAAGATAAACCCAATTTACTAAAAATTAGTGAGTGTTCAAAATTTAACTTAGTAACAACATCATGTTTGGAGTGAATGCTTTTGTTGGCTTCTTTAAACTTAGCCTCAATGGGAAACGCAGTGGGAAAGCCTTGTCTGTACCATGAGGCGTGATCACTACAGCCGTAACCACATTTAGATGTTACCATCAAGGCACCGGCATAATGATTATTGAGTTGTACAAGTACATTTTGTAACCACGGGCTGGTGTAGTCTGTGACATTGGCGATGGTGTAAGTATCACTGCCAGGGTAACCCGTCATATCTAATTGCAAAACACCAATGACATCAACTTCGTTTTTTAAGTATTCTTTTGCAATTTGTGAAGAGCCGACAAGTCCCACTTCTTCAGCTGCATACCAAAAAAATTCCACACTACGAAGGGGTTGCTCTTGTTGAATAAGAACTCTTAAAATTTCTAATAAATTAGCGGAACCAGAAGCATTGTCATCTGCCCCTGGAGCTTCTTGTCGAAAAAAACTAGTAGAGTCTAAGTGACCACCAAGAATAACCACTTGCTCTGGTTTTTGCGATCCAGTTATTCGGACTTTCAGAGTTTTTTGTTTTGTACGCGTGTGTTCAACCAGTGACACAACAATGGGAAGCTTAGAAAACCTAGTTATTTCCTCAATGCGTTTTTTCACATGTTCAACATGAAGGTTTGGTTCAGGTTGCCGACTAGAGCGAGTGCGATAACTAGAAAGTTCATTCACGGTTTGTCGCAAATTTTCTTGGTCTAATATTTCTGTAGCCTCTAAGATTTTTTTATTAAATTCAATTTTTTTATTTTTTTTTATACTGGAAAACAAAGTTACTTGGTCATTGTAGAGCTGTGATTGAAGCCCTGTTAAAATGGCAAAGGAGCTTTCATCGTTACTTAGAATTTCAAAACCACCGCAGCGGTTAAAGTCATGGGATTTTTCCATAAGTTCCTCAAGCTCAAGATGACTTGCGGAATAAACAAGAACATCGGCAGCCTCGTTTTCACTTATATAACCAACACTTTTTAAAATATCAGTATTAATTAAAATAGAAGTTTTTAGTTGTGCAAAAGAGGTGGAGCTAAAAAATACAATGATTAAAAGTAAGTTTTTCATCGAAGGCCTTTATAACAGGAGTATTGAAAATTATTTTTTTTGAACTCACAGTTGTTGTAAAATTCTATCAATTTGATTAGGGAAAGTCGTTGTAAGTGACTTTGGTACTGGGTTTTCTAAACCTATGTCCTGATAGGATGTAGAAAATTTAATGGAAGGGATTAGTTGTTTTAATAGTAGACTTTTTTGTGAATAATCATGTATACCCGTGACAGTATGGATATTTTTAAGCATTTACTAAGCCCAGAGTCAGATCGTGATGATGCTTGGGAGTCTGATTTTTTAGGGGCTCTCAAAGATATACGAGTGAATATTTTGCAGCAGGAACCAGCTCTTGGCCCTGATAACTGGCCCTATCTTTTTGTTCAATCGGATGAGCAGGGACAAGATTTTTTATTAAACGCTTTTGACTGGTGCATGTCACGTGGCATTGGTGTTGCGTTGAACCCTCAAAAGCAAATGCCTGATTATATATTCACATACGGAATGGTGTGGAGCTATATTAAATTTGGTAGCTTAAACCCACCTTTAAAATTAAATACTCCGGGGCAAGCCGTTATACAAACAAACGATCAACTCATTGCCGGGCCTCCAACAGAAGAATACCTTCCTGAGCAAATTCGAACTGTACTCAACGAATTTTGGGTTCAGCAAGAAGTGGCAAATATGAAAGTCTTAGTTATTAGTAAAGATAACGAACATTTTGATCTGTGCTTTTCGTTGGAGTCGTTGGGTAACCCTCCCAAAGAAGAGCATCAAAATATTGGCGAGGCCCTGTCTTGGTTTTTACCAAACAACTATTCCATTTTACTGATTAGTGAAAAAGGCTTGCCACCTTTTCATCAATTAAATTTTGCTAAAGTAAATAATTAGGTTTTTCAGTCCATTTCGCCTGGAACAGGTAGGAGATCAATAAGACACTCTTTCCAATAGTCAGGAACATCAGGCGAAAATTGAGCCGCAATTTCAAAAACCCCTTTGCCAAGATGTTTTGTTCTCATGATTATTCCTTCTAAATCTAAGTTCATTTGAGGTAAAAATAAAACTACTTTTTCATTCAATAATGAATTAAGGCTTAAGTTATTTTTTAACTCATTAGAGTTTAAATCATTGCGATGTATATGCATTAAGAATCCACTAGTGGAAGCATTAATAATTGAAGCTGTACTGGCAATGACCGCATAATTTGACATGGAAGTTAAATCAATAACATCTATAGTTTCAGTTAATTTTCTGTAAGCGGTTCTTTTTTCTGCACCCATAATTACCTCTCTAAGTATATCTACTTATCGGTTTACCAATAAAAAAGTTAAGTGCAAATCAGGTTTCAAATTGAGAGAGTTGAGCTTTGATTATTGATTATTGTCTAAAGATATAAAAAACAATTTATATTTATACATTATAAATAAGTTTCCTAGCCTTGAGAGAGACCTAAGAAAAGATCTCAAAAAGAGACAAATATTTTTTTTAAAAAATAATTAAGCTTCAAACTTATCTGGCCAAGAAACAGCACGGCCATCCGTGATATCCATCATTCTTTGTAAAGAAACAAGAGCTTTTAATCGTAAACTCTCATCGAGTGTAATTTCTGGTGTTTTATTAGAAATGGCTTTTTCAATTTTTTCTAAATTGTTAAGTTTCATATAAGGGCATTGGTTGCAGGCACAAGAGCCTTCTGCGGGAGCTTGAAGTATGGTAGCATCAGGTCTCATTTCACGCATATTGTGTAAAATCCCATCTTCGGTAGCTACAATAAATTTTTTGGCAGGATTTTTTTCGACCTCTTGTAGTAATCTTGAGGTGGAGCCAATGACATCTGCGTATTGTAAAACCTCTTCCATGCATTCAGGGTGTGCGATAACAACAGCGTCAGGATGTTCTTTTTTTAGCGTAAAAAGTTTTTTGGCAGAAAATAATACATGAACTTCGCAAGCTCCTGGCCATAAAATAAAATCGCGTCCTGATTTTTTAGACAAATAGCGACCCAAGTTTTTATCAGGGCCAAATAAGATGGGGCGATCTTTAGGTATAGCATTTACAATTTTTTCAGCATTAGAAGAGGTGCAAATTACATCACTAATACTTTTAACAGCGGCACTGCTGTTGATATAGGTAATACATATACCAGTGGGGTGAGCTTTTCTCCACTCTAAGTATTTGTCATAAGGTGAGTGGTCAACAAGAGAGCAACCAGCATTTAAGTCAGGCACGAGTACAGTTTTTTCAGGAGAAAGAATCTTTATGCTTTCAGCCATAAAGACAACACCCGCCATAAGAATTCGAGAGGCTTTACTTTTTTGTCCCCATTGTGCCAGCTTTAGACTATCACCAATATGATCTGCTACGCCTTGAATGTCACTTTCTTCGTAAAAGTGTGCTAACAACAAAGTGTCTGTTTCTTTTTTTAGTTGATCAATTCTGTTTTCAATCATTTTAAAGGTCAGAGCCTTTAAGGGTAGTTATAATAGACTTCATTATTGTGTTGAGAGACTCAAAAACACCATCGCCATTTTTGGCTTTGGCTTCAAAGTCAGGGGCGTTGTATTTATTGAGCTTGTTGCGAAGCTCAGCTAAAGGAAGGCTGTTTGGTAAATCTCTTTTGTTGTATTGAAAAATGAGTGGAATTTTTTCTATGTCATAACCTTGGTGTTCAAGGTTTGTTTTTAAGTTTTCTAAAGACTGAAGGTTCTCTTCCATTCGCTCTGCTTGTGAGTCGGCTACAAAGATGACGCCATCTAATCCGTTAAGGATAAGTTTGCGCTTATTGTCATAGGCGACTTGTCCAGGAACTGAGTAAAGATGAATTCTAGTGTTAAAACCACGTATATCGCCAACATTAAACGGAAGAAAATCAAAAAATAAAGTTCGCTCAATATCTGTAGGTAGTTCAGTTAGCTCTGACTTGTCAGAGCCTTGGTTTTTATTGAACACCCATTGTATATTTGTTGTCTTTCCGCCAAGAGAAGGTCCGTAGTAAACAATCTTACAAATAATTTCTTTTGCGTTATAGTTAATTAAAGACATTATATAGTTACCCGATTTTCTAAAGCTCTGCCTAAAGTTCTATGGTCAATATAATCGATATCGCCACCAATAGGAACACCATGTGCAATTCTACTGACTTTAATATCATATTTTTTTAAAGTTTTGGCAATATACAAAGCAGTGGTGTCTCCCTCAAGGTCAGCATCAAGGGCCAAAACGACTTCATTCACGGCCTCAGTGGTATCAACATTGTTTTGAATGCGTTTAAAAAGGGCGTCGATCTTAAGATCTTTAGGGCCAATTCCTTCCATGGGAGAGATCACGCCATGAAGAACATGGTATCGGCCTCGAAAAGCCCCTGAGGAATCAATTTGTGGAATATCAGAAGGGTTCTCTACCACACAAATAATATTATCCACTCGATTAAGGTCTAGGCAATAGCGGCAGATATCTTGTTCGGTATAAGAAAAGCACCTTTCACAAAGCTTAACCTTTTCTTTGACGTCAATCAGGGCCTCAGAAAGAGCACTCACGTACTCCTTGGGGCTTCGTAAAATAAAATAAGCTAAACGCAAAGCTGTTTTTGGGCCAACACCAGGTAGGCGGCCAAGTTCAGAAGTGAGCTTTTCAAGAGAAGGGCTTAAACTCATTGGGCTAGAACATTCCAGGCATAGACATGCCGCCAGTGACTTTTGCCATTTCTTTGTCAGAAGTTTCTTTAGCAACTTTTAAGGCGTCATTTGTAGCAGTGACGATAAGGTCTTGTAACATTTCGATATCATCTGAAGAGACTACATCGGGTTGAACAACAACAGATAAAACTTGATTACTGCCGTTAACAGTGACAGTCACAGCTCCTCCGCCTGAAGTTCCGGAAAACTCTTGAGTGGCGAGTTCTTCTTGGATTTTTTTCATCTTGTTTTGCATTTGGTTGGCTTGCTTCATTAATTGCTGCATTCCACCGCCGAATCCTTTTTTCATATTTACCTCACTGGTTATAAATCTCTAATATCTATAATTTCTGTTTTAAACACTTCATGAGCTTGCTTAATCACGGGATGTGCTTCTACTTTTTTTCTGAGCTCTAGTTTGGCCGTATTTGACTTGTGTTGTTTCAATTGACTAGGGCTCATTGAGTTTTTTTTTTCACTGGTGTCGGTGAAATGAAAATTGTAGCTTTTCCCCCATAAAGTGGAAACATAATTTTCGAGTTTTTTTAAAAAGTCTTTGTCTTTGACCTGTTCAGTAAGAAATTTCATTTTTGCAGGGATAGCAATCGTGAGAGTGTCGTTATCTTTGCTGATTAAACTAGAGTGTTCGAGTTTTGCGGCGACAATGGGGTTTAGGTTTTTGATTTGTGTCACAAGGTCAAGCCATTGCTCTTGAGCAGGGCTATTTGAATTAATAATAGGCGCGCTATTATTAGCTGGTACATGAGCCTTGGATGCCCCTGTTGTGGCTTGTGATGGTTGAAGTGGTTCGTTGGCTGTGATTGTTGGTTTTGGGGCCTGTTTTTGCTGCGAAACGGGCGCTGGCGTTTGCGCAGTACTAGGGGCTGCCTGAGCATTGTCCGCAGAAACCGAAGGCATTGCTGGTGAAGGTCTGTTAGCTGTTGAAGAGGTCATGGCAGGAAGTCGAACTTGTTCGATATCAACAATACGAGGAGCTGAAGCCATTCTTAATAAAAGCATCTCAAGAACGAGCTGGGCAGAGGACGACGCTACGACATCTCTAGCACCCTTGAGGGTCATATCAAAAATAAGTTGAATATCTTCAGAGCTTAAAGAGGCCCCCATTTCAGTGAGCTCTTCAATGGCTGTGTCGGAAAGATCAATAATGGAGTGAGCAATTTCTGGGTTGAGTTTACAGATAAGAGCGTTGCGAATTTCTTGTAATAAATCTTTTACAAATAAGTTGGGGTCTTGCCCAGAAAGAATCAGTGTTTTTACTAAGCTCAAAATTTCTTTGTGGTTACGAGAAATAACGGCTTGAAGGGCAGAAACCACCCATTTGCGATCGGTTAAACCTAAGGCTTCAATAGTTTCTTTGTGTTTAATGTTATTATCACAAAAACTAATGACTTGATCGAGTAAGCTTTGGCTGTCTCGCATAGATCCGTCGGCTTGTCGAGCAATGCTCCAAAGAGCTTCGGCTTCAAAATTAATATTGTCATGCTTACAAATTTTTTCCAGACTTTTAACAATTTCTTGGCTGGAAACTCTTCTAAAATCAAATTTTTGGCAACGAGACAATATGGTGTTAGGCACCTTATGAATTTCTGTTGTAGCCATAATAAAAATGACATGAGCGGGAGGCTCTTCCAAAGTTTTTAAAAGAGCATTAAAGGCACTCGTAGAAAGCATATGTACTTCATCAATGATGTAAATTTTGTACTTCCCTGATGAGGGCATATAGCTAACGCTGTCGCGGAGTTCACGAACGGAGTCGACACCATTGTTGCTGGCACCATCAACTTCGACGACGTTAATACTTTTTCCAGTAATAACCTCTTCACACTCAGAGCATACTCCACAAGGGGAGAAGTCTTGTAAGTTAGGGCAGCGCAAGGTGCTGGCAAAAATTCGAGCCGTTGATGTTTTACCTGTTCCGCGGGGGCCATTAAAAAGTAATGCTTGAGGAAGTCGATCATTTTTAAGAGCGTTTAAAAGTGTTTGGCTCACATGGTTTTGCCCAATCAATTGACTAAAGCTTTTAGGTCGCCATTTTCTGGCTATAACTTCGTAAGACAAGTTAAACCCCCAAACGAGAAAACAAAAAAAGAGGTCAGGCGATCCATATCACATAGAATCCAAGTTGCCGTTGCTTCCTTCCGGACCTGGCGGGGTTCACAAGGTTTGCTATTGTATGGGACCTGACCTCAAGAGCAGACAATCTAATTCTTGTGTCACCAGAAGTAAAGCTTGGGCCCTAAAACTGTGACCGAACGCGAAAAACATAAACCATTGATATTACTTGTGAAATGTTCTGTCGGTTTATGTGATTAGCAATTGCTAAGGTGAAAGTAGGGCGGGGCTTTCTTTTTAAAGGCCTTAATCTTTAAATTTAGATGAAATTCTCGTAAACTTCTCCCTATGCAGCAGTTGTTTTTTAATGGTTATTTGGTCAAAGTTCAGCGTCGACTGTTTCAGCGTTCGGTCAATATTATTGTTGATAACTCAGGGAAAGTGAAAATCACGGCAGGTAAAACCACCTCGTTAAAAGTTCTTCAAAATTTTTTAGAAAAAAACAAAAGCTGGATAGAAGGGCACTTAAAAAAAGTAGAGCAAGATCAGTTAAAGTATCCACCTAAAAAAGTAGTGAGCGGAGAGTTTTTTTTATTTTTAGGACGGCTCTTAGAGATTGATATTATCTCTAGCCCTAATAAAAGAACCCAAGTTAAGCTTGTGGGCTGTAAAATTATTGTTTCTGCTTCGGCTAAAGATTTATCGGAGCCTTTAATGCTTCAAGCCTCGCTCAATAAATTTTATAAAAAATCGGGGGTTGAAGTCTTGAAAAAAGTTATTCATGAGCAAAGTTTGCGAATGAATTTATTTCCGAAAAAATTGAGCTTTCGGGCGCAAAAAACACGGTGGGGAAGCTGCAGTAGTGAGGGAAATATAAGTATGAATTGGAAACTTATTTTTGCTCCTCCCGAAGTTCTAGAATATGTTGTTATTCATGAGCTCGCCCACTTAAAACATCAAGATCATTCTCAGAAATTTTGGAACCTAGTTCAGCAGTTCAGCCCTGATTACAAAGAGCACAAAAACTGGCTAAGAGAAAATAGCAAAGATATTGATCGATATCATTTTTGCTAGAAATTAATTTCAAAAATACGCTTGTTGAGTTCATTAATTTTTAATCTTCAAAAGAGAGCTTTTTTGTTTTAAGCGCATAAACTAACGGCAGCATGAATAAGAAAAAACAAATTGAGAAAAATAAAAGCAAGGATTTATAAGTGATAGACACTCCATGTTTTTCAACGATAAAACCAATACATGGGCCTAAAATAAAAAAGCCCAATCGAAAAGCTAGGCTCAGTAAAGAGTTTATCGTAGCACGAAATTTTGGTTTTAAATTCCAGTTGAGGGCATCTTTTAAAAATACGTAATTAAATGATCGGCTAATTGCAAAAAGATAACCGAAAAGAGCTGCTGTAAAATAAGTATTGGTCGATAAACCCCAGTAGCCAAAAAGTGGGAACAAAGAAATTATAAGCAAGCAAGTGATAGGCCCGGTTACTTTTAAGAAAAAGCTAACCAGCTTACTAAAGATTGCGCTTGTTAAAGTGTAAGAGGCCCAAATATATCCAAAGTATTTTAGGTCAATGCCGTCTTCTTGCCATTGTTTTTGAAAAATCCATATTGCACAAAAAGTAGATAAGCTCCATATCGTTGTGTTTGAAAAAATAATTAAAACGAGTTTATTTTTGAAAATATAATTTATTGTTTCACTTAAATTATTTTTATGATTTTTTGTCGACATTTTTTCATATGGAGTTTCATACAAAAATAAAGCCGAAATAAATAACGCTACCACAGCTAAAATTTGGCTTACGACTAACCATTTAAAAGAATAAATGGCGATGGCTCCGCCAAGAATGGCGGCCAAGGTTTCGCCTAATAGTTTTGAAGAATTATAGTTGGCCATAATTGTAGTTTTATACTCTTTCAATGAAGAAGTGATTTTTTTTGTTGGGGCGTTGTCATAAAGAATAGCAATATCAGCTCCGGAAACAAGACTTAAGCCTGTACCGACGATCGTTTGGTAAATATAAAGATCAAATAAGTTTTCAGAAAAGTAAAGATAGGTAAAACCTATTACTTTTATAAAGGCACCAACGATGAGGACTTTTTTTCGCCCCCAAAGATCGCTTAAGTAGCCTGAAGGAACTTCTAATAAGGCGACAACGATACCAAAGTAGGCCTGAAGAGTTAAAAACTGCTGCATGTTTATGTTCATGCTTAAAAAAAAGGGAACTATGACCGGTACAATCAGAAGGAACATACTAAAAAAGCCGAAGGTATAGATCACAAGAAATACATACATTAGAATAGTTGAAATATCATTACAATTCCTAGAATTGTGTTTTGCCTCTGACCACGGGTGCCCAACATTTTCGTAGTTGAAATTTTGGTAGCCAATTGTCCAAAACTTCCTTACTATTAATTGAAAACTAAATGATATTGAGAAGGAGACGTTGTATGAAACAAAAATACTCTCGAAGAACTATGGTAAAACAAAGCTCTGTGCTAATAGGAACGGCTTCCTTGTTGGGTTTTGCTGCTTGCACGGGAAATAAAGATAAAGTATCAACCAAAGCCCCTGAAGTTGAGGCCCCTGCAAATATAGCTGATAAAGCAGCTACAGCTCCGGCCGGTGACCCTTTAATTGCACTAGATAACCCAGCAGCCAAGGGCCTTAAATACGTCCATAATGGCTCTAAAGTAGACCCTAAGCTAAGAGTTGATAAGGCGGGTGTTGCCGGTGCCGAGCAATTTTGCAGCAATTGTAACTTTTATAAAAAAGTAGAAGGAAAAGAGTACGGGTCGTGCCAGCTTATCCCTGTCCCTAATAAACATGTGGCTGAAAAAGGTTGGTGTGTGACTTGGGCCAAAAAAGGGTAAATTTATAAAGTAAGTAAAATTAGATATTTATATGACAAGCAAAAGGGCGAAAGTTCTTTTGCTTTTTTTTTGCTCTTAATAATCAGGTTTTATTGTAAGTTGGTGCGGAACTTGCTTCATAGTAAAGAAATAATCTTAATCTAAGGAGATAAGTATGAAGTTTTGTGTTCTCATATTTGTTATTTGTTTTATGGCTTTACCTTCATTTGGGCAAACAGAAATAGCTTCAATAACATCTGAATGTCAATTTAGCGGTACAGTTACAAATATGCAAACTGAAAGGGTTGATGGCTTAAGTCCTTACTCTGCTTTAGTTAATTTTGTTGTTGGTTATGACGAGAGCGAACCTTCTAAAGTGGGTGTAGGAAGTAAGGTGACCTTATCGAAAATTTACCAAGAGCTTCCGCAAACAGGTGTTATGGCTTTATTTTTAGAAGAATTTTCTATTTTATCAGAACAATCTGATAGTGGCGTAATTCTTTATAGAGGAAATTTTTCCGCAGAAGAAGGACAATTAGTTCCAAATAAAGATGGTATTTATGAAGTTTCAGGCCAAGTGACTTGCGAAAACATTTAAAAGTCACTCTCTTGTCGGCTTTTAATATAATTCAAAAGAAATTTTTTTAACCTCTACTCCATTGATAATTAAAGAAACAAAGTGCTGCCCGCGATAGTATTTGCGGGTAGATATTTTTTTAAAAGAGTAGGTTTTATTGATAAGGTGTTTGCCTTTGGCATATTGTTTTTCATTGATTTTAAACACTTTCAAGTTGTGCTCACCATTTTTTCGTAAAAAATAAAGGCCAAATTCTAGGCGAACCTTGGAGGGTTTTAAAGTTTCTATTTGCCCTTCTATTTTAAGATCATGTCCAAGCTTTACTTTTTTTTGACTTTTAAAATTTACAACTTTAATTTTTAATTGTTTAGGAGTGAGATAGCCAAATAATTTAAGGGCTCCAGGGGCTCCAGCTTTAAGAAGTGTTCTCAATCCGTGTTTAATAAGGCGGTCTGTGTCGGCGCTTTGCCCCACCCAACGAGAAGCCATATCTAGTGCAACCTTTGTGTGATCTTTTGAAATATCATTGATGTTGTTGGCAACACTTCTGCGCACATACTCAGAACTGTCACTTTTAAGGTTATTCAGTATGGGCAAAATAAGAGATGGCTTTTTCTTAAATGATTCCAAAGCTGTTGCCCATGGTAGGCGAGGGCGACAACCTTCACTGCTTAACCTCCGAACATGCTCATTAGAGTCTTGCGACCACTCTTGCAGAATAGCCATAACCTCTTTGGGCTTTTCTTGAATGAAGGGACGAATGGCAAACTCTGAGCTAGAGTACTTTGTGAGCTCTTTTAAAGCGTCTAAAGACTGCTGCCAAAATTGATCTTTATTTTTTTCAGAAAGTCCGTATAACTCAACAAAAGCCGGAGCAAACATGCCCGCATAGCCACCAAATTTAGGGGCTATTTGAGTAATAATTTTAAGAGCTTTTGAGTAATCTTTGGGGAGGTTATGCCCTAAAGTCCTAGAGATGTGATGAAGGCGCTCTTTAAGCTCCATATTCTTCCATTCGGTGTTAAAAATCTCTTTGATAAATTTATCTTGGTTAAATTTCGAGTAGTATTTTTTGACCTCCGAAGATAATGTATTTATATATTTTTTATCGTATACGTTTTTAAGTAAAGTAGACATTCCTCAAACCTTAAGACGAATTAATATTTTTGTATAGAGTTATTTATTATGGTTAAAAAAGAGAAAATTTTAAAGTTAGTTCTTCAATATTTGGATGAAAAATATGAAGTTCTCAAGCGCTCCGCTATGGATGCCAAAGACGCAGCAACAAATGAAGAGTCTAAGGCTGAAAATAAATATGATACTCGAGGGCTAGAAGCATCTTATTTAGCAGGCGCTCAAGCAAAACGTACTGAAGAGTTAAAAGAATCTATTTTTTTATTAAAAAAAATTAAGCCCGAACTTTTAGTGCCCAAGGAAAACATTAGTCTTTATTCGTTAGTTCATGTTCAAATTGAAGATGAAATTGAAAAGTTTTTTTTCGTTCTACCTGTGCAAGGCGGTGTTTCGGTCAATGATGGAAAAAATGATGTTCATACAATCACTTTATCATCCCCTTTAGGAAAATTACTCTATAATAAACAAGAAGGAGATGACTTTGAAATGAAGGTAGGAAGTGAATTTAAATACTATGAAATTTTAAATATAAGTTAATACCTTTGTCTTGGTTTGAGATATTTCTAAGCCTTTTCCTTTAAAAGCAATCATTTTTTCTAAAAATATATTTTATATATCGCATTACCCCATAAATAAATGACACCGAAGAACTGATTGATTCTATAGCAGATTTAATCATTAT